>WGMP01000058.1 GCA_016124975.1 Phycisphaera sp. | reverse complement strand
CGGCCAGCGGGCAGTTCAGCCAGATCTTCGGCAACTGCTCGAGCTTCACCGCGACCTTCACGAACGAAGGCACGCTGCGGGCGACGGGTGCTGGCAGCAAGCGGTTCAACTCGAGCTGCTCGCCGCTCGTCGTCGCGAGCAGCGGCACGGTGCTCGCCGACGAGGGCGAGCTGCGCTTCAACTGCACGCTTGCGAACCTGTCGTCGAACCGCCTCGCGGGCGGCGTGTGGGACCTGTCGGGGAATCTCCGGCTTCCGCAGCCGATCCGCACCCTGGCAGCCGATCTGACGCTGCGTGGCGCAGCGGACATCCGTGCGGTGAGCGGCAACGCGTCCCACATTGACACGCTCGCACGCATCGAGCCGCGTGCGCGCGCCCGTTTCGTCGAGACGGGAACCCGCGCCGTCACGCCGTTCGGCGGAGCGCTCCTCAACGAGGGCTTCCTCGCGCTTGAGGGGTCTGCGGCGCTCGCCATCAATGGCGCGTTCGCGTGCAGCCCGTCCTCGTCGATCACGCGCGTCGCCAGCGCCACCAACAGCGCCGTCAGCGCGAACACGGGTGCGCTTGATGGCGCGTTCACGCTCGCGTTCGATCCGTCGTTCGCACCTCCGATCGGCACGACCTGGACGCTTGCGTCCTTCCCGAGCGGTCGCAGCGGCGCGTTCCTCTCGACCGCGCTGCCTCCGAACACCACGATTGCGCTCGACAAGACGGCCGTCACGGTCACGATCGAGAAGGAGGTTCCCGTCGCCGACCTCGTGTCCGACGGCCCCGTGGCCGCGAAGTCGGTCAGCGCAGGTGCGCCGCTCGCGGCCGCGTTCACCGAGGCGAATGCCGGCGATGCCGATGCGGTGGCGCCATGGACTTCGCGCGTCGACCTCGTGGTGTCCGAGTCGGAGCCGACCGTGGTCTCCGTGCTCGGAACCTCCGTCGCGGGCGGCGATCTCGCGCCGAAGGCGTCCGCCGAGCGGACGATCTCGGGAACGGCACCGTTCTTCTCGGGCACGCTGGTGCCGCGCCTGTCGCTTGACGCGAACGGCGACATCGCGGAGACCTCGGCCAAGGCCGATGGCGAGGCGAACAACATCGTCTTCGGCGCACCGATCGAGGTCCGCGCCGCGAACCTGGTGGCGTCCGATCTGACTGTGCCGTCGTCTGTGTTCACCACGCAGCCGGCGACCATCGCCTTCGCGACCGTCAACGCGGGCGCAGGCGACTCGTTCGGCCCTGCGTTCACGGACCGCGTGTTCCTCTCGGCCGACGCTGCGCTTGACGCCTCGGACACGCTCCTCGGCACGGTGGCGCGCACGGGCGCGGTCATCGCAGCGGGCTCGTCGTCGCCGGGCAGCGTGAGCTTCACGCTTCCAGAGTCGACGCAGAGCGGCATCTACTCGATCCTGATCGTCGTCGATGCGACGGCCGCGCGCTTCGAGTCGAACGAGGCGGACAACACGATCGTCGCGGGCTCGGTCGAGGTGCAGCCGCCCGCGGCGCCTGACCTCGTGGTGACCGCGATCGACATGCCCGCCTCGCTCGAGGCAGGGCAGGCGTTCACGCTGCGCTGGACCGTGCGCAACCAAGGCAACGCGCCTGCGGCGCTTCCGTGGAGCGACCGCGCGTTCCGCTCCGCCGACACCGTGTTCGGGAACGACCAGTTCCTGACGGCGCCCGTCGCAGCGAGCGCGGCCCTCGCCCCCGGGGCGGAGCGCGTCGTCGAGGTCTCCCTCGTCGCCCCGCAGGAGGAGGCCGACTTCTTCGTGTTCGTGCGCACCGACGCGAACGGCCAGGTCGCCGAGCGGACGGCTGGCGAGGCGAACAATACATCGGTCGCCTTCGGCCCGATCGCGCTGCGATTCCCGCCGAATCCAGATCTCACGATCGCATCGGTCGCCGTGCCGAAGGACGCTGTCGCGGGCGCGCCGGTCGCGATCACCGTCGTCGAGCGCAACCAGGGCCCCGTCGCCGCGACCGCGCTTCGCCGCATCGGCGTCGCGCTCTCGACCAACGCCGTGGCAGGCGATGGCGACGATGTTCAGCTCGGCGACATCTCGGTGTCGAGCCCGCTCGCGTCGGGCGCCGAGGCGCCCGTGAGCGCCAGCTTCGTCGTTCCCGCGACGGCGCTCGGCGCGCGGTTCGTCGTCGCGACCGCGGACCGCATCGGCGAGATCGACGAGCGGCCGAACGAGACCAACAACAGCGCCGTCTCGGGCGCATTCGAGGTGCTTCCGCCGCCCCGCGCCGATCTTGGCGTCGTGGCCGTCAGCGCGCTCGAAGGGGCGATCGGCACGCAGCCCGCGACCTTCTCGTGGAGCGTCGCCAACTCTGGCGAGTCGGCCGCGACGGGCTCGTGGCGCGACCAGGTCTGGCTCAGCCAGGACAGCGCCATCGGTCCTGGCGACATCATGCTCGTCGAGCGGATCCGTTCGCAGTCGCTGGCCGTCGACGCGAGCTACAGCGATTCGCAGACCGTCTCGCTGCCTGACTACTCGGGTCCCGCGCATCTCATCGCGCGCACCGATGCGCTCAACCAGATCGATGAAGGCGCCGACACTGCGCCGAACACGGTCGCGAGCGCGCCTTTCACCGTCGTCGCGCCGCCGCGCCCCGATCTCGTCGCGTCGGTCCTCGCCGCTCCGTCGTCGGCGCAGGCGGGCGACTCGGTCAGCGTCACCTGGCGCGGCACGAACGCAGGCACAGCGTCCACCTCGGGCAGCTGGAGCGACCGCATCTATCTCTCGAGCGACGCCGTCTTCTCAGGCGACGATCTCCTGCTGCGCACGCAGCCCGTGGCGCCCGGCGCGCTTGCGCCAGAGGCGTCCTACCAGCGCACCGCGACGGTGCAGCTGCCCGTGTCCTACGCGGCCGAGACCAAGTTCCTCATCGCGGTCGTCGATGCGCTGGGCGGACTCGTCGAGGCGTCCGAGTCGAACAACACCGCGCCGAGCGCGCCGTTCACCGTGACGGCGACGCCTGCGCCCGACCTCGTCGCGTTCGGCGTGGCCGCGCCCGCGGAGGGCACCTTCGGTTCGTCGGTCGCCGTCACCTGGGGCGTCCGCAACGAAGGCGACCTCGCGGCGCCGAGCGGCTTCAGCGACATCGTGTTCCTCTCGACCGACGCGCTCTTCTCGTCGGACGACATTCCCGTGGCCGTCGTCGGCTCGGGCTCGTCGCCGCTGGCGCCTGGCGCCGATGCGCCGCGCAGCGCGAGCGTGCAGCTTCCGCTTGCGAACGCGCTCGTGAACGGCACCTACCGGCTGCTCGTGAAGGCCGACGGCAACGCTTCGATCGAGGAGAGCGACGAAGGCAACAACCTCGTCGTCAGCGCGCCGATCGCGTTGGTGCGCCCCGCGCTGCCAGACCTCGTCGCGTCGTTTGCCTCGGCGCCGAGCGAGATTTCGTTCGGCCAGCCCTTCGAGGTGACGCTGCGCTTCACGAACTCGGGCGAGGCGGATCTCACGGCGAACAGCTTCTTCAAGATCATCGCGTCGGGAGAGACCCAGTCGATCCTTCTCGCGGAGCTCCTGCTCGCGGACGACCTGCCTGCGGGCGCGTCGGTCGACCTCGTCCGACAGGTCGCGACGCCGCAGATCTCGGGCGGCGCGTTCACCCTGCAGGTCTGTGCCGATTCGCGCGGCGAAGTCGTCGAATCGGGCGAGTCGAACAACTGCGCGAACTCCGCGCCGATCACGCCGCGCCGGCCCGACCTCGTGGTCACGGCGGTCACCGCGCCGGCCAGCGCGACCGCAGGAGACACGATCTCGATCACCTACACGGTGCGCAACATCGGAAACGGCGGCGCCAGCGGGTTCCGCGGCGACCTCGTCGCGCTGTCGGACGACGCCTCGATCGGCAATGACCGCACGATCGCTGCGCCGACCGTGACGCAGACGATCGCGGCAGGGGCGGAGGCCGTCCGCACCATCCAGTGCACGATCCCGACCTCCGTCGCGGGCACGCAGCGCGTGGTGGTCACCGTCGACTCGACGAACTCGATCGAGGAGTCGGGCGAGGGTTCGACGAACGGCTTCATCCGAAGCGTCCCGATCGAGATCGATCCCGCGCCGAGGCCGAACCTCACGGTCGTCGCGGCGTCCGCGCCCGCCTCGGCGGTCGAAGGCGAGCGCCTGACGGCGGACTTCACGGTCACGAACAACGGTCTCGGCGCGGCCGAGGGCGGATGGGTCGACAGGATCTACGCCACGCGCACCGATGGTCCGGGCTTCCTCTCGCTCGCCGCCGCAGCTGGCCCCACGACCCTCGCGGCGGGTGCGTCATACGACCGCAGCGTCGAGTTCACGGCGCCTGCCGCGGGCGTGTGGCGCATCACGATCGCGAGCGACGACGCGGGCAACCTGCTCGAGTCGCGCAGCGACGGAACGACCGGCGAGAGCGACAACACCCGCATCGCGCAGGGCGCGCTCGCCGTGACGGGATCCGTCGTCACGGCGACCGTGGCGACCCCCGAACTCGAGCTTCCGACGCCGACCGCGCTCGTCATCGAGTCGCGCAGCCAGGCGACGGGCGCGCTCGTGCCGAATGTCGCAGGCACGCGCCTCATGCTCGTCGACGGCTTCCCGACCACCGCTCCGTTCACGACGGGAGCCGATGGCCGCGCCGTGATCGAGGTCGCGCCCTTCGCGAACAACGCGGGCGTCTACGGCCACGGCGCACGCGCCGGCAGCGCGACGCCCGCCGTCCAGACGCAGGTCGTCTACTGGGGCGTGTCGATCGAGGCCGACGCCAGTGAGCGCCGCATCGCCCAGGGCGGCGCGGCGACCGGGCAGATTCTCGTCCGCAACCTCGGCGAACTGCCCATCGCCGATGCAGAGCTCCTCGTCGAGGCGATCGGAGAAGGCGTGTCCGCGACGGCGTCGCTGGGCGCATCGACCCTCGGCGCCAACGAGTCGCGCTTCATCGACTACGCGGTCTCCGTCGCGGAGAACTCGTCAGGCGGCACGCTGCGCTTCACGCTCATCACGCCGAAGACGACCGCGAAGGTCGCAGAGTTCCCCGTGCTCGCCATCGAGGCGCTGCCGCAGCTCGTGGCGTCGCCCGCATCGATCGTGCGCGAGATGCTCGTGGGCGAGCTTGACTATGTGAATGTCACCATCACGAACGCAGGCCCGGTCGCAACGGGCGCGCTCTCGGTGCAGGTCGCATCGTCGCCATTCGCGTCGCTCGCCACGCCTGCGGCGCTTCCGCCGCTTGCGCCCGGCGCCTCGACGGTGGTGTCGCTCCAGCTGAACCCCGCGGAAGACCTCGTCCTCGGGCCGTACACGGCGAATCCGTGGATCGCCGTCACCGACCTCTCGAACGAGGGCCTCGGCGTCGGCGTTCCCATGACCTTCAACGCCACCAGCGACGCCACGGGCCTCGTGCGCATCCGCACGACCAACGAGTTCAGCTTCTACGGCACGCCGCCGACCTATCCGAACGCGACGGTCGAGCTGATTCCTGCGGGCGCGACCGAGGCGATCGCAAGCGGCCTCGTCGACTCGGAGGGCTTCATCGAGTTCAGCAAGATTCCCGCAGGAAACTACACGCTTCGCGGCACGGCGCCCCAGCACGGCGGCGCGCAGCGCTCGATCGTCGTCGGCCCGGGCGGCCTCGACCTCGAGCTCTTCATGAGCCGCGTGCTCGTCACCTACTCGTGGACGGTCGTCCCGATTCCGTTCAGCGACCAATACACGATCACCATCACGCTCAACTTCGAGACGAATGTCCCCGCGCCCGTCGTCACGGTCGAGCCCGTCGTCCTTGATCTCGACGCCCTCGACGGCGAGGTCAGCTACCGCGAGTTCACCATCACGAACCACGGCCTCGTCGCGGCGGACAACACGCTGTGGGAGATCGAGAGCACCGACCGCTACGAGATCATCCCGCTCGCGCCGATCGTGGGCGACCTGCTGCCCGGCCAGTCGGTCGTCGCGCCGTTCCTCGTGATCGACAACCAGTTCGGCGAGGGTCTCGTCGACGACGAAAGCTGCATCCAGCGCCCTGCGATGCGCGCCGTCTGGGAGCTCCTGTGCGGCAACACGCTCGGCAAGTACAGCTTCCTGCTTGGCGTCGACAAGTCGGTCGAATGCCCGTCGACGGGCGGCGGGCCGAGCTTCGGCGGAGGCTGCTTCGGCTGCTCGCCCTTCAGCCCACCTGGGTTCCCGGGACTGCCCGGCGCTTTGCAGCCGACGCCACGGGGCGTGTACGAGGCGCCCAACTGCGAGGCGTGCTTCGATCAATGCCTCGACAACTTCCTTCCGTGCGGCAGCGATGCGGTGGGCGCCGCCGTCGGCGGGCAGCAGCAGCTTGAGAAGTTGCAGAACTGCCTCCTCGAGCAGGCGGAAGACAAGCTCGCCGACAAGTTGCTCGAGAGCGATGATGAAGAGGGCGGCGACGACGGCAACGACGACGATGCCGGCGGACTCGGGGATGTTCTCGAGAATGCCGCGGAGAATCTCGCCGAGTCGATCCTCGAATCACCGCCCGACTCCGTGAGCGCGCTCGGCGATGCGGCGGCCGATTCGCTGGGATCGGCCGCCGAGGACGCGGCGAAGGACTTTGCAGGAAAGCTCCCGGGCGGCAAGGCGCTGGGGAGCCTGGCGGATGCATACCTGGCCTGCTGCTGCCTGCAGAACCAAGGGGTCGCTCCGGGAGCGCAAGCAGGTCCGTGCGTGCTTCAGCCCGGGGAAGGCGTCGCAGGTGCGAGTGGTCCGTTCGACGATCTCTTCACGGTGCCGGACGCCGTCGACGCGACGCGCGAGGACTACGAGGACATCGCGAACGCCGGCCTCCTGGTCATCCGCATGGTGCGTCCGTTTGCCTACGAACTCGGCGACTTCGCTTGGTTCGACCGGCTCGAGGGCCCGCTGACGCGCGTCATCGACGACAACGGCATGACGGCGGGCGAGGGCAACGCGATTCGCCGCGAGTTCATCGGCACGCTCTACGACGCCCTGATCGACCCGTCGAGCGCAGATGTCACGCGCGTGACGGGAGAGGAACTCGCGGCGCTCGAGGCGTACTGGAACGAGTATCCGGCGGTCATGGAGGGTCGGCCGCTCGCCGAGCTCCATCGACTCGTCGAGCGCTGGAACCGGACGCGCGACTACTACGACATCGGCATCTTCACGGTGGACGATGTTCCCGCGGGACTCTCGACCGACTTCATCGACCGTGCGGTGCTGAACGGCTACATGGAGAGCGCCCGCGCCGCGGTCGAGACGGTGCGCGCCTCGGGCTTCTCGGGGCTGAACCAGCTCTTCGGCGCTGCCCTCGCGGTGTATGTCCAGGGCCTCCAGCCAGGCCAGGGCCTCTGCACCACGCTCACGATCGAGCTCGAGCAGACCGTCACCCTCGAGCGCCAGGCGTTCGAGGCGCGGCTTGTCCTCGACAACGAGACCGAGTTCGCGCTCGAGTCGGTGCGTCTCGACTTCGAGATCGTCGACGCGGCGGGCAATCTGTCGGGCGAGCGCTTCGTCGTGCTCGGGCCGACGCTCGACACGCTCACCGCGGTCGACGGCACGGGTACGCTCGCCGCGGGCGCCTCGGGCAGCGCGACCTTCACGCTGATCCCCGGCGACTCCGCCGCACCGAACGGCCCGACCAACTACAAGGTCAAGGGCAACCTCAGCTACGCGGTCGGCGGGCAGACGCTCTCGTTCCCGCTCTTCCCCGCGCAGATCACGGTGCTTCCAAACCCGTCGCTCGAGCTCAACTACTTCATCGAGACGCAGGTCTATGGCGACGATCCGTTCACGCCCGAGCTCGAGCCGAGCGTTCCGTTCTCGCTTGGCCTCTGGGCGAAGAACGCGGGCGGAGGCGTCGCGGGCAATGTGCGCATCGAGTCGGGCGAGCCGCAGATCGTCGAGAACGAGCGCGACCTTCTCGTCGACTTCGACCTCATCGGCACGCAGGTCGGCACCGAGCAGCGCTCGCCGTCGCTCGCGGTCGACCTCGGCGACATCGGCGCGGGCGAGGTCGCCGTGGCGCAGTGGCTGATGACCTCGACCATCCAGGGCGAGTTCGTCGGCTACGACGTCGAGATCTCGAGCCTGAACGGCTTCAACACGCCCGAGTTCGCGGTGATCGACTCCGCCACCATCGAGCCGCTGGTGCGCGCGGTGCGCGCCGATGTTCTGCTCGACGATGGCGTCCCTGACTTCCTCGTCAACCAGCAGAACGATGTGAACGGGCTGCCCGACCGCATCTACCTCTCGGAAGGCGCCGTCGAGCCCGTCACGCCGCAGATCCTCTCGGCGACCGTGGTCGACCCGCTCACGCTCTCGGTCGACGCGGGCGTCGGCCCGGGCTGGCGGTACATGCGCATCGCCGATCCTTCGGGTGGTGCGAAGCGCATCGCACGCGTCGTCCGTGACGATGCGCGCGAGCTCACGCTCGGCGTGAACGCATGGCAGACGAAGTTCATCGACCGCTCTGTGCCGCAGCCCGTGCTGCGCGCAGACATCCACCTCTTTGATCGCGGCGGAAGCGGGCTCTACACCATCGAGTTCGACCCCGACAGCGAGGCGCCGGCGGTCCTCCAGTGGGCAAGCGTGAAGGGCGAGGGCGACGCGCTCGCGGCGCTTCCGCTCGCGGCGGGGACACCCGTCAGCGAGCCGCGCAGCGGGGGACTCTCGACGCTCGTCGCGACCTTCAGCGAGCCGATCGACCCCGCGAGCTTCGATGCCGTGTTGATCTCGCTCGCTGCGTTCGACAACACGGGCGCAGAGGTGAAGTTCCCGTCGACCACGGTCTCCGCGGCGCTCATGCTCGGCGGAACGGGCGCTGAGATCGGCTTCGATCCCGCGCTTCCCGCGGGGCTTCGCTACTGCATCCGCATCGTGGGCGCCACCGACGCCGCGGGGAACCTGCTCTCCGCGAACTCGGCGCGGCTCGATGTCTCCGTCGCGACGGGAGACGCGACGGGCGACCAGCGCGTGAATGTGACGGACTTCGGCGCGATCGCCACGCTGCTCGGCGTCGAGGTCGATCGCGCAAACCCCGCGCATGTCCGATGCGATCTCGACGGCAGCGGCACCATCACGCAGTCCGACCTCGCGCTTGCGATGGCCGCGAACGGCGTCGATCTCCGCGCCGCCGTGAACCCGTGCACCACCTTCCTGCAGGGCTCGACCTTCGCAGGTGGCGGTGCGGCCTCCGCCGATCAAGATGAACCGCGCGGCGGTTCGGCGCCGTCGCTCGCCGACATGCTCCGCGGCGGCATCATGGGCGTCGGGCCTGCGGGTGCGAAGCCCGCACGCACGGCAGGCGATGCGGCCTCCGCCGACTCGGACGCAATGGCCGAGATCGACGGCGGACGCATCCATCTCGGCGGCGCCGTGGCCACGCTTCCGCGCGGCACGCTCCTCCCCGGCGTCATCGCGCTGCGCAAGACGCCCGAGCGTCTCGCGCTCGCCGACGCGCTCTTGCCGGCCGACGCGGTCGACGCGTTCGCGTTCACCGCGGTCGGCGAACTCGACGGCTGGTTCGTGGCCGTCGCTCCCGCGGAGCACCACACGCCGGCGTCGCTCGCGGCCGTCAGTGCGATGCTCGTCGCGTCGGGTCTCGATGTCGGCGTCGTCGTCCACACGGGCGGCGGCTGGGTCGAGATCGTCGGGCCTGACCTTGCGGTGCGCTTCCGCGGCACGATCCCCGCGTCGTGGCAGCGCCGCGTGCTCGACTCCTTCGGCGGGTTCCTCGTCACCGCGCTCGCGGAGGACGAGTGGCTCCTCGAGGGCGAGAGCCGCTTTGGCGGCGACGCCTGGAAGCTGCTGCGCGCGCTCGAAGCGCGTCGCGACATCGAGGAAGCGGGCAATGCGAGGCCGGTCGGTGCGGACATCGCATCGCCCGAAGGCGCGGGGGTGTCGCCATGAGTCGCATCGCGTCGTGGTGTTCGGCTTGGTGTTCGGCTTGGTGTTCCACTCGGGTGTCTCCTCGGTTCTCTCCTCGGCTTTCTCCTCGATTTTCTCCCTGGTTTCCGTCGTGTCGTCGGTGGTGGTTCCCGCAGTTCGCCAGCATGGAGTCCTCAATCATGAAGTTCGATCGCATGCGCTCCTTTGGCCTCGTCGCATCGCATCTGTGTGCCCACGGGGCGATCCTCGTCGCGGCGCTCGCCACCGCGGCACCTGCGTCGGCGGGTGACGAGGTCGGCGTCCTCGACTGCCGCACACCGTCGGGGCAGTCCGTCGTCGGCGTGCGTCCAGGCCAGACCTTCGTGGCGCGCGTCTCGCTCTCGAGCGATCTTCCGCTCGTCTACAACTCCGCGATCTTCCGCCTTGTCCTCACGCGCGAGGGCGTCTCGATCGACGACTACGCGTGGACGCAGCCCTTCGAGACGGGCGGGCCGACCGACTTCAGCCTGATCGGCGTCGAGCTTCCTTCGGTGATTGACTCCGAGACCCTCGCGGGCCCGACCTATCCGAAGGGCGTCATCGACGCCGAGTTCGCGAACTTCCTCATCGAAGGCGATGCAGGCACGGGCACGGTCGTCGAGGTGGAGCTCACGATGCCTGCGAAGGCGCAGCCTGGGGAGAGCTTCTTCGTCGTCGCCGTACCCGACACCTTCGCCTTCGGCTTCATCCCGTATCCGATCGCCGCGGGATCCGTGCTGACGGCGCGAGCGACCTTCTCGCCCGACTTCGACGACGACGGCATCGTTGGTGGCGCCGATCTCGCGATCTATCTGGCGCGCTGGGGCACGCCCGAGGGCGATCTCACGGGCGACGGGCAGTCGAACTCAGAGGATCTCGCGTTGCTGCTCGGAAACTGGAGCTGACGCGCGAGATCGCGGAGGGGTCCCGCCACGGTTCCATGCTTCGGTCGGCATCGGCTACGCTCCCGCCGTGGCCGAGAACGCCCGCTTTCACGGCCTCGACTTCCTGCGCGGCGCGATGATGCTGCTCGGGGTCGTCCTGCATGTGGCGACGAGCTTCGTGGCGTCGCCCGCGGACGGGGGGTGGCCGCTGCGCGACGCGCAGACGACGGGCCTGGCGGGCCTGGTCGTCCTCGCGATCCACGCGTTCCGCATGCCTGCGTTCTTCGTGCTCTCGGGCTTCTTCGGCGCGCTCGTCGTGTCGCGGAAGGGGATGGGCGCGTGGGTCGGCGACCGCGCGAGGCGGATCCTGTTCCCGATGGCGATCGCGTGGATCGCGCTCTTTCCGCTCATCAAGCTCGCCTTCACCTATGCGATCCGCCGCGTCGAGGAGGCGCGCGGAGGCGGCGAGGTCGCGGTGGCCCTCATCGGCGCCGCGATGCAGCATCCGTGGAAGGATCCGTCGCCCGCGCACCTCTGGTTCCTGCTCTACCTCCTCTGGTTCTGCGCGGCGGCCGCGTGCGCATGGCTCGCGCTGCGCGCGGTTCCATCGGCCCGGCGCGAGGCAATCGGCGCGTCGGGCGCGCGGGCGGTCGTGCGCTGGTGCTCGGGGTGGCGCAGCGTCGTCGCCGTCCTCGCGCTCTCGCTCGCGTCGGCGATCCCCATGTTCGCGATGCCGAGCCCTGGGATCGCAACGCCGCGGTCGTTCGCGCCCGATGTCGCCATCCTTCTCTGCTACGGCGTCTTCTTCTTCGGCGGATGGGCCCTCGCAAGCGACCCGCGCGCCGTCGATGCGCTCAAGCGGGGCGCGTGGTGGCGCGTCGCCGCGGGGTCTGCCGCGCTGCTGGTCGCGGTCGTGCTGTCGATCGCGTGGTATGTCGCGGCAAGCCAGGGCCGCGCGCCTGCGGAGGGCGGCATGCGGGCGCTGCTCTTGGTCACGCAGGCCGTGACGGCGCTCGCAGCGTGGCTTCTCGCGCTCGGAGGCGCGGGCGCGGCCGAGCGCGTCTTCACGGCGTCGAGCCGCATGGTCCGCTTCGTCGTCGACTCGTCGTACTGGGTGTATCTCGTGCACCTGCCGATCGCGATCTTCGCGGTTGGCGTGTTCGCGCCGTGGAAGGCACATGGCGTTGTCAAGATGTCGGTCGTAATCGCCGTCACTGCGGCGCTCAGCCTCGCGAGCTATGCGGCGGCGCGCGCGGTGCTGCCGCGCCGCGCGTAGACTCGCGTTTCATGCATGGATCATGCATGGATCATGCATGGATCATGCACGGAGCATGCACGGAGCACACATGGACGCTGCAGGCGGAATCGACATCATCGGCGACATCCACGGAATGCACACGCGCCTCGTCGCGATGCTTGAGGTGCTCGGCTATCGCCGCAGGGCAGGGCGCTGGTCGCACGCGGAAGGTCGCCACATCGTGTTCGTCGGCGACTATGTCGACCGTGGCGCGCGCGTTGCCGAGGTGGTCGAGCTTGTGCGCGAGCTGTGCGACCATCGCGTCGCGCTTGCGCTCGCCGGGAACCACGACACGAACGCGATCGCGTTCGCGACGCGCGCGCAAGACCGCGCGTTCGACCCCGCAGAGGCGTGGCGGCAGGCGACGGCGCGCCTCGCGGCGGGCCCCGACGCTGCGCCTGCGCCCACAGCGTGGCTCCGCCCGCACGACGGGAAGAACCTGAAGCAGCACCAGGACACGCTGCGTGGCTTCGCCGACGCGCACGGCTACGACGCGTGCGTGCGTCACTTCATGGCGCTCCCGCTCTACCTCGAGCTGCCGGGACTGCGCGCGGTGCACGCTGCGTGGATTCCGCCCGCGATCCACGCGCTCGACGCGTGGGCGGCTGCGAAGGGCGTCACGGCGGGCATCCGCGCGGAATCGATCGACGAGGCGATCGAGATCCAGCGGTCCCGCATGGCGCCAGACGAGCGCCACTGGGTCGAACTCCTCGACCTCGGCGCTCGGCAGCAGGCATTGGACTTTGCACCCGACGAGTCCGTCGCCATCGCGCTCGAGCGCATCGTGAAGGGCGTCGAGATGCGCTTACCTGGCGAAGTGCGCCTCGCCGACGGCGGCGGCCACGCGCGCGGCGAGATGCGTATCCGCTGGTTCGACGCTGCTGCGGGGCGCACCTATCACGAGCATGCGCTCACGAAGGCCGCAGACACCGAGAAGTTGCGCGCACTCCTCGGCGACCGCCGCATCGACGCGCGCGAACATTCCGCAGAACTCCCGCCGCTTCCGACGCTTGTCCCGTATCACCCGCACGACGCCTACCCCGCCGATGAGCGCCCCGTCTTCTTCGGGCACTACGCGCTCTTCGACGCGGCCGACCGCGCGTTCGGCAAGATCCTGCGCGCGAATGTCGCGTGCGTCGACCACGGCGGCGGCTTCGCGGCGGGCGCGCTTTCCGCCTACCGCTGGAGCGGCGAGCGCGAACTCAGGCTCGCGAACTTCGTCACGGTCGATGCGAAGGCCGATTGAGCGGACGCGCCCGGCGCTCACTCGGTGCGCGCGAGCGCGAACTTCTTCGTGAACACCGTGGCGAAGCCGAACCCCGCGACCTGCCAGAACCACACGCTCGTCACGAGAAACCCGACGCCGAACGCCAGCAACCCGAGGAACGAGCACGCAAGCGCGGCCAGCGCGATCAGCCATGCCCGCCAGTAGTCGGCGCCGCCCTCGCCCACGCGTCGAAGCGCACGCATCGGATTGAAGATCTCGCGCGGGTCGAGCGTGTGGCAGTAGTGCGTCATGTAGCCCGGCACCGCGGCCGTCGCGACGAGCCACAGGCACGCCGCGAGTCCCCAGAGGACGGGCGCGTCGAGCTTCCACGCGAAGTAGCCCACGATGACGGCGGGCGCGTGGTACTCGACCATGCCGAGGAAGGTGACGACGCCGTGGAAGAGGAGCTGGCGATAGCCGCGCCACGCGGGCCACGCAGGCAGCCCTTGCTGCATGCGCCGCGTCATGGCGATGCGGTGCCCCATGTTGAGAAGCCAACCGACGACGGGAATGCAGAGAAGGAGCGCGCCCCACAGGACCTCGCGGCGGGACGCGCGCGACTGCAGCGGAAACAGGAAGGCGCTCCGCAGCGAGAGCGGGGTGGAGAGGTTGATCTCCTGCATTCGCGCAGGGTAGGGGCGAACGGAGCGCCGCGGCGAGCGGGTGCCACGGCCCTCGCGCCGTCCCTCGGTGCCTGGCACGTGCCAGGCAGTGCACGGCACCTCCTGGCACATGCCAGGCACCTTCCGCGGCGCAGAGAGCGTCAGGTCGCCTGGAGTGGCGATGGACGCATGACAGAAGCGCGGTGTCCAGTCCGCCGCCGGGCGCCCATTGGTGCCAAGCACGTGCCGTCTGGTGCCTGGCACCTCCTGGCACGTGCTTGGCACCGTTTCCGCGGGCGAGGCTGTATCACTACCACCCATGCCTTCGAAGCCCACCCTCGGGAAGTCCATGCCTGCGAAGTCCACGCCCGCCAGGCCCCGCGCCCCGCACCCGCTCCTCCAGACGCGTCGCGCGGGCGTGCTCATGCACCTCACGAGCCTGCCGTCGCGCTTTGGGAACGGCGACCTCGGGCCAAGCGCCTACGCCTTCGCCGACTGGCTCGCGCGCGCGGGCTTCAGCGTCTGGCAGATGCTTCCGATCGGCCCCGTCGGCTATGGCGACAGCCCGTACTCGTCGCCGTCGTCGTTCGCGATCGAGCCGCTCTTCCTCGCGCTCGAGCCGCTCGTCGAGCAGGGCCTTCTTTCGGCAAGCGACCTCAGGCTCTCCGCGCGCGACGCGACGCGCCTCGGCGAAGGCAACTCAGACTTCGCGGCCTCGCGCGCGTTCCGCATGCCGCTCTACGCGAAGGCAGCCGCTGCGTTCGCTGCGCGCAACGGCTCGCGCGCTGCGATCACCCGCGAATACAAGGCATTCTGCGAACGCTCGGCGTGGCTTCCCGCCTGGCTTGACTTCATCGGCGGAAGCGACGCGTCGCTGCGCGCCATGCATTCGTGGGTCCAGTTCGAGCTCGACCGCCAGTGGCGCGCGCTTCGCGTTTCCTGCATGAAGAAGGGGATCGGCCTCGTCGGCGATGTCCCGATCTTCGTCACCGCCGACAGCGCCGATGTGCGCGCGAACCCCGCGCTCTTCCGCCTGAAGAAGGACGGCACGCCCGAGGTTCTCACGGGTGTCCCGCCCGACGGCTTCAGCGCCGACGGGCAGCTCTGGGGCCATCCGCATTACGCGTGGGACGCGCACGCCAAGCAGAAGTTCGCGTGGTGGACCTCGCGCATCAGCTGCGCGGCCGAGCGCTTCGACCTCGTGCGCATCGACCACTTCATCGGCTTCGTGCGCGCCTACGAGGTGCCCGCAGGCGCGAAGAACGCGCGCAAGGGCGAGTGGCGGCCAGCGCCCGGCCGCGCGCTCCTCGAGGCGATGTCGAAGTCGTTCGACGCGCTTCCCTTGATCGCCGAGGACCTCGGCGCGCTCACCCCCGAGGTCGAGGCCTTGCGCGACGACTTCGGCCTCGCGGGCATGCGGATTGTTCAGAACGCGTTCTGGAGCGGGAAGTCGGGCGACATGCCGCACAACCATCCCGTGAAGAGCGTGGTCTATTCGGGCACGCACGACAACGAGACCACCGCGCAGTGGTGGCAGTCGCGCTCGCCCGAGGAGCGCGCGCGCTTCAAGGCCTACGCGGGGAACGGGGCCGTGACCGAGGCGATGCGCCGCATCGTGCTCGCGTCGCCGTCGGTGCTCGCGATCCTGCCAATGCAGGATCTCCTCGGCCTCGGACGGGTCGCGCGCATGAACCTCCCGGGGACCGCGACGGGGAACTGGACCTGGCGGATGGCCGACGGCGCCGCGACCGCGGCGCTGGCCGACGAGCTGCGGGCGAACATCGAGGCGGCGGGGCGGCTCTAGCGTGCGCGTGGGCTGCTGCCGCGGCTGGCATTGGCGCAAGCGGCGCCAACGGAATCGGGAGCAGCGGCCTTTGGTGCGTGTTCGCGGAACGGGCGACCGCAGCGCGCCCTCGCTCCACTATCCTCCCGCGAATGGCCGCGAAGAAGTCGAAGTCAACCCGGAAGCCCGCCCGGAAGTCCTCCCGAAGATCCAGCGTTGTGCGTGCCGCGAAGCCCGTCGCCGCGCATCGCCGCACCGTCGTGCCCGCGCCGATCACACCCGACGACGCGCGCACGCAACTGCGTGAACTGGCGATGAACCTCTGGTGGAGCTGGAACGAGGTCGCGCAGCGCCCGTTCGCGGCGCTCGACCCCGTGCTCTGGCACGCGACGAAGCGCTCGCCGCTTGCGGTGCTCGCGCAGGTGAGCGCCGCCGCGCTCTCCGCCGCGTGCGAGGAGCCTGGCTTCCGCCTCGCGCTCGCCGACGCGCGCGCCGCGCTCGCGGCCGAGCTCGCACGCGAGACCTGGTGGGGCGCGACGCACGCCAAGAAGCACGCGCATGTGCAGGTCGCCTACTTCTGCAGCGAGTACGCAACGCACGAGAGCATCCAGCAGTACTCGGGCGGTCTCGGCGTCCTTGCGGGCGACCACTTGAAGAGCGCAAGCGACCTCGGCGTGCCGCTCGTCGCCGTCGGCCTCTACTACCGCCACGGCTACTACATCCAGCAGTTCGCAGACGACGGCTCGACCAAGGTGCTCTACCCCGTCTACGACCGCGCGACCCTTCCGATCTCCGACACGGGCGTCGCGATCGACTGCCCCGTGGGCCACTCGACGGTGCGCGCGCGCATCCTGCGCATGGATGTCGGCCGCACGCGCGTCTACCTGCTCGACGCGGATCTCCCGGAAAATAGCGCGGAAGACCGCCAGCTCACAGAGGGCCTCTACAAGGGCGAGCCGCACCTGCGCATGCGCCAGCAGGTGCTCCTCGGCGTCGGCGGCATGCTCGCGCTGCGCGCCCTCGGCATCGCGCCGTCGAAGATCCATCTGAACGAAGGCCACGCAGCCTTCGCCGCCATCGAACTGCTCGCCGAGTTCCGCGCAGGCGGCATGTCGCACGCCGACGCGGTTGACGCCGTGCGCGCGCGCACCGTGTTCACCACCCATACGCCCGTCGCGGCGGGCCACGACCGCTACGGCGTCGACATGGTGTGCGAAGGCCTCGCGCAGACGCTCGCGAAGGGCGGCATCTCGCGCGAGGACATCGAGTCGCTCTCGCGCGAGAACCCCGCCGACGCGAAGGAGCCCGTCTGCATGACGGTCGTCTGCCTGCGCCTCGCGTCGAAGGTGAACGGCGTCGCGAAGCTCCACGGCGAAGTCAGCCGCGCGATGTGGCAGAAGGCCTACGGTGTGCGCACCGCGAAGGCCGTGCCGATCACGCATGTGACGAACGGCATCCACACGCCGACCTGGCTCGACCCGCACGCGCGCGCCTTCTGGAAGGACGAGTGCGGATTCGACGCCTGCGCGCCGACGCCGCGCAACAAGGGCTGGAAGCGCGCGGTCGACGCCGACCCCGCAGCGTTCTGGGTGATGCGCACGACCCTGCGCGCAGGCCTCGTCCGCTTCGCGCGCGAGCGCCTCGTGCGCGCGGCCGAACGCCGCGGCGAGGGGCCGCTTGCGCTCGACGAGTTCGCGAACGCGCTCGACCCCGCTGCGCTCACCATCGGCTTCGCGCGCCGCTTCGCCACCTACAAGCGCGCGCCGCTCCTCTTCACCGACATCGAGCGCCTCGCGAAGATCGTCGGCGACTCGAAGAGGCCCGTCCAGTTCATCTTCGCGGGGAAGGCGCACCCGCGCGACACGGGCGGGCAGGCCTACGCGCGCACCGTTTTCGAGATGACGCGCCACCCCGCGCTGCGCGGCAAGGTCTTCCTGCTCGAGGAGTACGACATGTCGGTCGGCCGTGCACTCGTCTCGGGCTGCGATGTGTGGCTCAACAACCCGATCCGCCCGCATGAAGCGAGCGGCACGAGCGGCATGAAGTCGCCGCCGCACGGCGGCATCAACTGCTCGATCCTCGACGGCTGGTGGCCCGAGGGATTCGTCGCGCAGAAGGGCGCGAAGGGACGCTACGGATCAGGCACGAACGGCTGGGCGATCGGCGAGGCCGACGACGGGGCGTTCAACGAAGCCGACGCGCACGGTGCTGGCGCCGCGCGCGATACGCGCGACGCGGAGTCTCTCTACACGATCCTCGAGAAGAGCCTGGTGCCCGAGTTCTACGACCGCGGTCGCGACGGCCTGCCGAAGAAGTGGATCACGCGCGCGCTCGCGAGCGCCTCGACGATTCCCGACTTCTTCTCGACGCACCGCATGGTGGCCGAGTACGCGGAGAAGTGCTACGCGTGACGGCTGCATTCATCTGTGCAACGGCTTCCTTTGGCGTGGATGACACGCGTCGGAGTCGATCATTAGGGGTACCCGCATGCTTCAGCATGCGGAACGCCACGCGTCGGAGTCGACGGCTGACATCACCCGTTCCGCGGACTGAAGTCCACGGGCACCCGTGGTTTGAGCGGTCGCCGCTGCGGCGGCTTCCTCTGGCGGGGATGACACGCGTCGGAGTCCCCAAGCCAGGGGTGCCCGCATGCTTCAGCATGCGGAACGACACGCGTCGGAGTCGAAGGCTG
>WGMP01000049.1 GCA_016124975.1 Phycisphaera sp. | reverse complement strand
AGCGCGTTCTCGATCGGGAAGAAGCCTCCGAGCGCCTTGTAGGCGGGGTCCGTCTGCGAGTCGAAGACATAGCTCCCGTTCGGCTGGCGGACGAGCTCGAGCGAGAGCGCCTGCGAGACGTTGTAGCTGAGGTCGTCGTTGAACCAGCTGGCGAAGCTGGCGGCAGACTGGATGCCGCCGTTGTCGGTGGACAGCGCCGACTGCGAGCCTGCGAGGTCGCCCTTGGAGGGGTCGTAGAGGCGCCAGCAGATGTTCCGCCCCGAGCTGTCCCTCCACTGCGAGCCGAGCTTGAAGCCGCCGCCCTTGAAGACGGGCTTCTTGTCCTCGCCGAGGATCGGCTGCAGGTTGTTGCAGTAGTGCCCGAACCCGTTCGCGGGCTGGCGCTCGAAGTCGGGGTGGCCGCCCGGCTTGGTGCGTTCCTTGAAGTCGCGGACGATTCCCGTCAGGGTGATCGTCTCGGGCGGGTCTGCCTCGGGTGCGGCTGGGGTGCCTGACGAGAGCGGTGCGAGTGCGAGCGGCGCGACGCAGACGACAAGCAAGAGGCGGCCAGGATTCGGGTTGCGGAACAACATGCTCCCCTTTCGGTGTGGATGACAGGACCGGGATGAGGGTGGGATGCGACCTCTCGGGGGGCAAGGCGGTGCGGCTGGCTCGGTGGGTCGAAGTCCGACTCGGGCGGTTCTGTGCGGGCGGGACGGTCTGGGGGGTTGGCGGTGGAGCCTCCGCCGCAGAGAGACCGGGCCTCGGCGCAACCGATGTCCCGACGGTGGAGCGGATGTGGACATCGCGTCTCCTCCAGTTCGCGGCGCCCGAACGCCGATACATTCGCCATAATCCGCGCGACCGTCCGCGGCCGCGTTCGCGACGACTCTTCATCCCGTTTTCTTAGGTCTTCACGCCGATTTTCAGGGCGCTGGGCACGACGCCGGAACCGCCCGCAAAGGATTGCATGCCCATGGACTCGTTCCGCATTCAGGGTGGCCGCCGGCTGGCAGGCCGCATCCAGATCGAAGGCTCGAAGAACGCGACGCTGCCGCTTCTGGCGACCGCGCTCTGCACCGACGGAACGCTGACCCTGAAGAATGTCCCGTGCCTGTCGGACATCTCGAACATGCTCAAGCTTCTCCGCGAGCTCGGCGTCGAGGTGGAGGGCGAGTGCGGCACGGTCAAGACCCGCGTGGTCGACCAGAACAGGATCCACGCCCACTACGACATCGTGAAGACGATGCGCGCGTCGATCTGCGTGCTCGGCCCGATGCTGGCGCGGCGCCGCCGCGCGCGCGTGTCGATGCCGGGCGGCTGCGCGTTCGGCGAGCGACCGATCGACCTCCACCTGCGCGGCCTCGAGGCGCTCGGTGCGAAGATCGAGCTGACCGAGGGCGACATCATCGCCACGGCGCCGCAGGGCCTGAAGGGCACCACGATCTTCCTCGGCGGGCCGTTCGGCTCGACCGTGCTCGGCACCGCGAACGTCATGACGGCCGCCGTCCTCGCGAAGGGCACGACCGTCATCGAGAGCGCCGCGTGCGAGCCTGAGATCGTCGACCTCGCGAACCTCCTCAACGCGATGGGCGCCCGCATCGAGAACATCGGCAGCCCCCGCCTCGTGATCCACGGGGTCGAGAGCCTCGGCTCGGCGACGCACACCGTGATCCCAGACCGCATCGTGGCCGGCACCTATGCGGTCGCTGCGGCTGTGACGAACGGCGATGTGATCCTTGAGGAGTTCCCCTACGACTGCATGCTGTCGGCGCTCGACCGCCTCAACGAGATCGGCGTGCATGTCGAGATGATCGACGGCCACGACGATCCGCTGCACGCGACCGTGCGCGTGACGAGCGACCGTACGCTGAGGCCGACGACGATCACCACCCAGCCGCACCCCGGCTTCCCGACCGACCTGCAGGCGCAGTTCATGACGCTCCTTTGCCTCGCGGAGGGCAACTCGATCATCACCGAGAAGATCTACCCCGAGCGCTTCGGCCATGTCGCCGAGCTTTCGCGCATGGGCGCCAAGATCTACCGCCAGGGACCGACCTGCGTCGTCTCGGGCGGACGCCCGTTCAAGGGCGCGCCTGTGATGGCGAGCGACCTGCGGGCGAGCGCCAGCCTCGTCCTCGCGGGCCTCGCGGCCGAGGGCGTGACCGAGGTGTCGCGCATCTACCACCTCGACCGCGGCTACACGCGCATGGAGGAGCAGCTGAACGCCCTCGGCGCGCGCATCGAGCGCGTGCGCGAGGAGTCGAAGGCGCCGGCTGTGGAGACCATGTCGTCGGGCGAGGCCGCGCCGTCGGGTGGCTCCGCGGCGGTCGTGGCGAAGCTCGAGCTTTGATCGCGGGTTGATCGCGCCTTGATCGCGCCTTGATCGCGCCTTGATCGCGCCTTGATCGCGCACTGTCCGCTTGCGCCCCGTCACGAGGCGTCGGCCAGCAGTCCGTGCAGCATCACCGCGCTTGCGATCGAGACATTGAGGCTCGGCGGGTCGTCAGCGAGATCGCGTGCGAGCGCCGAGCCTGCGCGCAGCATGGGGATCTTCACGACCGCGTCGGCGAGGTCGAGTACGGCGCGCGAGACGCCGTCCTGCTCCGCGCCGAACACCACGATCATCCGTGCGGGAATCGAGCGCGCGACCGCCGTGAAGCGCGCGAGCTCGACCGCGTCGGGCGTGTCTTCCGCGGCGACGATGGCATAGCCGTGGTCGCGGCGCAGCCGGTCGAGGCAGGCGGGCCACTCGGCGGCGTCGGCGCGGCACCACGGGATGTTGAGCGCGCGGCCCATCGAGACGCGCAGCGTCTTGCGCAGGAACGGGTCGCTTGCCCGCGGCGAGAGAATCGCGGCGCGGGCGCCGAAGCTCGCGGCGTTCCTGAAGATCGCGCCCACGTTGTCTGTCTGCGTGATGCCGTCGAGGGCGACGAGCAACTCGCGCGGCTCGTGCGGCGTGCGCGCGAGCCACGCGTCGAGGTCCGTGAGCGAGCCGTCGTCGTGGCGCACGCCGAGGAGAATCGCGCCCGAGTGCATCGTGTAGCCCGTGATCCCGTGGAGCGCGCGCTCGTCGGAGCAGCGGTAGACCGCGAGTGCGGGAAAGTGCGCGGTGAGATCCGCGAGGCGCTCGCATGCATCGGGCGTGACGAGCAGCGCGTGCGGCTCGAGCACGGGCGGCATCGGATGCGCGCGTCGCCTGAGCGCGGCCGCGAGGAAGCGCCGCACCACGCGCTCGCTCTCGATCGCGTGCAGGCCGAGCGTCCCTCGCAGCTCGCGGTCGCGCACGCCGCGGAAGCGGTCGAGCCGCGGGTCGTCGACCGCGACGTCGATGACGGGCGGCAGCGCGCCTTGCGGGTCCATGGCGCCTCCGTCAGCCCGCACCGCCGACCATCAGTTCGTTGGTCGCGAAGCGCTGGCACGCGGCGAGAAGCTGCTCGACCTGCGCGAACGGCGGAACCGCGAGAAGCCGACGCCTGAGCGCGGTGATCGTCTTGAGCTCGCGCTCGCTGAGAAGAAGGTGCTCCTTGCGCGTGCCGCTCGCCGCGAGGTTGATCGCGGGGAAGATGCGCTTCTCGGAGATCGAGCGGTCGAGCACGAGCTCCATGTTGCCCGTGCCCTTGAACTCCTCGAAGATCATCTGGTCCGCGCGCGAGCCCGTGTCGACGAGGCAGGTCGCGATGATCGTGAGCGAGCCGCCCTCCTCGCAGCGCCGCGCGGCGCCGAAGAGCTGCTTCGGAACCTCGAGCGCGCGCGAGTCGAGGCCGCCCGACATCGTCTTGCCCGACGAACCGTAGCGGCGGCTGTTGTTGAAGGCGCGTCCGAGGCGCGTGAGCGAGTCGAGGAGCACGACCACGTCGCGACCCGCCTCGACGAGGCGCTTGGCGCGTTCGATCGCGAGGATTCCGAGGGAAAGGTGCCGCTCGAGGTCCTGGTCGTTCGAGCTCGCGAGCACCTGCGCGGGCACGTTCCGCTTGAAGTCAGTGACCTCCTCGGGGCGTTCGTCGATCAGGAGCGCGACGACCTCGACATGCGGGTGGTTGTGCTTGATGCCGTAGGCGATGTTCTGGAGAAGCATCGTCTTGCCCGCCTTCGGCGGCGCCACGATGAGTCCGCGCGTGCCGAATCCGATCGGGCAGAAGAGGTCGATCAGGCGGCACGCAGGCGGACAGCCGCGGTACTCGAGCGTGATGCGCGGCGCGGGATCGAGCGCCGTGTACTCCGCGAACTGCTTGCGACGGGCGTATTCCTCGACGGGCAGCCCTTCGATCGACATGATCCGCTGGACGATCGGCCGCGGCTGGCGATTTCCGCCGCCACCGCCGCCACCACGGCGCTTCTTCTTCGGCGGCCTGCGCAGCTGCGCCTCCGCGACGACACGCTGCGCGGCGCGGAGCGGGTACTGGTCGAGCAGGGCCAGCGGCACATACGGATCGCCGTCCGACTCGACGAGCCCATCCGCGAACTGGCGAATGCGACCGTCGGCGTTGCCAGGCCACTCGAGGACGCCGTCGCACTCAAACGGCGGCGACAGCTGCTCCTGCTGTTCCTGCTGCTGCCGACGCTGCTCCTCGCGCTGGGCGTGCTCCTGCCGGCGCCGCTCCTGATGCTCGCGGCGACGACGCTCGTGCTCCTCGCGGCGCGCGGCGCGCTCGGCCTCGCGCTGCGCCTGCTCCTCGGGGGAGAGCGGTGGGCCACCGTGGCGGTGATGCTGGCCGTGCGCGTGCCTCTGGTCGGGCCTTTGGTCGTGTCGCTGATCATGCCTCTGATCATGCTTCTGATCATGCTTCTGATCATGTCTCTGATCATGTCTCTGATCATGCTTCGGATCATGCTTCGGATCATGCTTCGGATCATGCGACGCCTGCGGCCCCGCGTCGGTCGCGCCGTCCACGGGTGCCGATGGATCGAACGGCTGTCCGCCGCCGCGCCTCCTCCGACGGCGGCGGCGGCGCTTGCGTCGACCGCCGCCCTCCTCCGGACTCCTGTCCTCGGAGCCTCTCTCGACGAACGATGTGGATGGCGCCGACTCTTCGCGCCGCGCGGTCTCCGCAGGCGGCACGACGGGCGGCTTCGACTCGATGACCACGGGTGGAGGCGGGGGAGGAGCGATCGGCAGCGGTGCAAGCACGATCGGCTCGCTGCGCGCGATGCGTTCCTGTGGGGCGCTCTCGAGTGCCGCGGCGGCTGTCTTGCTCGCGGTCTTCGCCCGCCGCGTCGCGGCCACCTTCGTCGTCGTGCGTGCAGGGGCCTTCGCCGTCGCAGCGACTTCTGGTTGCGCCGCGACGGTGCCCGGAGTCTTGGAGACCTTCGAGGTCTTCGCGTCCTTCGAGGTCTTCGCGTCCTTCACAGCCTTCGCAGCGGTCGTGGTCTTCGCAACCTTCGTGGCCTTCGCGACCTTCGCAACCTTCGTGGCCTTCGCGACCTTCGGGGCTTTCGCACCCTTTGGGGCCGTCACGGCCTCGGCGACCTTCGCGGTCTTCTTGGTCGTGGAGGCCTGCTTCGCGCGAGGCGCGGAAGCGGTGGCCGACTTGCCGGAGGAGCCTGTCTTCGACGCTGAGGTCTTCTTTGCTGCCATACGGGATTTCTCTCGGAGGTCTCAACTGGCGCTGCGGCGGGGTCGCTGCGGAGAGGAAGTGAGGCGGCTCATGCCGCAGACGCCCTGCGTTCGCACGCGCGTGCGCGTGCCGCAGGAAGCATGCACGAGCAACTCGCTCGCGCTTGGTCGAACATCGCCATCGACCGACTTCACCCCCGCAGATCGTCCGACTCGACCGAGTCTCGGTCGCACGGGCCGCGATGATTCGGCCCGGTTTCGCACGCGGTGATCCGCGCGCGCGGTGGATCGCGGAACCTCTGTTCCAGACGCCACCTCTCAGGCGTAGTCAAGCAGAGGGGCCTGCGACTGTCAAGTTGCGCAGCGCGCCACAGCGACCCGCGCCGCGATGCGTGCGTTCGAGATGAGGACCGCGAGATTCGTCTCGAGCGACGCGCCGCCCGTGGCCTCGGCCACCGCGCCGAGAAGAACGGGCGTCACCTCGGGGCCCCGCACGCCGCGCTCTTCGCAAGTGCGCAGGCCTGCCTCGATCGCGCGCTCCATCACGGCCGCGGGAAGCGCATGCCGCTCGGGCGGGGGAACGCAGAGCAGCATGCCGGCGCCAGGCCGCATGGCGGCGTGCGCGCCGAAGAGCCGCGCCGCATCCGTCGGGTCGGCCGCGACGGCGTTGACCGCAAGCGGCGCGCAGCCTTCGGAGAGGAATCGGGGAAACCACCGCGTGCCGAGCCCCACGAGCGGCACGCCGAGCGTGTCGAGCGCCTCGACCGTGGCCGCGAGGTCGAGGATCGACTTCGCGCCCGCCGTCACGACGAGCGTGCCCGTCTCGCGGATCGCGCGAAGGTCGGCGGAGACATCGGGCATCACCGCGAAACCCCTGTGAACGCCGCCGATTCCGCCCGTCGCGAAGATGTCGATCGGCCTCGGCCGCGCGAGCGCGCATGCGAGGAGCGTGCCAGCCACGGTCGTGCCGCCGCTTCCGCCGCGCGCGGCGACGAGCGGGATGTCGCGCGCGCTCATCTTCGCCGCATCGCCCGAGGTGGCGAGTTCATCGAGCTCGTCGGCCGTGAGGCCGATCACGAGCTCGCCGCGAAGCATGCCGACCGACGCAGGCACCGCGCCCTCGGCGCGCACCGCCGCGGCCTGCGCGTGCCCGAGCGCCGCGTGCACGGGAGCGCTCGCTCCGAAGCACTCGCGCACCGACTCGGGCATGTCGTCGTCCGCGAGACAAGGAAGCGCGCGCGCAAGCGGTGCGCGCGGAAGCCCGTGCGTCACGGCGGCCGTCTCGAGGGCGACCACGGGCCGACCCTCTGCGAGAGCCGACTCGACCTCGAGCGCCACGCGGACGAAGGGGTTGCGCGATGCGTGCACGACGGATCCCGTTCAGCGTCGGCTCGTGCGCGCGCGTCCGCCGAGGCGTCTCGTCGGAAGCGCCGTCGGAACGATGCCATCGGGGAACATCGCCGCATCGACCGACTCGACCACAGGCACCTCGGGTCCAGCCGTGCGGTTGCGGGCGTGCTGCGCGTCCTCGCGGCGCTTCGCCTCATGCTCGCGCATGGCGGCGACCTCCGCCGGGATCGGTCCCGGCTTGAAGTCGTCGTAGCCGAGGCACGGAATCTCGACGTTCGCGAGCATCTCGATGTTCGTGAGGAGCTCGCCCTGGTCGGGCGTCACGAAGCTCCACGCCACGCCCTTGCGGCCCGCGCGCGCGGTGCGGCCGATGCGGTGGATGTAGACCTCGGGGTCCTCGGGCATGTCGTAGTTCACCACATGCGTGATGTCGTCGACGTCGAGCCCGCGCGCAGCGAGGTCGCTCGCCACGAGCACCGACAGATCGCCCTCGCGGAGCCGTCCCATGACCTGGTCGCGCTTCTTCTGGTACATGTCGCCGTGCATCGCGTGCGCGTCGATCTTGTTCTTCTCGAGGAAGAGCGTCACCTCGTCGACCGCGCGCTTGGTGCGGCAGAACACGACCGTCAGCCCCGGGTTCTCCTTCTTGAGGAGGTGGAGGAGAAGGCGCCGCTTGTCCCAGCGCTCGACGGTGAAGTAGCTCTGCTTCACCTGCGAGACCGTGAGGCTCTTCTCGAAGGTGACGATCTTCTCGGGCTCCTTCATGTAGCTCCGCGCGAGCTTCTCGATCTCGGGGGAGATCGTGGCCGACACGAAGATCGTCTGCGGGGTCTTCTTCAGCTTGCCGAGGATCTTGCGGATGTCGTCGCGGAAGCCGATGTCGAGCATGCGGTCGACTTCATCGAGGATCGCGAAGCGGAAGTCGCGGAAGGGAAGGATCCCGCGCTCCTCGAGGTCCATGACGCGGCCGGGGGTGCCGACGACGATCGGCGGGCCCTTCGCGAGGAGCGGCTGCTGCTTGGTGATCGGCTGCCCGCCGTAGACCGCGACCGTCTGCACCTTGGCGAAGCTGCCGAGCTCCTGCAGTTCCTTCGCGACCTGGATCGCGAGCTCGCGCGTCGGCACGAGGACGAGCGCCGAGAACGCAGCGGACGGGTCGAGGAGGTTCAGGAGCGGGAGGCCGAACGCGGCGGTCTTCCCTGTTCCCGTCTTGGCCTGGCCGAGGACATCCTTGCCTGCGAGGGCGGCGGGGATCAGGGCGGCCTGGATGCGGGTCGGGTGGCGGAAGCCGCGCTTGGTCAGGCCCTCGAGGAGGGCGGGCTTCAGGCCAAGGTCGGCGAAGGTGCGGTCGATGACGAAAGTTTCTGGTGATGCTGTGTCCATTGACGCTTTCTGAGGGGGCGGCCTCCCGCCCGGGATTCGTGTGATTCGTCCGCTGATGGTAGAGGCTTTCCCGAGTCGATACAAATACACCCACGCCAGACACCCCCTTGCGAGGCAGGATGCCATGCAGGACACGAGCACGATCGACATCGACCTCTTGGCCATCGACCAGAACATGGCCGTTCTCCGCCGCGCGGTCGGCCGGGGCTGCGGGCTCTGCCCGATCGTGAAGGCGGACGCCTACGGCCTCGGCGTCGGCCGCGTCGCGCGCCGGCTCGTCTCGGCGGGCGCCGAGATGCTCGCGGTCTACTCGCTGCGCCAGGCGATCGAGACGGCCGCAGCCGTGAACGGAGCGGTGCCCGTCCTCGTCCTCATGCCCGTGGTCGACATCGCGCGCGAGGACGAGCTCGTGCGGCTCGTCCTCGCTGGGCAGCTCCATCTCGTGGTGCACGACGAGGTGCAGGCCGCGCGTCTCGCGGAGTGCGCCGAGTCTCTCGGTGCGACTCTGCCCGTCCACCTCGAGCTCGATGTCGGGATGAGCAGGGGAGGCGCCGCGCCCGAAGAGGCCGCCCGCATCCTGCGCACGATCGCGACGCACGGCCGCCTCGCGCTGCGCGGGATCTTCACGCACTTCTCGCACTCGCGCTCGAGCGCCGAGATCACCGAGCGCGAGCTCGCCGCGTTCGACGCGTTCCTCGCGGCGCATCGCCGCCTGATTCCTGCCGATGCGATCGAGCACGTCGCGAGCACCTACGCGCTCGCCCGCGGCCGGCGGTTCCATCGTGGCATGGTGCGTTTCGGGCTCGCCTGGCTCGGCTACGGCCTTGAGGAACTTTGCGCCGAAGAGCCGCTCCTCGCTTCGGGCGACCTTCGGCCAGCGGTGCGATGGGCGAGCCGCCTCGTCCAGGTGAAGCGCATCGCCGAAGGCGCATCCGTCGGCTACGGCGCGCGATGGACGGCGCCTCGGGCCTCGACCATCGGTCTCGTTCCCGTGGGATACGCCGATGGCTACCCGACCTCGCGCGCCGCGGCCGAAGGCGCCGCGACCCATGTGCGCGTCCTCCTCCCCGACGGCACGCCCGCCGAGGCGCCCGTCGTCGGCGCCGTCAACATGGATCAGATCACGGTCGACCTCACGGGCCTCGGCCCTTCGAGGATGGAGGACTGGCTCGGGTGCGAGGTCGAGCTGATCTCGCGGGACCGCCGTTCGCGGGCGCACCTGCCCGCCCTCGCGGCCGCAAGCGGCCTGATCGTGCACGAGTGCCTGACGCGGCTCAACCCCAGGATTCCCCGCTCGGTGTCGAGCACGATCGCGGTCTCGCTCTCGTCCGGCGCGGACACGGGTGCCCCCGCGCGCGCGGGTGCCTCGGATGGCCCGCGCCTCGGGTCTGCCGTCGGCTGACGGGATCAGGGCAGGGTTCGAGAACCCGCCTCTGGGCGGGAAAAAGTTCCGGATTCGGCCGCGCCCTGCCGAATCGGGACAGGTTCGCGCGTAGATCCGATACCCACGCAGTAGAGTGGATGGGCCAGCGAACACCGTCATGCCGCGCCGAGCGTCCTACTCCCTTCCGAGCCTCGGGGTCATCCCCGCGCGGACCGCGTCCGACCCGCGCGAGTCGATCCGCGGCAGGATGCTGGCGGCCGAGGCGCTGATTCCGACCATCGATCCATCGGCCGACTATGCGCTCTCGCAGGCGCTGGCGTCGGTCATCGGAGGATCCGCGGGCATCGTTGGCGCACAGGTCGTCTCGGGCCGTGAGCTCATCGCCGATCTCACGACGCTGGTCCTCGACCTCTCCGAGCGCCTCGAGCTCACGGGTGACGAGCGCGACGGCGGCGCGGGAACCCTCGAGGAACTCGCGCAGGAGCTTGGCGTCGCGTCCAAGACGCTGCAGCGCTGGCGCCGCAGCGGACTCTGCGCGCATTGGATCGTCGAGGAAGGCCGCACCCGCGTGGCGATCTACCGCGAGGCGCTGGCGCGCTACACGGCGCATCACGGCGCCGAGATCGAGCGCGCCCGCAGCTTCCGACGCATCGATGGCGACGAGCGGCGCGCCCTCGTCGAGGCGGGCCGCGCGCTCATCGCGGCGGGCGCCTCGCTCAACCAGGCGGCGAAGCAGGTCGCCGCGGCGCATGGCCGCTCGCACGAGGGCGTGCGGTTGATCTACCTCCGCGAGTTCGGCGCGTCCGCGCGTCGCCGCCAGCGCAGCATCGAGCGGATCGGGCCGCTCGTCGAGCGCGCGTGGCGATTCGCGATCGAGCCGTCGCGCGTGGCGGAGCGTCTCGGGAAGAGCGAGTCGTATGTGCGCGCCCTCGTCGACCGACGGCGCGGCGAGCGCCTGCGTGCGGTCCAGCCCTCGTGGATCGAGCTCTCCACCTTCGATCTGCCCGGCGCCGACGAGACGATTCCCTTCGCCCCTGCGGCGCGGCGGCTCCAGCCGCTCGGTCTCCGCGACGGCAACCTGCTCGAGGCGATCGAGAGCGCGCGCGAGATCCGCAGGCTGCACGCGCGCGAGTCGCGCGGCCATGCGGAGCGCGACGAGACCCGCGCCGCCGCGATGCACTTCCTGCTGCGCCGCGCCTCGCGCGCCATCGACGCGCTCGAGCGCTGGCCCGAGCGCGCGACGGTCGACCAGATCGAGACCGACCTCCGCTTCGCGCTGCGGCTGCGCGCGCTGCTGGTCGAGCGTGCGCTCGTGATCGCGCTCGGCCGCGCGGACCACTTCTGCGACATCGGCCCCGAGCGGCTTCCGTCGGACGAGCTTCGCGCGCTCGCGCGCTCGCTCGTCGAGGCCGTGCACGGCGTGGTCACGGCGTTCGATCCGTCGCGCCAGCGGTTCGAGCGCGCGGTGTCGCTGGCGGCCGACTACGCGCTCGCCAAGCGCCTGCCCATGCGCCGCTCCACGCGCGCGGCCGCCCGTCACTCCACGGGCGTGGCGCACGCGCTCCTCGGCGAAGTGGCGCAGTGGCAGGCGATCGTCGATCCGCTTGCGCACCGCAGGCAGCTCGTCGAGCGGCTCGTCGGAGGAACGGGCGAGACCGCGGTCGCAGCGAGGCTCCTCGCGCGGCGCTACGGCTTCGGTGGCGAGATGCCCCGCACGATCGAGCGCATGGCGCAGGAAGACCGCACCACGATCGCGCTCATGACGAAGCGTCTCCGCGAGGCGGAAGCCGTGATCCGTCGCGCGTGAACCCGTGAACGCGTGAACCCGTGAACGCGTGAACCCGTGAACCCAGGGCGGTGATTCCGCACTTCTCTCGACGGGTCGATCGCGGCGGCGCCTTGCATGGAGGCGGTCGTTCTCCTGCGCGATTCGGGCGCGCGGACGCGCTCCGGCCATCGGCCTGCACGCGTCCCTTCGCCGCGCCAAGAAAGAAGGCGGCCGCATCGCGCGGCCGCCTTCGGGATATTCGTTTCCTGCCGAATCGCTTGTTCGATCAGCGCTTGCTGAACTGGAAGCGACGGCGGGCGCCGGCCTGGCCGTACTTCTTGCGCTCGACCTTGCGCGAGTCGCGGCTGAGGAAGCCGTGCTCGCGGAGGATCGGCTCAAGCGTGGCGTCGTAGTTGAGCACCGCGCGGCCGAGGCCGAGGACGGTGGCGCCGCACTGGCCCGTGCTTCCGCCGCCGACGGCGTTCACCTTGACATCGACCTTGCCCTTGAGGCCGGTCTTGTCGAGGACATTCAGGATGAGCTGCCTGTCGCGCTCCTCGACGAAGAACTCGGGAAGATCCTTGCCGTTGACCTCGACTGCGCCGCTGCCGCCCTTGATGCGCACGCGCGCCACGGCGGTCTTGCGACGGCCCGTGCCCCAGTACCAGCCCTTCTGGTCGGGACCGCGCAGGATGCGGGTCTTCGTGGGGGCGGGGGTCGCGGCGGTCGTCTGGTCGGTCGTCTGGTCGATCATGGCGTCTTCTTCGTGGTTTCCACTCGTTCGTGGTCTCGCACGCGTCTCAGCGTGCGCAAGGTGCTTCGTGCGGCTGGAGGTCGTTTCGTTCCTCGTTCTCGATCACTTCGCGGTGCGCGTGCTGGCGCGACGCGGCGCGGACTTCGTGCGCGCCGCCTTCTCGGTGGCGACGGGGCGCTCTGCGGGAAGCTCGTGCGCCGCACTCGGAGTCTCGATCGCGATCGGCTCCTGCGAGCTATGGGTGTGGGTCGCCCCTGCGAACACGCGCAGGCGCGAGTGCAGCGAACGGCCGAAGCGACCCTTCGGCACCATGCGGAGGATCGCCTCCGACACGAGGCGCGCGGGGTTCGACTCGATCTCCTGGCGGTACGACCGAACCTTCAGGCCACCCGGGTAGCCAGACCAGCGGCGGCGCGTCTTCTGGTCGAGCTTGCGGCCCGTGAGGACGACCTTCGCAGCATTGGTGACGATGACGGCGTCGCCGCTGAGAACGCCCGGCGTGTACTCGGGGCGATGCTTGCCCATGAGCACGGTGGCGACTTCGGTGGCGAGGCGGCCGAGCGTCTTGCCTTCGGCATCGACATGACGCCAAACGGTCTTGATCTCGCCGCGCTTTGCAATGTAGGTCTGACGGGGCATGGTCTGTCCAGAATTGTTCCGTCTCGAGTCGGGCAATCCGACGGAGAGCAGCAAAGGTGAGCACGGATCGCCGTGCGGAGAATCGGTGAGGATACCACTCCGCCGAGTGGTGTCAAGGTTGCGCGGCGCGGCGCCCGCACCGCGCGCCTCATCGGGTGCGGCGTGCGGCCAATCCTCGCGCGGACCGCGCATTGTGTCGATGACCAAAGGCCGATCAAGCCGCGATGAGACGCGCGCGGGATCCGGTCGCCCTCGACGCGTAAGAACTGTCCTATAAACGGCGCTCGAGGACCTGATCGCACCCACAAGGACCGATATGACGCTTCGACACCGCCTCGTCCTCGTCTGGACCGCCATCGCGCTCACCGTCGCGGGCGTCAACGCATTCCGCATGGCGTCGAACGCGATCGAGGAGGCGGGCGCCATCGATGCGGCGGCGGCAGGTGAGGATGCGGGCGCTCCGCTCGACCCGCCGACGCGCGAAGCGGAACTCCTCGGCAAGTTCACGATCGCCCTCGGCGGCCTGAGCGCCTTCGGCCCCGTCGGAGGCGGCACCGAGGTTCTGCTGAACGCGCAGCTGCTCGCCGAGGACGACGCTCCGACGAGCCACAGGCTCGGATACGCGGTGCTTCTCGGCGAGGTCTCGGGGTGGACCGAGGGCGCCGAGTTCGCCCGCGGAATCGAGGCGGAGAGCAACGACGACTCTGCGCGCGCGCTCGCCGCCCGCGTCGCCGCCGCGATGGACGCACGCGCGGTGGACCCCGCGGCCATGCCGCCCGCGGATGCGTGCGCGGAGTTCGAGCGCTCGCTCGGATACTTCGGTCGCGTCCTCTGCGGCGGCGGACAGGCCGAGGCGACGCGCGCGCTTCTCGGCGTCGTCGGCGCAGGGGCGTGGTACGGACTCACGGCGCTCCTCGGCGCTGGCGCACTGGTCTGGGTGCTCGTCGCGCTCTTCGGCGCATCGCGGGCGAGCAGGATCCGTCCCGCGGACGACCGTGGCGCCGCCGTTCTTCTCGGTGAGACCTTCGTCGTGTGGCTCGCGCTCTTCTACGCGCTCAATCTCGGCGGCGGGCTTGCGGTGCAGAAGCTCACCGACGCCCTCGTCTCGGACCCCGAGGCGACGGGAACCTCGATCAGCCTCGCGTTCAGCTTCGTCGCCTTCTTCCTCTCGCTCGCGGCGCTCGCGTATCCGCTCCTGCGCGGCATGACGCGGGCGGAACTCCTGCGGCTCTGCGGCCTTTCGCGCGGCGCGGGCCTTGCGCGCGAAGCCCTCGCGGGCGTCGTCTGCTACCTCTCCGCCGTTCCGCTCCTCATCGGCGGCTTCGGCGTCTTCTTCCTGCTCAACTGGCTCTCGCAGCAGCTCCTCGGACCGTCCCCGAGCCCGTCGCACCCGGCGGCGGAACTCATCGGCGGCGCATCGGGGCTCGAGCTTGCGCTGCTCTTCGCCGTGGCGTCGATCGCCGCGCCCATCGTCGAGGAGATCGTCTTCCGCGGCGTTCTCTACGGCCACATGCGCAGCGTCGTCACGCCCCGCGTGCGATGGCTGTCGATCCTCGCGTCGGCGGTGCTCTCGAGCGCCGTCTTCGCGGCGGTGCATCCGCAGGGGCTTCTCTTCACGCCCGTCCTCGGCGGTCTCGCCACGGGCTTCGCGCTCAGCCGCGAGCTGCGCGACAGCCTGATCGCGCCGATGGTGGCGCACGCCATCGCCAACGCCGTCACGCTCACGATCGGCATGGCCATCATGGGGTCGTGACGGCGCGCCCCGGCGGGGCGCTCAGAACGCCGCGCGCATGAACTCTTCGCGCACGATGCGTCCGTCTTCGACGGTGTAGACGCCCGCCTCGCGGATGGCGATCTCGGTGCCGTCGCCCGAGCGCACGCGGCCGTCGTAGACGACGGTGAACCCCGTCGACGAGACATACGGGCCGGTCGCGTGCATCGACAGCACGGTGAAGGTCGACTTCCACCACGCACCCTTCTCGGCGACGCCCTTCGCGCCCTCGAAGACCGTGCCGTCCTCCTCGATCGATTCGATCTTGCGGTGGTACCAGGTCGACTCGGCCTCGTCCGACTTGCCGGCGTTGAAGAGCGCGACGAGCGACTCGCCGATCTCCTGCGGAGTCGGCCCCTTCCCGCTCGAACGCTTCTTCCTTCGCACATGCTTGAAGCGGGGCATGCCGTCGTCGTCGGCGCGCTTCTTGTCGGACTTCTTCTCGGTCTTCTTGTCGGACTTCTTGTCAGACTTGATCGTCTCCCGTGTCTCGCCCCCGTCCTTCGCGGCCTTGCGCGCGAGCTTCTCGGCGGCCTTCTCGGCGGCCTTCGCGGCCGCCTTCTCCGCCTTGCGCGCCTCGAGCGCGGCAAGTTCTTCAGGCGAGATTTCACCCTTCGACTTTTTATCCTTCTTCGGCATGGTGAGGATGCTAGCGCGTGCGGCCACGAACGCCGCGCGCGCCCCGCGGCGGGCCGTCAATCTTCACACGCGTTTCGGACCTTCGCCGCACGGGGCGGTCAGTCGTCGCTGAGCTCGACCGTCCAGTAGGCCTCGTCGAGGAAGGCCTTCCACGACTCGTACTTGGGGCTTCCGAGCCTGAGCGAGATGGCGGGGTTTCGCTTGGGCTTGACTGCGGGGCGGATGAGGCGCATCCCAGCCTGCTCGGGCGTGCGGCCGCCCTTGCGCGCGTTGCACCTGACGCAGGCGCAGACGAGGTTGGTCCACGAATTGCCGCCGCCCTGGACGCGCGGCTTGATGTGGTCGAGGGTGAGTTCCTTGGTGGCGAAGGTCCGTCCGCAGTACTGGCAGCGGTTCGAGTCCCGCGCGTAGATGTTGCGGCGGTTGAGCTTGACCTGCTCGCGCGGCAGTCGGTCGTAGCCGAGGACGCGAACGATCTTCGGCACCGCGATCGTGATGCGCGCGGTGCGGACCCAGTCGTGGTCATGCGACTCGAACTCGCGGCGGAAGTCGCTCAGCTCGGTCCAGGTCGAGAACGGGTACGACACATAGGAGCCGTCCTCGATGGCGACGACCTCCGCGATCTCCTTCGCGAGGAGAACGAACGCCCGCCGCGCGTCGACCACGCGGATGGCGCTGAAATGTCGGTTCAGGACCAGGACCTTCGCGTCCAGTCCGTTGGCTCTCAGAGGGCCTCCGCCCTCGCACCCGATCGGCAGGGCTGACATCGTCGCTCCAGGTCGCGGCATCCGTTCCGCAGACGGACAGAAGTCTACCCTGCCCGCCCACCGCGGCAAATGCCAACGAGGGAATCACGCGCTCTTCACAGTCCGAGCGCCTCGCGCAGGCGGCCCTGCGCGTCCGCCGGCAGGATGACGGGCGTCTCGGGAGGCACATGGTCGGAGAGCAGCTTGCCCAGGAGGGAGAGCGGCACGGAGCCCTCGCCCGCGGCGCAGGGCTCGAGAAGGCCCGATTCCTCGGTGGCTGCTCCCGCCCGCACATCGCCGAGGAGCACCGCCGCGGACACGGGACCGAGGTGGGCGAACATGCGCACGAGGTGGTCCTCGACCGTCCCGAGCATCGATGGCGCGAGGAGGTCGCACGGGGAAAGGAGCACCTCGAACGGCTCGCCCGCGCGTTCGCGCAGGAGCTTCACCGAGGCATGGACATCGCCGAGCACATGCCTGTGGTGCGGGCGGAAGCAGAGCGTTCGCCCGTGGGTGCGCAGCGCGGGCGCGACCTCGTCGAGAAAGCGGGCGAAACGCTCGTGACCCGCGCGCATCCAGGTGCGGGGTTCGTCGCCGAAGGGCTCCTCCGCGAGGGTTCCGCTCCAGCCGACGATCCGAGACGAGGGCGCGTCGAGGTCGACGAGCCAGGCGCCCGACAGCGGGTTCCCGTCGACGAACGACGCGAAGACCTTCATCGGGCCCGCGGTCGAGATCGCGACCTGCTCGCAGCAGGGGGTCTCCGCCCCGATCATGCGCGCGAGGGTCCTCGAGTCGTGGAGCAGGTGGACGGGGCGGGCCATCAGCGTCCCTCGTAGACACAGCGGCTGGTGCAGGTCTCGCAGACGATCACCTGCGAGAGCATCGGCAGCGTGGGCTTGAGCCGGTCCCAGATCCACTTGGCGAGAAGTTCGGCGGTCGGGTTCTCGAGACCCGCGATCTCGTTGAGGCAACGGTGGTCAAGCGCGTCGTGGACGGGCGAGATCGCCTTCTTGATGTCTCCGTAGTCGACGAGGTAGCCCTTCGCGGGGTCCATCTCGCCCTCGACCACGACCTCGACGCGGAACGAGTGCCCGTGCATGCGGCGGCACTTGTGGCCGTCGGGGAAGCACGGGAGATAGTGGGCGGCTTCGAAGGTGAAGCTCTTGGCGAGGGTGACGCGCATGTCGGGGGAGTGTACGGATCCGTGCCGACCCCGCGGAAACGGCGCTGGCACACGCCGTCTGGTGGGCGGCGCCTCGCGGCCCATGCCGCGCACCTTGGCGGAGTGGATGGGCCGGGCCCGCCGCCGCGCCCACTCGTTAGACTCCCGCGCCACCGCCGCCGCCTCGACTGCACGCGCGTGCAGCACGGTTCGTTGCCAAGGGGCGGGTCACGCGGATCGCGGTCCTTCCCGTCCGAACACCGAAGCGAGCGCAACTTGGAACTCACCAACTGGATGCTTCTGGTCGCAGGTCTCGTGGTGCTCGTGATCGGCGCGGAGACGCTCGTGCGCGGGGCGTCGCGACTCGCGCTTCGCTTCGGCATCTCGCCGCTTGTGATCGGCCTCACGGTCGTCGCCTTCGGCACAAGCTCGCCCGAACTCGCGGTGAGCGTGCGGTCGGGGCTCAGCGGACAGGCCGACCTTGCCCTCGGCAACGTGGTGGGGAGCAACATCTTCAACGTGCTTGCGGTGCTGGGAGTGACCGCCCTGATCGCCCCGCTCGTGGTGCAGCAGCAGCTGGTGCGCTTCGAGGTGCCGCTGGTCGTGGGGCTGTCCGTTCTGGTGCTGGTGATGGCCATGGACGGCCGCATCGGGTTCTTCGACGGACTGCTGCTCGCGTCTGGCCTCGTCGCCTACACCGTGCTCGTGATTCGGCAGTCGCGACGCGAGGGCTCCGCCGTGCAGGCCGAGTATGAGCAGGAGTTCGGCTCCGGTTCCGCGGGCTGGCTGGGTCGGCTTCCCGTCCAGATCGCGTTTGTCCTCGGCGGCCTCGGTCTCCTGGTGCTCGGCGCGTCCTGGCTCGTGGACGGCGCGGTCGCGATCGCCCGCGCGCTCGAGATCAGCGAGGTGGTCATCGGACTGACCATCGTGGCGGCGGGCACGAGCTTTCCTGAACTCGCGACCTCCATCGTGGCGGCCTTCCGCGGAGAGCGCGACATCGCCGTCGGCAACGTGATCGGCAGCAGCGTCTTCAATCTGCTTGGAATCCTCGGTGTCGCCGCCATCGTCACCCCCGGTGGACTGTCGGTTGCACAAGGGCTTGTCTATTTCGACATTCCCGTGATGATCGCGGTCGCCTTCGCCTGCCTTCCCATCTTCAGCACGGGGCAGCGGATCGCGCGGTGGGAGGGCGGCCTGTTCCTCGCCTACTACGCGGCCTACATCGCCTACCTCGTGCTTGCCGCCACGGAACACGACGCCCTCAGCAGCTTTGGATCCACCATGCTCGGGTTTGCGCTGCCGCTCACAGGGGTGACGCTCCTCGTGCTCTGGGCGCAGCAGCGGGCGCAGCCGGCGGAAACTCGGTAACGCGATCGCGGCGGTCTCTCGGGATCGATGTTGGGTCCGTGCTTGCTGCGTCTGTGCTCGGCGCGTGCCAGGCACCGTTGCCAGGGCGCCGTTTGCGTTTCCGGGTGTCAAAAAGCAAGCCCGGCCGCTTGCGCGGCCGGGCGTGGTTTGAGCGCTCGCCGCTGCGGCGGCTCGCTTTGGCGTGAATGGCGTCCCGTTGAGCGCTCGCCGCTGCGGCGGCTCGCTTTGGCGTGAATGGCGTCCCGTTGAGCGCTCGCCGCTGCGGCGGCTCGCTTTGGCGTGAATGGCGTCCCGTTGAGCGCTCGCCGGTACGGCGACTCGCTTTGGCGTGTCTTACGCCGAGGCGGTCTCGGCGCCTTCCACATGCTTCAGGCCGCGGCGCTGGTCGCGCAGGCGGCGGCTCTTGCCGAAGCGATCGCGGAGGTAGAAGAGCTTCGCGCGGCGGGCGTCGCCACGGCGCACGACTTCGATCTTCGCGAGGCGCGGCGAGTGGACGGGGAACGAGCGCTCGACGCCCTCGTTCGCCACGATGCGGCGGACGGAGATCATGCGGTGGATGCCGCGGCCCGTGTCGGCGAGGAGAACGCCCTGGAAGACCTGGATGCGCTCCTTGTCGCCTTCGATGATCTTGTAGTGGACATCGATCGTGTCGCCGACGGAGAACTTCGGGAGCTCTCCCGCGGGCTTGAGCTGCGAGGCGACGACGCCATTGATGATTTCGGTGCGGTTGCGTGCCATGGTTGGATCCTCATGCGCCTTCTGGCGCGGTTTGCCCGTGCGGTCCGGCGTCGCCGTCGGGCGACCCGTTCGACCGCGTGGGTCGTGCAACATGCACGGCGCTCTTGTGGTTGTTGTGCGCCGGCAGGGGTTGCGAATCAGCGAGTGGAGCGTGTGCGAGCAGATCGGGCCGGCGCGCACGCGTGCGCGCAAGCCGCTGCTCGTCCCGCCAGCGTGCGACCTCTGCGTGGTCGCCCGAGAGCAGGACTTCCGGCACCTCACGCCCGTTCCACTCGCGGGGACGGGTGTAGTGCGGACAGTCGAGAAGTGGTGCGCCGTCGCGGGAGCGCACGCTGAACGAATCCTCCGCGGCCGAGTCCTCGTGACCGAGGACGCCCGGCTGCAGGCGCGCGACGGCGTCGATGAGAACCATCGCGCCGAGCTCGCCTCCGGAGAGGACATAGTCGCCGAGCGAGATCTCGAGGGGCGAAAGGTCCTCGATCACGCGCTCGTCGATTCCTTCGTAGTGGCCGCAGAGAAGCGTCAGGCGCGGCTGCCGCGCCAGCCATTCGACGCGCGGCTGCGTGAGCCGCTCGCCTTGCGGCGAGAGCAGCACGCGCACCGCGGGCAGTTCGGAATCGCTTGATTCCGCTGCCTTCACGGCGTCGAAGATGGGCTGGCACATCATCACCATGCCTGGACCTCCGCCGAACGGACGGTCGTCGACCTTGCGGTGCTTGTTCGCCGCGTGCGCCCTGATGTCGTGCACATGGCACGAGAGGGCGCCTTCCTTGATCGCGTTCGCGGGGATGCTCGTCGAGAGGAATCCCGTGAAGAGATCGGGGAAGATGGTGAGCACATCAATGCGCATGGGTCGCACGCGAGTCGAGGTGTCACCAGCGCGGCGCCGACGCAAGAGCGACAGCGTCCGTCCGATGCGGGCTTACTTCTTGCCGGGGGTCGGGTCGACGCCGACCTTCTTGAGCAGGTTCGCGGCGGTCTCCGAGGGCTGCGCGCCCACCGAGAGCCAGTACTTCACGCGCTCGACGTTGAACTGGTACTGGGCGCCGGGCTTCGCGACCGGGTTGTACCAGCCGAGGTTCTCGATGACGGCGCCGTCGCGGGGGTTGCGCTTGTCCATGGCGGACAGGCGGTAGAACGGAGAATGGGCGCGGCCCATTCGCTTCATGCGGAGGACGACCATGTCGTCACCCTTTCGGAAAGGCGGGCCTCGGTCCCGTTCGTCTCATGACGAACTCGGCAGGACTCTGGCGCCGTGTGGGACGGGAGTGACCGTCGTGCGCGGCGCCTTCGGCTCGCGGTTGCGAGTCGAGCAGGGTAGTGGAACGGGGGAGGCGATGCAATCGCCCGTGCGATGCCCCGATAACGGGGCGCGGGCGGCGTGGCTACTTCGTGAGCGACACGACGACGCCCTCGACGCCGAAGGCCCACGCGCTACCCACGGTCACGGCGGCCTTGGCGCAGATTCCCGCGATTCCCGAGAACATCGCCACGAGCACGATGAAGAACCCCGCGGTCGCGATGCGCGGGTCGTGCATCCAGCGGTAGTAGGTGCGCGAGAAGCCCGCCACGATGCTCGCGCCGTCGAAGGGCGGCAGCGGAAGCAGGTTGAAGAGCGCGATCATTCCGTTGAGGAGGCCGCCGATGAAGAGGAACTGCGCGAGGCGCCCGGCCATCGAGTCGCGGTCGGCGTCGGGCATGAAGCCGTCGACGAGGCCGAGGCCCGTCCAGCAGGCGAAGGCGAGCGCGATGTTCATCGCGGGCCCTGCGCCCGACACCACGATGCGCCCCTGGCGGCCCCAGCGGTACTTGCTCGGGTCGGTCGGCATCATGCCCCAAGCGATCCCCACGAGCGCGAGGCAGAGGAGCGAGTAGATCCCCATGTGAACCATGGGGTTCCAGGTCATGCGCCCCTCGCGCGTCGGCGTGTCGTCGCCCTGCCAGAGCGCGGCCCATCCGTGCGCGAGCTCGTGCAGCGTGATCGCGACGACGCACCAGAGGAAGTAGCTCGCAGCGCCCGAAGGCCCGAGCGAGTTGTAGATGCCGAAGATGCCGATGTCCATGGAGTTCCTTCGTCAGCGGGCGCCTGTGGCGCGGAGCATAGGCGTTCGCTCGAAGACCGTGCGCCCGCCGACGATCGTTCCGTCGATTCGCGGAAGCTCGCGCGTCCAGTCGACTTCGAAGGGAGAGCGGTCGAGGACCACAAGGTCGGCCGCGCGGCCTTCGCGCAGCATGCCGCCCGGAAAACCGAGCATTTCCGCCGCCGTGCGCGTGTAGGCGACGAGCGCCTCCTCGACGCCGATCGAGTGCTCTGTGGCGAACAGGCGCCCGTCGAGGTCGAGGCCCGTCACAGCGGCCTTGATCCCAAGCAGCGGATCGGGCGAGACGATCGGCCAGTCGCTTCCGAACGCAAGCCGCGCGCCGTGCGCAAGAAGCGCGCGGAACGCGAAGAAACGCTCGATGCGCGCGGGCCCGAGGCGCGAGAGCGCGAGGCGCGCGTCGTCTGCCTTGTGCAGGGGCTGCATGCTCGCGAAGCGGCCCGCCATGCGCGGGATCTCGCGCGGGTGCAGCGTCTGCGCGTGCTCGAAGCGCGGCGCGGGCGCGTCGGCGCAGGCGTCGAACGCGTCGATCAGTTCGCGCGCGGCGCGGTCGCCGATCGCGTGGACGGCGGGCGAAAGGCCCGTGCGCTGCACGGCGCGCATCCACGCGGAAAGCTCGCCGCGCAGCGTGTGCTCCATCGCGAGGCCGCTCGTGTGCGGGGCGTCGGCGTAGGGCTCGAGCATCCACGCGGTGCGCGAGCCGAGCGTGCCGTCCGCGAAGCTTTTGAAGCCGACGATGCGGAAGAAGTCGCTCGATTCCGAGGGCAGCGCGGGTGGCGCGTCGAGCGGCCAGTCGCGGTCGAGGACCGTCGCATGCACGCGGAAGGAGAGCGCGTCAAGCGACGGGATGTAGACGTCGCGGATGTCGCACAGGTACTCCATCGAGCCGCCTGCGGCGAGGCCGAGCGAGTGGAGATAGACGGTCGCGCGCGCGAGATTCACGCGCTTCGCGGCCACGCTCGGCGCGGGGATCGCGGGAATCACGCGCTTCCACGCCGCCTGCTCGCGGAAGACGCCGCGCTCGGGCTCGATCTCGCCGCCATCGATCGGCGAGGTGTCGAGCAGAGCAAGCGCGGCGTCGTTCACGACGCAGCTGTGCTGGTCCATGCGCCACGCGACGGCGGGGCGGTCCGTCGCCGCGAGCCACGCGCCCGTGGGGGCCTCGCCGCGCCAGTCGGCCTCGTTCCATCCGAACGCGACGAGCCACGCGTCGCGCTGGCCTGCGTCGTCGAGCTTCGCACGATGCGCCGCGATGCGCCGCTCGAAGTCCTCGCGAGATGCACACGCGGAGAGATCGCACTGCGCAAGCGTGGCCGCGCCGAGCGTGATGTGCAGGTGCGAATCGATGAACGCCGGGCCGACCCAGCGGCCGCCGAGGTCGATCGTCTCGCCGTGCGCGCCATTCGCCTGCGATGGCGCGGCACCGACGGCCTCGATCACGCCACCGCGCAGCGTGACGCTCGTCGCGTGCGGTCTCGACGGGTCTCCCGTCCAGACGCGGGCGTTGCGGAGCGTGATGGCGTTAGGCCGCGTTGGTTCCATGGAGCGGGCTATGCTACGCCCCCATGCAGAACAGGCACCGCTCGAACATCGTCCTCTTCGCGTCGCTCCTCGCCGCCGCTGCAGTCGTTCCGGCGTGCACCGAGGCGCCCGCCCCGAAGCCCCCGGCGCCAGCGACGCCCGTGACCGATGCGGCTCCCGCGGAGGCTCCGGCGGTCGCGCCTGCCGCGCCAGCCGCAGCGGATTCGCGCGCGCCATCGACAGCGCCCACGGCCGATCCCGCGAACTGGAAGGTCTCGACGAGCGCCGACGACCCGCAGTGGCTCGAGGTCGCGGGACTCCGCGGGCCGAAGCCGAGCTCGTGGGTGTGGACGAAGCCGTCCATGCAGTTCCGCACGCTCCAGTACAGCGTCCCGGGAGGCGCGGACTCGACCCTCACGGCGGAGCTCGTCGTCAGCGTGTTTGTCGCGGGCGATGGTGGACCGCTCGAGGCCAACATCGAGCGCTGGCGCGGCCAGTTCCGCAACGGCGACGAGGCCGTGACCGCGAAGCGTTCGCGAAAGTCGGTCGGCCCGCTGCAGGTCGAGCTCGTCGAGCTCGAGGGCGAGTACTTCGCAATGGGCGCGCCCGCCGCGAAGAAGGGCTTCATGCAGCTCGCAGCCATCGTGCAGGCGGAAGGGCGCAACGTCTTCTTCCGTCTCGTCGGCCCGAAGGACACGGTCGAGTCGAACCGCGCCGCGTTCGATGCGCTGATCGATGGACTGATGCCCGCAGACTAAATCTGAGCGCTCGCAACTGGCGTGCGGTCTGCGCTTCGCGCAGGTCCGCCCGCCTTTGCTCGCTTTGGCGATACGAGCATCGGAGGGAGCGGCCGCAGCCGCGACCGCGAAGTGTCGCGCGCTCGCAACTGGCGTGCGGTCTGCGCT
>WGMP01000040.1 GCA_016124975.1 Phycisphaera sp. | reverse complement strand
TGACATCATCCGTTGCGCGGACTGAAGTCCACGGGCACCCGTGGTTGTCGTGTCGCACGATTGAAACCGTCGGAGTCCCCAAACCAGGGGTGCCCGCATGCTTCAGCATGCGGAACGCCAACCGTCGGAGTCGACGGCTGACATCCCCCGTTCCGCGGACTGAAGTCCGCGGGCACCCCTGATTTTCGTATCGCACGATTGAAACCGTCGGAGTCCCCAACACAGGGGTGCCCGCATGCTTCAGCATGCGGAACGACACGCGTCGGAGTCGAAGGCTGACACCACCCGTTCCGCGGACTGAAGTCCACGGGCACCCGAGGTTTGAGCGGTCGCCGCTGCGGCGGCTTCCTCTGGCGAGGATGACACGCGTCGGAGTCCCCAGCCAGGTGTGCCAGCAGACTTCAGTCTGCTGAACGACACGCGTCGGACTCACTCGACGGCGTCGGTCGACGACGCGTCCTCGGTGGCGACCTGATCGGTCGCTGCGGGCGATGCTTCGGCGGCCGCGCGCTCTGCCTCCGCGGCCTCGACTGCGATCATCGGGTCGTTCGCGATCGGCATCGGCGTGGGGATGACCCAGCGGTAGGCCCACTGCACGCGCCACGGGACGAGTGCTCCGCCTTCGAACTTCACGGTCATCAGCTGGTAGACGCCGCGTTCTGGGTACGCGACATCGACCTCTGCGGTGCCGCCCGAGAGACGCAGCTGCTGCACGGAGTAGGCGCGCTCGTCGCTCGCGCGCATCGCGCGCGAACCCTCGGGGAGCTGCGACGCCACGCGTCGCCAGGTGCCTGCGTCGAGGCCTGCGGGGAGGTTGAAGACGATCTGCTCGCCTTCGCCGCGCACGCGATGCGTTTCGCGGATCGCAGAGGCCATCAGCTCAGGGCCCGGCGACACAGAGGGCGTCATGCGCGTGGCACCGGCGGTCGGCGGGTAGGTCGAGACAGCGGTGCAGGCGACGGGAAGGGTCGCGGTTGCGAGAAGGATCGCTGCGAGGACGCGCGTAGTCATCATGACCGCATCCTAGCACGGAAGCGCGCGGCGCTCAGCCGAGCTCGAGGCTCTGCGGCAGCGCGCGCGCACGGCCCTCGCGATCGAGGCACGCGAGCGTGGTCGACGCCTCCGCGAGCAGTTCTCCGTCGCGCGACAGGCGGTAGGTGTGCTCGATCTTGACGGGGCCCGCGAGCCGCAGCTCCGTCCGCAGAGTGAGGAGGTCGTCGTAGCGCGCGGGGCGGCGATAGCGCACCTCGAGCCGCACGACCGCGAGGAGGACGCCTTCCGCCTCGAGGTCGCGGTAGTTGCCGCCTCGGGCGCGGAGCATTTCGGTGCGGCCGATCTCGAACCAGATCGGGTAGGTCGCGTGATGGGCGACGCCCATCGGGTCGCACTCCGGGTAGCGCACGCGGATCTCGGTGTCGTGGACGGCGAGGGTCGGTCGGTCGTTAGGCATAGGGCTCACTTGCCGATGCAGAAGCGGGAGAAGACGAGCCCGAGCACATCGTCGGGATGGACAGGGCCCGCGATCGCGCCGAGCGCGTCGAGCGCGGCGCGGAGCAGGCTCGCCGCGAACTCGGGGTCTCGCAGCCGCTGCGGCTGCACGGCCGCGTCGCGCGCAGCGAGGTCGGCGGCGTCGCGGAGCGCCGTCTCGGCGGCGGCCAGCGCCGCATCGTGGCGCGGCAGGATCGAGGCGAGCTCCGCGCGCCGCAGCGCCTGGTCGGCGCGCAGCCGAGCCGCGAGGCTGCTGCGAAGGGCATCGAGACCCGCCCCCGTGCGCGCGCTTGTCGCGACGGCGTCGTCGGGCGGAAACGCGCCTGGTTCGTCGCACTTGGTCGCGACCTCGACGACGCGGTTGCCAGACGCCTCGACTCCGCTGCCGCCATCGATCGCGACGCGCGCCGCCCCGACGGGCGTGCATCGCACGACGATGTCGGCGACGCGCAGGATCTCCCGCGCACGGCGCTGCATGGCCTCTGCGATCGCTGCGGGCGTGCGCGCGTCGCACCGCGCGTCGGCGGCGTCTGGCTCGAGTCCTGCGAGGTCTGCGAGGTCGACCTCGAGACCCGGCGCCACGGCGACGCGCGCGAGGATCGCGTCGCGCGTCGTTCCCGCAAGCGCGCCCGTGGCGCTTCGCGTGCGACCGACGAGCGCGTTGAAGAGCGAGCTCTTGCCTGCGTTCGGAGCGCCGCCGAGGGCGACGAGCGGCACCGCGTGCGCGCGTCTCGACCCGACGGCACCGCGGAGGGCGGCGGCCTCGACGGCGAGCGACGAGGTCCGCGCCGCGAGCGTCGCCGCATCGATCGCGACGACATCCTCCTGGTCTGTGAAGTCGATCCCCGCCTCGACGAGCGCGAGCGTCTCGGCGAGGCGCGCGACGAGCGAACCCGCGCGCGATGCGAACGCGCCGCGCGCGAGCTCGGCGGCGGCCGTGAGCTCCGCGTCGTTCGTGGCGGCGATCCGCGCAGCGATCGCCTCCGCCGCCTCGAGGCCGAGCCTGCCCGAACGGAACGCGCGATAGGCGAACTCACCGCGCTGCGCGAGCCGCGCGCGATGCCCCGCCGCGCGGGCGTGCGAGAGGAGCGCGTCCGAGACGATTTCAAGCAGCGCAGGCGCGCCCGTGCAGACGAGCTCGAGCGAGTCTTCGCCCGTGAAGCTCGCGCCCGACTCCATCCAGAAGGCGAGCACAGGGCAGGCGCACGCGGGCTCGCCCTCGGGGTTGCGCGCATCGGCTGGAATCGCGACGCGCGCGCGCATCATGCCGCGCGACCGCGGCTCGAGGCCGAGTGCCCCGCGCGCCATCGCGCGCGCCGCGGGCCCCGACACGCGCACGATGCCGCGGACGCCGCGGCCCGGCGGCGACGCGACCGCGACGATCGTCTCGCGCGCGTCCGCGTCGGCGTCGGCGCGACGCATCGCGCTCAGCGTCCCTTGCCCCGCGGCTTGGCGCTGCGTCCGCCGTTCTTCTGCTGCTCGGCGGCGCGCTCGAGCGCCTGCTCGTAGACCCGCGCGAGGAAGCCCTTCTTCGCAGGCTTCGCGGGCGGCGCCGAGAGATCCATCGCGTCGACCTGCTTCTTGATGATGCGGCTCTCCACGATGCCGATGCAGGTCGAGGTGAGGATGTAGAGCGTGAGTCCGCTCGGCGCGATGTAGGTCATGATCGGGAACATGATGACCATCATCCACTTCATGATCTTCTGCTGCTGGATCTGCTCCTCGGTCATGTTGGGAGTGATCGGCGGCGACATGTACTTCTGCTGGAAGTAGAAGACGATGCCCATGAGGATCGGCAGCAGGTTGATCGCCGAGAGGTTGAAGAGAAAGAGGTTGATCGGATTCGGGAAGCGCAGGAAGTTGTCCTGCGCGGAGAGGTCCGCGAGGAACGCCCACCCGCCGAAGTTCTGGAACACGCCGAAGAACGCGGGCTGCTGCCTGAGGTCGAAGGCGAAGAAGAGCACCGCGTAGAGCGCCATCCAGATGGGCATCTGCGCGATGATCGGAAGCATGCCGCCGAGGCAGCCCGCGGGGCTGACGCCCTTCTCGCGGAAGAGGCGCAGCTGCTCCTGCTGCATGCGCCGCGGGTCGTCCTTGAACTTCTTCTGCAGCGCGTCGAGCTCGGGCTTCATCGCGGTCATCGCCCGCGAGAAGCGCTGCATGGCGATCTGCGACTTCTTCTGCACAGGGTGCAGGATCAGGCGCACCACCACGACGAGGCCGATGATGGCGAGGCCCCAGTCGAAGACGAGGTAGTCGTGGATGAACGAGAGGAACCAGAGCAGGAAGTTCGCGAGCCACGAGAAGGTGCACCACGCGCAGCAGCCGCCCATCGTGTAGAGGATGAGGCCGCCCATGTTGAGCCCCGCGTAGGGCTCGGTGCGGTCGAGGACGCGCGGATCGAGCGGCCCCGCATAGACGCCGAGGTCGAAGCTCGCGGTGCCGCGCGCGGCCACCTCGGTGACGGGCGTCCACAGCGTCGTCAGGAGCTGCTCGCCTGCGCCCGAGACGCCGTTCGTGAGAGCCTTCACCTCGACGACCGACTCAAGGCGCCGCGAAGGAGACCCTGGCGGCGAAAACGGCGCGTGGACCGCGAAGGTGAAGTAGCGGTCGGTGGTGCCGAACCACGAGAGCGAGAGGTTGTCGGCGGCCGACGACTCGTTCGGCCAGAGAAGATACGACTGGTTCGCGATCTGCTTGGACACCGCGGTGCGGTCGAGCATCTGACCCGCCGCCGTCACGAACGACTGCGTCGGGTCGCGCTTCTCGGGGAAGAGGTACCCGAAGTGGAAGCGCCGCATGTCGATGGGCAGGCCCGCGTCGCGCGGCATGTCGCCGGGGCCATACTGGAGGAGCCGCACGCGCATGGGCTCGTCTGTGAGGTTCACGACGCGCTGCGCGAGCTGGATCTCATAGGGGCTCCGCGCGCCGCGCACGAAGCTGCGCTCGACGCGCGCGATCGCGCGGCCGTTCGCATCGGCGATCTCGGTGGCGAAGCGGCCAGGCGAGTCCTCGCCCCAGACGGCGCCGAAGATGTTGACCGCCGCACCGTTGATCGAGAGTTCACGCGCCGCAAGGACGGGGACCGTGAACTCGCCGATGCGCGTCGAGGTCGCCAGGACGAAGCGTGCACTGTCGGCGGGCATCTGCGCCGCGTCGCCAGACCTGCGGGCGTCGCGCGCGGCGCGGCGGTCATCGGCGGTGTTCCAGAAGTCCGCGAAGACGATCTCGGAGATGCCCGCCCCGCTTGCCGCAAACTGGATGCGCACAGGCGCGACGGCGGGGTCGAGCGAGCCGACCGAAGAGAGGCCCGTCGCAGCGGTCATGCCCGCAGGCACGCGCGCAACGAGGCCGACGGGCGCCTGCGCGGCCGCGGCGTCCGCCTGCGCGGCGGGCGTGGGCGCGCTCGCGGGCGCGCCGCCGCCTGAAGCGGAGGGCTGCGCCTCGGAGGGCGTCGCCTGTGCCTCAGCTGCAGCGGGTGAAGCGTTGGACCCGGCCGCCGATCCGTCCGCGGACGGGAGCTTCGGGCGCGAAGCCTCGGTGATCGCCTGCGACGCTGCCTGCTGCTCGGCTGGCCCTGGCCCCGTGGCGACCACGATGCCGAAACCGACGATCAGCGCGGCCAGCACGGCCGTGACGAGGAACTTCTTGATGATGGGAGACATGATTTCTGAGACCGATGGGGCCCATTCCTGGGCGAACGCTCGCGCGGCCGAACGGCGTCACCCCTCGCGAGGCGCAAAGGGTAGCGCGATCCGCTTCGCCTCGCCTCTCGTGCTTCTCGGCGCGTGCAAGTGGCGTTTCCGCCGCGCTGCGGCGGTCTTCGGTGCCCGATGAACCGTCGGAACGAACCTACTGCCCGCGCTCGAGGCGCTCCGCGAGCCAGTCGTCGAGCGGCGCGCCCGCGGCCATGTAGGCGCGGAGGCGCGACTGCGTGCGGCCGATGTCGTAGGCCACGCGATGGAAGACGAAGCGGTCGCGCGCGCCGTTCTCGCCGACCTCGAGCATGGCGTAGCTCGCGCGCGGGTCGCCGTCGCGCGGCTGCCCGACGGAGCCTGGGTTCAGGATGAAGCGGCAGCCCTCGGGCATCTCGTCATCGTTGGGCGTCCAGGTGTCGGCGCCCACGGGGAACGCCTCGAACTCGTAGCGCCTCGGGATGCGCGCGCGCGCCATCTCGAGGAGCGACGGCGCGGCGCCCTCGCCGTGGGTGCGCGCGTGCTCCGCCTCGACCCGCGCGATCTCGACCGGGTCGGGCGGCGCCTCGAGGATGAAGCCCGGGCAGTGCGTGTGGCCGACGATCGCGCTCACGCGGCGGTCGCCGTCGGGACCTGGAAGCGTGAGGAGCCCGAAGTTCCGCTCGAGCCGCTTGGGGTTCGCCTCGACATCGTTCGGAAAGAGGTACTCGTTCACGGGCCGCGACGGCGATGCGTGCACGCACACATAGCGGTCGAGCAGGATCCGCCGCGGCGAGATGCGGAACATGAAGTCGACGCGCTCGCGCTGCTCGACCTCCGCGCCGCACTTTCGGTCGAGGAACTCGGCGTCGGAGATGCGGTCCTCGTCGCGCGCCTGCTGAAGCTCGGCGATGCGCCGCCTCAGCCACTCGCCCTCGAGCGTCTGCGCGCGCGTCCAGAAGACGGCCTTCGCGGCGACGGTGTTGAAGTTGGTCGGCTCGTAGACGGCCGCGAAATCGTGGTTTCCGAGCAGCGTCCACTCGCAGTGCTCGCGCACGAGGTCGACGCACTCGACGGGGTCGGGGCCATAGCCGACCACATCGCCGAGGCACACCATCGAGTCGTAGCCGACCGACCGCGCGTGGGCGAGGACGGCCTCGAACGCAGCGAGGTTGGCGTGGATGTCGCTGACGATGGCGATGCGCACGGGCTCTCTACTCCTGCAGCGGCGTCCCGCCGGCACGCCCGGCCGCGGGGTCGGCGCCGAGCGGATGGCCCGTGCGACCGAAACACGATCCTAGCAGTTCACCGAGGCTTCGACGGCTCTTCCGCGCCGCGCCGCTCCATTCCCGCGAGGACCCGGGCGAGCGTGGCCGCAAGCGCCGCGCGCTCGAGCGGCTTCGGAACGACGGCCGCGGCGCCTCGATCGAGCATGTCGTCGCAGACGCGGGCGCTCGAGAGGATGACGGGAGCGTTCCCGAGCCCACGCACGAGATCGAGCATGTCTGCGCCATCGCCATCGGGAAGTTCGAAGTCGGCGAGGATGAGGTCGAAGGCGCTGGGCGACGCGAGCGCCGCGCGGGCCTCGGCGAGCGAGGCCGCCGTCGCAACGGCGTGGCCGAGAACGCGCAGGTGATGCGCCGCCAGACGCGCGGCCGCAGCCTCGTCGTCGACGACGAGGATGCGCAGCGTGCGACCCGCCATGCGCGAGGATGCCGTGCTCTGCGCGGGCGAACCCGCGCTCGGCGCCGCCGAGGAGGTGGGCTCGCAGTGCGTGTCCTCGGGAAGCGTGAGCGTGAACGCAGCGCCGCCGCCCTCGCGGTTCGAGGCGGTCCATGACCCTCCGAGGAGCCGCGCGCACCGCTCCGCGATCGCGAGGCCGAGGCCGAGGCCTTCGCCCGCGTGCGCTGCGGTGCGCTCGCTCTGGTGAAACGGCTCGAAGATGCGCTCGAGCGCGTCGGGTGCGATGCCAGGGCCCCTGTCGAGCACGCGGAACACGCACTGGCCCGCGACGGGGCGCGCGATCTCGATGTCGACCACCCCCGCGTCGCTGAACTTCACGGCGTTCGCGAGCACATTGACGAGCGCCTGCCTCAGCCTGTCGGGATCTGTGCGGAAGGCCTCGATCTCGGGCTCGTTGCAGCCTGCGCCCGACCCGACGAGGTGGATCGCGATGTCGAGGCCCTTGGCACGCGCCTGGGGCAGCACGAGGGCGCGCACCTCGCGCACAAGGGCCAGGAGGTCGACCGGCATCGGCTGCACGCGCCAGGCGCCCGCCTCGGTGCGCATCAGCTCGAAGAGATCGGCGATCATCGAGAGCCCATAGGAGCAGGTGCGGCGCACGCCCGACGCCGTCTCGGAGACACGCGCGCGAAGTTCGTCGGGGCGAAGGCCCGCGGCCTCGAGGTCGAGGAGCTGGAGCGAGGCGTCGATGCCGACGAACGGCGCGCGGAGGTCGTGTCCGAGGGCGTGGAGGAAGCTGGTGAGGCACTCCATCGTCCGCTCGGCGCGGCGGCGGGCCGCCTCTGCCTCCTCGTGCCTGCGTGCAAGGTCGGCGCGGGCCTCGGATAGTTCTCGGACTATGTCGTGCTGGTCCCGAAGCGCCGTCGAAAGCCTGTCGACGAGGCGGTCGACGGTGCCATTCGTCAGCCCCGACCCGAGATCGATGGCTTGCGGCGCGACAACCGCGCGCCCTGCGGCGGTCGGAGCGGGATCGGGGTCATTCGGGCCGTCGGGCGTCTTCTGTTCCACGATTTCCACCATGCGAGGAAAGGGTGCGCTGCGCCCGCGTGCGGCGCCCGCACGGGTCATCGGCGCGCGGAGCGGGCGCGTTGAGCCGAAGCGCCGCGGCGGGCCTCCGATCGCCGCTATTCTCTCGACCCCCGTCACCTCGGCCGCGTGCGGTCGCGCGGCTCGACCGAGGTCCGGGGTGAAGCCCGAAGACCAACGCGAACCAAAGCGAGACCCCACCATGGCAGACACGAAGCACTACGACCTGATCGTCATCGGCGGCGGCCCCGGCGGCTATGTCGGCGCCATCCGCGCGGCCCAGATGGGCCTCAAGGTCTGCTGCATCGAGCGCGGCAAGCTCGGCGGCGTCTGCCTCAACTGGGGCTGCATCCCGACCAAGGCGCTCCTCCACAACGCGGAGCTCTACATGGAGGCGATCCGCCACGGCAAGGACTGGGGCTTCGAGTTCGCCGAGGGCGCCGTGAAGGTCGACTGGGCGAAGGTCATCGGCCGCTCGCGCTCGATCACGGGCACGCTGAACAACGGCATCGCGTTCCTCTTCAAGAAGAACAAGATCGACCATGTCGAGGGCCACGCGAAGATCCTCAGCGGCAAGACGAGCGCGGGCCCCTGCCGCGTGCAGGTGACGAAGGCCGACGGCGACTACTACCACGGCACGGGCGGCGAGAAGGTCGGCGAGATCACCGCGGACCGCGTGATGATCGCGACGGGCGCCGCGCCCAACGAGCTGCCGTTCGCGAAGTCGGACGGCAAGACGATCCTCTCGAGCTATGACGCGCTGACGATTCCGAAGCAGCCGAAGTCGATGGTGATCATCGGCTCGGGCGCGATCGGCATGGAGTTCGCGTACTTCTTCAACGCCTTCGGCACGAAGGTCACGGTCGTCGAGATGATGGACCGCATCCTGCCGAACGAGGACGAGGACATCTCGGCCGCCGCGATGCGCGCGTTCACCAAGCAGGGCATGGAGTTCAAGGTCGGCACGATGACGACCGCGATCGACAAGACCGCCGCGGGCGCGAAGGTCACGCTGGCGCAGGCCGCCGACAAGTCGAAGACCGAGTCGATCGAGGCCGAGTGCGTGCTCGTCGCGATCGGCGTCAAGGGCCGCTACGAGGGCCTCGTCGACGAGAAGCTCGGCCTCAAGATCGAGAAGAACCACATCTGGACCGACTACAAGGACAAGAAGGAGCCGACCTACCAGACCTCGGTCCCCGGCGTCTACGCGGTCGGCGACTGTATCGGCGCCCCCTGGCTTGCGCACATCGCGAGCGAAGAGGCCGTCGCGTGCGTCGAGCGCTTCATGGGCCACCACACCCTCGGCGTCGACTACTCGTCGATCCCCGGCTGCACCTACTGCAACCCGCAGATCGCGTCGGTCGGCATGACGGAGAAGCAGGCGAAGGAGAAGGGCCTCAAGTACAAGGTCGGCAAGTACGCGTTCAAGGGCCACGGCAAGGCGATCGCGGTCGGCGCGACCGAGGGCCTCGTGAAGGTCATCGTGAGCGAGCCGTACGGCGAGATCCTCGGCGCGCACATCATCGGCGAGGACGCGAGCGAGCTGATCGGCGAGATGGGCCTCGCGCGTCGCGTCGAGGCGACGATCGAGGACATCATCTCGACCGTGCACGCGCACCCGACCATGCACGAGGCGCTGCACGAGGCGGCGCTTGCGACGGAAGGCCGCGCGGTGCACGCGTGATTTGAGCGGTCGCCGCGCACCTGAGCGGTCGCCGCGTACCTGAGCGGTCGCCGCTGCGGCGGCTCCCTTTGGTGGGATGTGAGGGTGGACGGCGGACGGCGGACGGTGGGCGGGTGGGCGGTGGCGCGGGATCGGCGGCGGCGTCACCTTCCTGCGCTCATCGCCGCGCGCAGCCGTTCGCGTGCGTGCTGCGGCATCTCGGGGTACATCGGCACATAGACGAGCCGCGCGAGCATGCGCTCGGCCTCTCGCGGCGCGAGGTCGGGGCGGTCCGCCGGCGCGGGCACGCTGCGCATCGTCGCCACGCTCGTCGCGTCGAATCCCGCAGCGCGCAGGCGCGCGATGAACGCCACGCGCTCGTCGCTCAGGATCGTGAAGACCCAGTGGTCGGCGTACGGCGCCGCGCGGCCGGGCACCTCGACCGTGCCCGCAAGCGCGTGCATCAGCCAGTCCCCCACCTCCTTGCGCGCGCGGACGCGCGTGCCGTCCGACCGCACGATGCGGCGCAGCATGAGCCAGAGCAGCCCGCGCGACGGCTGCTGCCGCAGGCGCTCGAGCAGCCGTTCGCGTGCGAATCCGCGCACCGACATCTGGATCGCCGTGTCGTAGTCGCGGCCACGCCACGCGCACCAGCGCACAAAGCACGCATACGGCAACGGCAGACTGATGAACTTGAGCCCCGCGAACTTGACGACGCGCTTGAGAAACGCACCGCTCGGCGCGCGCGGATAGGTCGCATGCGTCGCGCGGCATCGCGCCGCGAGCGCGCCATCGCGGAAGAGCAGCGCGCCGCCCCCGAGCGCGGTTGCCGTCTTGATCGGCCCGAAGCTGAGCATCGTGCAGTCGGCGCGCGCATCGCCACACGAGGCGCGTGTGTCGAAGGTCTGCGCGCAGTCCTCCCAGAGCAGGAGCCCGCGCGCGCGCGCGACCTGCACGATTTCGCCGAGATCCACTCGGGTTCCGAAGAGATGCGCGACCAGCACCGCACGCGTCGCAGGCGTCACGAGCCGCTCGATGTCGGCCGCGCGCGGCGCGAGCGTGGCCGGGTCGACATCGACGGGGATCACGCGCAGCCCATGTTCCTCGAGCAGCGTCCACATGTCGGGAATCGTGAGCGCCGACACGATCACCTCGCTTCCCTTCGGCAGCGCCAGTTCGCGCAGCATCAGGTCGAACCCGCTGCGCAGCGACAGGAACGCGATCGCCTCGCGTCCATCGCCCGCAAGCGCGGCCTCGATATCGTGCGCAAGCTTCGCCGCGCCACGCGACACGACCGCGCCGAGCGCAGCGGCGGCAAGGTCGATCCATCCGATGTCGAGCCGCTTGCGCGAGTACACCTGTCGGTCCTCCCTCACGACACGCGCGTGAAGCCGCTCGGCGCTTCCCTGCGCATCTCTGCGATCAGCTCGACGAGAAGCCGCGGGCGCATCGCGTTCGCCGCGACATCGACGCCCACATCGAAGCGGCGCGCCAGATGCGCGCCGAAGCCGTGCACATGGCCGTGCAGGTGGAAGCCGCCGTTCGGGCGGCCCTGCCATTGGTCGATGGGGTAGTGGAACATCACGATGCGCTCGTCGACCCCCGCGATGCCGCGGCCCGAGACGATGTCGTCGACCGACTCGAACATCGCGTCGAAGCGCTTCTCGCCGTTCGGATCGTGGTTGCCGCGCACGAGGACGATCCGCCTGCAGTGGATCGCGTCGCGCAGGCGCTCGGCGCGGCGGAGATCGTCTTCCTCCCAGCCGCGCCCGCCGCCCTTCACCATGAAGTCGCCGAGATGCACGAGGATGTCCTTCACGCCCACCGTCTCGTTGATGCGCGCGACGAGCGCGGCGTCCATCTCGTCGACGGTGCCGAACGGCCGCGCGAAGGTCTCGAGCGCCTCGGCGTGGCGGAAGTGCGTGTCCGCCGTGACGAAGATGCGTCGTTCGGTCCTGGCGAGGTCCTTCGCGGTCGACATGCGTGAACGGTAGCGCGCGCGCCCCCGCAGTACCATCCGCGCCATGCCTCATCGCGTCCTCTCGATCGCCGCGCTGCTCGCGTCCGCCTCGCTTGTCGCCGCGTGCGCCTCGACGGGGCCCGCGGGGGCGCGTGCCGACGAGATCGTCCGCTACGGCGGCGTGAACCTCGTCAACGAGACTCCCGCCGAGTTCGACGCGCGCATGGAGTGGTTCCGCGACGCGAAGTTCGGCATGTTCGTCCACTGGGGCCTCTACTCGGTGGCCGCGGGCGAGTGGAACGGCAGGCCCGTGCGCGGGATCGGCGAGTGGATCCTCTCGAACGCGCGCATCACGCTCGAGGACTATGCGCCGCTCCAGCAGCGGTTCAACCCCGTGAAGTTCGACGCGAGGCGCTGGGTCGAGATCGCGAAGGCCGCGGGGATGAAGTACATCGTCATCACCTCGAAGCACCACGACGGCTTCTGCCTGTGGGATTCGGCGTACACCGGGTGGGATGTCGGCGGCTCGCCGTTCGCGCCGCGCGACCCGCTGAAGGAGCTCGCCGACGCGTGCGCGGAGGCGGGAATCCGCCTCGGCTTCTACCACTCGATCATGGACTGGCACCACCCCGACTACCTGCCGCGCCGCGAGTGGGACACGCGCAGCGCCGATGGCGCCGACTACGACCGCTACGAGGCGTACATGAAGGCGCAGCTCGCGGAGCTCATGTCGGGCCGCTACGGCCAGGTCGCCGTCATGTGGTTCGACGGAGAGTGGGAAGGGACCTGGACGCACGAGAAGGGCAAGGCGCTCTACGACTACGTGCGCGGGCTCGACCGCGCGACGATCGTCAACAACCGCGTCGACACGGGGCGCTCGGGGATGGAAGGCATCACGCGCGAGGGCGACTACCGCGGCGACTACGGCACGCCCGAACAGCAGATTCCCGCGACGGGTCTCGGCAAGGGCGTCGACTGGGAGACCTGCATGACGATGAACAACACCTGGGGCTACAAGAAGAGCGACGAGAACTGGAAGTCGCCGGCGGATCTCATCCGCAAGCTCGTCGACATCGCGTCGAAGGGCGGCAACTTCCTGCTCAATGTCGGGCCGACGGGCGAAGGCGAGATTCCCGCGGCGAGCGTCGAGCGCCTCGAGGCGATGGGCGCGTGGATGAAGGTCAACGGCCGCTCGATCTACGGCACGCAGGCGAACCCGTTCCCCGAGCCGCCCGCGTGGGGCCGCGTCACGCACGCGAAGAACGACGACGGCAGCGACCGCCTCTATCTCCATGTCTTCGACTGGCCGAGCGACGGGCGCCTCGCGCTCTCGGGGCTCCTGAGTGCGCCGCGTGCGGTGCAGATCCTCGGCCAGCGCACGCGCAACCTCTGGCCTGCGGCGCTCGAGGGCGACACGCTCGTGATGTCGCTTCCGAACGAGCCGCTCGACGCAGCGTGCACGGTGGTCGCAGTCGATCTCGCCGAGCCGCTCGCAGTGGCGCAGCTTCCCGTGATCACGGCGCCCGACGACATGTTCGCGGGAGCGATGACGGTCTCTGTGTCGCAGTCCGACGGCCGCGTCGCCTATCGCTACACGACCGACGGAAGCGACCCGACCGCCGAGAGCGCGGCGGCAGGTGGCGCGATCGCGCTTGCGGCCACCACGACCGTGAAGGCCCGCGGATTCCTCGGCGACCGCCCCGTGACGCGCGTCGTCGAGCGCCGCTTCGAGAAGCTCGAGCCGAAGCCCGCGGTGCAGCCGTTCGCGCTCGCGGACGGCCTCGCCTATCGCGCCTACACCGTCGCGAAGGGCATCAAGGCGTGCGCGGAGATCGCAAGCGGCACGCTCGTCGCGGAAGGCGTCGCTGCGCAGCCGAGCGTGTCGGTGAAGCCGCGCGAGGAGGAGTTCGGCCTCGTGTTCACGGGCTTCATCGATGTTCCCGAGACGGGCCTCTACCGGTTCTTCGTCGACTCGGACGACGGCAGCATGATGAAGGTGCACGGCGCGGTCGTCGTCGACAACGACGGCCCGCACAGCGCCACGGAGAAGTCGGGCGCCGTCGCGCTCGAGAAGGGCCTGCACCCCGTCGAGATCCTGATGTTCGAGGACGCGGGGCAGGACCTGCTGCGCGTGTCGTGGCGCGGCCCGGGCGTCGACGCGAAGACGGTCGTTCCGGCGACGGCGTGGAAGCGCTGAAGCGGCTCCGATGAAACTCACCACGCTTCGCGCCGATCTCCTGCTTCTCGCGGCCGCGCTCATCTGGGGCACGGGCTTCGTCGCGCAGCGGCTCGGCAGCGAGCACCTTCCTGCGTTCGCCTTCACGGGCATCCGCTTCGCGCTCGGGACGCTGCTGCTCCTGCCGCTCCTCGCGTTCGCGCCGTGGCCCGCGCATGTCGACCGCGCCACCTCGCGGCGCGCGACCATGCGCGGCGGCGTGATCGCAGGGCTCGTGATGCTCGTCGCCGCGTGCGCACAGCAGCATGGCATGGGAAGCACCTCCGCGTCGAACGGCGCGTTCATCACGAGCCTCTATGTGGTGTTCGTGCCGTTCCTCGGGCTTCTCGCGCGCCATCGCCTCGGCTGGCCCGTGTGGACGGGCGTGGCGCTCGCGGCCGCAGGGCTCTTTCTCCTCGGCGTGAAGGACGACTTCACGGTGAACGCAGGCGACCCGTGGATCCTCCTGTGCGCGTTCCTCTGGGCCGTGCATGTCGCGGTCGTCGGCGCGTTCTCGCGCGACGCCGAGCCGATCCGCCTCTCGCTCATCCAGCTCGGCATGACGGGCGCCGCGGCGCTCGCCGTCGCGGTCGCACGCGGCCAAGTCACGCTCGAGGCGGTCGACGCGGCGAAGTGGGCATTGCTCTACGGCGCGGCGCTGCCCGTCGCGGTCGCGTTCACGCTGCAGGTGATCGCGCAGAGAAAGGCGCCGCCCGCGCACACGGCGCTCATCCTCTCGCTCGAGAGCGTCTTCGGCATGCTCTGCGGCATCGCGTTCCTCGCCGAGCGGCCGACGCTGCAGCAGTACGCGGGCGCCGCGCTCATGCTCGGCGGCGTCGTCGTGTCGCAGGCGATCAAGCCGCGCACGGCGCCCTCGCCCGCGGAGTCGCTGGCGGACGACCCGCAGCCGCGGTGACGCGCCATGCGCTTCAGGGGCGGACGCCGCGGAGACGGCGCCCGCCCCGCGCTCGGTCAAAGGGGCTTGCGCATCGCCAGGTAGATCTCGCCGCCCAGCGACGGAAAGAGCGAGCCCCACGCGAGGTTGAGACGCAGCCACCATGCGTGGTTCTCCATCGCCCAGCCCGACCAGCGCATGAAGAACGCACCCTGCACCATCTCGGGCACGAGTCCGTTCTCGCGCGCGAGGCGGATCCACCGCGGCCGGTCCATCGAGTTGATGTGGCGGCCGATCGCGATCTTGCCGCGCGCGAGGTTCGCCCTGTGCTGCCGCTCGCGCAGCCTCGAGAGGATCGGCGGCATGGCGGGGCTTCCCGCGAGGATCACGCCGCCCGGCTTCACGATGCGGGCGAGTTCCTGGAACGAGAACTCGGGGCGCGGGAGATGCTCGATCACATGGAGGTGCACCACCGCGTCGACCGATGCGTCGGCGAGCGGCAGCGGGCGGTCGAAGTCGCACTCCTGCCACGACGAATAGCCGCGTTCGCGCAGGACCTCGGGCTCGATCTTCCAATCGAGCCCCATCCACTCGGCGCCATCGATGTGGCCCGTGTAGCGCCGGAGATGACCCGTGCTGCAGCCGGCGTCGGCGATGGTGATCGGGCGGCCCTGCGCGCGCACCTCGTCGAGCAGCGCGCAGTGCGCCCACCAGTAGCGGATGGCGCGCACGGGGAACTTCGTCGAGTTCGCGCGGGCCGTGAAGAGTTCGCGCGCGTCCGCGACGCGGTCGGCGAGAAGCTCGAGCGGCCATCGCTGGACGCGGCGGCGGCTCGGTTCGGACTGGTTGGATGGCACAAAGCTGGCGGCCTGCGGGCCCGCCGCGGAAGAGGAAAGCGTGGACATGGTGTCTCCGTCGAGGAGTTGCGAGGCGTCTCGTGGCGCATGAACGCCGCCACCGACGCATGGTCAGGTGCGTGAAACGATCGGAATCAGAAGGCTGATCCGTCGACCTACACCAGGATGCGGACCGTCTTCAGCGACTCGATCGAGCCGCCGACGCGATCCGCCCGCCTCGGCGCGGAACACAGGCTCCGCGCGCCGCAGGCGCTCCTCAACGAAAGTCCGTCATGGGTCGACACCAACGCGAACGCGGTCGGTGGGAAGGGCTGCGAGGGCTCCCCGAGCGGCGCCAGGAGGCGTGCGCGCACGGCGCCGTCCTCGGGCACATGCACATGGAGCGGAAGATCGTCGTGACGATGCGAACCGCGCGACCAGTCCTCAAACTCGTCGGAGATCGCGAGCGCGCCACGCTCTGCCGCGCTCCTCCTCGTGTCGATGCATGCATCGACCACGAGCGCCTGGCCTCGCACGCCCGCGAGGGCGACCTGCAGCACAAGCATCAGAAGAATGAGGCTGACTCGAAGCGCTCGACGCACGGGCGCATGATAGTCCGCGTGGCAGTTCGCGTGGTTGCGCCGGTCCGACCGCCTCCTCCGCGTGCTGCGGCCGCGAAGGGCGCGCCTTACTCTCGCGTGGTGTCGGGCTTGCCGGTCGCGGGCCCCGCTGCGTCGGCCTTCGGGCCCGCGCGGCGAACAAGCGTGATCGCGCCGTTCGAGGTCGCGATCGTCGACTGCCCCTGCGCCTCGCCGATCTCGGCCACGAGACGCGTCGACGAGATTTCGGAGACGCGCACAAGCTTTGCGGGGTCGACGACGCCAAGCCTGCCGTTTGCGGTGAGCATGGTCACGACGCCGTCGAAGTCGCTCGCGACCTCGACGATGACCGCGCCGTTGCGGGCCTCGAGCGTGAAGGGGTTGTCGTTTCCGTCCGCAAGCACGATCTGCACAGGGCCGTTCGTCGACTTTGCCTGCACGCTGTCGGTCGCGCCCTCGACGAGGATGCGGCCATTCACGGCGCGCGCATCGACCGTGCCCGCGTGGTCCGACACGATCACCTCGCCGTTGCGGGTGATCATGCGCAGCTTGCCCGTCGTGCCGCGCGCCTCCACCACGCCGTCTGTGCTCTTGAGGACCGCTTCCTTCGCAGGCGGCGCGGTGACCTCGAGCTCGACCGAGTCGCGCGGCATCGCCGTGCCCGGGAAGTACGCGCCCACGATGATCGTGCCCTCGTCGGCGCGCTCCGCGTAGAGCCGCACGAGCTTCGTGCGCCGCTCCGCGTCGGCCGCGTCGACGCCGTCGACGGTGAACACCGCGGAGATGCGCGTCGACTCCGCCTTCGCATCGGTGCGCAGGCGAAGCCGCCCGTTCGCGATCTCGAGCATCAGCCGCTCGCCGTCCTTCGCATCCTCGCTGCGCGGAATCTCCGCATCGCGATCGGCCGTGCGCAGGATCTCCTTCTCGCCCTTCGACTGCGCGGAGGCCTGCTCCGCGATCGGCATGGCCGAGAGAAGCGCTGCGAATGCAAGCGCAAGCATGCGTGGGTTCGCGATGAGACGGCTGAAGGCGGCGGCGCTGGTCATGTCGGGACTCTCCCACAATCGCACGGGCTCGGAGAAGGGAACGCCATCGGGCGGGGCACGCGCTTCCGCGGCTTCCCGCCGCGCGCCGAACGGCTCCCGCTGCGTCGGGGAGGCGCGTCCGAGGCGTTATCAAGCGTTATAGGCATCGGCATTCCGTGGTTGCGGCCCGCAGCGGAGTCTGTCGAAAGAAGGGTCGCCGCGGCACCGTGCCGCGGCAGACGCAGGGAGGATCCCGGCGACAGCTCAATCAGGTGCGCGACGCGTGGAGGCGTCCGCACCCGCCACGAATCCCTCCCAGACCATGCGCACTTCCCCGAACTTCGACCGCGTCATCGAGCAGCTCTTCTCGCACCTCGTCTCCGGCGACCGCCGCGCCTCGCGCAACCTCGTCGAGACCATCTACGAGGCCGGCATCGCCCCCGAGACCGTCGCCAAGGACTGCTTCTGGCCGCTCCTCGAGACGATCAGCAGCCTCTACCGCAAGGACCAGATCACCCAGCTCTCGCACCAGTACTCGACGCGCCTCCTGCGCATGCTCGTCGACCAGGCGCAGGCGCGCTACACGGTCGGGGCGGAGCGCCGCCAGCGCATCTCGATGTTCTGCGGCCCGAGCGAGACAGAGGAGCTCGCGGGCCAGCTCGTCGCCGACCTGCTCGAGGCCGACGGCTACGAGGTGACCTTCGCGGGCGGCGGCGTCGCCAACGACGAGATCCGCGAGGAGCTCACGCAGCGCGAGCCCGACATCCTGCTTCTCTTCGCGTCGAGCGCGAAGGATGCGCCCTTCATCCGCGAGCTCATCGATGGAATCCGCGAGAACGGCGGCTATCCCGACCTCCAGATCGTTGTCGGCGGCGGCATCTTCAACCGCGCGCCAGGCCTCGCCGAGGAGATCGGCGCCGACCTGCACGCCGCGAGCCCGCGCGACCTGCTCGAGAAGCTCGTCGAGCAGCGCGATGCGCGCAACGACCGCTTCGCGGCGACCGCGACGCGTCACCGTCGCGTGGCGTGAGATCGCTGAGACTCGACCGCGGGAGAGATGAATCGCGAGGACGAAAGATCGCGAGGAAGAAAGATCGCGAGGAAGAAAGATCGCGAGGACGAGAAAGACGCCTCGGCAAGGCGAATTCAAACAGGCGCGGCGCCACCCGAAACGGGTGGCGCCGTGCGTTTGCGGGCTTCATGCCTGCGGCACGCGCATCCACTCGACGAGTTCCGCGAGGGACTCGGCGAGCGACGCCGTCGGTGCATATCCAAGAAGCGCCCGAGACCGCGCGAGGTCGGCGCATGAGCGCCGCACGTCGCCGGGCCGCGACGGGCCGAGCCGCGGCGTCGCGTGGAATCCCGCCGCGTCGCCGATCATGTGGACGAGCTCGAGAAGGCTGGTCTCGCGGCCGAGACCGATGTTGAAGGCGCCGCCCGCGATCAGCGGCGCGCGCGCGGGGTCGGCGAGACCGAGCGTGGCCTGCAGGAACGCGCCGACCACCTCGACGACGGGCACGAAGTCGCGCGTCTGCCGCCCATCGCCGTGGATCACGGAGGGTCGTCGCGCGATGGCGGCCTCGACAAACGCGGCGACGGCCGCCGCATAGGCGCTGCGCGCGTCCTGCCGGGGCCCGAACACATTGAAGAGCCGCAGGCTCGCCGCGCGCAGGCCTCGATCGGCGCTGTACGACGCGACGGCGGCCTCGCCCGCCGCCTTCGACTCGGCATACGGGCTCGCGCAGACGATCGGGTCTTCTTCGCGGCTCGGGACTGCGGGCTCGGGGCCGTACACGGCGGCGCTCGACGCGTGCACGACGCTCGCGACGCCGCTCTCGGCCGCGGCGCGCAGCACGCTCTCGGTGCCCGTGATGTTGGTGCGCGCGCATCGCGCGGGGTCGTCGACGCTGAGCGGCACGCTCACCATCGCAGCAAGATGGATGACATGGCGGCAGCCTGCGATCGCGCGGCGCACGGCGCGCTCGTCGGCAACATCGCCGACTACGAGCTCCGCTCCGCGCGGCAGGTTCTCCTGACGCCCCGTCGAGAGGTCGTCGAGGACGCGGACGATCGCGCCCGCGCGGTCGAGCGCCGCGCAGAGATGCCCGCCGATGAACCCCGCGCCGCCCGTCACGAGGACGGTCCGGCCGGCGAGCGCCGAGGCGAGGCTCTGGGTGTCGGGCGACTCCATCAGAGCGAGTGTAACCCGTGTACGCTCCGCGCATGGCTCAGGACGCGTTCCCAGGCATCGAGCAGGTCCCCTTCGTCGAGCGCGATTCGCATGCGCCGCTCGGCTTCCGCCACTACCGCCCCGACGAGATCGTCGAAGGAAAGGCCATGCGCGACCAGCTGCGCTTCGCGGCGTGCTACTGGCACACCATGCGCAACGGCCTCGCGGACCCGTTCGGCGCCGCGACGGCGCGCATGCCGTGGGACGACGGCAGCGACTCGCTCGACAACTGCCGCCGCCGCGCCGACGCGTTCTTCGAGTTCCTGCACAAGTGCCGCATCGACTTCTACTGCTTCCACGACCGCGACATCGCGCCCGAGCGCTCGACGCTCGCGGAGTCGAACGCCGCGCTCGACGAGGTGGTGCGCCACCTCGAGTCGCTGCAGCAGGCGACGGGCAAGCGCCTCCTGTGGGGAACCGCATGCCTCTTCGCGCACCCGCGCTATGTCTCCGGCGCCGCGACAAGCCCGCGCATCGAGGTGTTCGCCCACGCCGCCGCGCAGGTGAAGAAGGCGATCGAGGTCACGCATCGCCTCGGCGGCGAGGGCTATGTCTTCTGGGGCGGGCGCGAGGGCTACACCACGCTCCTCAACACCGACCTCAGGCGCGAGCGCGAGCATCTCGCGCACTTCCTGCACATGGCGGTCGACTACAAGAAGTCGATCGGCTTCAAGGGGCAGTTCTACATCGAGCCGAAGCCGCGCGAGCCGAGCGTGCACCAGTACGACTCCGACGCGGCCGCGTGCCTCGCCTTCCTGCGCGAGTTCGGGCTGCTTCCGCACTTCAAGCTCAACATCGAGACGAACCACGCCACGCTCGCGGGCCACACGGTCGAGCATGAGCTCGCGGTGTGCCGCGCCACGGGCGTGCTCGGCTCGGTCGACGCGAACTCGGGCACCGACAACTGCGGATGGGACACGGACGAGTTCCCCACCGATCCGCGGCTCACGACGAAGATGATGCTCGAGATCCTCGCCGCGGGCGGATTCACGACGGGCGGTCTCAACTTCGACGCGAAGCGCAGGCGCGAGAGCTTCGACCCCGTCGACCTCTTCCACGCGCATGTCGCGGGCATGGACGCCTTCGCGCGCGGCCTGAAGGCTGCGGCGGCGATCCGCTCGGACGGCAGGATCGCCGCGTTCGTGCGCGCGCGCTACGCGAGCTGGGACTCCGAGCTCGGCCGACGCATCGAGGCCGGCGACGCGACGCTCGAGGAGCTCGAGGCGCTCGCGCTCCATCGGATCGACTGGCCCGTCGAGAGCGGGCGCCAGGAGATGCTCGAGCAGATCATGCACGACCGCATCTAGTTTGGGCGGTCGCCGCTGCGGCGGCTCCCTCTGGCGAGAGGGCCGCAGTTCTGAATCGTGGGATGCGCCGCGGCGGAAGCGGAGCGAGCTTCAACTGGCAATCACTGCCACGCGACGACGACGCAGCCGCCGAAGCCGCCGCCTGTCATGCGTGCGCCGAGCGCGCCCCGTGCGAGCGCGTCTTCGACGAGCTGGTCGAGTTCGCGCATGGAGACATCGAAGTCGTCGCGCAGCGAGGCGTGGCTCTCTGCGAGCAGCGCGCCGAAGCGCGCAAGATCTCCGCGCTGAAGCGCATCGATCGCGGCCTCGACGCGCGCCTGTTCTGTCACGACATGACGCGCGCGCCGGGCAATGCGTACGGGCAGCGCGTCGATCTCCGGCCACCTCGCGCGTGGAAGACGCGCAAGATGCGTGACGCCGAGGAGGCGCCCCGCTTCCTCCACATCCGCGCGCCGCGCCGCATAGCCGCCGTCGCGCAGCGCATGCCGCACGCCCGAGTCGACGATCTCGATGCGCAGTTCCGCTGGCAACGCGATCGCGCGCGCGCAGAGCACATCGCACTCGAGCGCGATCGCCTCGCGCGCGTCTGCGTGCGCCACGCACCACTGGTCCATGATGCCGCATGGGACGCCTGCGTGAAGATGCTCCGCGCGCTGGCACACGATCGCGAGCTCGCGAGGGTTCAACTCGGCGCCCGCGGCTGCGAGGGCCGCGCGCGCCACAGCGACCTCGAGCGCCGCGCTCGACGAAAGGCCTGCGCCGACGGGCACATCGCTCGCGACCGCGATCGACAGGCGCGGAATCGGAAGCCCGAGCGCGCGAAGCTCGGCGAGCACGCCGAACGCGTAGCGGCGCCACGCGAGGTCTTCGTTCCACTCGGAGACCGCCTCGTCGCGCTCCGCGCACGACGCGGCCACATGCGTGCGCGCAGCAATCGCCATCGGAAGCACGGTGCCGCCCGCATAGTCGATGTGGTCGCCGATCAGGTTGACGCGGCCATTCGCGAAGGCGTGGACCTCCGGCGCGCGGGCGAACGCGCGCCCGAAGAGCGCCGCGGCCCGCGCGTCCGCGTCACTCGCCGTCAAGCCAGATTTCCTCGAGCAGCGTCCGCAGCGAAACGGCGGCGTCGTTGCCCGCGATCTGCGAGAGGCCTTCCTTGACGACCGCCTTGTCCCCCGTCTGCCTGCCGATGTAGGCGAGCACGAAGCCGTAGTCGCCCGCATCGGCGCCTTCGCTGATCCGCTCGCGGAGCAGCGACTTCACCCGCGCGAGTCGCTCGTCGCCCGGAAGCAGCGCGCGGTCGTACTCTGCGTCGATCAACTCGGGGTGCGCAGCGAAGAGAGTGCGCAGCGTGAGCGCGGCCGAGAGATTGAGGCCAGCGCCGATCTGCGCGTGCGCGAGCCCGACCTCGATGAGCGGGTTGTCGAAGCGATACGCCTGCGCCTGCAGGAAACGGCGCTCCGCCATGAAGTAGTCGCCGTCGCGCAACGACTGCTCGCCCTGGCGGATGAGCTGGTTGAGACGGCGCTCGTCGTCGGTCGAGAGCTTCTCGATGCGTCCGCCGTGACGCAGGACATCCGCCATCTGCTCGACGGTGAGCCGCTCGCGGCGCTCGCGCATCGAGTTGCGCTCGTCGAGCCGCTGTGCGGGTGGCCGCGGCTCGAGCAGCGCGTCGATTCCCGTCGGATCAGCGGGCGGCTTGCGCTCCTCGCGCATCGCGTCAGGCGCCTCGCCTGCCGCTGCATCGGCAGGCTGCTCCTCGCGCGCCCCGCGCTGGAGGCGATCGAGTTCCCCGCGGATCTCGTCAAGCGTCGTCTTCGGGCGAGCCTCCTCCTCCTTCGCGGCGGAGAGATCGACCGCCTTGAGGATGTCGAGATATCCGGGCGCGACGAGCCGCGCCTCCGTCTCACGGAGCGACGCTCCCGAGTCCTCGGGCCGTATCTGCGTGTCGATCATGCCGCGCTGCGCCGCACGCGCGCGAGGGTCGAAGTCCTCGGGCTTCGCGATGCCCGACGCGATCTCCTGCCGCGCGCGCGCCTGTTCGTAGAGGGTGAGCCCCGAGCGGACGATCGGGTCGTCGAGCTTCTCGGCCTGCAGTCCGCGCAGCGGCGAGACGATGTAGCGAACCGACTCGCCTCCCGCGCCGAGGCCCGTCGCGATCGTGCGGTCTTCGCCCGCCTCGTCGTTCATGCGGCCGATCGCCATCTGCGTGTTCGCGCGGTCGAGGCGAAGCCTGCTCTCGGGCTGCCCCGCCGAGGCGCGCTGCTCATCGGGCGAGAGCGGCGTCGACTCACGGCGATACTCAAACGCGCCGAGGCCCTGCGCGAGGAGGAAGCGGTCGCGCGCGTAGTTCGAGGTGTTGAAGACGATGTTCGAGTAGGCGCTGTCCGCCTCGAAGCGGAAGGTCGCGTCGGAGCCGAGCGTTCCGCGGAAGTCGCGGTCCGCGGTGTAGCCGACCGAACCGCGGAATCCGCGTCCGCCCGCGACATTGCCCGTGACGAGCAGGTTCTGCGAGTTGTAGTCGACCGACACGACGCCGCGATTGACGCCGCCCGACCCGACCTGCGTGTTCGCATCAAGCAGGTTTCCCGAGCCCATGCGCTGGCTGATTCCGCTTCCGCGCATCCACGAGAATGTCTGCCCGCCCATCGCGTTGCCGTCGCCAAGCGCACGGCCCTGCCCCGCCGCGACGGATGGCGACCGCGGCCCCGACGCAGACGCACCGCCGCTCATCTGCGGCGAGACGCGCGACGACTGGACGCGCGCCTGCGCCGCGGCCTGCTCTGCGACCGCAGCGCTCAAGGAGACGGCAACCACCAGCGTGATGGTCGGGGCGAACGCGGCGGTCGAGGCGAACGACGGACGCTGCGGATCGTGGTGCTTCATGGCTCGGCTCGCGCATGCTTCCGCCGGGACAGGCGGAGGACCTGGTGAATCAGGACCAATCAGTATCGGCTCCGAGGCCCCGAAGGCAAGATTTCCGAGCGCATTCCCGATCGCTCGCGACGCACGGCACCGCGTCAGCCTTGCTCGGCGGCATCCGAACGGGGCTCCGCGCGCCGCGACTCGTCGAACTCGATGGCGCCCACGAGCTCGTCCGCCACGGCTCTGTTCGAGGACTGCACCGCGAACACCACCCCGCGGATGCGGAAGACATGGAGAACCGCATCAGGGGTCGAGCCTGGAACTCCGACCGAGAACATCTCCCCTTCTGGGAGCGGGTTGGGCCGTCCAAAACGGTCGAAGACGGTGAATCGGTCCTCATCAAGCAGAATGAACACGCTGACAAAGTCGAGGTTGATGCGCGGACCGACGGCTGCGAACGCGTGCACGCCCGCAGCACCTGGCACGCGCAGCCGCGTCGCCCGCAGCCAGTCGATGTCGACTCCGGCCGGCTCGGGCAGGCTGACCTCACGACCGAGGATGCGCGACGCCTCAAGCGCAACCTCATCCGCGTCGCCCGAACCAAGCCGCACAAGCTGCACGGACTCGACCACCGCGGATCCATGCCGCGAAACGAGCGCGCTCGCAAGCTCGAGCACCGTCGTCCCGCCGGGAAGCTGCTGCCTGTTGCCGAGGCGCGGGCCGTAGAGCCCGATGAAGACCGAGAAACCGACGAGCGCAACCGTCGCGACGATCGCGGGCACGCTGGTGTCGCCTGAACGGCGCTGGGAGTTGCCTTCCGCCTCGCGCGGCATCGCGTGCATCCTACGCGCGGCCGTTCGCGGCCGTTCTGTAGGATTCACGCCATGCCCGCACCGCTCGCGTCGTCCGACCGCCCCGCCTACATCACGACCCCGATCTACTACGTGAACGACCGCCCCCACATCGGGAGCGCGTACACGACGACGCTCTGCGATGTCTGGGCGCGCGCGATGCGGCTCGACGGGCGCGATGTCTTCTTCCTGACCGGCACCGACGAGCACGGGCAGAAGGTCGAGAAGAGCGCGAAGGAGCGCGGCATGACGCCGCAGGCGCTCGCCGACGAGAACTCGGCCGAGTTCCGCAAGCTGCTCGGGCCGTTCAACCTCTCGAACGACGACTTCATCCGCACGACCGAGCCGCGCCACGAGTCGCAGGTGCAGGCGTTCGTGTCGCGCCTGCTTGCATCAGGCGACATCTACCTCGGCGAGTTCAACGGGTGGTACGACGAGGGGCAGGAGGAGTACATCACCGAGTCGCGCGCGAAGGAGATGGACTACAAGTCGCCGATCTCGGGTCGCCCTCTCGTGCGCGCCACCGAGAAGAACTACTACTTCAAGCTGAGCGCGTACCAGTCGAAGCTCGAGGCGTTCTTCAAGGCAAACCCCGAGTTCGTGCGGCCCGCAGGCCGCTTCAACGAGGTGCTTGGCCGCCTGCGCGACGGGCTGCAGGATGTGCCCGTCACGCGCACGAACTTCACCTGGGGCATTCCGATGCCGAATGCGCCCGAGCATGTCATCTATGTGTGGATCGACGCGCTCTTCAACTACGCGACCGCGCTCGGGCTTGGTGACGCGGGCGGCGCGTTGGCGAAGGACCGCGCGAAGTACTGGCCGCCCGAGTACCACGTGATCGGCAAGGAGATCCTCTGGTTCCACGCTGTGATCTGGCCGGCGATGCTGATGGCGCTCGACCTGCCGATGCCGAAGTGCGTGTACGCGCACTCGTTCTGGATCCGCAACGGGCAGAAGATGTCGAAGTCGCTCGGCAACTTCGTCGATCTCGAGACGATCGACGGCTTCTTCGCGAAGTACGGCGTCGACGCGTGGCGCTGGTATATGACGACGCAGGGCCCGCTCGGCACGCAGGACGCGGACTTCAGCGACAAGCACTTCCACGAGATCTACACCGCGCAGCTCGTGAACACCTTCGCGAACTGCGCGAGCCGCACGAGCTCGATGATCGAGAAGTACTTCGGCGGCGCGATGCCCGCGGCGGAGACGGCGTCGATGCCTGTGTCGTCCGCGGCGGGCGCGCAAGGCTGGAGCGCGTTCACCGCGCAGGCCGCCGAGAAGACGCGCCGCCACTACGAGGCGTTCGAGCTCGCCGAAGCCGCCGACACCGCGCTCTCGATCGTGCGCGCGGTCGACCTCCTCATCAACGAGACGGCGCCGTTCAAGCTGGCGAAGGATCCTGCGAACCTGCCGCGCGTCGCCGAGATCCTCGCAGCGTGCGCCGAAGGCGTGCGCATCGCAGCGGTGCTCCTGTCGCCGATCATGCCCGCGAAGTGCGACGAAGTGCTCGCCGCCTACGGGTCGACGCTCGGCGGCGGCGGCATGACCGACGCCGCACGCTGGGGCGGCCTGAAGGCGGGTACGCGCATCGCGAAGTGCGCGCCGTTCATGCGCGTCGACGCGCCGGTCGCCTGACCTCCCGTCAGCTGTAGCCTCAACACACCGGGCCGTCCGGCTTCGGACGACTTTTGATGATTTTTCGAGCATGCCCGACGGATGCGTCGCTTGGTCGCGGTTTGCCTGTTGAAAGGACACTCCCATGAACCGATACCGCTCGCCCGCCACAACCCGTCTCCTCACCCTGACCGCCGCCGCCCTGATGCTGTCCGCACCCGCGTTGGCGCAGCAGTCGCCCCCCGCTGCGGCGCCGATCTCTCCCGAGCGAATGCAGCAACTGGCGGCGATGCGCGCAGAGGCCGCGAAGCTCCGTCCCGACTCGCCGAGGATCTACCGAGGCAGGCAGCAGCCCGAGGCGATTGAGCAGGAGCCTGCGCGATACACGGAGCTGCGCGATGCACTCCGAGCTCAACCCGAAGCCGAGTTGACGTTGCAGCGTGTTCCCATCCACCCAGACTTGCTCGAGTTGGCGGAGCAGATCCCGTCTGTCCGCCCCGTCGACCCAACAAGGCATCCAGACTACGGACAGCCACTTCTGAGCCATTTCGTCGGCACCGTACGCAGCGACCTGACCGCCCGCGGTTCAAGTGTCGAGATTTCGATCGACTCTGCTCTTGCCGAGTTCATTCTCGAGGGAAGTCGATGGGAGATCGAGGAAGCAAAGTCGATGATCGAGTCGATGCTCCCGGCCTACCGACATCGAATCAACGAGGTCAAGGCAAGCGAGGATCGCGCGGAGGAGAACGCGCGCAGGCAGGAGCTCGAAGCCTTCAAGGCCAAGAGCGTCACGATCGATTGGCCAGGCGGCAAGCTCAGCGAGCTCGTCAAGCAGGTCCGCGCTCAGGTGTTCTGCAACGTGGTACTCGGTGAAGCAACGGTCGGTGACATCGCGGTTCCCGCCCTGTCGGTGAGCTCGATGGAGCCCGAGGTCTTCTTCAGCATGCTGCAGACGCTTCCCTTCCCAGAGGGTCGCCGGATTTCCGTCGCCCTGGTGAACCGCAAGTCCATCGACCCTTCCTCCCAAGACCGCTACAACGCGCTCCCTGCGATCACCATCGTGCCGGTCGCCGAGCCTGCTCGCGAGCCCGTCCGCCAGGTGCTCGACCTTCGCAGTCTCGACAACGAGGAGTCCCGCGCGTCGCTCATCGAGGCGATCGAGTTCGCCATGCAGGCCGGGGGGTTCACCGACACCGTCAAGATCCGCTTCCACGAGCCATCCAAGTTGCTCTTCGTCCAAGGGCCGCCGCAGGCCGTGGACCTCGTGCACGCCATCGTCGATGCAACCAAGGCAAAGTAGTGCATGCGGATCCACGCACTGAATCCGACGATGAGTGGGCCGCGCGCGTCACGCGTGCGGCCCGCTCTGGTTCGTCCGAAGCGCTCGCAGAGATCTACGACCGGTGCGCCGACGATGTGGTCGCCGCGATCGAACGAATCACGCGGCGCGACGAGTCGTTTGCCCTCGACTGCCTGCAGGAGATGTTCATGAGGCTCGCTGCGAACCCGCCCGTCGTCGATGCGCATGCCGCGCTCTTCGCGTGGATGCGCCTCACCGCGCTCAACATCGCGCGCAACGCGATCGTCGCCGAAACCCGCCGGCGGCGGCGCGAAGGGCGCGCGGCGCGCGGCGAGGTGCAGATCGAAGCCGGCATCGACGGCGGCGCGATGGAGTCGATCCTGCACCAGCTCGACGAGGACCAGCGGACATTGCTGCGCCTTCGCCACGCCGACGGCATGCGGATCCGGGCGATCGCGCACGCCCTCGGCGCGACGCCGCAGGCGGTCGAAAGCGCGATCCGACGCGCCATGTCGAGCCTCCGTGAAAGGATTGCGCCATGAATGATCGAACCGTCCGTCGATCGATCCGCCCGGCGGTCCGCGCCAACAGGGACGCGATCCTCGCCGCGGCGACGGGCGCGATGCACGCCGCGCGCGCGCGCCGCACACGCTCGGCGCGGATCGCGACTGCATGCGCCATCGTCGCCATCGCCGCGCTCAGTGCGTTCGTGGTCGTCCGCGAGCGTTCCTCCGTTGAGATGGCGAGGACGCTCGCGATCGACTTCGCATCGGTGAAGGACACGCCACGGCTGATCGACTTCGAGAGCATCTCGCGGACGGACGCTGGCCCACGACTCGACTTCCAGAGCGTCGCCTCGAACGCAGGACCAAGGCGCGACTGGCTCGTGATCTCCGACGACGAGGCCGAGCGGACGCTTGCGGAAACCGGCTACTGCGTGAAGATCGTGCGCATGCGCGATGAAGTGCACCTCGTCGATTGTTCCACCGGTCAACTCGCGACGATCCAATAGTTGCAGACCCAGTGCCTGACCCAGTGTCGCCTCAGAAACTGTGCCTCGCACCACCGAGCGCGACCTGCGGATCCACGACGAGCTTCTCTCCGAACTCGGGCGCTGCGTGCATCTTGGGAAGGAGGAAAAGGACCGGCATCCCTCGAGGTGGCTCCTGCGGCAGCGGTCCGTACCCATCCGTGCAGACGATCAGTGCAGAGATCCTCCGTCCATTGCGAAGCTCTTCCTCGGCCCAGCGGAACGGGAGCCGGAGATCAGTCCCCCCGCGCCCGAAGACGCGCATCAGCTTCGTCGAGCCGATGCGCGCGTCCTCGGCGCACGACGCCGAGAATTCTGCGGTCGCATGGATCGCGGCATCGAACTGCAGGACCGTCAGCTCGCACGCGCACATCCGTCGGATCGCGTCGATCTCGCCGAGCATGACGCGCAGGATTTCGTCCGACATCGATCCCGAAGTGTCGATGGCGACGACGAACCGACCGCCCTCGACATCGATCGGCCCGGGCAGGTAGAGCCCGCGCCAGATGTGCTTGCGGTTCGGCCGCGCGAACGACCACTCGCGGTCGATCGGCTCCAGCATGAACCGCGCGAGCACGCGCCGCCAGCACACCTGCTCGCGTGCGGCTGCGTCGAGCTCCGCGTTGCCGCTCCCAGCCGTAGTCCCCGCGCCCTTCCTCGGCCGCGTACTGACTTCGTGGCGAAAGTCGCGCGCCAGGCTCTCAAGCTCCACACCGCTCGGAGCGTCTGTCCCCGCCGTGGCGCGCTCGATGGCCTCGCGCGCCCTCGAGTCGTCCTCGAGACGCGATCGACTCGTGTCGTCGAGCGTCGCCGCATCTCCTCGATCATGCGCAGCCGGCAACATCCCGTCGTCGGAGCACGCAGGCCTGGGCAACGGCGGGAACCGTGGAGCCGATCGTGCCGCCTCGGCCTCCTCGTGCAGGCGCTCGTAGATCCGTTCCGCTGAGTCGCCCGCGAAGATCCTCAGCTTCCTGACGCTCTCATCGCACTTCATGCCAAGCTGGTCAAAGAGAAGTTCGACCGCGACATCGCACGCCGTGGTCCACAGGCCCCAGTCCCGCGAACCGCCGCGCTCGGGGTGCTGCAGCAGGACATGCGCGAGCGCATGCATGATCAGCCGCCGAACCTTCGGACGCTCGAGCGCGGCGACTAGGTCGTATCGATAGACGATGCGCGATCCGTCGGTCACGAGGGCCTGCGCGATCGTCGCCTCGGAAGTGCCGCGCAGCGGAATCGCAAGGAGCGCCGCCGCGAAGTACGGGTGCTCAAGCAGGATGTCGATGCGCGCGCGCTCGACGCGCGAACGCGCGATCTCCGCGATCTCCTCCGCATCGGCGCGCGCATCGACGGGCGGAACGGAGTGCGAGAGGCGACCGTGTGCGGTCGTCATGCGAACACCTCCTTGTGCGTGGTCACGAACGCCTTGAAGTGCTCGTTGCGCACGAAGAGCGGATGCTCGCGAAGGATGTCCTTCGCCAGAACCGCCGCAAACTCGAGCGGCAGCCGCGCAAGCAACTTGCCCGCGATCGCGCGCATCGCCTCCTCGCGGCCGCGCCGCGCGATGTTGCTGACGAGCACATAGAGGCTCGACACCTTCGTCGGAAGCGGCGCCCGCTCGGGCTCCGCGAGCACGGCTTCGATCTCAGCGACCGACAGCTCGCTGTGGATGAACTTCTGGAGCTCGATCGCCGCGCCGGTTCCGACCGTACCCGCCAGCGCGTCGTCTGCGCCGACACCTGCGTCGAACGCGTCGAGGATGTCGGCCGCGATCTCCCACGAACGCGGCGTCGGGAACGCTCGCTCCGCGGCTCCAGGCTTGTGCAGCAGTTCGCGACGCAGCGACAGGAACGCGACGACCATCGGATTGAGCCTGCGGCCGATCGCCCATACGCGCCAATCGTCGAACGACGGCGTGAAGTCGAGATGCACGAAGCGGTTTGAGAGCGCATCAGGCATGCGATAGACGACCGATCGATCGTTCTCGCGGTTGCCCGCTGCCACGATGCGCCAGCCGTCGGGCAATCGGTACTCACCGATGCGTCGGTCGAGCACCAGCTGGTAGAGGCTCGCCTGCACGATCGGCGGCGCCGCGTTGAGTTCGTCGAAGAAGAGGATGCCTGGCGCCGCACCTTCGCGCGGCAGGAACGATGGCGCGAACCACTCGGCGCGGTCGCCAACGACCGCAGGGATCCCGCGGAGGTCAGTCGGATCGAGAAGCGGCGCACGGATGTCGACAAGCGAGAGCCCCTGTTCCGCGGCGAGCTGCGCGACGATCGCAGACTTGCCAACGCCGGGCGGCCCCCAGATGAACGCGGGCCAGCGGGTCTTCCAAAGTGCTTCGAGGTTCCTGCGGATTTCTGACGGTGTCATGTCGTTTCGCCTCCTTGTTGAGCGTTCAGTCGGGCAAGTCTTCTGCTGCAATCAAGCACGCGATCGAGCCAGATCGCATCGCAAAGCGACGCGGTCCATGTGCGCACCGCGCACTGCGCGAAGAGCTCTGCATCGGGCACGCGAACGTGCGTCGCGACATGCGGTGCCCCGTGCGGAAAGCTCGGCCGCGACGAGCCCATCGTGCGGTCTGCGCGCAGATACGACCATCCCGATGGCATCACGGTGGCCGACATCCACGCCGCCTCGGTCGCCGTGGCGTTTCCATCGATCTGCGGCACCAGCACGCGGCCTGCGCCGCGATGCGCGATCAGCATCGCTTCTTGAAATCCGCGCGGATTCGGCATGACCTCGATCGCGAGAGCGTGAAAGCCCTCGATCCAGCTCGGTGGTTCACACTGCCATACCGAGTGCGGCAGATCGGCGTGGCCGAGCGCGGCCCAGCGCATCAAGAGGTCCGCCGATGGCTCGATCCGCGTCGCGCGCATCGAGAGGATCTCGGGATGCGTGCCGACCTGTGCCCGCACCGCGAGCGCATCGCCGCCGCAAGGAACGCGGTGTGCAAGCGCGATCACGAGGCTGCCGCCGAGGTGGACAAGCGCAGGCGCCGCAGACTCAGCGGCCGTCGGTCGACCAGCGAGAACCCGCTTGATCCGCGCGATCTCGACCTCGGCACCCGTCCATGGAAGCGCAGCGAGGAGTCCCCGGCTCTGCTCGTCGCCCTCGCGGAGCACGCTCTCGCGCGCCTTCGACAGCGGCTCCACGAGCGCGTCGCCGAACGCCTCTGGATAGGCGAGCAGTCCAAGCTCGACGAAGCGCTCAGGATCCTGCGACCAAGTGCCCACATGCTCGTACGCGCTGTCGAGAAGGTGCGCTTCCGCCATGGCCGCCTCGAAGTCGTTTCGAAAGGCGCTCATGTCAGGCCACCTCCAGTGGTTGAGCCTTGCGCAGCGGGTGATAGAGAAACGACCCTCGGATGCGATCCCCGTGCCAGACACCGACTTCCTGCGCGATGGCATGGAGTTCCTTGATGGTCTGTCCCCCGACGAGGCCCACGGAGACATGGGTGCTCGGCAGCACGCCTTTGAGCGCATAGCGTGGGGAAAGGTCTCCCTTGAAGTACGCGCCAACCGCGGGTGACTCGATGCCGGGACCGATCTCGATCGACAGCGTGGCGTCGCGTGGCTTGCGGCCGCGGGCGATCGGCAGACTGTTCTCGAACGAGATCACGGCACCCGCGAGTCCACCGGCGCAGAGCCGCAGGATCAGAGACGAATCCAGGCTGATGTCGCACTGGCTAAACAGCTTGTTCACCCAAGGTCCGTCGTCAGCGAGCCGTTCACCTGTGTGCGATAGCAGCGCGGGCGCGCTCCACGCCCGCAGCGCGCGACTCTGGACGCGCCGATGGATGTCGAGGCGGACGCCTCCGCGACCGACCACCCAGTTGTATGTGCGCCTGTAGTGCTGCGCCTCCACGACACCCCAGTTGCACTTCTGGAGGACCGTGTCCTCCGCGTCCCGAGGAAGCACGAACGCACACGACACTTGCCAGCTGCGCGCGTTGCCCGCGGGACCGACCACGCGCTGATCCTTGACATAGCCGCGCACGCGGAAGACGCGCGACGAGCACTGTGCGGGGCCGGGCACCAGAAAGCTGTAGAGAGGCTGGACGCGAAGCCTCTTCGCTTGTCTCGGGTTGCGCTCGATGACCGACGCGACGATCAAGGCGAGCACGCGCTCGCTGTAGGGGAGCGACTCGAACGGGACATCGTTGCAGTCGAGTTGGGACTTCTCGGCGAACTCCCGCGGCCACAGCGCTTCGGCGGCGGCCTCGCGAACGGCTTTCGACCGTGCCGCCACGAGCAGCTGAAAGGCGGCGGAGGCGTTGAGCCTGATGGTCTCTTGGCAAAGCGGGTTGTCCACGACGCGCACTCCTCGGCCACTGCGGGCCAGACAGAGCGCACCCCGAGCGATGCGCGTGCGACGAAGCCGCCGCTCGCGCGCGAGGTTGACGACGCACCGATCGGCGTCGCCCACATCATTCTGGCACCGTGCCTCGCGGCCGGTTGCCGGATGCGCGATCGCCTTCATGCCGTGGTTGCGCCAACGGCCTTCTGAACGAAACGCGCATCGCTCTGGATGCACTCTTGGTTGTCGCGGTGCGCTCGGCCGACGCCACATGCGTCGGATGACCCGTTCGCACCGCGTCAGACTCAAGAGCAGGGGCGGCTGTCGCCGCGATCCTTCGCATGATCCTCGATTGTGCTCGTTTTGGCTGTTTTTCAGCCGTTTTCGAGCCGCATCGATTGTGGCACCGTGGTCGGATCAGGACTCGGTTGCCGAGCGGATTGCTCCGCTGCTCTTGATGCTGACGGGCTCAGTATAGCAACGAGATTGGCAATCGGAAGCGCAGCCTCTCGATATTTCCAAAGATTCTCTCCTCGCGCTTCACTTTCCTCCGGTCACGCGGCAGCGCCTCGACGCGCGCTCACACCGCGCGTTCCCAAGTCGTCCCCTGCGGGCCGTCCTTGATGCGTACGCCAAGCGCCGTCAGCTCGTCGCGCACACGGTCGCTCTCGGCCCAGTCCTTCGCGGCACGCGCGGCGCGGCGGCGCTCGAGAAGCGCCTCCACCTTCGCGGCAAGGTCGTCGGCCGCATCCGACGCGAGCGGCGCGTTGCGCTCGAACACGCCGAGCACGGAGTCCATCGCATCAAGCGCCGCGAGCTCCGCCTTCGCGTCTCCCGCGGGCTCCTCGCCGATCGCCGTGTTGAGCGCAGCGATCGCACGCGCGAGGTTGAGGTCGTCGCCGACTGCATCCTTGAACTCGACGAGCGCGCGTTCAAACGGTCCGTGTTGAGCCGCGTTTGGCGAAGGACTCGCCGCACGCTCTGCCAGCGCCGCGCGCGCCGCCGCCCATCGGTCGATCATGCGCTGGCAGTCGCGCAGCCCCTGCATGGTGAAGTTCGAGTTCGTGCGGTAGTGCGTGCGGACAAGCTCGAGCCGCAGCGCAGCGGGCGTCACGCCCTTCGCAAAGAGGTCGCGCGCTGTGAAGAAGTTCCCCTTCGACTTCGACATCTTCTCGCCCTCGACCTGGAGATGCCGCGTGTGGAACCAGAACCGCGAGAAGACATGGTGCCCGCTCGCGCAGCAGCTCTGCGCCACCTCGCACTCGTGGTGCGGGAAGATGTTGTCCTCGCCGCCCGAGTGAAGATCGATCTCGTCGCCGAGCAGCATCCGCGCCATCGCGCTGCACTCGAGGTGCCAACCGGGGTAGCCCTCGCCCCATGGGCTTGGCCAGCGCATGAGGTGCGACGGATCGGGCTTCCACAGCATGAAGTCGGCTGGGTGTCTCTTCACCGCCTGATGCGCCGCGCTGATGCGTCCGCCCTCGCCTTCGCGCAGGTTGTCGAGCGTGTTTCCAGAGAGCCGGCCATAGGCGGGATAGCTCTGCACGCTGAAGTAGACGACTCCGTCCGCAGCGATGTAGGCATGTCCGCGCGCGACGAGCTGCTCGACGAGCGCGATCATCTGCGGGACGCAGCGCGTCGGCCTCGGCATCAGCTCGGGGTGCGTCCGCTCCTCGATCGCGACCTTGAGCCCGAGATGGCGCGCGTCCTCGAGGAAGCGCTGCGCGTAGAACTCGGCGATGGCATACGGATCGGTCGGATCGATCTCCGCACCCGCGGGAAGCTTGCCCGCCTTCTTCGCCTCGGCGATGCGGCGCCCAGCGACGGCCATCTTGTCCTCGCCGCCGCCGTCCGCCGAGTCGTCCTCGGTCATATGGCCGACATCCGTGATGTTCATCACATGCTTCACGCGGAAGCCATGCAGCTCGAGCGCGCGGCGCAGGACATCGGCGTTCAGGAACGAACGGAAGTTCCCGATGTGCGCGTCGTCGTAGACGGTCGGCCCGCAGGAGTAGAAGCGCACGGGCGCGTCGGGCGCGGCCATGGCGAACTCCTCCATGGACCTCGTGAGCGTGTTGTAGAGACGGATCGGCATGGCGGGGACTCGTTTGTGAGGTTCGAGGATAGCACGCGGTGCGCGGCGCCCCGCGTCATCGGCCCGCGTGGGCGGAGCGCCCCTCGAACTCGCGCTCGCGCACGCGCACCGCGGGATTCCCGAGATAGATCCCCCACGGCGCGAGATCGTCGAGCGCGACGGCGCGCGCGCCGAGGATCGCCCCCGCTCCCACGCGCACGCGCGGTCCGACGAACGCGTCGGCCGCGATCCACGCGTCGTCCTCGATGTCGATCGGCGGCCGCAGCAGGGGCATCGCGGCCTTGCGCGAGTCGTGGCTCCCCGCGCAAAGGTGCGCGCCCTGCGAGATCGTCACGCGCGCGCCGATCGAGACGGGACCGAGGCAATAGAGGATCGCGCGATCGCCGACGGAACTCTCCGCGCCGATCGAGAGGTTCCACGGGCACTCGATGAGCACGGTTCGGCGCAGGTTGGCGCTGTCGGCGAGCGTCGCGCCGAACATGCGCAGGAGCGCGCGGCGAAAGCCATACCAGTTGTGAAACGACCAGCGGAAGAGCGTGGCCTGCACGAAGCCCCACAGGAGCCGCGCGAGCTTCTCGCGGAACGAGTACGGACTCGTCCGGCGCACGGCGAGCGTGTCGGCCAACGGCCCTGCTTCCGCCATCACGGCTCCTTCCGCGCATCCTGCGCCACGACCGCGCGCAGCAGCGCGTCCCATCGGCGCATCGCGATCGGCGCGCACCAGCGATCCGCAAGCGCCTGCCGCGCGCGCCGGCCCATCGACTGCCGCAGCTCGGGATCGTCCGCGAGCCTGCGCACCGCCGCCGCGAACCCGTCCGCGTCGCCTGGCGCGATGACGAAACCGCACTCGGCCTCGCGCACCACGGCCGCGGCCTCGGTGTCCTCGCCGCCGACCCAGATCACGGGGCGCTCCGCCGCGAGCGTGCCGTAGATCTTGCTCGGCACCATCACGCCCGACCACTTCGGCATCATGCTGACGAGGTGCACATCCGCAGCCGAGAGCAGTTCGCCGAGCCGCTCGCGCGGCTGGTAGTCGGCCTCAATGAACGACGAGAGTCCGCGTGCGCGCATCGCGTCGATCAGCTGCGACTTGCGCTTCCCGCCGCCGATGAACGCGAACATCACGTCGCTGCGCTCGGCAAGGCGCGCGGCGCCGTTGGCGAAGGTCTCCACATCGTGACCGATGCCGAAGTTGCCCGAGTACATCACGAGGAGCCTGTCGCCCACGCCCCACTCGCGGCGATAGGCGTTCTCCACGCGTGGGCGCGGGCACACCTCGTCGATGTCGGACCACACGTTGATGCGCTCGATCCGGGAGGCGTCGATTCCCTTCGCAAGCACGCGGTCCTCCATGCAGCGCCCGAGCACGACGCTGCGGTCCGCGTGCGAGAGCGCGTAGCGGTTGATCCGCTCGAGGACGCGCGCGACGAGCGAACGCTCGCGAAGGACGCCCGTCACGATCAGGACATCGGGATAGAGGTCCATCACCCAGTACACGAGCCGCGTGCCGCGCATCGCGCGCAGCAGGAGCCCGAGCAGTGAGATGAACGGCGGCGTCGTGAAGCAGATGCTCACGTCGTGGCGGCCGATCTCGAGCGCCTTCAGCGCGGTCAGCGCGTAGAAGAGCGCGAAGTCGGTCGAGCGCGCGAGAAGGCCCGCCTTGCCGTAGATGCTCCGCCCCACGCGGTGGATCTCGATTCCATCGACCTTCTCGTATGCCGGCAGCGCCGTGCCCGCCTTGCCGTAGATCGAGCGCGACGCGATCACGCTGACCTCGTGGCCCTGCGCGACGAGATATCGCGCAAGATCATGCCCGTGCTGCGCCGTGGCGGCGACATCGGGGTAGAAGGTCTGGTTGATCAGCAGAACGCGCATGGTGCTTCGTGTCGGATCCCGGACGGCGTTTCTCGTTCAATGGCTCCCGGCCACGGATGGATCGTACCCAGAGCGATGTTCGCGATTGCAGCGGTACCACTCCACCGTGCGTCGCAGCCCCTCGTCAAGATCGGTGCGCGCAATCCACCCAAGGCGCTCGCGTGCCCTGCTCGCATCGACCGCGCGACGCGGCTGGCCGTCGGGCCGCGTCGCGTCCCACGCGATCGAGCCCTCGAAGCCGCAAAGACGCGCGATGCGCTCCGTGAGGTCGCGGATGGTGATCTCGCTCGAGGTGCCGAGATTGATCGGGTCAGGGTCATCGACCCTTTCGGCCGCCGCGACCACGCCCTCCGCCGCGTCGTCGACGAAGAGGAACTCGCGGCTCGCGCGACCCGTTCCCCAGCAGGTGATCGAGGGCGCGCCCGCCTCGACGGCCTCGAGGCACTTGCGGATCAGCGCGGGAATCACATGCGAGGTCTCGCGGTCGAAATTGTCCCACGGCCCATAGAGATTGACAGGAAGAACGCACGCCGACGCGAGCCCGTACTGCCGCCGATAGGCGTCGAGCATCACGAGCGCGGCCTTCTTGGCGATCCCGTACGGTGCGTTCGTCTCCTCGGGGTAGCCGTTCCAGAGGTCCTCCTCGCGGAACGGAACGGGCGTGTGCTTCGGATAGGAGCAGATGGTGCCCACCTGCACGAACTTGCGAAGTCCATGCCGCCGCGCCTCCTCGATCAGATGGAGCGCCATCGCCATGTTGGCGTAGAAGTAACGGCCGGGGCTGCGCGCGTTCGCGCCAATGCCGCCGACCTCGGCCGCGAGGTGCAGCACGACATCGGGTCGCGCGTCGCGATAGAGCCGCTCGACGGCCTCGCGCTCTGTGAGGTCGTATTCGCGTCGACGCGGAACGAAGGGATCGGTGACACCGCGCGCGGCCAGTTGCGCCAGCACCGCCCTTCCGAGGAAGCCCGAGCCGCCCGTGACGACGATCCGCGCACCCGCAAGCGACGAGGAAGTGCTGGGTCTGGGGGGGCCTGAAGGCATGGCGTCGATTCTTCTATCGGTCGCGAGTGATGAGCCGATGAGCATTTCCGAGCCGCGGCACCGCCTGCGCCCGATGTCCTATATCCCTATCCTTCATTCCATTCCGCGATCCCTGTCCTTCATCCCCGTCCCTGATCCCACGCAAGGGCCGCCCTCTCTGCGCGGGATGCCAGCCTCCGAGACCCTGCGATGCCAGAACTGAAGTCAGCCCTCATCACAGGCATTACCGGCCAGGACGGCAGTTACCTCGCGGAACTGCTCCTCCAGAAGGGCTACGAGGTCCACGGGGTCATCCGCCGCTCCTCGAGCTTCAACACCGCACGCATCGACCACCTCTACCGCGACCCCCACGAGGAGGGCGCACGGCTGAGGCTCCACTACGGCGACCTCGCCGACGCGAGTTCGCTGTCGAGGCTCCTGATCGAGACGCGGCCCCACGAGGTCTACAACCTCGCGGCGCAGAGCCATGTGCGCGTGTCGTTCGACCAGCCCGTGTTCACGACCGAGGTCGACGCGACGGGCGTCGTCAAGCTGCTCGAGGCGCTGCGCGTGGCGCAGGACGCGATCGGCCGGCCGATCCGCTTCTACCAGGCCTCGTCGAGCGAGATGTTCGGCCGCGTGCTCGAGGTCCCGCAGCGCGAGACGACTCCGTTCTATCCGCGGTCGCCCTACGGCTGCGCCAAGGTGTTCGGACACTGGATCACCGTCAACTATCGCGAGAGCTACGGCCTGCACGCGTCGAACGGCATCCTCTTCAACCACGAGAGCCCGCGCCGCGGCGAGACCTTCGTCACGCGCAAGATCACGCGCGCGGTCGGACGCATCAAGCTCGGGCTGCAGAAGAAGCTCTATCTCGGCAACCTCGACGCGCTGCGCGACTGGGGCTTCGCGGGCGACTATGTCGACGCCATGTGGCGCATGCTGCAGCAGCCGCATGGAGACGACTATGTCGTCGCGACGGGAAAGATGATCTCCGTGCGCGCCTTCTGCGAGCTCGCCTTCGGCCAGGTCGGGCTCGACTACCGCGACTTCATCGAGATCGACCCGCGCTACTTCCGGCCCGCCGAGGTCGAGCAGCTCCTCGGCGAAGCGACGAAGGCGAGGACCGTGCTCGGCTGGGAGCCGAAGACCACCGTCGAGGACCTCGCGCGCATGATGGTCGACCACGACCTCGAACTCGCCCGCCGCGAGCGCACGCTCCGCGACGCGGGGCACAGCGTGTGAGGAGGCGATGCAATCGCCGCGCGTGAAAGCGCGACGGCCCGCACCTTGCGGTGCGGGCCGTCGGGATCACTCGCCTGACTCGTTTCTCCGCGCGGTCACTCTCCCCCACCGCCGCCAAGCACGATGACGTTCACGCCGCCCGGAAGCTGCTGGCTCGTCGCACTTGCGGTCTGGATGTGCCCGACGTACCGCGGCATATTGGCGGTCTCCGTGAGATCCCAGCGTCCCACGCCAGAGGTCAGCGCGTGCACGGCGCCCGTGTCGATGTTGCGGACAGAGTTGAACCCGGGGCGCACCGTCGTCCTCCAGATCCAGCGGCCGTCGACGCGTCGAGCGCCCGTGGTGACCACATCGGTCGAGAAGGGAACGGCGCTCAGGGTCGTGGTCTCTGTGACGACGCCAAGAGTGGTCTCGTTGATCTCGTCGACCACCGCGTTGAACCGACGCGCGCAGTCGTCACGCGAGAGCGTCGCCGAGCCGGGGAGCGGGGCGGGGAATGCGGATGCCGTGTTCCACCAGAGGAACACCTCGGTGCCGAGGAGCGCGTAGTGGCGCAGCATCTCGTCGTGGTAGCGGATGTCCCGAGCGTAACTGACGGTTCCTTGCGGATCCCCCTCCCAGATCTGCAGCGCAACCCAAGGCTGTAGCGGACGAGCCGGATCGTTTCTCTTGCAAGACCGGCCGAGCTGGACATCCACGACGAAGCTGAACCAGGGGGTGCGCGAGATCCGCTCCGTTCCGCTCTTGGAGAGCTTCGTCGGATCCTGTGCGTCGATGAACCAAGCCGTGGATGCGTGGTGGATCCACCCATATGCGACGGGAGACGCCGCAGTGCCGACGACGTTGTCAGAGATTTGCGGATGGCCGTTGTAGTCGGGCGCAGGTCCGTCGATCATCAACTTGCCGTCGTAGTTGCTGCCACGGACGGCTGGGAACGCCGCCGCCGCCGGCTCCCACACCGCGCGATTCATGGCGGCGGCGGTGATCTTCCCGATCGCCTTGTTCCACGTCAGATACGCAGGGCTCGTCATGAACTGCAGCACCTGCGATATCGCGATCCCATCGAAGGGCGACGACATGGAGTTGAGGCCGACCGCGATGTTGGAGATGGCGGGGTCGTTCGCCACGAAGTTGACCTGCGACTGGCTCAGCTCCCAGTTCTTGTAGATCCCCCACCGCTCCGAGTCGCCGATCAAATAGTCGAGCCTTCCGCCTGCAGCCTTGTAGTCCGCAAGCCACTGCGACCACTCGTCACGGACCGCGTTGATCGCGAACTCGGAGTACGGCTTGGGCTGCGCAGGTGCAGGCGCGCTGTAGTGCGACGACGACGGGAAGTCGAAGAGGCTGTTCGAGTAGCGCCACCAGAAGATCGCGGCGCGGCCCTCGGGCCGCTGCTGGCTGAGCTGTGCGAGCTCGACCGGATTCGGCCTGATGTTCGTCGCTCCGGGCACGAACTGACCAGGCAGATAGATCAGGTGCGACATATTCGTGCAGTCGGCGGGTGTCGGCGTCCATGTTGCGACCCAGATCCGCGGCGCCGTCTGCTGCGCCATCGCGCTCAGCGGAGGCGACGAGGTCGATCCTGAACTAGACCCAGTCGATCCGGTCTGGCCGGTCGTTCCCGACGCGGAGCCGCTCGCGGCCGCGCCTGTTCCCGACGCGGATGGGGCGGCCGGCTTCTTCGGAGGCGTCGGCATGATCGACTTCGGAGCCGGCGTCGCCTTGGCCGCTGGCTTTGACATCATTCGCGACGGTGCCTTCGCTGCAGGCTGCTTCGCGCTCGGCTTCGGCGCGACCGTTGATGGCAAGGTCGTCGTGTGGCTCGCCGCAGGCTTGGACGAGCTCGAGGTCGCCTTGGACGAGCTCGTGGCCGCGCTGCTTGCGCCGAGAGACTTCGAGGGTGCTGCAGAGCCCGTGTTTGAGCTCGGCGCCGCGGATGAGAACAGGCGATTGAAGGGCGTTCGGACGGTGCCGCTTGATGAACTCGTTCCTTTGGACGCCGCCGCCTGTTGAGCCGTCGGCGCTGCTGCCGACGCAAGCTGAGAATCGAAGACAAGCCCGCCGAGCACGGCGGCCAAGGAGACGGGAAGCAGAATCGAACCGAAAGATGAGCGCATCAGCTGTTCCTCCACGAATGCTCGAACACCACACCGGAATGAAATCGGCCCAGATTGGACCGACGCCCTAGTCTCGGAATTCCACGCCACCCTGCAATCCGATTCCTACGCCTGCCCGTCACTTCCGCCGCGTCAAAAGCGACCAGACCGCCCGACTCTCCCTGATCCGCCGTAGGAGCGAAAACGTCGTCTCTCAACTCAGATCCGCTCAAGTTCCCTCGCGAAGCGACCGAGCCGCCTTCTGTGAATGATACGGCCCACCACGTGCCGGGATGTTTGATCCTCGACGCCCGCACAGCAGCGTCCATGCCGTACGCCGCAGGTCGAGGGGCATGCCTCGCCCCACGGTGGGGAGCATTTCGCTGCAGAGGCGCCATGCCCTAAACCGATATCAACGCATCGTGCTTCCAAGCGTGCGGTCACTCGATCAGCGTTGGTACCCACAGTTCGAGCCGAACTGGGATAACCGCCTTTTTCGCGAGATGCTGCTTCGGCGGATCGACGCTGGCAAGAGCGTGCTCGACTACGGCTGCGGCCGAGGGCACGTCGAGCACATGAACTTTCGCGGCATCGCCCGGTTCGTCGCGGGAACCGATCCCGAGGAGGCGGTCTTCGAGAATCCGTATCTCGACGAGGCACGTGTTCTGAAGCTTCCCGAAGCAGTCATTCCCTACGACAACGAGTCGTTCGACGTCGTGTTCGCAGACAACGTCATGGAGCATGTGGCCGACCCGCTGACGACCTTTCGCGAGGTGTGGAGGGTACTTAAGCCTGGGGGCGTTTTCCTCGCGAAGACCCCGAACAAGTGGCACTACATGCCGCTCATCGCGCGCTGCACCCCTACTTGGTTCCACAAGGCCGTGAACCGCCGCCGTGGCCGGCAGGAGCACGACACCTTTCCCACCTGCTATCGCTGCAACTCGGCAGGAGACGTGGCGCGGCTCTCGCGAGCCGCTGACTTCGAGGTGCGATCGATCGTGCGTGTGGAAGGGCGGCCCGAGTACCTTCGGTTTAATGCCGCCACCTATGCCTGCGGGCGTCTCTACGAGCGCCTGGTGAACGCGAGCGATGCACTCGAGCGGTTTCGCTGCGTGCTCATGTTCGAGGTCGCAAAGCCTTCGTGACCCGAGAGGCTGCGTAACCACCGCCGCGGCAAGGGGCTTGGGTATGCCGACTTCGCAGTCGCTTCCGCAACGGCCCGAAGGATCCCCGCGCATTGCCACGTCTTCCTAGGCCTGCATGTCTAGGGGATCAAACGACTCATCGATCGCGCGTCGAACAGGCGTGATGCTCGCCGACGGCGCCCGCATCGTCGATTCGAGGCTGTTCAAGCGGGTCCGCGTCGATGGTCTCTGCATAGCCGAGGTCGCCGTCGCAGGCCTCGTCCTCCTCGCCGTCGAACGAGTCCCGCTCAGTGAGCACCCGGCCGTCGTCCACCAGGGCCGTGGAGAACGAAAGTACGAAATACACCCAGACCACCGCGAAGGACAGGATTCCGAGAAGGAAGCCCTCGAACACCGTTCCGATCGCAAGAATCACGAACTGACCCATGGCGAAGTCCACCTGCGTCGGCTCGACTCGGCCGCTTCGCCTCGCTCTGAGCATGCCGATGAACTGCCATGTCGTCGCAAGGACGAAGAATGAGAGCGGGATCGCGCCGGAGATGCCCATCAGGGAAAGGGTGGTGAGATAGGTCGACTCGGATGCACCGATCTCCTCCGAGCTCTGGTTCATCACCCCAAAGAAGGGAGCGGACTGGAAGTCGGCGATCAGCTTGAGCCAAATGTCGCGACGCGTGTTCTCGCCTTCAACGAATCGGGACACGCCGACCAAGCTGTCTCCGAAGAGCGTCACGAACATCAGGAAGACGACTCCCGCTGAAGCGAGCAGGATCGAGAAGGTCCCAAGACGGAACCTGTAGTACATGAGCAGGCTTGCGACACAGCACAGCGCGCTCATTCTCGATCCCGTCCAGACCACGAGCACGCTGAGAATCCCGATCTGCACTCCATGGAGCCAGCGTGACCATGATGCCAAAGGCGCGCGGCCGAAGAGATGCGCGTTGCAGAGTATGAACACAGCGGAGACGAAGCCCGCGAGCTGCGGATTCGCGCTGATTCCTGCGAACCGGTCGCCGGCGATCGCCTGGCGCGGCCCGAGGGCCAACTGCATGAGATTCAGGCAGATGAACGCGGCGCTCGCCCACGCGAACATCCGAATCCCCCGGTCGAGGTCCTCGCTCGTCCTCACAAGCCGGGAATAGCCGATTCCGAAGGACAACAGGATGAACAGAACCCCGATCCAGCCAAAGCCGCCACGGATCGTCTCGCCGTTCGCGACGATGCGCGCGAGGTACATCGTCTCAAACAGGAAGAGCAGGATGATCGGAAGGCTAAGCGCGAACCTCCCGCTCACGTTCGGGCGCATGAACAGGTTCGCCGTCACGGCGATCAGCGTGGCAAAGGTGATCGTCTTGCCAAGCGCTCGAATCTGCTCGAGCGGCGTGATAAGCGTGTTGTCGAAGTACTTGTTCTCCTGCACCATCATGGTCAGGAACAGAAGAATGACGACGCCACCGACGAACGCGCCGTGCCTAGAGAAGGCGACCCAGAGCAGGAACGCGCCACCCAGCAGCAAGCCGATCATGCCGACCGGGGTCAGCAGCGGCTCAAGCGCGTTTCGAAGGGTGGCCTCGAAGCCACCGTCTTGGGCGAGAATCAACATCGCATCGGAGTATCGGCCATCCCAGCCCGGGGTTCCAGCATTTATTGGTGCAGCACGCACTTCACGGAAGAGATCTCGGCCGGGAAGCTGGCTCGCGGTCGCGATCGTGGGGCCAAGTCAATCCGCTTGGACCGACGATCGCCGGATCCCGCCGCCAGGCCCCCGCAGATCCTCAGTCGCGCAGCGGCGCCAGCAACGGATGCGCAAAGAGACGCTCGCCGACGAAGCGTGCGCCCGCCAGCGTGAGGTGCCCGCCGTCCTCGGACAACAGCTTTCCCGAGCCATCGAGCAGGGGAACGCGTCCCTCCTCGTCCGCGAGGATGGCCAGGAGGTCCACGAAGCAGTCCTCCGGAACCAGCTCGCGCGCCACGCGGTTCGCATCCAGCACCTCGGGCAGCACGCGGGCCCGGTACGAGAGCGCGGCCTCGAGAGACATGCCGAGGATCGAGTTGGGATTCGCTCCGAAGTTCTTGGTCCCGATCACGATCACCTGCGGCACTCCCTGCTCGCGCAGCCAGGCGATGTCCTCGGCCATGCAGGCAGGGTCGAAGATCGGCATCACCAGGATCAGGACATCGCAGGTGCGGAGCCGCTCGCGAAGGCTCTCGGGGAACCGTTCCATGTCGCGGACACATGAGAACATCCCGATCTCGGTGATCGGCTCATATGAGATCTCCGAGGACTTCATGTATCCGCATTCCGTGACCATGTTCACGAAATCGCGGGCGAAGCTGTTTCCGAGCAGCAGCACCTTTCGTGCATCGCTCTCCGAGAATCGCTCGGACCGAAGCGCGTAGACGCGGTCGATGTAGACCCGACGCGCGGCCCGTCCGCCGCCCTCGGTGGCGGACGCGATGTACGGGAGCCTCTCGGGAAACCCGCTGCTTCTGTCGACGGCGAACCCGGCGCCGGCGAGCAATCCGCCGACGGAGATCGTCAGTGTGAACACGGCCGTGCGCGAGAACCGTTCCCGCGACCGGAAGGGCTGCTCGATGAACCGCCAACTGGCGTAAGACAGCACCGCGGTCGCGACGATCGCGAGAACGACCGCCGGAGCCGACGGATGCTCTGGGGAGAGAAGTCGCAGGAACGCGAAGATCGGCTGATGCCAGAGGTACGCGCTGTAGCTTCCGAGCCCGATCGCCACGAGGACGCGCCATGACAGGAGTCGCCCGACCACGTTCGCCTCGGAGGCGAACATGATCACGAGGAGCGTTCCGAGGGTCGGTGGCAGCGCGGCGAGTCCCGGAAACGGCGTCGTCGCGTCGTACAGCACGACAGGCGCGAGGATGAGGGCGAGCCCAAGCCACGCGAGCGCCCCGCCTGCAGCACCGAGCTGCAGCGCGTGCCCGCGGTCGCGCCTGCATGTCACTGCGAACATCGCCCCCATCAGCAGCTCCCATGCGCGCATGGGCAGCAGGAAGAACGCCGCCAGCGGCTCGCACATCACGAACCACTGTGCCGCCGCGAGGCTGGCGACCGCGACGATCGCGAACACGATGAGCGTCGTGCGTCGACCGCGAGGCGCAAGCCACAGCAGCACGAACGGGAACACGAAGTAGAACTGCTCTTCGACGCCAAGGCTCCATGTGTGAAGAAGCGGCTTGTACTCGTTCGCGAGATCCCAGTAGCCCGAGGTCAGCCAGAGCAGGATGTTGTTCGACACACCGACCGTCGCGACCACGCTTTGGCCGAGGTTCTCGAAGTTGTCGGGCAGCATGAACAACCATCCGAGCAGTAGCGTCACGATCAGGACCGCGTAGAGCGCGGGAATGATGCGCCGCGCCCGACGCTCGAGGAACGTGACCACCGAGAATCGGCGGTCCAGGATCTCCTCATGGATGATCGATGCGATGAGGTAACCGCTGATGACGAAGAAAACATCCACACCGACGAAGCCACCGGCAAAGCCGGGGACGCCCGCATGGAAGAGGATGACAGGAACCACCGCCAGCGCGCGCAGTCCATCGACCTCGGGACGGTAGAGGTTCATGACCCTTGGCCCATCGGCGACGCTCCACAGACCCGCCTGTACGCTGCCGCCGCCTGCCCGACCAGCGCCTCCCAGCCGAGGTTGGCGCGCGCCCACTCCTGCCCACGGATGCCGAGGGCACGGCCCTGGTCCGCGCTTCGCGCGATCTCGAGGAGCGCATCTCCGAACGCCTCGTCGGAGTCCTCCACCATTCGCAGCGCACCCGCCTCCGCGGAGCCGTCCAGCTTGCACTCGCGCGTGGTCACGACGGGCTTGCCTGAGGCGAGGCCCTCGACCACGGTGATGCCGAAGCCCTCGAAGCGTGGCCGGTGCGCGAAGATCGAGCAGGCCGCGAACGCGTCGCGCTTCTCGGCGCCGAAGAGCCCGCCCGTGAAGTGGACATGGTCGACGAGGCCGAGTTCCCGCGCGAGCGACTCGAGCGCAGGTCGTTCGCCATCGTCAGGGCCGACCAACGCGAGGTCGAGCTCGAGTCCGCGCGCACGGGCATGGGCATAGCTGCGCATGAGCTTGTCGATCCCCTTGATGGGATGGAGACGTCCGACGAAGAGCACGAAGGGTCGTTGACCGATCGCGGGAAAGCGGCTGCGGAACAGGCCGCACTCCGGCTTCGCGTAGTCGTCGACGGCGATCCCGTTCGCGAGGACCGACGCTGGTCTGCGGAACCGCTCGGTGATGTACAGGGCCTCCTCGCGATTGAGCGCGAAGAGCTCGCCCGCGCCGCGCACGATGACGGGGAAGAGCGTGAGATACACGAGCTTCTTGAGCCGCTTCTGCGCAAGCGCATACGGATGGAGCATTCCATGCGTCGACAGCACGAAGGGCACACCGCGCTTCCTCGCGTGCGCCGCCATCTGGCGCACCAACGCCTCCCACATGCAGTGGATGTGCACGATCTGCGGCCGCAGGCGGTCCATGGCCGCTCGCGCGCCGCGCAAACCGCCTTCAGTCAGCTCGTCGAGCACGATGTACTCGATGTCGAGCCCGCGCCAGCGTTCCGCGAGAAGCGCGCGCTGCTCGGGCTTCCTCGGCGCGTGCGAGCAGAGCAGCGCGACCTTCTTGCCCATGACTGCCTGCTGGCGAACGAGCTCGATCGCGACGGTCGGGGGCCCCCCGCTCTCGGGATAGAGATTGTCGATGACATGGAGAATCATGTTCGGTTCATCCCTTGCGCTTCAGGAAGCGTGCCACGACGGCGTTGAAGTCCGTTCTCGTGCTCTCGCGCATTCGCGACGATGCGATGATCGCGACGAGCGCCGCGATCGGAGCAAGCACGGCGATGGTCGCGGCGTCTGCCATACCCTGTGGCGCCACCGCCCTCAGCCCAATCCAGCATCCGACGAGCGCCGCCATCACGGGAAGCGTCGCGATCCACGGCTCGAGGAACAGGCGAAGCGTGGTGCCGAAGCCAAGACCAGCGGGCCGTCCGCCGATCCACACGGCGAGCGGACAGAAGCTGGCCCAAACGACGGCGCTCGCGCAGGCGAGCGCAAGCGCCTTGCCTGCGCTTTCGTCGACGGGGAACCCGACCCATGCAGCGGACTCGAGCGCGATGGGGCCGCCGTAGAGGACCGCCGCAGGGAACGCGGCCGCCGCGGTCGCAAGCTGCGCGAACTGCAGGAGGAGATAGGCGCGGAAGCGGCCCTGCGCCTTGAGGAGCGCGATGGACGGCGCCGACACGAACACGAACGCCTGTGCCACGCTGAGCACCGAGAAGATCGCGATCGACCCTGTCCACTCGGGCTCGAAGAGCAGCTGGAACACGGGGACCGCGATCGCGGCCTGCACGAGCGAGAGCGGCACGGCGATCGCGGACAGGAGCCGGGTCGCGCGCAGGAACCCGCCGACCTGACGCGCTGCATCGCCATGCACATGCGCGAAGATCGGCTGGAGCACCGCGCCGATCTGTCCTGCGATCACCGAGTTCGCCTGGATGGCGTATGTCGCCGCCAGAACGAAGAGCCCGACCTCGGTCTTGTCCGTCGCAAGCCCGAGCACCACGATCTCGAGCGCGAGCAGGATGTTGTTGATGTACTGGCCGAAGCCCGCGACCATGTAGCGCCGAGCAACGGGTCGCAGCTCCTCGCGCCGCACGGTGAGATCGACGCGGCCCCTGATCGAGCGCCAGTACAGGATTCCCCTGAGGGCGAGCGCCGCAACGGGAGGAAGTGCGAGCGAGATCGGCCCTGCCCCGAGGTACGCCATCGCGAGCGACGAGATCGTCGCAGCCAGCGTGACGGTGCCGTCGATGATCGCGATGCGCCTGTACGCGAGATCGATGCGCATTCTCGCGTTTGCGACGGCAAGGACGGCGTCGGCGACCGGCCTCATGGCGGCCACCAGGATGAGCACTGCGAGCCCCGCGCGCCCGTCGAAGTTCTCGAGCGGGATCGCGAGGCTCGCGAGCACGGCGCACATCGCGATCGCGGCGATCCACATCACGAGGTTCGCGGCGCCGGCGATCTGCTGAAAGCGCTTCTGCTCGGCGAGCAGGACATCCCCCATCACCGGAGTGGGGAAGACGAACGCGAAGACGGCGACACTGACCGCGAAGAACGCGAGGCCGTAGTCGTCGGGGGAGAGAAGCCGAGCGAGCAGGAAGCCCGCGAGGATCGTCGCAAGCTTGTTGAGCACCGTCTGCGCGGTCATCCACGCCGAGCCGTGCGCCGCGGTCGCGGCATAGCCCCGCGAGGTCTCCGCGGTCACGGTGGCGGGACTCGACTCCATCGCCTCACGCGCGGACGAGCCGCGCTCCCATGGTCTTCTCGAAGGCGCGCAGCGCGTCGCGGGTGTCGACGCACAGCTTCGCGTGCTCGGCGATCGTGCGGTAGTCGACGCTCGAGTGCGCGGTCGAGATCAGGATGCAGTCGTAGGACGCGATCGTCTTCGCGTCGTAGGCGACCGAGGTCATCTTGAGGTCGTGCTTGCGGCCTGCCCAGGTCGCGGGGACGAGCGGGTCGTAGTAGTCGACCACCGCGCCGCGGTGCTTGCACAGCTCGATCAGTTCGAACGACGGGCTCTCGCGCACGTCGTCGATGTCGGCCTTGTAGGCGAGGCCGACCACGAGGATCTTCGACCCCTTCATCGGCTTGCCCTGCCCGTTGAGCGCCTCCGCGGTGCGGTCGACCACGTAGTGCGGCATCGAGGTGTTGATCTCGCCCGCGAGCTCGATGAAGCGGGTCGAGTGGCCATACTCGCGCGCCTTCCAGGTGAGGTAGAAGGGGTCGATCGGGATGCAGTGACCGCCGAGGCCAGGGCCCGGGTAGAACGGCATGTATCCGAAGGGCTTCGTCGCCGCCGCGCGCACGACCTCCCACACGTCGATGTCCATCGCATCGAGGACGACCTTCATCTCGTTGACCAGCGCGATGTTCACCGCGCGGAAGATGTTCTCGAGGAGCTTCGCGCTCTCGGCGACCTCCGCGCTCGACACGGGCACCACCGTGGTGACGCCCTTGCGGTAGACGGCCGCCGCGAGCTCGGTCGACGCTGCGTCGAGGCCGCCAACGAGCTTCGGGATCGTGCTCGTCGAGTGCGACTTGCGTCCCGGATCCTCGCGCTCGGGGCTGAAGGCGCCGAAGATGTCGCGTCCGATCTCGAGCGACCGCGCGCGCCCGCCCGCGGCGGCCATGATGGCGGGCATCATGTCGTCGCGCGTGGTGCGCGGGTAGGTCGTCGACTCGAGGATCACGAGCTGTCCCTTGCGCAGCGTGCGGCCGATCGCCTTCGCCGTCTCGATGATGTACGAGATGTCGGGCTCCCAGTGCTTTCCGAGCGGGGTCGGCACGCAGATGATGATGACGTCCGCCTCGCCGAGGCGGCTGAAGTCTGTGGTGCCCTCGAAGCGCGACGAGTCGCGGAGCGATGTGACGAGCTCGTTGCCGAGGTGCACGAGATAGTTCCGCCCGGCCTTGATGGCATCGATCTTCGACTGGTCGATGTCGAATCCGAGGATGGGGAGCCCTCCCGAGTGCAGCGCGTGCGCGAGCGGAAGGCCCACATATCCGAGGCCGACGACGCCGATCTTCGCCTCGCAGCGCTCGATGCGGGCGAGGAGTTCGGACGCGGTCTGGTTCATGCTTGCAGTCATTGAGTGGCCTTCTGAGAGCGCGCCGACGCAGAGGCTCGGCGGAATGATCGTGTCGTCGTGCGGGCGTCCTACGACGCAGCGCCTCTTGGTTCTGTTCGTTTCAGGTTCAGATTCTCAGCCCTCGAGCACGATGCTCTGCCGGGCTTTTCCATCCTGGTTTGCGGCCGCCATCGCGGGAATGGCCTGCGGAGTCTCGTGCATGCGGCTCGCCGCGTGGTTCTCGCGCGACAGCTGGTCCATGCACATCACCCAGGTCTCGCGCTCGTAGCGGAGCAGCCGCAGAACGTCGTCGACGGCGGAAATGTCCCTGGTCGAGCTCGCCTTCACCAGCGAGTTGAACATGAAGGTGTAGAGCGCTGCGACCTGCTTGCAGAGCTCGGGCGCGTGCTCGGGCCGAAGCGCCCCGATGATCTCGAGCAGGATCGCCTGCGCCTTCTGCGTGCCCGTGAAGGAGAGCTCGTAGTCCTTCGTCTCGTAACCGCGGCGCGCCTGCTCCGTGAACCGGATGGCGCCGTCGATCAGCATGAGCCGAAGCTCCTCGGGCTTGGCGGTCATCACCTTGGTGCGCAGATAGGCGTCTGGTCCTGCTGGGGGCATATTGGTCGTTGCTCGGGGAAGAGAATCGGTCAGATGGAGGCCCGACTTTCAGAAGTTCGCGCTCAGAACGACGGGATGGCGGCGATGCCCGCGACGGCGCCCTGCTGCGACTGGACGCGCGCGATCGCCGTCTCCATCGCCGCGAACTGCCGCTCGTAGCGGATCCGCTTGGCCGCGATGCGGTCATCGATCGACCTGATCCGCTGGTTCAGCTGCTCGATGCGCTTCTGGAAGTTGCGATCGGCGACGGTCGTCGCGCCGTCGACAGTGTTTGTCAACCTTGTGAGAAGCTGGTCGAATGTGTCGCCGAAGCCGAGCTTCTTGTAGATCGTCTTCGACTCCTCGATGACCGTCACGCCGTCGACGGGCGAGGAGTTGGTGGATGCCTGGATCTCGAAGCCCGCGAAGAGCTCCTTCACCGCGTTCGGATCGCGCTCGTACGCCTCGCGGAACTTCGCCTCGTTGAAGTTCACCTGGTTCTTGGTGCCAAGCGTGATGCCGACCTGCGAGAGGAAGCGGAACTGCCCCTCGATTCCCTTCGCGGGGCGCTGGAGCTGCGACACGATCTGCTGCCTGACCGCCGCAATCGTGGAGTCGCCGAACAGCGCCGAGCGCACCTGCGTCGTCGAGTCGTACTTGTCGTACTCCGCGATCCGTCCGAGGGTGTCGCTGATCGCGGTCGTCCACTTCTTCACGGTGTCGACCATCGCGCCGAGATCGCGGGTGACCTCGACGGTCGCGTCGCCCGTCTTCTTCGCGTTGATCTCGAGGCCCGAGAGCACGTCCTTGAAGGTGTTCGACGAGCTCGTGAAGACGAACGGGTTGTCGACGCCGCCGCCGCCGAGGACGAGCGCGGCGTCCTTGCCTTCGACCGTTCGGAAGAAGCCGAGGTCCGCTCCGATCGATTCGACGAGAAGCTCGCCGCCCGAGCCAGAGACCTGGGAGGTCAGGCTGATGCGGAAAGGCGTGCCGCCGCCGCCCGTGTTGATCACGGCGGCGCTCAGCGGAAAGCCCGATGCGTTGATCTTCGCGACCACGTCGTTGAGCGTGTCGGTTGCGGCGAACGCGATCTTCTTCTCGAGGCTTCCCTCGATGTCGCCGCCTGCGGTCGTCGCCTTTCCGAGGATCCCGAGGCCTCGCGCGGTCGATCCGCTCACTTCCTGCACCTCAAGCGGGTTCGCGGGTGCGCCCGTGTTGAGGTCGACGAGCGTGATGCCGTCTCCCGTCGAGTTCAGCCTCGCCTCCACCAGAAGGCCGCGCGAGTTGATGTTCGAGATCACGTCGTAGAGCGTGGTCGCGGTCGACGCGATCTCGACCGTCGAGCTCGCGCCCGAAGAATCGGTGATGCGGAATGTGCCCGTGCCGATCCCCTTGCCGAAGTTGAGCGATGAGAGCGAGGTCGCGAGCGAGACATGACGCCGCTCGAGATCAGCCCCCTGCGCGGAGTTCGCGGCGACAGCGGCGTCGAAGCCGAGCGCGAGACCGCCCTCGCCCTTCACGAGCAGCTGGCCCGTGCCTCCGCTCGTGTCGCGCGCGATCACGGAGCGTCCGCTCTTCGACAGCTCGAAGCGTACACCGACGCCGTCCGTCTCGGCCTTGGTGTTGATCGCACGCAGCAGTCCATCGAGCGTGTCGTGCGCCGCGAAATCGGAGAAGGTGGTGGAGAAGCCCGCGCGATCGGTCAGGAGCAGCGGACCCGTCGGCGCGATCCCCTGCCCGCCCGCGAGAGAGCTCGTGCGCACGGTGCTGATGCCTGCGGACACGCGGGTTCCCTCGACGGATGTCGTTCCAGAGAGCCCGAAGATCCCGAGGTCCCGCGCGGTGCGCTCGCCGACGAGCGCTCCGAAGCTCGAGCCGTCGATCACGCCAGGAAGCACCGAGACCGAGCCGCCGCCCGACGCCTTCACGAGGCTGATGCCCGTGCCCGCGCTGTTGATCTCGACGCGCACGGCGCCGCCCGTCTGCTCGAACACGCGGTTCGCGACATCCTGGATCGTGGCCGCGCGCGGAGACGAGACCTTGTTCTGGATCACGGTGCCGACGATGGTCGCGGAGCCCGTCGTGATCGCGCCCGTGAAGATGCCGAGGTCCTTCGCGGTCTTGTCGCTGTTCGGGCCCGCGGACTGCACCCTCAGCGGGTTCGCGCCGCCCATCGTGTCGGTGAGATCGAAGCCCCTCCCATCTGCGCGGAGCGACAGGACCACATTCCCTGCTCCGAGCGTCGCCGACAGTTCGCTGTTGACGCGTGAGAGAAGTTCGCCCACCGTCGTGACGGCGTTCGACTGGACTTCGCCGTCGACGACGACCGCGCCGAGGTTCACGCCGACGCTCACGCCGGTCGAGGTCACGACCGTGAAGTCGTCCGCGTCGGTCGTGTTGATGCGTACTCCGACGCCGTTGTTGAGATCGCTCAGCTTCGTGGCGGAGGTGATCGGCAGGTTCCTTCGGCCGAGATCGATGTCGAACACCGTTCCATCGGCCCCGACGCGGAAGTCCACGGTGCCGTCGCGAATCAGGACGCCTGCTCCGTCGTTCAGCGCCGAGAGCGACGAGTTCATGCCGAGCTGGTTGAGCGCACCGCCTGTCGCGACACCCGTCGTGTGCGTGCCGACGACGCCGAGCTGCGTTGCGATCGTGCCGCCGAGCGCGTTGGCGATGACAAGCGACCCGCTTCCTCCACTCGTGTCACGCACGACGAGCCGCTCGTTCTCGATCGACGCCGTGACCGAGATGTCGTCGTTCGCGTTGATGGCGGTGACCGCATCCTGCAGCGTGACGCTGGCCGCGAGATCGATCGTGGCGACCTGTCCATTCCCGTCGGTGATCTTGACTCCGCCGCCGCCGACGCCCTGGCCTCCGCGGAGCGCGCTCAGCGCCACGGGCGATCCAATGCTGGCCCGTCCCCACTCGACGCTCATCTCGGTGAGACCGAGCGGCGTGGCGTCGCGGGTGGCGAACCCACCCGAGAGCACCTGGCTCGTCGAGACGAGCCTGTTGACCTTGAACGCGTAGGAGCCGGGAGGCGTGCCCGCGGATGCGGTCGCGCCGATCACCTCGGCATTGCTCGGCGCGGCGAGCATGCGGTCGAAGACGCGGCCGATGCGGAAGTTCGTCGAAGCGCTGCGCAGGCCAAGAAGGCGCGCGTTCACATCGAGCATCGCGGTCTTCTGGCCCTGCGTGCGCGCGATCTGCGTCTGAAGCGGCGTCTTGCCGCGGGAATCGAGCGCCAGAAGCTGGTCGATGATCTGACGCGAGTTGATGCCGCTTGCGAGTCCGACGCCTGAGGAGATTCCCGACATGTGCCACCTCCGCTCGAGTCGAGGCCCGAGCAAGGCGCATGCCCCGCCCGTCGGCCGGTTTCGCGCTCAGGCCGCGCGGTTCATCGGCACAATCGAACCGTCCGCTTGGCTTGGGCTCGGCTTCGCCGCGCATTCGGCAGGATTCGCCGAACTCCAGCGAAACTGCTGCATGCCGCGGCGGCGGAGCTCGAGCATGTCCCCTGCCCATGCGGCGAGCCGCCGGGCGAAGCATTCACGCACGGCGTCAACCTCGCGATTCCAACGGCCTTCGGTGTCCGAGTCTTGGGTTGCCATCGACGGTCCTCCTGCGTTGGAGGCATCGGACAGCGGACGCATTGACTCAAGCGACGCTTCGACATCGACTGCGGATCAGGCGATCCGATCGAAGGGAAGTCGGTGGCCTGGTCGCGCGAAGTTCGTAAGCGACTTTAGAATAGAACCTTACGATCGTCCCTCAAAGCCGATGCGCTGCATTATTCCATCGAACTGTTCTAGATTGTAGAAATCTAGAATCAGTCGCCCTGACCCTTTCTTGCGCCCGAGCTGGATGCGCACGCGAGTTCCGAGGTGAGCGGCCAAGCGCTGCTCGAGATCTGCGACATTGGCATCGCGAGCAGACGGATCCGGGGAGCTTGGGGAAGATGGCGGGCGCGCCTCCTTCGCCGCTTGGTGGCGAAGCTGTACCTGGCGCTCGAGCTCGCGAACCGACCACTCCTGTGAGATCGCGCGTTCGGCGAGGGACAACCGGGCCTTGGAATCCGAGATCGAGAGCAGGGCCTTCGCGTGCCCTTGGGAGAGCTTGCCCGAGCGGACGAGCCCCGCGCACGCATCATCGAGATCCGCCAGCCGAACGAGATTCGTCACCGACGCGCGGTCGAGGCCGACGCGATCCGCAATGGCCTGATGCGTGAGGCCAAAGTCCTCCGACAGGCGTCGAAGCGCGCGTGCGCGCTCGATCGGGTTGAGATCCTCTCGCTGGACATTCTCGATGAGCGCGAGCTCCGCAGAGCTCTGGTCATCGAGCACACGAACCAGGGCTGGGATCGTCTTGAGGCCAACCAACTTCGCAGCGCGCCAACGACGCTCGCCTGCCACCAGTTCAAAGCGATCGCCTTGCGGTCGAACCAAAATCGGCTGCATCAAACCGGACTGCCTGATCGAGGCAGCAAGGCCCTCGATCAGAGTGAGGTCGAAGTCTGTTCGAGGCTGTCGGGCGTTCGGAACGATCTGTTCCACGGGGAGCTCGCGCAGGAACCCTGCGCCCGAGGCAACCGGGCTGGCTGTGGACTCTGGCACAGAGGGCATTCGCAGCGCCTGAGTTGAGGGCGGGGGAGCCTGGTTCCCCGTGGAACCAACAGACTCCTGCATGGCCAATCCAGTCCAGGACGGGGCGACCGACGCGGCTGGAACCTCCTCAGGCTTCCCCTGAGGATCCGAGGCAGGGGACTTCGGTACCTGCACCTCCACGGGCTGCCCGAGCAGGGCGCTGAGCCCACGACCAAGCTTGCGCACAGGTTCCTTGCCGAACTTCTTGATGTCGCTCATACAGCCTCCGAGAATATCGCGTGCCGCACATGTTCCACGGGGAACAGAGACGATATACCTTGGCGCCAGCATCGCTGTCAACGCTTCGGTCCGCCCAGTGTCTCGAATGGCGTCTCGAACAGAGTCTCAGGGTAAGACTCAGACAGCGAGCCAATGTTCCACGGGGAACTTAGTTCTCGGACTATATCCTGTAGAATCCAACCATGAGTTCGTCCGTGCCCTCCGCTTCCCACCTCCTGCGCAGACCATTCGTCCACGCAACGCTGCTCGTGGCTCTTCTGGCCCTCGCGGCCCACGGGCGCAGTCTCGGATGCGGTTGGATCTGGGACGACGACTCCTACATCACAGAGAACCCGGTTCTTAGAAGTCCGTCAGGCTTCATTGACGTATTTGTGCCGGGAAGCACCCCCCAGTACTACCCGCTCGTGTTCCTCGGTTTCTGGGTCGAGTTCGCGCTCGTCGGGGTCGAGCCGTTTCTCTATCACCTGGTGAATGTGCTCATGCACGCGACGAGCGGCGTGCTTCTTCTCGCGCTCCTCCGCAGGCTCGAGGTTCCTGCCGCCGCGTGGATCGCCGCGATCTTCGCGGTGCATCCGATGGGCGTCGAAAGCGTCGCATGGGTGACGGAACGCAAGAACACGCAGTCGATGCTGCTCGCGCTCGCAAGCATGCTTGTCTTCGTGCGCATGCTCGACGCTCCAGGCGGGCGACGGGCAGCGCCGTGGATCGCATCGTTCCTTCTCTTCGTCGCCGCGCTCCTGTCGAAGACCACCGCGATCTTCGTGGCGCCTTGCCTCGTGCTGTGCATGCTGTGGCGAAGCGCGCGACCTTCGCCCACGGCGCTTCTCGCGACGGCGCCGTTCTTCGCAGTCGGTCTTGCGCTCGGTCTCTTCACGGCCTTCATGGAGAAGACCCATGTCGGCGCGGTTGGCGACGAGTTCACGCTCGGCGTCGCGGACAGGCTCCAGCTTGCGGGCAAGACGACCGTCTTCTACATCGCGCGGTTCCTCGTTCCGCTCGAGCAGGTCTTCATCTACCCGCGCTTCACGATCGATGCTTCATCGCCTGCGTCGTGGATTCCGACGGCAACCTGCGTGTGCGTCGCGGTTCTCGCGTTCATGCGCTGGCGCGTCACGCGAGCACCGCTCCTCGTCTCTCTCTGGATCGGGGCGGGACTCTTCCCCGCGCTCGGCTTCTTCGATGTCTGGCCGTTCCGCTATTCGTTCGTCGCGGATCACTTCGCCTACGCGGCGATGCCCGCCTTCGCGCTCGTCGCCGTATGGATCGGCACGCGTGTCGCGGATCTCGCGCGGCTTCCAATGAATGCGCGCAAGGCCGCGGGCGTGGCTGCGATCGCGGCGCTCCTTGCGCTCTCGCTGCGCGCGACACCCAAGTACGACTCCGAGGAGACGCTTTGGCGCGCGACGATCGCGCAGAACCCCAAGGCGTGGATGGCCGCGAACAACCTCGCGACCACGCTGCTCGAGGACGCCGCGCGCGCGCAGGCGGCGGGGGACCTCGACGCGATGCGCGGCTTCGCGACCGAAGCGCTCGAGTTCGCGCGCATGGCGGGCGCCGAGAAGCCCGACGAGTTCACGAACGCCGTGAGCCGGAGCGAGGCGCTGCGACTCCTTGGTCGCGTCGACGAGGCGATCGTCGAGATCGAGGTCGCGATCGCGCTTCGGCCCGATCTCCCCGACCTCCATTGGAGCCACGGACGACTGCTCGAGACCGGCGGCGACACCGCCGCCGCACTCGAGGCGTTCACGCGCGCCGCCGAGCGCGCGAAGGCCTCGCCGAGATATGCGCGCGACGAACGCGATGCGCGCCGCGATCTCCTGCGACTTGCGGTGGCTCGCGGGGATCTCGGCGCAGCGCTCGAGCAGTGCGAGCGTCTCGTCGTGCTCGACCCCGCCGACTTCGACGCACGCGCGAACCTCGGATCGATCCTCGTGGCCATGGGAAGGCCCGTCGAGGGAAGGCGCGCGCTCATCGCGGCAGCTGCGGGCGCGACCGAGTCCTTCTCCGCGCCATCGGTGTGGGTGGCGACCGCGGCGCGCGCGCTGCGGTCGTCGCTTGCGTCAGACGACCCGCTCCAAGAGCCTGAGCGCGCGACGCTTGCGAACATCGCGCGCAGGCTCGCGGCCGCCGCGCCAAACGACCCCTTCGCCCGCTACACGATGCTCGCGCTCGCGCATCTCGCAGGCGACACGCGCGCGGCACCCGAGCTCGTGAGGCTCGAAGAGGCCGTGCGCGCGGGCGGCGGCGGCGCGCTCGCCGACGAAATCGCAGCGTTCCTCGCGCGCCACGCTGCGGCGGCGCCTGGAACTCGCTAACCTCCGAACGCCTGGATGATCCAGGCACGCGCACGGGTCCGAAAGCGGTGTGAATCCGCTACGAAGGCGTCACCGTGAACCGCGCGGCATGTCCGCACGGCACAGTCGGGTCGAGTCCCGCGCGCGTCTCTTCCTGCCTCCGCTCCTGAGGCATGGTCGGGTTTCCGCGCGCACGCACTGCGTGAACACGCGTCGGGTCTCGCCATTGCAGCAGGGGATCTCCGCGGAGGCGCATTCTGTTTCGCCGCGTCGGAGACGCGGCACGCCGCGGCCGCTCTTGCCGCGTGTCAGGAGATTGATCGATGCAGTTCCGTCCGACCGTTCTTGAAACGATGGCAGCCGCCCTCGCACTCGGGTTCAGCGCGCACGCAGCCCACGCCGAGCTCGTCGGCAGCTGGACCGTGGGAAGCGGCGCGAGCAGCAGCTTCCTGCAGTTCGAGTTCACGAATTCGAACACCTACCTCTACGAGGTCCGCTACGACGGTTCGATCCGCGGAGACGATCTTCTCTCGATCGTCGCTGCTGCACAGCCAGGCTTCTTCAGCTACGAGGTCATCTCGTTCAGCTTCGGTGACGCGCTGTTCGGCGTCGCGATCGGATCCGACTCGGACGAGGGCTTCGGCACGCCGCCCGACTACCTCGACTACTGGCACTACTGGACGCGCGAGTCTTCGGAGTCGCCGTGGGCGGCGTCGATGACGGGCTTCGCCGACCGCGTGGTCGCGAACGGCTCGTGGGACGGCTGGGTGTTCAACTCGAACGACGCGCCAGCCCTCGTGCCCGCCCCGGCGGCCGCGACGCTGGTCGTCGCGGCGGTGTTCGCGCGCAGGCGCAGGCGCTGACGACGCGCGCCGAGCGACGCAGGCCTCTCACTCGAGCGTGCGCAGATACGCGACCACATCGCGGATCTCGCGCTCGGTGAGGATCTCACGCATCGACGGCATCGCGCTTGCGCCGACATTCGCATAGCCCGCGGCGATCTCCGCGTTCGGCTCGACGAGCGCACGCAGGAGCGAACGCGGCGAGAGCCGTGCCGCGACGCCATCGAGCGCGGGTGCCGCGTCGCCGCCCGAGCCGGCGATCGCGTGGCACTTGAGGCAGACCGCGCTCATGTGCGTGAACGCGACGGCGCGACCGCGCTCTGCGTCGCCGCCCTCGAGAGCGAGCGTCTCCTCGCGTGCGAAGGCGTCGCCCGCGAACGATGCGTTCCACGCAGCGAGCGAGGCCGCAAGCGGGCCATCGTCCCTGCGTGACGCAGCCTCGACGACCTCGAGCCGAAGCCCCGCGTCGAGCGATCCGTCGACAAGCTGCGCGGCGAGCGGGGCGAGCGCATCGTCCGCCGCTCGGCCGAGCGTGGAGAGATCGGCGACCGCCCGTTGCCGCTCGAGGCGATCGCCATGCTCCACGCCGTCCGCAAGCGCCGCGAGGGCGCGATCGTCTCCGCGACGAAGAAGCGTCGATCTCGCCTCCGCGCGGAGAAGCGCTGCATCCGATGCAAGCGCCGTCTCGATCGCAGAGCCGACGCGCGCGGCGTCGCCCGCGAGCGACCGCAGGCTCGAGACGCGCTCCGCGACAGAGAGCGTCGCGTCGCCGATGGCGCGCAGCGCTTCGTCGGGATCGAGCGAGACTCCGTGCTTCGCGGCGACATCGCGCGCGGCGCTTCGAAGCGTCGAGTCCGCGCTTTCCGAAAGCGGCGCGAGCCGCCGCGCGAGCACCGACTTGAACGCCGCATGTGCCTCGGTGCCTGGCGCACGCGCCGCGAGGTCGAGCACGCGGAACGCGCCGTTCACCCTGTTGCGCGGCGCGGCGTCCGTCCAGGACGCCAAGGCCTCGAGCGCCTCGAGACGGATGGGGATCGGATTCGCGTTGTTCGCCGCGAGATCGGCAAGCAGCGCCGCCGTCTCCGCAGTGCCTTCCGCGAGGCATGCCTCAATCACCCGACGCATGTGCGGGAACTCGCTGCGGTCGACGGGCTTCGCCCCGATCGGCTGCTCGCTGCGACCGCTCGGAAGCCACCATGCGATCGAGCAGTGGTCGCCGCCGCCGCCCTCCGCGTGAAGCGCCTCGATCGCGTAGCGGCGTCCTTGCTCGAGACGAATCGGCTTCGAACGCTGCGCCGCCTGCGACGCGTAGTCGGCGGGGTTGGTGTAGCCCTCGACGCGCGCAACCTCGACGAGGGTCGATGGATCGTCCGACGAGCCGATGCGGAGGATGGAATCGTCGTCGCTTGCGATCGCGAAGACATACTCGCCCGTCTCGGGTGCCTCGATCGTGCCGCTGATGCGCGCAACGAACTGGTTGCCCGCGTTGCGCGGCGACTCTGCGGTGACGAGGTCGCTCGACTCGTCGGGTGCGCGCGAGAACATGGCGCCGTCGCGGAGATCCTCCACGGTGCCCGTGCGGCCGAGACGCCACACCTCGCGTCGGAGCGCGTGCCGCACGATCGCTTCGGGCTCGTCCGACGCATGGTCGGGCGCAGGCGCAAACCGCGTCGCCGACTGCGCGAGGCGCGCACGCAGCGCAGGCATCGGAATGTCGTTGATGGCGCGCGCGGCCTCGTGGCGCACGGTGCGCTCGGGGTCCTCGAGGAACTGCGCGAGACGCGCGTCGCGCAGCTTGCGCATCGCCAGCACAGCCGCCATCCGCAGCGACGCCACGGGCTCGGCCGCAAGCTCCCCGAGGCGCGCGCGGTCGTCGAGCCACGCAAGCGCCTGGACGCCCGCGTGGCGCAGGAAGACATCGCGGTCCGTGTTGTCCGCGAGCATCGACACGATCGCGGGGTGCGCCTCGCGCGCGCCGATCCTGCCGAGCGCCATCGCGGCGAACGCGCGCACGCGCGGCGATTCATCGGCGCAAAGATCCATCAGCTTCTCCGCCGCTAGAACGGCGCGCCCTTCGCCGAGCATGCGCGCGGCCTGCGCGCGGATCTCCGCGTCGCGGTCGTCGAGCAGGGGAAGGACGAGCGTCGTCGGGTCGAGATCGCCACGCAGCGACTGCGCCTCGAGCGCACCCGATTCGCGGCGCAGGCGCGCGGCCTGCTGTCCGAGCGCCCACACGGCGTGGATGCGCGCGAACCGATCGGTGGCGTTGCGCGCGATATCGCCAAGGAGCGCCGTCGTCTCGCGGCCGCGCGCCGCAAGCGCGAACTGCGCGCGCTGGCGCACGCGTCGGTCGCCGTGCGCAAGCAGCGACGCAAGCTCGTCGGCGTCGCGCCACGCGAAGCCCTCGCGCACGAGCCGCGCGGCCTCCGCGACGCGCGGGTCGGCGATCGCCTCCTCGTGCCACACGGCGTACAGCTCGCCCTTCTCTCCAGACTCCCAGCCGCCGCCCCAGTCCGTCATGTACATCCTGCCGTCGAAGCCGAAGTCGACGTCGGTCGGCAGCACGTTCGCGACGAAGACATGCTCGTCGACGACGCGAAAGCCCGCGCCGACAGGCTCGACGCCGAACGCGAGGATGCGCGAGTAGCTGTCGCCGCCGAGAAAGTCGCAGAGGAAGAAGTGCTCGCGGTAGCGCTCGGGAAGACCGATGCCGGGGGAGAACACGAGGCCCGAGGGTCCCGCGCCGACATGGTCGAGCGGCGGAAGCGTCCACGCGGGCTGAAGCGGCGACGACTCCTTCACCTTGTGCGGCGCGAGGTCTGGACGGAGATGCCAGATCCCCTCCTGGTTCCACGGCCCGCGCTGGTTCGCGCCCTCGAGCGTCTGGAAGTCCATCGACCAGCCCGTCTCGCCGCCCTCCATCACATAGACGAAGCGCGCCTTGTCGCCGCCATCGGAGTTGTTGTCGCCCGTAAAGAGATTGCCGTAGTTGTCGAAGGCGAGCTCCTGCGGATTGCGCAGGCCCGTCGCGAAGAGCTCGAGCTCGCTGCCGTCGGGGTTCATGCGGAACACAGCGCCCGAGCGCGGGTCGTGGAGCACCGCGCCCTCTGCGGTTCGCACGCGATAGCCCCTGTCGCCGATCGACCAGTAGATCTTGCCGTCGTAGCCGACCGCGAGACCGTGCATGTCGTGCCCGCGCAGCGCGACGCGCACGCCGTAGCCGCTTGACTCGCGGAGATCGCGATCGGAGACGCCGTCGCCATCGAGATCGGTGAGCCGCCAGAGATGCGGGATGTTCGTGTAGAGGATGTCGCCCTCGAAGGCGAGCACGCCGGCGCCCGTTCCGTCGAGCGGGTCGTTGAAGGGACCCGCGAACACGGTGCGCGACTCGGGAACGCCGTCGCCATCGAGATCGGCGAGGCGCGACACCCTGTCGTCGTAGCGCGAGTAGTAGGCCATGCCGCCCTCGCGCTTCGAAGCCCACTTCTCGTACATGCGCAGACGGTCCTCGACGGTCTGCGACGCGAGGTCGTCGAGCAGCCAGAACGAGCTCGAGCGGTTGTCCTCGACCCCGCGCTCCTGGCGGTCGCTCTCCGCGAAGTAGAAGTTGCCCTGGTCGTCGATCGTGAAGGCTACGGGGTCGTCGACGAGCGGATAGACCGCGATCGTCGCCTTCCCGAAGCCATCGAGGGGCTTGACCTTGGCCTCGGGCGCCGCTCCGCCCGCGGGCGGGGCAGGGGGGGTCTCCGCGGCGGGCCTTTCGCCGCTCCCATCTCCATGCGCTGTCTGGGCTTCGGCGCGATGCGTCGCCAACAGGGTCGAACCAGTGAACAGAACAACCAACGCAATCGGCGCGAGCATCGCGCCATGCTACCGCGACCTGCGGCGCACACCATCATTCCCAGTCCACGCGAGACCCTCGAAGTCTGTGCCCTTGCGGACGCCGCCCGCGCTCAGAACCCGACCCACCTCACGGAGCTGCTGTGGGGCCCGGATGCGAGTCGTCCGACATTCCCAGACTCGAAGGAGGCTCGAGCCGACTTTACGAGTCTCTTCGACTCGATTCACGGCTCCTTTGCTCCTGCCATGCGTAATGAAGCCGCTGCATGCGGTCTTTTTCACTCCATCAGAGGTCCGAATTTGGCTCGTTGTGAGTGTCTTAGACCCATTTAAGTCCCGTGTGTTCTGCGTCCGCGGTGGATTTGTGTCCCAATCTGATCCCCGCGGACAATCCAGAGGGGCTTCCGCGCCGAAACGCGCGGCTCTGTCGCGGGTACGCGTTGCCCCAATTGACGAGGCCGCGCCCGCGAGCGGCCTACCACGACACCCTCAGAACTCTCGGAGTCCCCATGCGCAAGACCATCGCTTCCGCCTCGATCCTCGCCCTCGCAACCTGCGCCCTCGTCGGCTTCCGCGCGCCCGTCCAGACCGCGGCGACTCCCGCCCCGGCCGCGAGCGCCGCCGAGGCCGCGACCTACGGCATCGACAATGTCCATTCCCACGCCATGTTCCGTGTGCACCACCTCGGCGCAGGCCAGTTCTGGGGCCGCTTCAACGACATCTCGGGTTCGATGAGCTTCGACGCCGCGGGCGCCCCGACGGCGTTTGACATCTCCGTCGCGGTCGAGAGCGTCGACACGGCGGAGCCCCGCCTCGACAACCACCTGAAGAGCCCCGACTTCTTCAACGCGAAGGAGTTCCCCGCCCTGACCTTCAAGTCGACGAAGGTCTCGCGCAACGCCGACGGCAACTTCGTCGCGGTTGGCGACTTTTCCATGCACGGCGTCACGAGGGAGATTTCGGCCGCCATCGAGGTGACGGGTCTCGCCGACATGGGCATGGGCGCCCGCGCGGGGGTGGAGGCGATCTTCACCGTCAAGCGCAGCGACTTCGGCATGAAGTACGGCCTCGACAAGGGCACGCTCGGCGACTCGGTCCGGGTCACGGTCGCCCTCGAAGGCGTCAAGAAGTAACCATCGGAATTTCCGACGGTGGTGGAACCGCCAGGCACGACCACGCGGATCATCGTCCGTCCGGAAGTTTGACACCCGCTCGCCCGCCCGAGTCCGCACGGCCCCGTGGACTCCGACGGGCGGCGTGGTTTTTGGGTCGTGACGCCGTCGGGCCATGGTGATCGTGGACCGTGGCGTTCGCGGTGCGCCCGACGATCGGGAAAGCATTCGCGTTGACAGCGCCGCGCACGGGGACGCCGCCTACACTCGCCGCACAACGACAGACGGCGATGGGAACGAGACACGCAAGCGGTGCATGGACGGACCGCGTCGGGCGACCGACGACACACATCTCGAGCTGGTGATGGATGGACGACAGGCGCTTTCGCGCGGTGGTGTGCTGCGCACCGCGGGTGAAACAACGGGCGCGCGGCGCGGCTTCGTGCGATGGGGATCGACGGAACACAGACGAGGAGGCTGCATGACGAATGGCGCGGATGGGATGGCCGGCGGTGCGGACGGCGCGGATGAGACGGATGGAACAAAGGGGTTCGACAAGAGGACGACGGACGAGCCGCTGCCCGATGCGCTCGTCGACCCGCACGGGCTTGGCGCGACCTCGCGCGACGACGGCTTCTTCGTCGTGCCGACCGTCGCGCACTTCCTGAGCGAGTCGCGCATTCCGCAGGCGCTCGATCATCTCGTGCGCACCGCGCTGCGCGAGAACAAGACGCTCGAGCACATCCTGATCTCAGGCGACGCGGGGAGCGGAACAACGCTGCTCGCGCGTGCCTTGGTGCGCGACTACGCGCCGACGGAGTTCGTCGAGATCGATGCGTCGATCGGCATCGAGCCTCTCGTGTTCGGATCGACGCTCGCGTCGATCGGTCCGCGCGGCGTCCTCCTCATCCGACACATCGACCGCCTCGACGCGGAGTGCGACCAGATGATCGGGCATGCGATGGGAACGGGCGTCCCGCCGCCGTACAGGCCGCGTCGTGGCCGCCGCGCCGCGGAGCATGTGGACCCCGCCGAGCACGATCTCGACCGCGCGATCGCGGAGTCTGCGCGCATGCACGAGCCGCAGGCGCCCATGCCGCATGTGCCGCCCGGGCAGCGCCTGACCGTGATCGCCACCACGCACCGCGTGCGCGACATCGGCGGACTTCCCATGCGGCGCTTCACGCACACCTTCGAGCTGCGCAGGGAGCCGCGGGCGATGGCGCGCGCGGTCGCGCGCGCGATGCGAAAGCGCGGAATCGTCATCGCACCCGAGGCATTCGATCATCTCGCGCGCGTGCTCGGCTCGGTTCCCGACGTCGCGCGGACGATCGGGCAGTGCCTCGTCATGCGGCGCGAGGTCGACGGATGGCATGACATCGACGCGGAGCGCATGCGCGTCGTCCTCGAGGACGATGTCGGCGAGCGCGTGCCGGGCGACCACTATCTCTGGGCGCTGCGGCGCCATCTCGGTGCGCGGCGGCTTGCGTCTTGCGAGACGGGCCTGCGCGACGCGGAGCTCGACGACGAGGTCGCGCGCCTCGCGGGCGAGACGGGGTGGAGCGCGCGCACCGTGCGCGAGGCGCTCGACAACCTGCATCTCGAGCGGCCCGAGCGACGCGGCGCGGCGTAGCGCGTCGGGTCCTATTCGAGCCCGAGGATCCTGCGGATCGCGCGCCACTCGTCGCGGCGCGTCTCCTTCGGGCCGCGCAGGAAGAGCGGTTGAGGTCCGCCGAGGAAGCCTCGCACCCCGCGGGTCTTCGCGATGATGCGGATCGTCGACAGGGCGCCGAAGATGGAGTCCGTGCATTCGATCCGCTCGATCGACTCGACGGGGATCCACCGTCGACTTGCGCCTGTGCACACGGCGACTCCCTTCGGATGCACCACCCACATCGTCGACGAGACGCTCGTCGGGCCGTAGAGGCCCTCGACCACGCGGCGACCGCGCACGAAGCTCGCCAAGAGGAGAATCGTCGTGAGCAAGGGAAGCGCGGCGCAGATGCACGCGGGCGCGATGGCGCTCGCGCTGAGCGAGAGCCGCGAGGCGACCATGTCGTACAGCCAGACGAGGGCGACGATCGCGATGATTCCGTTCACGAACAGCGTGCCGCGCATGAGAGGCGACTCCGACGCAGGCACGCCGTGCACCACATGGTTCTTGTCGAGCCCGTCCATCCCGCACTCGGGGCAGCGCGCGCCGCGCTCGAGGCCCCTGCGCGGGTAGCCGCAGCCGATGCAGATCGATTCGACGGGGTGGTCGGGCACCCACGAATCGTAGCGGCGTTGTTCCTCAGCCCGAAAGGAGGTCCTGCATGGTCGCGAGCTCGCGGTCGATGTCGTCGGCGCGGATGCCGTCGCGCAGCAAGATCGCGGCGAGGGCCTCGCGCAGGCGCGTGGCGACCACGCGATTGATGTGCGAGGCGCTCGCGAGCGAGAGCCCCGTCGCGCGCGTCGCGTCGGCGTAGGCGATGCCATGGACGGAGTGGAGGCGGGAGAGCTCCCACCACGCGCTCTTGCCGTCGGCGTCGAGCTCGCTGCGCACGCGGTCGTGCGCCTCGATCATGGCGCGCATCGCCCACGCGCGCTCGAGGGCGAGGAGGGCGCTCGTCTCGGTCGAGTCGGCGACATGCGCGGGGTCGACCGCTGCGTTCGTCGCGCGCCGACGGCTCTCGGTGTCGGCGCGGTTGCGGGCGTGCGCGATGAGGCCGTTCACGAGCCAGCGGCGGAGCGGGAGACCGCTCGCGGACCAGCGCGCGAGGTAGGCGCCGTCTGCGAGTCGCGACGCGAGGAAGTCGTTCACGAGCTCGTTCGGTTCGCCGAGCGCGCGCAGGCTCGATGCGCGGATGTAGGCGGCGAGCGGCTCCGCGTAGCGCGACATCACATGCGCGCGCGCCGAGTCGGGGCGCTCGAGGAGCTCTGTCTCGAGCCAGGTCGCGTGCGTGGTTGGGAAGAGGTCGGGCATGGGCGAGCGCGGAGCGCACGGAGGGGGATGGTCGGGGGCCAGCGATGCGCAAGGCCGAGTGCGGATCCGAGTGCGGAGCGAAGCGAAGCGCGAGCGGGTTGCGTGGGGGTCGCACACTGTGCCGTGTGGCATCACCTCTGGTGATGGCGGAATCGAACGCGAGGTGTGCTGTCAGACTGCAAGCTGGGCGCTTGCCGCGCGGGCGCGGCCGCCACTACCCCTGCTACGCAGGGGATAGTGCCACACGATCCATCCGCCGACTCTTGCGCCTTCAGCTCAGGCTTCGCTGCGCTCCGCCTTCGTCGACAGAGGTCTCACGGACACGCGCCCCAGCCTGCGAGGACCGCCGCGAGATCGGAGCCGCCGACGATGCCGTCGTCGTCGATGTCGCAGTCGTACTGCGACTTGCCTCCGCCCCAGGCCGCGAGGACCGCCGCGAGGTCGATGCCGTCGATCGAGCCGTTGCGCGTCACATCGCCTGCGCAGGGGTCGCAGTTCACGCCTGCATCGCAGCAGTCGGGGACGCCGTTGTTGTTCGCGTCTTCGAGTTCGCCTGCAAGGATCTGGCCGTAGTCGACGATGCCGTCGTTGTTGCAGTCGGCGGACCATTCAAGGATGTAGCTCTGTGGGAAGCCCCACGCACCGCACGGGATGTCACCCGGGAAATCGTTCCATCGTCGAACCCCGGGAACAGCGCCAAGATAGTTGAGGGCATTCTCATCCCCGAGCGACGCGCAGCCATCGTTCGGTTCTCCGTCCGTCCATGCATCGAAAACGAATTCCTCGCCAGTGACCCAGGACCAGCCCTCGGCAGGGGAGTTTCCTGGTGACTGGAAGAGCCCAAGCCAAGGGCCCTTCGCTCCGGTCCAACCCGATCCCTGAACTTCGGTCCAAAGCGCGTGATTTGAGGCGACGCTCCAAACGAAGTCGTCCTCGGCCGCTGATGTCACCGTCGCAAGGTGACCGCCCGTCAGTTCGGCGTCATGCTTGGCCACGAACCAACTCAGGTCCTTCCCGACAGAAACACCGAGATACCAATGCCCATTCCCCCCATCCTCCACGCGCCACTGCACGGCCTGCTGGGCGAGCGCCTCGGGTGCGAGCGTCATCGACGAACCGACTGCGAGCGAACCTGCGACGAACGATCGAACTGCACGCATGCGGGACATTGCCATCTCCTCTTCGGGCTTCATGGACGGCGACACCGTCTCGCCGTGGCGGAGGAGAAAGGGACGAAATGCGTCGGCGTGGGGGAAAATCGCGAGGATCGCGGAAAAAAGACAGAGCAGTAGGATGGCCTTCGTACGCGCGCCAGGTGCGAATGGCGACAGTGAATCGGCGCGTGTGACGCCGCGCGCGGCACGCAGCATCGCCGCCAATTCCAGCTCAGTTGGACGCTGGGTCACGCTCATCGCGCCGACGGTTGCGCGCTGGGCGCCTTCCATACGAGTCCGCCGATCGGTTGCGAACGGCGCGACAGCGCGAAGATCATCACGCCCGCCGCGACCATGACGAGCGAAAGCAGCATCGGAAGCGTCAGGAATCCGAGCGCGATCACGGGCGAGTCTGCCTCGCGGAACTGCTCGGTCGTATAGCGGAGGACGCCGTATCCCGCGAGGAAGATCGACGAGACGACGCCCGCCTTGCGCGGCGAGAGCCATGCAAGCGACATGAGCGCGATGAGCGCGACACCCTCGGCGGCCGCCTGGAAGAACTGGCTCGGGTAGTACGCGGTGAGCACGGGCTCGATCGTGCGAATCACCTCCGCGTGCGCGGCGTGCGTGCGGTCGTAGGCGGTCGCCACGATCCAGTCGACGAAGCGCGCGTCGTTGATGCGGTCGGTCGCGGGCGCGAGCGCGCGGAGCGGCTCGAGCGCGCGCGGCAGTGGGTCGAACGCCTCAAGCTCGACGGGGTACTTCACGGCCCACCACGGCGGGTTCGCCTGCGCGGCCTCTGGAAGCGGGCGGCCCCACAGCTCGCCGTTGATCCAGTTGGCGATGCGTCCGAAGCCAAGCCCCCACGGTACGACGAAGCAGACGGCGTCGCCGACCGCGAGGATCGGGAGCCGCTGGCTGCGCGCGAAGAGGATGATCGCTGTGACCACGCCGATCACGCCGCCGTGGCTCGACATGCCGCCCTTGTGGATCTCGAGGAGGCCCCAGAAGGGGAAGTCGCCTGTGAATGTCGTGAGAAGGCGCGGCTCATAGAAGACGACATGCCCGAGGCGTCCGCCCACGACCACGCCGATCACGGCGGAGGTGACGAGGTCGCCGACCTGCCGCGCGTTGAGCGGGATGCGTCCCGTGTTCGCGAGCCAGCGCATGATGAGCCAGCCGAGCAGGAAGCCCGCGAGATAGGCGGTGCCGTACCAGCGCGGCCCGACGCCCTCCGAGATCTCGAAGACGAACGGGTCGAGCGTGTGGAGAATCGCTTCGGAAAGCAGCGCTGGAACTGTCGACGCTCCGAACATGTCGGGGATGCTACGGCAGGAGCGCGCGACGCGCGCGCGGCGTTCGCTACGCTAGTGGGATGCCGCACCACGGACCATCGGAGTTCGCGCGTCCCGATCGACCGGGAGACCTCACGCCGTTTCTCAAGACGCTCCTCGCGGGGCGCACGCTGGGCGAGGCGGAGTCGATGGCGGCGTTCGAGGCGATCGCGTCGGGGCATGCACACGAGGCAGAGATGGGCGCGTTCCTGGCTCTGCTCGCCACGCGCATGCCGACCGTCGACGAGATCGTCGGCGCCGCGCGCGTGATGCGCGCGAACGTGACGCGCGTTCCCTGCAAGAGCGACCCGAGCGACATCGTCGACACGGCGGGCACAGGCGGCGCGCCGAAGAGCTTCAACGTCTCGACGCTCGCGGCCGTGGTGGCCGCCGCGGCGGGCGCGAAGGTCGCGAAGCACGGCAACCGTTCGCGCACGGGCCGTGGATCGGCCGAGGTGCTCGAGCGGCTCGGCGTGAACATCAACGCGAGTCCTGAAGTGCAGGGGGCGTGCCTCGACGAGGCGAACATCTGCTTCTCGTTCGCGGTGCACCATCATCCCGCCGCGCGGCATGTGCTGCCCGTGCGACGAGCGCTCGGCGTGCCGACGCTCTTCAACCTGCTCGGGCCGCTCACGAACCCCGCGGGCGCGGGCCGTCAGGTGATGGGCGTGTATGCGGGGCACTTCGTGCATCCGATCGCGGAGGCGCTCGTGCGGCTCGGATCCACGCATGCGCTCGTGGTGCACTCGGACGACGGGCTCGACGAGATCTCGATCGCCGTGCCGACGCGCGTCGCTGAGGTCCGCAACGGCGCCGTCACGGACTGGACGATCGACCCACGCAGGCTCGGGCTTGAGCGCGCGGATCCGCTCGAGCTCGCGCCGCATTCGCTCGACGAGGCCGCGACCATCTTCACGAACATCCTGACGGGCGAGGAGCGGGGCGCGCGGCGCGCGATGGTGCTTGTGAACGCAGCTGCGGCGATCTATGTCAGCGGAATCGCCGATTCGATCGAGACGGGAATCGGCCTCGCCGCCGAGTCGATCGATTTCGGCAAGGCGCTCATGACCTTCGAGACGCTGCGCGACCGCTCGCATGGCGGGTAGTGGCGCAGATGCTGAAAATCCTTCCTGCAGAACTGCAGTGAATCGGGGTTGCGGCCTCGAGGGGCTGTAGAGTCGCCGCGCGTCGGGTGGGAGACGCGGTTGGCTTCGACGGGAAAACGAGTGGGGCGGACGGGCACCGCGCGGAGAGAAGATCGACGAGAGGACTCCAGGGAGACGGAAGGGATGTCGCCTCGGCTGCGCGCTTGCACGCGCGTGTCGACAAGGCGGCGGCGCTGCATGCTTCGAAGGCTTCGCCACAGTCAAGGGGATCTGCGACACGAGGCGCCCGCTGGCGACGGCGGTGAAGCTGGCCCGGGCACGTTGCGCGGAATCGCATCGCCCGCAACCTGTCTCTTCGCGATCGCGCTTTGGAGCGGTTGTGCAGGAAGCGTCGTCACGGGATTCGCGGCAATCGATCGGGCGCCCTGCGCTCGGGAACTGAGCGAGCCATGCTTGCTCGCCGCCTTGATCTGCGCAGCGACCTGCGTCCTCTGCGTGATTCCCGCGATGCAGAAAGGGCTTTCGTCGGGAACGCGCGCGGCGTCCGCCGCCATTCTCCTCTGCCTCGGCGGGCTTCTCCTCGGCGCTGGGCTCCGCTTCGGCGAGACCGTCGATGCCGCCGCCCGGCCCGTGATCGCGCTGGGCGACGAGCGGCAGCTTGCGCGCATCGAGGCAACGCTCATCGAGCCCTTCACCGAACGCAGCGGCTCGACCGACATCCTGGCGCGCCACCTCGCGCGGCCATCGCGGTTCCAGGCGGTGGTCGAGGACATCGTGTTCGTCGACGAGAGCGGCTTGCGGAGCCAGCCGCTCGACCCCGCGTCGCGACTCACGGTGTCCGCGCCGGAGCGGCCGCCTGGCCTCGCGCTCGGCTCGCGGCTCTCGATCGTGGGATGGATTCGAGGGCAATCGAGGCCCGTGCTTCCCGGATCCGAGGGAATCAGCGAGCACCTCGCGCTTGCAGGCGTCGCGGGCGGAATCACGGTCGAGTCGATCGGCACGGTCTCGGAGATCGATGCCCGAGAGGACGGCGCATCGATGCGCTGGGCGGCGATGCGTCTCCGCAACACCGTGCGGGAGGCGCTGCGCTCGGGGCTCCTCGCGGGCGTTCCAGACGACGAGAGGTCGGGTGGCTGGGCGGTGCGGTCGATGCTCGTGGCGCTCGTCCTTGGCGACGTCGAGGTCGGCTATCGCGCGATCGACGACTCGTTCCGAGCGGTGGGGCTCTCGCACATCCTCGCGATCTCGGGCTTCAACCTCGCGGTGCTCGGCTGGGTCGCGGCCACGGCCGCGCGCCTCGTCAGCAGAGACGAGCGCGTGCATGCCGTCGCCGTCGGCATCGCGGCGCTGCTTGCGCTCTGCGTCATGGCGCCTGCCGCGAGCGCCATCAGGTCGGCGCTCATGTCGATCGTCGGCGCGTGCGGTGCGTCCATGGGGCGCGAGTGGAACGGCGATGCTGTGCTGGCGATGGCGGCCATCGCGATGCTGACGATGAACCCGTCGGACGCCACGAACGCTGGGTTTCAGCTCAGCTTCGCGTGCGTGCTGGCGCTGCGCCACCTTGCGCCAATGGTCGCATGGAGGTGGTTGCGATGGATCCCCGCGGACGATGCATCGCGCCCACTGCCCGTTTGGGTCGCGCTCGGCGGAACGGTGCTCTCGCGCGCGCTCGCGGCGGGTCTCGCCGCGTTCCTCGCGAGCATCCCGATCGTGCTCTCTCACTTCGGGACACTCCAGCCGTTCGGCGTGCTCCTGACACTGATCTGTTCTCCGCTTGCGACCGCGACCCTCGTCGTCGCGTATCCCAAGGCGGTGGTCGGCGGGCTGCTCGCGGCGTGGTTGCCCGATGCAACCTCGGTGCTCGGACCCGTGCTCTGGCTGCCCGCATGGGTGCAGGTCGCAATGGTCGATCGTGCGATCGTGCTCGGGGCTGGTTCTCTCGCGCCGGGGGCGATCCACTGGGTCGCTGCGATCGTCATGCTCGGCGCGACGGCGGGCGCACTGCACGCCTCGGCGCGACTCGGTCGGATTGCCTGCGCTGCGATCGCCGCGTGCGCGTGCCATCTCGGGGCGGTCTGGACGAACTCCGCGACGGCGTTGAACGCCGCGGAGGTCGACGCGAGCGACGAACGCGGGCATGCCGATGCGATCGCGCTTCGACTCACGATGTTCGCCGTCGGCGACGGAAGCGCGTACGCCATCGAGGCGGGTGGCGCGCTCGCGTTCTTCGACGCGGGTTCAAGCAGCCACGGCAGCGTCGGAGGGCGCGCGCTGCTGCCATGGGTGACCGCGCGCGGCGGTCGCGTCGATGCGATCGTGGTGTCGCATCCCGACATCGATCACTTCAGTGCGGTCGCAGACCTCATCCGCCATTCGGATGTCGGGTCGATGTATGTCCATGACTCGATCGTCGAGATCGCGGAGGCGAACCCCGCCGTCGCGGAGCTTCTCGAGACTGCGGCGCTCCACGGGACTCGGGTCGCGGTCGTCGCCGAGGGAGACCGATTCACCGTCGGGTCGTCGGAGTGGACCGTGCTGTGGCCTCGGCGAGGATGGCGGGCGCGGCGCGATAACGACCTGTCGCTCGTCGTCAGGGTCGAGGGTGCCGCCGACCACGAGGGCCATCGCGCCAGTCTCCTGTTGACGGGAGACATCGAGACGGAGCCTGCCGTGATTCTCGCGGCGAGCGCACGCAGCGGGTCGATCGATCTCCGTTGCGACCTGCTGGAGCTTCCGCATCATGGCAGCTGGCGCGAGGCGATCGTGCCGCTGATTGCGGCTGCAGATCCAGCCGTCGTCCTCCAGTCGACCGCCTCGAGAAGATGGCGAAGCGATCGCTTCGGACCGCATCTCCTCGGGCGTCAACGACTCGTGACCTGTCGCGACGGAACCGTCCAGGCCGTGGCACGGCGTGATGGCCGCATCGAGCTCTCCGTCTGGGATCCCGATGCACGCGGACAGTGGCGGCCCGCAGGCTTGATCGCGCCGAGCGCGCGGCGGCCTCGCGTGGCTGGTCGGCCAAGACGCCTCGCGATCCGACGCACCGCCGCGGTGCTGACACGGGGATCTTCAGTCCGTGCGAAGGAACATCGCCCGCCGAAGGACAACGCGGTCTCCGGCGCCGCCGTTGCCGCCGTCCGCGATGCTGATGACAAGTTGAGGGAGCTCCGTGCCCGAGGCCGACGGTGCCTCGACCTCGCCGAGCGTCAGGACTCCGCTCCGAGTTGTGCGGTCGAGCCGCACGCGCGCGCTGACCTCTCCCCCGATCGTCGCGACGATCTCGACCGCCGCATCGGCGGGAGCGGGCTCTGCGAGCGAGACCTCGGCGGTGAATGCGAACGGTGCGCGCGCTGCGAGCAGCGCATCAGGAATCCGGAAACGGACGCGCATGCAGCCATCGAACGCGATCTCGCCAAGCCCAAGAAGGCTCTGGCTCGGATCCTCGATCCGCACCGACTCACCGACTGCATATCGGTACCCATCCAAGGGTGGCTCGGGAGGAGAATTCTCGCAAGCCGCGAGCGGATGCAGGGCGTCTTGATCGAAGACGAGCGCAATGGGGGAGGACGCGATCGGGCGGGTCCCGTCCTGCTGCGTCACGCCACGGAGAAGGGGATCGGCGAGTCCGAAGATCCAGCCTCGGTTGCCGTCGAACTCGACGGCGTCTGCCCTGACATGGGTTCCGTCTGCAAGCCACATCGCGATGCCGGTGCGGGTGACCTCGCGTGCCTTGGCGAATGTGATCGCGGCCACTCGCTCCGTTGGAATCCGCCGGGCGTTCGAGGCCTCGTCCTGTGGCTCGGTCGGCTCGTCCCCCGACGATGGCGCGGAGCCGGCCGCATCGTGATCGACGGCCTCTTCGCCGGACTGAGGCGGGGTCGTGGGTTCGAGAGACTCGAGCGCGATGTCGGATCCGATCGAGTCGACGAATCCCGTGACGGAGTCTCCGTTCAGGAGCAGTACCGTATCGGCGTCCGCACGCACGGAGGCTCGAGACTCCGCCCTGAACCGGATCTCGGACAGTCGGTCGAGGTCGATGGGGATCGAACCGATCCAGCGGTGCTGCCACGATGCGCGCGCGCCGTCGAATCGGAACTCTCCCGGAAGCAGCTGCCCATCATCGAGCACAAGCGTGCCTGCGGTGAGCTGGGTGAGGAACGCCATACCTCGCGGAAGCGTCGAGCCGACCAGACAGGCGACGACCGTGTCGCGTGCGACCCGCTCGGTTCCTTCCCCAGCAAGGAGCGTGAATGCGTCACCGTCAAGTGCGACAAGGCGGCCCGCACGCCAGGCGCCGTCGCGCAGGAGGAGGTGGACGGCGATCGAGCGCTCTGTCTCGGAGTCCTGCAACGACGCGGCGGCGACCGGGATCTGCGCATGAAGCGTCTTCGACAGGAAGCGGCCGTTCATCACGACTGCAAGAAGTGCGAGGAAGGTCGCAAGGATTCGAAACATGTTGGAGTACCGCGGGACGAGCAGGAGACCGCCAGAGGGAAGAGCGGGAGCGCTCGACGGGGTACAGGCGCGCACCTGCTGGGTGAGAAAGAGGATGGAAAGAAACCGACCGCGTGCCGTTCAGCGCTGGAAGATCGGGAGATAGCGCTTCGGCATCTGGAGCACGATCAACGCCATCGCGGTGCCGTAGGCATCACCCTGAGGATCGGTCCACGACCCGTCCGCGCCCTGCTTGGCGAGGAGCTCGTCGCGGATCGCGGGCCACCAGTCGCGCCAGCGGTCGCCGCCCGCGAGATACATGGCTTGCACCGCGTAGTAGTGCCCGTAGAAGTAGTGCGGCTGGGAGAACCCGCCGCCGATCGCGCCTGCCTGACCCCGTGGGAACGCGTGCTGACGCAGGTAGTCGAGTCCTCGCTCGATCGACTGGTCCTCGTAGACGCCAGCGTAGAACAAGCTCGCGACGCCCGCAGCGGTCCGAGGCCACGCGGAGCCGCCGAGGTCCTTCATGTACCTGAAACCGCCGTCGGCGTTCTGACAGGCGCGGACATACCGCGTCGCATCGTCGATCGTGGACTTCGGGACCTTGATGCCCGCGTTGCGCGCGCTTCGCAGCGCCATGACTTGACAGATCGTCACGGAGACATCCGCATCGTCGGGCACCGGGTTGTAGCGCCATCCGCCTTCGTTGTTCTGGCTCGCGACGATCAGCTGCACAGCCCGAACCAAGGCATCGCGAACACGGTCGTCATCCCTGTTCATGCCGTAGATCTCACCGAGGAAGAGCGTGGCGAACCCGTGGCCATACATGGGGCCATGGGTCTGGTCAGAGACAAGGAGGCCCGTCTCGGTCGAGTGGGAGAGAACGAAGTTCAGCGCCTTCTCGACCTGCTCGGCGAAGTCTCCACGACCAGGCACATTCCCATCGGCCATGAAGGCGATGGCACACAGACTCGTCACCCCGACATGCTGGCCGAACCGACCTTGGCCGAACGCGCCATCGGACTTCTGCTGGCGCCGCAGATACTCGAAGCCCTTGCGCACAGCCTCCTCAAGCTGCGGCGTGATCTCATCGGCGGTCGGGGCGTTCTCGGCGCCGACGGGCTGGGGCCGTCCATCGACGGCACCCTGCTCGGGCATCACTGGGTCAGAGGGCACTGGCGTCGAAGACGCGGGAGCTGCGGCGTCCTGCCCCCGACTCTCTCGAACTCCCGCCAACGCATCGGTTCGAATGATCCCGAAGACGCCCGCAAGGTCGGCGTGCGCGGGCGGCGCGATCGTCGAGCAGTTCGGGGAGCGGCCTCGGTTCCCATCGATGTCCGCGCTCGGCCATTGCATCGAAGGCTTCGGCAATGGCGCGGACACCTCGCGGTGTGGATCGAGATTGCCGACGAGCGAGAATCCGAAGGGCGCTTGGCTCCAACGCGCGGTCGAACCGACCAAGAGCGTCGATGGCTGACCACCCGTCCTGGGTTCACACCGCGGATCGGATCTCCAGCCAACATCGTTCACCCGCCACACTCGGGATTCAGCCGTCGTGCGCCCTTCCGAGCTCGGGCAAGAGGTCCGCCCGCGTACAACGGCCTCAAGGGCCGGTGAAGACGAAAACGCGTCAAGATCGGATGTACCCGCCAGGGCCGCGGAGGCCATCAGCAGCGACGCTGCGAAGGACGCAGGTCGCAGCGACCAGACCACCGAGCCGATGAGTGACTGCGCGCCGTCGGTCGCGGAGATGATGCCTCGTGATGGATATGACGCGCTCACTTCGACGCCTCCTCCGCGAGTCGACGGTAGTACTCCCGTGTCAGTCGCTCGTAGATCGATGAGACCCGGTCACGACGGCCTTGCAGCACAAGCTCACGAACTCTCTCGGGCAACTGACCCCATTCGATGCGCGACTCCTCGAGTTCGACGCCGTCTGCGGTCGCCTGATCGGGCGGACGATCCTGCGTCGACTCACCGTCGCCGTCTCCCGGCTGCGACTGGCTCGCCTGCTGCGCCGAGCTCTGGTCGCGTTGGGAAGACTGCTGGCCATTTCTTTCGGACGGATCCTCGTTCGAACTCCGACGGTTTCCCGATTGCCGCGACGAGGACGACTTCGACCTCGACTTGGACTGGCTCTGGCGTTCGGCCTCTTCGAGGAGCCGTGCCAGCGTGCGAACGACGTCCTCCTGAATCCGTTGGGTGCCGACGCCCGGATCGCGTGCGACTTCGAGCCGCTCCGATGCAGACCGCATACCGTCGACGGCACGATCAACAAGATCCTCAAGAGAAGCCTCCTCGAGCGCTCGCTCGAGCCTCCTCTCCTGCTCGCGCTCCGCAGCGCTCTCTGCGCTGGACCCGCTGGCGCCCGATGACGGAACTCCCAGAAGATCGTCGAGCGACCGCGGAGGTTTTGATGGGGAGGAGCCAGACGGCGCCTTGGTCTCACCCGCAGACTGCGGAGACTCAGATCCGGCGCCTCCGCCCTTCGCATCGCTCGGCTTGGGTGAAACCTGTCCCTGGGAGGCCGCCTTGGATCCCGTCTGCGCAGCCTCGGTTGTGGTGGGAACCGGCTCGGCAACGACACGAGACGCCGCTGTCAGCGCCAGAAGCAAGACCGCGAGTTGGCGCGGCCGCGACACGCTCGCTGTGAAGGACACGGGCGCGATCCCGACGACAGCACGACATGCTTCAAACGAGAGTCGTTGTATGCGTGTCATAGCGATTCTCCGAAGCGCTTTCTCATGCCCACAGCGGGCGCTGCCCCGAGGGGCCGCGACGAGACGGTCAAGCGTAGACCCGCGGTCTCCCCCGAACCGAAGGTTTCGGGCAACGCGCCGACTCGCCATGCAGAGTGGCCGCTCAATGCTCGTCCCAAGCGCCGTATGGCATCGGTCGTGTCACCCGCGCCAGAGCGGCGGCCATCGCCACCTTCGCCGGTCTCGCCGCCTTCCTCTCTTCCCTCGTCCTCTCTTCCCTCGCCCGCTCCGCCTCCGCCGGGAGTGTCCGCATCCTCGTCCGCTCCATCTCCCGCAGGATCAACGCGCGGTTGCGCCTGGCCTTGACCGCGAATCTTGTCCGCGAGCCTGAGGCCAAGATCAAGAATGCGTCTCTGGCGCGCCGCAAGCTCGGCTACGACACCCGCGCGAGCGGCCTCATCCAGACCCTCGGACTGCTCGTCGAGCGTCCTTGTCCTCCTCGCCAGCGCCTCCTGCATGGACATGAGGAGACGGACCTCGGCTGCAGGGGGAACCGCGCCTGACGGCGCTCCACTCGAGCCGCCGTCGGACTGGCCTTCACCGGCCTCCTGCTCGCCGAAGCGATCCTCATCGGCGCCGGCCGCTCCATCGTCGAGCGCCCCGACGATCGCCGAGATCGCATCGATTGCCTCGAGAGTCGGCGGCAGCGCCTCTTGCGGTTGGCCAGCCACGAGGCGATCGCGTGCGTCTGAGAGCGCCATGTCGATCACATCATGCATCTCGACGAGCACCTCCGCATCGCGGAGTTCCTGCTCCGCTTCGAGAATGCCCGCCACATCGCTCCTGATCTGCTCCTGCACGGTCGACAGGCGCCTGCTCTCGACCGTCTCGCGACGAGTTAGATCGCGCGGCTCGTCTGGAACGACGCGCTCCACGAGAGAACGTACCGCCACCTGTCGCTCCAGGATCACCCTGTACTTGGCGACGAGCTCCTCGCGACGCTCCTCCTCCGCGCGCTCGTTCGCGCGCTCCGCGAGCCGCTCGGCCTCGGCGAGCGCGTCTTCGAGGGCGCGGATGGCCGCATCTGACGCGCCCACCGCATCAGCCTGCACGAACTTCTCGGATCGCAGTCGCGACGCCACCGCGCCGAGGCTCGTCGCCGCGGTCTCGAGCAACCGCGCCGCACGAGCAGACTCCCTGCTTCGCGTTCGCGCATCGGCCGCAACACCGCGCGTGTTCTGAGAGATCGCCCCATGCGCCACAGCCAGTGGGTCGCGTGCGGCACGAGCCTGCTCGTTGTCATCAGACGGGACGCGCTCGAGCTCCGCACCCCGCATCTCCGCCTCGCCGAGAAGCCGCTTGATCGAGTCGACCAGTTCCTCCATCATCCGCGCAAGTTCACGCGCGCGGACCTTTCGATCCTCCTCCATGGCCGCGAGCGCACGCGCCAGGGCTTCCGAAGCCTGCTCGAGCGAACCGCGCGACTGCTCGAGCCGGTTCTGCGCCGCTTCCTCGGCCGCGCGATCAACCTGCTCGCGCACCCGACCGTCTTCGGTCTCGCGCGCGGCAGCCTCGAGTCCTTCTGCTTGCGCGGAGTCGCTCTCCTTCAGGAGCTCCGCACGCTCCCGGAGGTCGCTCACCGTCTTCTCGACTTCGTCCGCCGCACGATTCATCCTGGAAGAGAGATCGTCGAGCTCTGCACGGGCGTCGGGAGACAGTTCCTCCCGCGACTCGCCCGAGGACCGCTGCGCCGCCTGCCCCGCCTCGCGCGCGAGTCGCTGGACCTCGGATGCAAGAGACTCGAGCTTTCGTCGCGCGATCCACGCATCCTCATCACGATCAAGGAGCGCCACCAGATCCTCGAGCTCCGCACGCACTTCATCCTGACGCCTCGCGACCTCGTTGCGCAGATCAGCCTCCTCAGCCGATGCCTCTGCTTCCATGCCTTCGCCGGCGTCGCCGCTCTCTCGACTCCCGGCCGCATCGGCGACAGCCCGCTCCAAGCGTTGCACCGCCTCGCTCGCATCGGCGCTGCGGGCCTCCGCGACCGACGCGAGTTCCTCGGCCTGCCGCACGATCTCCGCAAGCGACCCATCGCCCTGCCGATTGCGCTCGATGCGCCGCCTGATCTCCTCGACGGATTCGCGCATTCTCGCCACACCCTCGGTCACGGCGCCCTGCGCGGCCGCCAGCCCTGGATCGAGTTCCTCGCCTTCGGTCGATTCCCTCGCCCGTGCCTGACGCTCGTCGATCCGCATTGCCTCGCGACGCGTGGACGCGAGCGTCGAGCGCAGCTGGCGCTCGAACTCGTCCTCCGTCACGATGCGCAGCACGCGCTGCGCACTGCGCGTCCGCTCACGGAGCGCGCCATCCACCGACGACCCGACGAGATGGTCCTCCGAGAAGGCGCGCAGCACGAGCGCATCCCCGGGCTTCGGCGAGAGCCTCGCCACATCGAGCGTCCGCTCGAGCGAAGACGATGCGCCCTCCTCGGAGATGTCCGCGCGCTCCTCGAACTGCATCGTCTCGGTCGGTCCACCTCCGACCCGCATGGCGATCTCGATGCCCGCAGCTCGAAGCTCGATGTCGTCTCGGCCCTCGGCGCGCAATGGAATCCGTGCGTCGGGGAGGACCGACTCGTCCTGCATTGGCTCGACCAACGCAGCGCTCGGAGGACGGTCATCGACCGCGTCGAACGCAAACACGCATGGGTCGGTCTGACGGATGCCGTCGAGATCGACGAGATCGACCTCGATGCGCGCCGCGTCCTCGAGAAGGAAGCGGAGCGACCACCGCCTCGGATCGGCGGGATCTCGACTCGGCACGAGTGCGATCGCGCCTGCATCCGTCCCGGCATCGGCCATCGCCTGCGCGCCTGCATCCACGCCGCGCGCGGCATCCTGCTCCGCAGACCCCGGTTCGCTCGGCACGGCCACACCCGTCGCGAGGAACGACGACGCCGTCTCGGCAAGCGGAAGCTCGCGGGAAAGCTCGAAGTCGATCACGACCTCGCTCTTCGAGAGGATCGACCCCCGCGGAGTCCCGCGCGCATCGCGGCCGTCGCCGAGATCCTCGGTGCGTGCACCAAGGATCCGACGCGCATACGCGGGCGGCGTGACCGTGGCGACGGCCCGCACGACTCTCGGGGGATCGACGAGCCGCACGCTCAGCGGCTCCGTCTCGGCGTCGCTCGTCAGGAACACGACCTCGATCCGCGAGCCATCGGCGTCGACAAGACGCTCGAAGTCGCCCGACGGCTGCCGCGACAAGGCGACCTCGTTCCATGCCGGCTCGATCCCCGTCGATCCATCGGCAGGCCAGATCCTGTAGCGCGCGAACACCCGCTCGCGAAGCACATCGCCCTTCGTGAGCCGCGCGCGCAACGCGACCGGCTTCCCGCGGGGAAGCACGGCATCCGACGCAATCAGCGCCTCGACCGCCGTGCGCGCGGGCCACGACGCATCGGTCCATGGCAAGAAGATGCGCCTGACCGCGATCGACGCCGACTGGCTGTCGGCGGTCGCGAACAGCGCGCCCGCGACGACGAGCGCAAGCGCCGCCCCGACCCGGGTGACCGTGGGCCGCACACGAAGGACGCCGCGAAGGTCCATGCCACGCGCCCGCTCCTCGAGGTCCGCAACCGCACGCGCCGCGAGGGGATTTCGCCGAGCGATGCCGCTCTCCTCGAACTCCACCGCGGATGCAAGTCTGCCCGCAAGCTCAGGCCGCGCCCGCTCCACCCTCAGCGCAAGCTCGACCGACCGTGGCCTGAAGCGAAGCGCGGGAAGCACGAACCTCTTGAGATCGACCGCGGCGAGCAACGCGATCGCGACAAGCAAGAGCGCACGCACGGGCATCGGGAAGCGCAGCAGCGCATCGAGCGACGCGGCGATCGCAAACCCGACGAGAACCAGCACGCCCAGCGACGCGAGCGCCGACGCGATCGCAAGCGCGCGCGCCGCCGTCGCCAGTCGCTGCACGGAGCGCACCGCTTGAGGCACGACGCCACGCTCCGCGGTGCCTGCGGGCGAGTGTCCTTTCTGAGGATGGTTCGGTTGCTGCTGCATGGGTTCCGCTCGGGGACCGTCCGTCCGTTCATCGACCTCCTGCGCACGGGCCTTTGCGTCGCGTCAGGTCCAACGCGCGCGTCGCCCGATCCGATCGCTTCGTGCAGGCCGATGCCCGCGGCGCAATGCGCTAGACGAGCCTCAGCAACCTCCTTCCTGTCCATTCAAGCGCGAGGAGAACGAGCAGCATGCCAAACGCAAGGGGAGTGTCCCAGAGCGACTCGAGGAGACTCTCGTCGATCTCCCGGGCGCGCGCGGGCAGGAGCTGCGGAAGCTCCTCGATCGCTTCGGCGCCGAGAACCCTGCCCTTGGTCCGCGCCGCAAGCACCGCGAGCGCCTCGTGATCGGCATCCCCGCGTCGAAGCTCGTCGTCCGCGCGCACGACCTCGAAAGGCGCGTCCGCGGAGCCGAACGACGGATCCGTCGCGACGGCCTGGAACGACCCGAGACGGTCGGCGGGGAAGCTCGCGGTCGCATCCGCACCGTCGCGCACGAGATCGAGCCGCGCGATCGGATTTCCATCCGCACCGCGGATCTCGAGCGGAAGCGACTGCGCGGCGGCCTCTGCGGCCGACTCGTCGCCAAGCCGCAGCGTCACGAGGACGGACTCGCCCGGCGTGACGCGCGACGGCGTCACCGTGAGCGTGGCGCCTCCGCCATCCGCAGCAAGCGACTCGCGGGCAAGAAGGCGCACCAGGGGCACCCAGAAGCGCTCTGGATAGCGTTCGCCTTGACCGTAGCGCCAACGCCAGATCTCGTCGGTGGCAACATAGATGATCTCGCCCGCGCCGAACCGCATGCGAAGCACCGCCGCGGAAGGATCCTCGCCGAGCGCATCGGCGCTCTCGGCCTGCGCGATCACCTCCGCGGTCGGCTTCACGCGTGCGCGCGGCACGGACTGCACGAACCGCAGCTTCGGCCACGACAGACCTCGGTCGACCAGCGTCTCGGGCCAGCCCGTGGGCGTTTCCGCGAGGCGGAGCACGCCGAGCCGCTCTGCCGCCACGGTCGGACGGATCATGCTCGCTCCGACCCGCGCCTCGAGCGAGAGCGGCGGGCGGAAGGGAAGCAGATCGGCCAGCGGCGTTCCCTCCCACGACGACGGCGTCGACCTATCGCCGCCGATCCACAGGAGCCCAGCGCCGCGCTCGGAAACCTCGCCGCGAATGATCGCAAGCTGTTCGGGCGAGAAGAAGCCGCCGGGCACATCGCCGATCACGAACAAGTCGTAGCGCCCGAACTCCTCGGCCGTGCGCGGAAGCCGCGCGATCGGCATGTTGCCTTCCTGCGCGAAGTCCCTGTCGGCGGAGAGCAGCATGACAGAGCTCTCGATGTCCTGTTCGCGGATGAGGAGGTTCTTGAGGTAGCGGTACTCCCACCGCGACGAGCCCTCGACATAGAGGACGCGGATCGGGCGGTCGACGAGCTCGACGGAGACCGTGCGCGCGTTGTTCTCGCGCACGAGGTCGGGCCGCGCGGGCGCGATCTCGACGCGCATCGAGCGCCGCCCCGCGTCGGTCGCGGACATGTCGAGCATGACGACCGTCTCGTCCGCGACTCCGGACTCCGCAGGCGCGCCATCCTCAGACGCCTCGTCGCGCACGCCGAGGTTCGATCCATCGCCGCCGTCGGCCTCGACCGTCTCTGCGTCGAGTTCCGCTCCTGTCTCGGCATCCACAAGTCGAACCGTCAGCGCGCCCTCGACTCCGCCACGATCGACACGCACCTCGACGGGAACGCGATCACGCACGAAGGCGCGGCTGGGGGCCGCGACCGAGATGATCGCGGCATCTCCCACGCGCGCACCCGAACCGAGCGGAACCGCGAACACGGGAATCGCGTCGCGCTCGAGAGTCCGGAAGGTCTCTGTCGACACGGGCGTCGCAGATCGCCCGTCCGAGAGGAGGAGAATCCCGCTCACGGGCCGACCCGCTGCGCGCGCAAGCGCCTGGCGAAGCGCGCCGTCAAGATCGGTCCGGTCTCCGTTCGCCTCGCCGATCTCGGGAACCATGGAGCGAGGACGCTGCGCCGCGCCGTCCGCCAGAGGCGCATCTGCGTCCGCGCCTGCGTCCGCCCCAAGCGAGAACACGCCGCCCGCGAAGCCCGCGAAGTCGATGTCCTTGTCGCGCGCGATCGTCGCAAGCGTTTCCTCAGCGTTCGCGAGGATTCCGCGCATCTCGGCATCGCGCGAGCGGCCTGCGGCGCCATCCTCGATCGCGAGCGACTGGCTGCGGTCGACGAGCACCACGAGCCTGTCGCGCTCGATGCGGATCCGCTCGAGCCGCAGCGACGGCCCCGCGATCAGGAGCGCGACGAGCACGATCGCCGCGGCACGGAACAACGCAAGCGCGCCGCGCATCGCGCGCGATGCAGCCGACTGCGACCCCGAGAGACGGCGATAGCTCCACCATCCGATCGCGCAGGCGCCGACCACGACGAGGAACCACGCCCAGGTCGGAAGCGGCCGCTCGAAGACGACGCTCGCTGCGCCGACATCGTCCGGGACCGTGGCGCCCGTGATCCACTCGATGATTCTCGGTGAAACGCCCGCAGCCGACGACGCCACGAGCCAACTCATCGCCGGCCTCCCGCCGCTGCCGCGCGCTCATCGCCGCGGGCGGCGCCTGAAGAGGAGACACCCGTCGACGAACCAGAAGCCGACGCGCCCGCACCAACCGCACGCACGCGCACGCGTCCGACGGTCGCGATGGCGCCGACATCCGCGCCCGCGCGGATGGCAGAGGCGTGCGAGAAGACACGGCTCAGGAATCCCTCCGCGAGCAGGAATGCAAGCGCGGCCACGAGAGCGACGAACGCGAGCGAAGTCGACCCACGGGCGCCTGACGCACCGAACGATGCGTCTCCGCCTGCACCGATCGCCGCGTCCACCGAGCCCGCGTCGGAAGCGCCAGCCATGAACCGCATCGTCACGCCGAGCGCCGCGCCGAGCGCCTCGGGAGTCATCGGCGCCAGCGAGAGCCTGTCGAGCCTCGGGTTGACCGCGACGACGGATCCATCGTCGCCACGAAGGACGCCGCTCGTGCGAACCGGCTCCTCGCTCGTGCCTTCGACGGAGAGCGAGACCACCGCACCGGACTCGCCGCGGAGCGTCGTCGCGCTGCGCAGGCTGACGCGCTCGCCCACGCGGATGCGTTCGCCCGCCGCCGACAGCTGCAGCGCCGAACGCACGAGCTCCTGGAAGAGCGGGACCATCAGCGGCTTGACGGGCAGGTTGCTCCACGAAAGCTCCGGGGCGCTCGCGAACGCAACGACAACACCTGCGCGCACGCGCGAGGCGCCGTCCTCGGAAGAGTCCGCGGGCGACTGCATCGCCACAAAGGGCGATCCGTCCTCGAAGACGAGGATCGCATCGGCGGGCGTCGTTCCCTCGATCGCCGCGATTCTTGTGACCGCGATCGGCGCGACCAGCGCCGCGAGCTCCGGACGGATCGCCGCGAGCATCTGCGACGCAGGCTGTTCCTCCGCAAGGAGGCGCGGCGCCGCCGGCTCCGTGGCCTCGACCGAAACCCTCATCGGAACGCCGAGCCGCGGGAAGAGCGTCGAAGACCAGGCCTGCGCCACCGATTCCCCTGCGGGGAGCACGATCGCGACGCCGCCGCCGCGGACGAACGCGCCGAGCGCATCGCAGGACTCCGCAGAGAGAAGGTCGGGCCGCGCGACCACCACGGCGTCAAGCCCGAGCAGCGCACGCGCATCGCACCCCGACGGGTCGATGTCACGCACGCGCATTCCTGAACCGACCGCCGGCGACAGCGCCCGTGAAGCCCACAGCGACGCGGGCACGCGGTCAAGGTCCGATGCGTCGAGCGAACCGCGGCGTCCGACCACGCCGACGTCGACCTCGCTTCGCACATCGATCACGGTCCAGGCGCGGTTTCCAAGCGCAAGCGCGTCGTCGCCGAGGCGCACCTCGACCGCGCTGCGACGGGGACCGCGGCGCGGCGCACCCTCGACCGCGGCGGGAGCGAGCTGAAACTCGACCGACGCCTCGGCCTGTCCCGCCTCCCAGAGCACGGTGCGCGGCTGCGACGGCGTGAAGCCCTCCGCAAGCGCGCGCACCTCGGTGCGCCCCGCATCGAGCGACCCACCCTCGCGCACGAGCCGCGCGCGAACAAGGGCGACCCCACCCATCGGCGACGGCCGCGCATCGACCTCCGCAAGACGCACGTCAACGGGCGCCGCGGTCGCGGGGCGTAACGCCACCAAGTCAAGCGCAGCCGCTTCGCGCACGGCCTCGCCACCGGCCTCGAGGCTTCCCGAGCGGAACGCGCTCGCGACGAGCACCGTCGAGCGGCGCGGCGAACCTGCCTGCGAAGCCATCGACTGCTGCGTCTCGCGCGCCAGCGCAATCGCCGCGGGAAGGTCGGCGGGAACCTCGCTCGGCTCCACGCCGTCAAGCGCACGCGCAAACGCATCGCGGTCACCCGTCGGCGCAAGCGCAAGACGCGGCGGCGCCGACGCGAGCACGAGCGCCACGCGGTCACGCGGTCCTGCGGATTCGATTCCGCGACGCACCTCGGCGCGGACGCGGTCGAACTCCGACTCGCTGCCGACGACCGCACCGCTCGTGGATCCGTCGTCGAGAACCACGATCCAGGTTCGCGACTCGTCCTCGAGCAGCGACCCGCCGCCCGCGAAGGGCACAGCGAGGCCGACTCCCGCCGCGAGGACCGCCAGCGACCGCAGCGCAAGCACCGTCCAGTGCTCGAGCCGCAGCCGTCGCGTGGTGCGCCGCACCGCCTCGCGAAGGAGCTCGATCGCGGCCCAGTCGACGGGCACGCGGCGACGCCTGAACAGCAGGTGAATCACGATCGGAAGCGCGATCGCTCCGACGGCCGCGAGGGCGAGACCTGGATGAAGGAAGTTCATCCGCCGCGCCTCCCCGCGAAGCTCATGCGGCGGTCAAGAAGCGCGGCGAGCACGGGCCCGATCGATTCATGCGTGTCGCACGCCACGGCATCGGCGCCGAATCCGCGCGCGATGCGGTTCACGCCCTCGACATGGTCGCGCATGAGGTCGAGGTAGGTCGCGCGCACGGCGCGTGGGTCGGCCTCGATGCCGCCCGCGCCCTCAAGATCCTCGAAGAGCGCGGGCGTGTCGATGTCGAAGCGAAGCTCCTGGCGATCGAGCGTCTGCACGAGCATCGCATCGTGCCCACGGTGGACAAGCCGCGCGATCGCTCCGCGCAGCTCTTCGAGCGGCATCAGGAAGTCGGACAGGATCACGAAGAGCGCGCGGTTCGGCGTGCGCGCCACCATCTGGTCGACGCTTCGCCCGATGCGCGCGCGCCCCTCGACCGGCTCGCCGCTCAGGACTCCGACGATCGAGCGCCACTGGTCGCGCTGGCTCGAGCGCCTGACCTGCGATCGCACCTCCTCGTCGAAGAGCGCGAGGCCCACGCGGTCGCCCTGGTGGAGGCACACATACGCGATCGCCGCGGCGGCCGCCGTCGCATGATCGAACTTCGTCCACACGCCGCGTGCGCGGCTTGCATCGGTGCCGCCCCAGCCCTTCTTCACGGCGAGCGTGCCGAAGCGCATCGAGCTCGAGCGGTCGAGCAGCACGACGACATCGAGGTTCGTCTCCTGCACGTAGCGCTTCACGTAGGTCTTGTCGGTGCGCGCGAACACCTTCCAGTCGATCTGGCGGATGCTGTCGCCGGGCGCATACTGCCTGTGCTCCGCGAACTCGACCGCGAGGCTCTGGTAGGGCGAGCGGTGCATGCCGCTCATCACGCCCTCGACGATCATGCGCGCGCGCAGCTCGAACGGCGCGAGCTGTCCGAGAGTCTCGGGCGCGAGGTACTGCTCCGCGCGCATCGGTCGCGACGCCGCACCTTCGCGACCTCGTTCGGTTGATGCGGCGCGGCCTGGTTCCACGGCGTGGTTCTCCTGCGGGGGCGTGGCGTTGTCGCCGCCATACCCGCGCGCGCTCATCGGGTGACTGCGTCGAGCGCGCGCGACGAACCGTCGGTGCGCACGGATTCGAGGATGAGCCCGACGACATCGTCGGCCTTCACGCCATCGGCCTCCGCATTGAAGTTGGTGACGATTCGATGTCGCATCACCGGAAGCGCGATCGCGTGCACATGGTCGACGGTGACGTGCGTCGCGCCCTCGAGGAGCGCGCGCGCCTTGGCGGCGAGCACGAGGAACTGGCTCGCGCGCGGCCCCGCACCCCACTCGAGGTAGTCGCGGCAGACCTTGAGCGCCTCGCCTTCCTCGCGCACGCGCGTGGCGCGCACGATGCGGATCGCGTGGCGCATCACATGGTCGGCCACGGGCATCTCGCGGACAAGCGCCTGCATGCGCACGATGTCGTCGCCAGAGAGGATCGGCTGCGGCTCCTCGAGCCCCGTCGAGGTCGTGCGCGAGACGATCTCGAGCTCCTCCGCCTCGCTCGGATAGCTGACGCGGATGTTGAGCATGAAGCGGTCGAGCTGCGCCTCGGGCAGGGGATAGGTTCCCTCCTGCTCGGTCGGGTTCCGCGTCGCGAGGACGAAGAACGGGTTCGGCAGGCGGTACTGCACGCCGTTCACCGTGACCTGCCGCTCCTGCATCGCCTCGAGGAGCGCCGACTGCGTCTTCGGCGGCGTGCGGTTGATCTCGTCGGCGAGCACGATGTTCGAGAAGATCGGTCCCTTGACGAAGCGAAGCGTGCGCGCGCCCGTCGCCTTGTCCTCCTGGATCACCTCGGTGCCCGTCATGTCGCTCGGCATGAGGTCGGGCGTGAACTGGACGCGCGAGAAGCCGAGGCTGAGCGTGCGTGCGAGGCTCGAGACGAGGAGCGTCTTCGCGAGCCCGGGCACGCCTTCCACGATCGCATGACCACCGCAGAGAATCGCCAGGATGGCCTGCTCGACGACGGGGTCCTGCCCGACGATCGACTTGTGGACCTCGCGGCGTACCGACTCGACCGCCCTGCGAACCTCCGCGACCGCGCTCACCTTGTCAGGCCAGCTTGGCGACAGCGCAGGCACGGCGGGAAGGGGAGCCGCCGATGCGCTTGTCTTCGCGCCCGTCGTATCCGCATGGTTCGTCTGCATGTGGTTCCTCGCTGCTTGACTGACCCCGTCCACCGCGCGGGCGAACGGACAGCCGCCGGTTGGGCGGGTGTGTGCGGATCCAGGCCACGATCCAGGTGAAGGCCCTGATCGGGGCCGTGCCCGAAGCCACGACCACAGCCACGAGGCCGAGGTCGAGTATACGGTTCCCGCTTCCCCATCATCGGACAACGAATGCCCGAACTCCCGGAAGTCGAACACCTTCGTCGATCTCTCGAGCCATGGCTCGTCGGCGCGCGTCTGCGCACCGTCCGTGTTCGACGCCGCAGCGTCGTGAAGTCCCGTGGCGATGCGCCGCTCGAACGAGCGCTACTCGCCGACTCGGTCGTTCGGGCGCTCCATCGCCACGGCAAGCAGATGGCGATCGAGGCAGAGGACGGCAGGGTGCTGGTGGTGCAGCTCGGGATGACGGGCTCGATGTCGATCGACCAAGGACGCGCTCCCTCGGGCATGCAAGCGCGGCACAGGCATGTGCTCTGGGCGCTCGAGGCGAGTTCTCCACCTTGCGACGCACCCCCGTCCGCTGCGCCCCGCCCGATCGAAGGCCCTTGGACTCTGGCCTTCCGTGATCCGCGCCGCTTCGGTGGTCTGACGCCCTACGCGACGCTGCACGATCTGCGCACCGCCTGGTCGCAGCTCGGGCCTGACGCGCTTGGCATTCGATCGAGGGCCCTCGCCGCGAACCTCCTGCGCACCGGACGCCCGATCAAGGCCGCCCTCCTCGACCAGTCTGTGATCGCCGGCGTTGGCAACATCTACGCCGACGAGGCCCTCTTCAAGAGTCGAATCAACCCCTTGAGGCCCGCCAACCGGCTTCAGGCGACCGAAGTCACCCGCCTCGCGGGGGCTCTCCGCACCATTCTGTCGAAGGCGGCGGCGGCGGGTGGTTCGACCCTCCAGGACTACTTCGACGCCCTCGGCAACCCCGGTTCTGCGGTCCAGCTTCATGCCGTCTATGGAAGGGCAGGCCAACCGTGCGTCGCCTGCGGACTGCCCCTGTCCTCGTGCCTGGTGACGGCGAGGACGACCACCTTCTGCGCCCATTGCCAAGACTTATCCACATGAACCGCACGGTGGCTTTGGATTGCGGGTTGGCGTCTATCCACAGTTCTCCACAGTGTCTGCACGCGCACGGGCGTCTCGGTTCTCGGCCAAATTGGCGAACGCTCCCCGATGGTTCTTGACCGTTTGCGCATCAAGCGCAAAGGAACTCTACGAGAGGAAGAAATCTCTTCTTCCCTAGTTAAAGACCCTGTCCATTTGTGGAGAGACGACGATATGTCGTCTCAAGCACTTTCCCGATAAGCACTTACAACTCAATGAGGCGGGTGGAGAACTTTCCATCCATCTGTCGTCTCCCGCCGCCGACGGCCGATTGACTCGGGCTTGGCGATGGTGCGGGCTGCGAAAGGTCCGCTTTGGCTTGTCCACACGCGGGGAAAGCGTCTGCTCTCGACACTCTCCAACAGGATGTCCACACGCGCAGAGAGTCATCTCGACGCGCGCTGGAGGATCTCCTGCTCGATCCGTCCGACCTCTGCGTGGAACTTCTGGTCGAGCTTGGTGCGGTCCTCGATGGTGCGCACCGCGTGCATGACCGTGGTGTGGTCCCGACCGCCGAAATAACCGCCGATCTCCTCGAGCGAGAACCGCGTGTGCCGCCGCGCGAGGAACATGCACACCTGCCTCGGCATGGCGATCGACTTCTGGCGGCGCTTCGACAGGAGATCCGTGAGCTTCACGTCATAGAAGCGGGTCACGCTCTCGATGATCGATTGGAGGCTGGGGGCGTTCCCGCTGCGGGTGCCTTCCTCGCCCTCGAGGGCCTGCATGGCCAGGTCGAGGCTGATCGGCTGGCCGGCGGCCATGGCGAAGCCGCGGATCCTCGTCAGGGCGCCCTCGAGCTCGCGGATGTTGGTGTCGATCTTGGCCGCGACATACGACGGGACATCGTCGGGGAGCTCGAGGCCGTGGAGCCTCGCCTTCGTCTTGATGATGGACACCCGCGTCTCGAAGCACGGGCGCTGGATCAGCGCGACCATGCCCGCCGAGAAGCGGCTCGTGAGGCGCTCCTCGAGGTCGGGGATCTCGTTCGGCGGCGCGTCGGAGCTGAGGATGATCTGCTTTCCGACCTGGTACAGCGCGTTGAAGGTGTGGAAGAACTCCTCCTGCGTCTGGTCGTGCTTCGACAGGAAGTGGATGTCGTCGATGACGAGCGCGTCGGCCGTGCGGAAGCGGTTGCGGAAGTCCGTCATGCGGCCCGCGCGCACGGCTTCGTGGAAGAGATCCATGAAGGCGTTGCACGAGATGTAGCAGAGCCGCATGTTCGGCTTCGCGCGAAGGAGCGACTGGCAGATCGCGTGCAGGAGATGCGTCTTGCCGAGGCCGACGCCGCCGTGGATGAAGTACGGGTTGTAGGCGCGGCCCGGCTGCGCGGCGACGGCAAGGGCCGCGGCGTGCGCAAGGCGGTTTCCCGGCCCGACCACGAACGAGTCGAAGGTGTAGTCGGGGCTCAGGAGCATCTGCTCGTCGAGCCACGCGGGCCGCTCTGCGGACTCGTCCTCGACCACGCTCGGCGCGGCGGGCCTGCCGTTGGCCTGCGCCTCGAACTTCGCCTCGTCGTCGGGGCTGACGAACCGCACGACGAGGAGGCGCCCCGTCACGTTCTGCGCGGCCTCCGTGAAGTGCGTGCCGCAGCAGCGCTGGAGGTAGCGCAGCTGCACGGGCTCGCGCACGACAAGGCGAAGGACGCCGTCGCGGATCTCGGAGGGCTCGATGTCGTCGAACCAGTGCCTGCAGATGTCGGAGTGGTTCTTCCTCAGGTAGTCGACGAGCGACTCGCGGAAGCCTGGTTCGATCCTCTGCATGTGACCTCCAGCCATCCCGACGACAGGGCGGCGCATCCGACGGGAACGCGGATGATCTCCTGCTTGGCAGTCTTGTCTGTTCGATCCGACGCGTCCCACCGCAATCGGATCATCCACGGGGGGCGGACGATAGGGTTTCGGGCCCGACGCGTCAATACTCGCGAGGATTCGCGCCGGGCGGCCTCTCGGGAAGCACGCGTCACTCGTTCGTCGGAGTGACCGCGTCTCCCGGCTGCTGCGCCGCCTCGCCCTCTTCGCCACGAGGAGCGGTCGCCGCGGCCTTGGCCTGCGCCGCCGCCAGCTGCTGCTCGTACCGCGCTCGGTTCGAGCGATGGTCCATCAGCAGGTGGATGCGCGACGCGTCTGCGCCTGCGAGCGCCTCGATGCGCTCGCGCGCATAGTGGATCGTGGTGCGCCGCGACGCGTGCACCAGCACGATCGCCTCCGCCTTCCACACGCGAAGGAGGCGCACGATGTCGTCGATGTGGAGGTGCATGCCCGTCTTGGCGCGGTCGGCGTGCTCGGGCTCGAAGAAGGTGCACTCGCTGATCACGATGCGCGCGTCCGCGAACTCGTCGCGCACGAGGAACTCGCCGGGCGCCGTGTCGCCCGTGTAGGCGATGAGCGGGATGTCGGTCTGGCGCGTGATCTCGACGCCCCGCCCGCGCAGCTCGCGCAGCTTCTCCTGCGGAAGATCGCGGAACTCCTCCTTGAGCTTGCTGCGGCGCTCGAGCGCCACGAAGCCGAGGCTCGGCACGGTGTGGCGCGTGGCGATGGCGCGAAGGCGGATGTTGTTCTTGATCTCGAGGTCTTCCTCAGGCGCAAGCGCGCGGATCTCGAACGGCGTGCGCTGTCGCTCGAGCGGCTCCCACGCGCGCATCATGCCGCGCAGATGCGGCTCAAGCTCGGGGTGGCAGATGCACCGGCCGACGGGCGGCTTCGGCTTGCCCTCGGGCTTGCCGTCGACCTTCTCTGGCATGTGCGTCTCGCCGCCGATCTTCTGGAAATAGCGCTGGCTGAACCAGTACGGCAGACCGCCGAGATGGTCCATGTGCGCGTGCGACAGAGCGATCGTCGGAGTGCTCAGGACCGCGCGCGTGCACAGGCCGATGTCGAACGCGAGGTCGAGCTCGGGAATCTGGATGACGGTCTGCTCGCCCGCGACGCTGATCCCTTGGACGCGATAGGGCGGGAGGTAGAGGAAGCCAAGCTGGCCCTCTCTGGCGGGGGGACTCGGTAGCACGCTGGAACTCCTTCGCCCGGGCTTTCGCCCGAGTGGGATGCTGGTTCGGAGGAGCGCCCGCTCGTCGGGCCGCGCCTCCGCGATGCAAGGTAGAGGTTGGCGGAAGTGCGGTCAAACAGCGGGTTCGGCCTGTCTGGTGCGCCTGTAGGGGCTGTGCGGGCGCGGCTTCCGTCGCCCCCGCGCATCTGGGGCAAGTTCCGCACCGCCCTGTCCGATGGCACGACCATGATGGACGACGCGTCACGGGCTCCCCTGCGGAGCCGCTTCTCCGACGATCCGGAGATGCGGGCGCTCGTGGTCTGGTTCCTCGAGGACCTCGGCCGCCGCGTCGGCGCAATCCGCGCCGCGATCGACCTTCACGATGCAGCCTCGCTGCGCGTCCTCGCGCACCAGCTCGCTGGTTCCGCGGGTGGCTACGGATTCGACTCGATTGGCCAGGCCGCGCAGGAGCTCGAGCGGGAGCTCAGATCCGCGGTGGCCGCGCGCGCCATGAACGGAGTCGGCGCAGGCGCAGGCATGGACTGCGGACTCGCCGACGAACTCGAGCGCGAGGGGCGCCTCTCCGCGCTCACCGAGAAGGCCGAGGACCTGATCGCGCTGTGCCGGCGCGCGATCGAAGCGAACGGAGCTTCGTCATGAATATCGGGGGAAATCCGCAGGAATTCAGGCAGCGATCGCCGAGGGTGCTGCTGATCGACGACTCGGAGCTGATGCACAGGCTCCTCCGCTCTCGACTGCAGCTCGAGCAGGTCGAGATCCACTGCGTGTCGGATGGCGAGGCTGGGCTCGAACTCGCGCTCAAGCTCCAGCCCGACGTGATCCTCCTCGACATCGACCTGCAGGGAATCGACGGTTTCGAGGTCCTGCAGCGTCTGAAGGAGGACGCGCGCACCCGCGACATCGCGGTGATCTTCATCAGCGCGAGCACGGAGATGATGGACCGCGTGCGCTGCCTCGATCTCGGGGCGATCGACTTCGTCGCGAAGCCGTTCGAGATGGCCGAGCTGAAGGCCCGCGTTCGCTCGGCGATCCGGGTGCAGCAGCTGCTGCGCATGCTTGCGCAGCGCGCACAGCTCGATGGACTCACGGCGCTGTGGAACAGGGCGTTCTTCGACCAAAGGCTCCAATGCGAGGTGACGGCCGCGCGACGCCACGGCACGCCGCTCTCGCTGATCCTCTGCGACATCGACCACTTCAAGTCGGTGAACGACCGCTACGGACACCCGTTCGGCGACGAGGTGCTCGCGTTCTTCGCGACCGTGATCTCGAGCAGGCGCTCGACGGACGTTTCCTGCCGCTACGGCGGCGAGGAGTTCGCGATCATCCTGCCCGAGACGGCGGCGCGCGACGCCATCGCGGTCGCCGACCAGATGCGGCGCGGGTTCGAGGAGCATCGCTGGCGCCGCTACCCCGACCTCGTCCTCACGGCGAGCTTCGGCGTGGCGGACCTGACCATGATCGCGGAGGACGGCACGGCGGGGGATCTCCTCGCGCGCGCCGACCTCGCGCTCTACGGCGCCAAGCGCGGCGGACGCAACCGCGTCTCGACCGAGGGCATGCCGCTCGCCGCGTGACGCGGTGCCGTGAATTCACGGCCGCATGCGGCCACACGCATCGGCTGCGGCGTGTCACAATCGCGCCGTGGCGAACCTCGTCGACCAGGCCATCTGCATCCGTCACTGGGACTGGTCCGAGACCTCGCAGACCGTGAGCCTGTTCTGCCGCGCGAGCGGCATCCTGCGCGGGCTCGCGAAGGGCGCCCGGCGCGAGCGCGGCAGCTTCTCGGGCGGCATCGACCTTCTCGCGCGCGGCGAGGTGGTCGCCGTCGTCAAGCCCGACCGCGAGCTGCAGACGCTGACGCAGTGGACGCTGCTCCAGATGTTCCGCAGGCCGCACGATGACCTCGAGGCGAACCTCACGGGGCTCGCCATGGCGGAACTCGTGCATCGCTTCCTTCCGCCCGCCGAGCCTCACGCGCGGCTCTTCGACGCGCTCCTCGCGGCGCTCGACGCGCTCGAGGGCGGAGAGCGGCCCGCGCCCGAGCTTCTCACCTTCTTCCTGACGCTTCTGCGGGAGACCGGGCATGAGCCTCGGCTCGACGACTCGGGGATTCCATCGGGTTCGCTCGCGTTCGATCCCGAGGCGGGCGGGCTCGTCGACCATCGCACGCATGCGCGCGCATGGCGCATGCGCCCTGGCACCGCCGCCGCGCTGGCGCTGGTCGCGTCGGGTGAGCCCGCGGACGCATGCGACCCAGACGCCGTCGACCGAGCGATCCGGCTTCTCGGAGCCTACTCGCGCACGATCCTCGGGGACGGGTTCTCGACCCTCGACCTCCTCGCGGCGGCCGTGCGGCGCAACGGCGCGGCGTGAGAAGGGGGGCCTCGGGAGCTGTCCTCCGCGCGATGTCCCCCGCCAGCGGCATTTCTCTGTGTTTTTGCCCGCGATGCACGCATTGACCCATGCCGCTGAATTGCAGGGCGGATCGCGTCGATGACGAGGGAGAACGCGCATCGCGTGGCGGGTCCCTTCGGATCCGCGCGTGCGCCATCGGGGTGAGGTCATGTCGAAGGCCACGATCGAACGCATTCTCGCGAACCCCGACTGTCCCACGCTTCCAGGCGTGGCGGTGCGCGTGCTCGAGCTCGCCTCCAAGGAGGAGGTCTCTGTCCGCCAGATCGCAGCCGTGATCGAGAACGATCCCGCGCTTGCGGCGAAGCTCCTGCGCACCGTCAACTCAAGCTTCTTCGGGCTCTCGCGCCGCTGCGGTTCGATCCAGCAGGCGCTCGTCTTCCTCGGTCTCCACTCGCTCAAGGCGCTCACGCTCGGATTCACGCTCGCGAAGTCGATCGATGGATCGGGCGATGACGAGGTCGGCTTCGACTTCGAGTGCTTCTGGCGTCGCTCGATCTGCGCTGGCGCGGCCGCGCGCGAGATCGCCCAGCGGCACAGGCGTTGCGACGCCGACGAGGCGTTCCTCTCGGGGCTCATCCAGGACATCGGCATGGTGGCGCTGTGGAAGACCTACAGCGACCGCTACCTGCAGGTCGTCGACCTCACCCGCGGCGACCACGATCGCCTGCTCCCGATCGAGCGCCGTGCGCTCGACACCGACCACGCCGAGATCGGCGCGGAGATGGTGATGCGCTGGCGCTTCCCGCCGCAGCTCGCGGACGCGATCCGACTTCATCACACGCCTGCCGAGGCGGACGAGGAAGTGCAGCCTCTGGCGCGCACGATCCACCTCGCCATGCTCGCCGCCGACTCGATTCGCTCAAGGCGCCGTGCGCCGCAGGTCGAGGCCTTCCAGGGTCTCGCCAAGGAGTGGTTCTCGATCTCCGAATCGGAGGCCGACGCGCTTCTCTCGCGCATCACCGCGCGCAACGCCGAGCTTGCAGAGGCGCTCGGACTCGAAGCGGAGTCGGAGACCGACATCGACGAGATCCTCGAGCGCGCCGATAGGCTTCGACGCGAACAGAAGCTCGACGACCCCGCGCTTCTTCCCGCCGATCCCGCGCTCCTCGGCTCGGAGCTGCACGGCCTCGAGGCGCTGCCCGGCGCGACCGACTTCCATGACGAGCTTGCGCGCCGGTTCGTGTCGGACGACGAGAGCGACGGCGTCTCGATCGGCGTGATGCTGATCGGGATCGACACCGCGCGCGAGATCCACGAGGCGTTCGGCGCCCATGGTCTCGATGCGGCGCTGACGCATCTCCTCGACATCCTGAACGAGGAGCTTCCTCGGCGCGCCAGGATCTTCCGCTTCGTTGGCGCGGAGATCGCGGTGATGCTGCCGAACATCGACACCGACGAGCTGTGCAGGCTCTCCGAGCTCGCGCGCCGCACGATGGGTTCGTCGCCTGTTCCCTTCCCGCACGCAACGGGCGGGAACTTCCCCGCCACCGTGAGCGTCGGCGTCGCGTGCTTCGAGCGCGAGCCCGAGCTGCAGGCCGAGTCGGGCATCGAGACGCCCGACCAGCTCACAAGCGCCACGATGTTCGCGCTTGCGACCGCGCGCCGCACGCGCAACAAGGTCGCGGTCTACAAGCCCGACATGCGCAAGGAATACGAGGGCCGGTAGCCGCGCGTCCGCGCACGGGACTTCGCATCACGCTCGAGCCCCAGCACGAGCGCCCGTCACGCATGCGAGCACCCGAGTGAGCGGCCGCAGCCGCGCCCGCTCAGGCACAGCGCTGTCTAGCACCAGAGGGAGCGGCCGCAGCCGCGCCCGCTCAGGCACAGCGCTGTCTAGCACCCGAGTGAGCGGCCGCAGCCGCGCCCGCGCAGGCACAGCGCTGTCTAGCACCCGAGTGAGCGGCCGCAGCCGCGCCCGCTCAGGCACAGCGCTGTCTAGCACCCGAGTGAGCAGCCGCAGCCGCGCCCGCTCAGGCACAGCGCTGTCTAGCACCCGAGTGAGCGG
>WGMP01000006.1 GCA_016124975.1 Phycisphaera sp. | reverse complement strand
CGTCGTGCAAACTCTCGCGGCTGCGGCCGCTCCCTTTGGTGCTTGGGGCGCGTCGTGCAAACTCTCGCGGCTGCGGCCGCTCCCTTTGGTGCTTGGGGCGCGTCGTGCAAACTCTCGCGGCTGCGGCCGCTCCACTTGGTGCACGCAGGCCTCGCTCGCTTCAACCTTTGTCCAAGCGGCGCACATCACTCGCGGTGCGGGCCGCGCTCAGACGAAGTGCCTCTGAATCGTCATCAATTCACTTGACTGGGGGGTTGATTGGAGTAATCTCCTCGCATCGCCGCGCGCGCGCCGTACACGCGCGGCCCCGTTGCACATCGCCGCTTGAACCTCCCCTTCAGGAGATCGTCATGCCATTGCCATGGCTCTTGCCCACGCCCCTGTCCTCGTTTCGCGCCCGGCTGCGACGGGGTGCTCCACTCGGCTCCATCCGGCGCGTCGCTGAGTTCGCGTCAGCTTGCGAGGCTCATCGGATCACTCTCCGCATCTGGATGCCGAGCATGCGACCTTCTCGTCACATCGCGGCTGCAATGCTGGCCGTCGTAGGAATCACCATTGCCTCAGCAAGCGGCGCGTGGGCCCAAAGCTGCAAGGTTCAAGCCCCGCAGCTGTGCTCGCACTGGCTGTGGGAGGAGATCAGTGGCGGAATCCCCATCCACCTCGACTGTGCAAGCGGAACCTTTACTTGCGTTGCAGTCATCAGGGGTGACATGAAAGTGAACGGGTACAGGCGCGAAGCGTGGGGCTGGCATGCGCTTGCGGGCAACTTTCCGAGTCCGGGCAGCATCGAGGTGTTTGTGCCCAACGGCTGCGCGTGCGATGCAAGCGGGACCGACTGCGTCTGCCTTTATCCCCCTGTCGGCACGACGGTTGTTTGTCCGAATCTGGCCAATCCGAACTCCAACAGGGACTGCCCATGACGCTCACGAACAGGACGATCCTCGCGGTTGTGGTCGCACTGCTCGTTTCGGCGGCTTCGCCACCTGTCGTAGCCCAGGAGCGCCCGTCGTTCCGTCGATTCGGCTTCGAACCCGAACCTGGGGCGAGGATAGCTGTCGCCGTCCCAGATGCGCTCACGACCATCGATCTTGAGTATTGGATCTCAGTCCTCGAACTGGAGCCCGAAGCTGCCGCAACTCTTCGTGCGGCAGTGGATGACTTCTACGAGTCGCGGACTCCTGAGATAGTCAAAGTCATCGAGCCCGTCGATCGGGCGGCGACGGAACTCGCCCGTCGCGCTGGCTTTCAGATCATGCAGCTTCCGGATGCTCCCGAGGCCTTTCGTGAGTTGGTTCGCCTCCGGGATCGGGCCGTGAGTCGGTTCAACGCGATAGAAGAGGAGCTTTTCGCGCATGTGGGGAGCGCCGTGTCGCCGGACGCCCCAGAGATGGTCGCCGATGTGATTCGGCAGCTGCGGAAGCGCAGCCGCTACCGTTCTGCGCCGCCGAAGCTGCCGATGGCGAGTGTCGACCTTCGCGCGATCGCTGTGGCACTCAACAAGGACTCCGAGCTTGCGATTCTTGACAGAGAGGCGTGGCGCGCGGCGCGTCCCAGCTACGACTCGGAGCTGGCGACTCTCCATGAGCGGCGGATTCGGCTAGACCTTGATGCGGCCGTCGAGGATCTCAGGCACTTCCGGGACTCGAACAACGATCCCCATGCGCAAGTCGAGTACCGCACGAACCGGAGTCGTCGGCAGCTCGCCGTCGAGCGTTCGATCATGGCCGCCAACCGGCGCTGGGCCGATGTGTTCGCGGAGATGATGTTGCCAGACGATGCCCAACGATGGCGAGATGCCGTCCGAGCCGCGACCTATCCGTCGCTGTATCCGAACCCGGTGGACCTGCGCCCCCTCGCCGAAGCGGTGGAGGCGTTGGGCGCTTCAGACTCGGAGGTTGACTTGGAGGCGGCGAGGCAGACACTCGCTCGCGAGATCGCCCGGCTTGCGTCGATGGAGCCGGCGGCCGAGTCGGAGGTGGTCGCCGTCGCGGTCTCGGAATCCCGCGGCATCGCCGTTCAAGGGCTGAGAGAGAGGCTGGAAGAGAGCATCGCTCGCCTCCACCGTGAGCGGTGCGAGTCCGCGGCCCGTGCCGTGGAGGCGTGCAAGGCGACGCCACAGGCGAGGGACATGCCTGCGCTCTCGGCGCTGATCGCCGCGATGCAGCTTCATTGCGGCACGGACGGCGGGAACGACAGCGGGAACCCGCCCCAGAGCGCCGCGAACTCCGATCGATAGCCCGAGCCGACGGTGACGCATGCAGTCGCTGAGATGACTTGAAGTCCCTCAGGCCTGCGCCGCTCAGAGTGCGTGCACGGCTCGAGGTTCGGCTACATTGCGCGGATGCCCGTGATTCTGCAGCCAGATTCCGCTGCGATCGCGCAGTGCGCCGAGCGCCTGCGCGCGGGGCACGCCGTGGGGTTTCCGACGGAGACCGTCTACGGCCTCGGCTGCGACTCGACGAGCGAGGCCGCCGTCGCCGAGGTCTACCGCCTCAAGCAGCGGCCCTCGTCGAACCCGCTCATCGCGCATGTCCTCGACGCCGCGATGGCGAAGCGCACCGTGATCGGCTGGGATGTCCGCGCGCAGAAGCTCGCAGAGGCCTTCTGGCCAGGGCCGCTTGCGATCATCCTCCCCCGCCGCAGCGAGATCTGCGCCTCGAGCGTCGGCGGACGCACCACAGTCGCCGTGCGCGCGCCCGCGCACCCCGTGGCGCGCGCGCTCATCGAGGCCTTCGGCGGGCCGATCTCGGCGCCAAGCGCGAACCGCTCGGGCCACATCTCGCCGACGACCGCGGCGCACGTGTGCGAGGAGTTCCCTGACGAGCCGTCCCTTCCCGTCCTCGACGGCGGACCGTGCGAGGTCGGCCTCGAGTCGACCGTGGTCGATCTCTCCCGCGCGCGGCCGACGGTGCTGCGGCTCGGCGCGATCGACGCCGCGGAACTCGAGGAGACGCTCGGAACGCAGGTCTTCGTGACGGACCCGGGCATCCAGGGCGCGAGCCCCGGCACGAGCCCGTCGCACTATGCACCGCACACGCCCGCGGAACTCGTCGAGGAAGGCGCGCTCGCGGCGCGGCTCACGTCGGAGCCGTCGCCCGTCGCGGTGCTTGCCTTCGCGGGTACGCCTGTCGACGCGCCGCACGAACTCTTCGCGCTTCCCCGCCATGCGAGCGCCTATGCGCAGATGCTCTACGCGACGATGCGTCGCGCCGACGCCTCGGGCGCGCCGCGCATCCTGATCGTGCCGCCGAGCGACAAGGGCGCGCTGTGGGACGCCGTGCGCGACAGGCTTCGCCGCGCGACCGCGCGACGGCCGTCGCAGCGGAACTGAACGCGCGCGTCATTCACCTCGCGTCGTCCGCGGCCCGTCGCGTCTCGTTCACTCGTCGGTCGTCGTCGGCGTCTCGTCGATCTCGATCCGCTTCGCCTCGAGCCCCGTGCCCATCGCGCGCGAGAGCTCGGCGAGCGCGTTCTGGTATCCGACGAGCGACGCGAAGTACTGGTCTTCCGCAAGCGCGAGCCCGTTCTGCAGCTGGAACTTGAGCTGCAGGAACTCCGGCGTCAGCGCCGCAAGCGTCTTCTCGTCGACGAGGAGCGCGCGCAGGTTCTCAGCCTGCGCGAGGCGGAACACGCGGTTCTGCTCGACGAGCTGGCGGTACGACACGCAGTCGGTCAGCGCGTTCTTGACGGCGAGGACCGTCGACTGGACAGCGCGCTCGTAGTCGACCGCGCTCTGCGCGCGGCGCAGGCGCGCCTGGCGATAGGCGCTTTCCGCCGCGCGGTTCCCCAGCGCCTGGCTGAAGCGGAGCCCCGCCGCGTAGTTCACGAAGTCGCCCGCGGCGATGTCGGAGTAGCTGTCGCCGAAGTCGTCGCGCAGGCCGAACCACGAGATCTCCGCGGAGAGATCGAGCTGCGGCAGACGCCCGTCGTCGGCGACGGCGACGCCGACCGAGGCGCTGTCGATGGCGACGAGCGCCTGCTGGATCGACGGCGCGCGCGCGATCGCCGTCTCGATCGACTTGCGGAGGTCCGCCGTGAAGGGCGCGTCGCTCGGCGCGTCCGCGGGAACGACATCGGCCTCGCCGCCGAGCGGAAGAGCGGGGTCGTTGATGATCGCCTTCAGCGCGTTGCCCGCCTCGCTGAGCCTGCGCCGCGCCTCGAGGACGACCGACTTGCGCGCCTCGACCGTGGCGACCGCGTTCGCGTACTCGGCGAGCGTGGCGTCGAACTCGCGGCGCTTCGCGAGGACATCGCGCACCTCTTCGCCGACCGAGACGAGCCACTCCGCGCTCACGAGCCGTGCGCGCGCGCTGACGAGCGCCCAGTAGGCCTGCTCGGTGCGCGCGACGATGTCGAGAAGCTGCGCGCGCAGCGCCTCGCGGGCGATGCGGTCGCGGTTCTGCGCGAGGCGGATCTCGGCGAGCGCCGTCTCCGTGCCGAAGCCGCGCAGGAGCGGCTGCGTGACGCCGAGCGCGACGGCGCTCGACCACGCGGGATCAGGCGTGTAGAGGTCGCTGTCGAGGTTGTCGATGCGCGACGAGCGCGCCGTGAGCGAGAGCGTGCCGCCAGACTCGAGCGCGCGGGAGACGCCTGCGTCGAACGACCAGTTGCGCTGGTTCGTGACATTCGGGATCACGGTCGAGCCAGAGCCAGAGCCCGGGAAGAGGATGCCGACCGACGGCTGGTCGATGCGGTCGAAGCCCGCACCCGCGCCAACGACCCAGTCGAACGCGGCCTCGGCGCGCTCGATGTCGGCGGCTGTGATCGACTTCCCGATGCGCGCGGTCTCGAGGTCGAGGTTGTTGCGCACGGCCGCGAGGACCGCGGCCTCGAGCGTGAGCAGGACGCGGGCGGGCGTCTCCCCCGTCAGCGGCACCGTTCCCGAGATCGTCGACCCAAGCGCCGCCGACTGCGGGCCCATGGCGCGGAGTTCGTCGCGCCGCGCCTCGAGCATGCGGTCGATGTCCGTCTCGAGCGGGCCGGCGACCTGCGCGGGCGCCGCCTCGACGCCCGCGACCTGGCGATCCTTGCCCGACTGGATCAGCGCCGCAAGCCTCTCCGAACTCGGGTACTCGCCTGGGGTTGCAAGAGGCGACTTGCAGCCAGCGGGCGCGAGCGCCGCAAGCGAAGCAAGCGCCGCGAGCGAGGCTCGGACGAACGGACGGTACGCGCGGGCGGAAGACGGCATAGAGGGCGAATGGTAGCGGCGATCGCGCCGCGCTTCCGCTGCGCCGCCTCTCGGCCTGCGCTGCGGAAAACCTGCGATTTTCCGCCGCCCACGCGCGAGTCATTTCGATACGATCCCCGCCATGAACCGCAGTGTTTCCGCCGTGTTCGCCGCCACTGGCGCGGCTGCCGTCCTCATTCCCCTCGCGCTCTCCTCCGCGGCGCTCGCGCAATCGACGCCCACGCCGACGCGGCCGACGCCCGAGGCGCGCCAGACCGCGCGCACTTCGTACGACGCGACCGTGACGGTCGAGTCGACCTTCGTGCGCGCGGCGCCGAGCGTCGAGAGCGGCTACGCCTTCGGCGGTCTTCGCCAGGGCACGACCGTGCGGGTCGTCGAGGAGCAGGTCGGATGGGTCGCCGTCGAGCTCGCGGGCGACGCCTTCAGCGGATGGTTTGGCTATGTGCAGGCGGGCCCTGGAATCACGCCGACCGCCGACGGCACGACGCTGCGCGTCGCGTCGCGCGCGCAGGTGAGCGCGCCGAACGCAGAGGCCGACTGGAGCCCCGAGGCGAGCTGGAAGGCGATCGGCTTCCTCGTCGCGAACGACGAGGTTCCGCTTCTCGGTGAAGTGAAGGGCCAGCGCGACACCTACTACAAGGTCGCGCTCGGGCCGAAGATGACGGGATGGGTGAGCGCGAGCGCGGTCACGCGCGTCGCTGCGGCGGAGACGCCTGCGACGACGACCGAAACGACGACTCCCGCGCCCGAGATCGTCCCGAGCGATGCGCCCGTGACCGACGCGGGCGAGCCCGTGGCGACCGAAGCAGGCACTGCGACGACGACGGCGCCGACGCTCGAGTCGCAGCCCGTGGCACCCGCCACGCCCCCCGCCGCGACCACCGAGGAAGCGCGCCGCGCGGCCGTCGCGCGCGCAAGCCGCGTGCGCTTCAGCGATGTCGACGCCGTGTGGAAGCGCGTCTCGCGCGAGCCCGTCGAGAACGCGGAGCTCGAGCAGCTTCGCGAGCGATTCCTCGCGCTTGCGGAAGACAGCGCCACGCCGCGCAGCGAGGCGATCGCAGCCACGCGCCGCGCGGAGCAGATCGGAGTGCGCGTCGAGGTGCAGCGCTCGCTGCAGGAGATCGCGGCGCTCAAGGCGAAGACGAACGCAGACATCCGCGGCGTCGCGGACCTCGAGCTTGCGATGAAGACGCGCCAGCCGTGGGACGCGGTCGGCCGCCTCAACGCCTCGAGCGTCTACAACGGCGAGCGGCTCCCGCTCCTCTATCGCCTGCAGGACCAGGGCACGGGCCAGACGATCGCCTACATCCTGCCCACGCAGGAGTTCGACCTCCCGTCGATGCTCGGCCTTCTCGTCGGCGTCAAGGGACCGATCCGCTACGACGAGAGCCTGCGCCTCAACCTCGTGCAGCCGACGCTTGTCGGGCCGCTCTCGAGCTCGGGCGGCGAAGCGGCGCGGCCGACGCCTGTCACGGCGTCGGGCGACGATGCTGCGAAGGCCGAGTGAGGGCCGGGTGGCGGCCGACGACTGCCGCTATACTGAGCATCTGTCGGGGCGTTAGCTCAATTGGGAGAGCGATGCCTTTGCAAGGCATAGGTTACCGGTTCGATCCCGGTACGCTCCATTCGACGCGAGGGCGCCTGCATCGCACGATGCGCAGGCGCCCTCGCTTCGCTTGGCGCCCCGCTCCCCCGACTTCATGACCACGACTTCATGACCACGACTTCATGACCACGACCTCATGACCACGACCTCATGACCACGACATGGCCCTCTGGCTGCACGCCCCGTTGATTCCCGCCGTCGGCGACACGATCGCGCTCTCGCGCGAGGAGGCGCGGCATGCGCTCGGCGCGCGCAGGCTCGCCGCGGGCGACGAGGTCACGCTCTTCGACGGCCACGGCTCGGTCGCCGATGCGCGCATCACGGGCGAGCGTGGCCGCGACGGCTCGATCGCCGTCGAGGTTGTCGCGCGCCGCACAGAGCCGCGACCCGCGCCTGAGGTCACGATCGCCTTCGCCGTGCCCAAGGGTGACCGCCTGTCGACGCTCCTCGACCTCGCCACGCAGGCGGGTGCCACGCGCTTCGTGCCGATCGAGTGCGCGCGCAGCGTGGTCGACGCCGACAAGCTCGACCGCGGCGAGCGCTGGCATCGGATCCTCCTCGAGTCGACCAAGGTCGCGAAGCGCGCGTGGGCGCCCGAACTCGCGCACGGCGGCGCACTGCTTGAGGTCGCGGCGCGCGAGCGCGACCGCGGCGCCTCGCTCGCGCTTGCGCACACCGCGGGCGGCACGCCGATCCTCGCGTGGCTTGCCACGCTCGATGCGGCGCGTCCGCGCACCGTCTTCATCGGGCCCGAGGGCGGGTTCGAGGACGCCGAGGTCGAGGCGATGCGCGCGCTCGGCGCGGCGACCGTGTCACTCGGCCCGCATGTGATGCGCGTCGAGACGGCGGCCGTCGCAGCGGCCGTCCTGTGCGCCTCAACCCTGCGCTGATCGCCCGCACGCACATCGTGGGCATGCGGCGTCGCCGCAAGGCTCCATGTGGGCCGTCGCGGTCCCCTCGCCGACCGCGGCGAGCACCTCGCGCTCGATGGCGCTCGCGATGTCGTGCGATTCCGCGACCGTCATCTGCCTCGGCACCCGCAGATGCATGTCGACCAAGTGAATGCGTCCCTGGTGCCTGTGCCGGACCGACGCAAACGAGCAGATCGCGGGCGGCGCGCCCGCGCGATGCGCCTCGAGGATGGACACGATGCGCGCATGGTCCTCCTTGTCGGAGTAGCCGATGATCGAACTGACGGCGCCGATCGCGCCGCGCGTGCCGACGACGAGGAGGAGCACGCCCACGCCGATCGCGACGGCGGTATCGATCCACTGTGCGCCCGTCAGCCAGACGAGGAGGAGCCCGACGACGACGGCGAAGGTCGTCCAAAGGTCGGCAAGAAGATGCCGCCCGTCGCCGACGAGCGCCGCGGAGCCCGTCTCGCGGCCCACGCGCAGCAGCATCCAACCCGTGACGCCATTGAGGACGGCGCTTGCGAGGACGAACGCGAGCCCGAGGTCGATCCGCTCGAGCGCCTCGCGGCCGCGCACGAGCGTGCCGACGCAGTGGGTGAGGATGACGGCGCCCGCCGCACCGACCAAGACGCCCTCCGCGGCCGCGCTCACGAACTCCATCGGCCCATGGCCATACGGATGTTCCTCGTCGGGCGGTCGCTCCGCATAGGAGATGGCCAGATACGCGCCGACCGAGGCGATGATGTTCACGATGCTCTCGAGCGCGTCGGAGAAGACGGCGTCCGAACCCGTCAGAAGCCAGCCCGCGAGCTTGAGCCCGAAGCCCGCGAAGCCGACCACGATCGCCCACCGTGCGGCGCGGCGCGTGCGCATGGCGATGCTTGGATCGGGAGCCCTCGTGGCCATGGTGGAACGGTACACGATCGGGAGAGCGCGGCGCGCGCACCGCTACGCCAGCGCCTCCTCGATCGACGCATGCTCGAGGATCGCCCACCCCGTCGGCCTGAACAGCGGGAAGCGCCCCATCGTGCCGACGAGGACGCGCACATCCTCCGCGTCGAGCATCCACTGCCGCGCGTCCTCCTTGCGCACGGCGCCCGGCGTCTGCCGCCTGCACCACTCGAGCGTGAAGGCGCGCTCCCGCATGGCCCAGTGGCCAAGATGGTCCGCGATCTCCGCGGCCTTGTTCGTGCAGATCGCGACCGCACGCTCGAACTCGCTCGACTCCGCGAGTTCGTGCGCACGCGCGTCGCCCGAACGAAGCGCGATGTTCGCGCCGAACACGCTCCACCAGCCCCACCCCTCGAGCATGGCGGCCGAGCGCGGCATGGCGAGGTCGACCGCTGCGTCGAGGCGCTCCACGATCTCGTGGATGGCGTCCTCGGCGCTCAGGACGCCCGTCGCCACGCTCGCCTCGATGGCGCCGCCGCGCGCCGTGTGCGCGAGGCCCTCGTACTGGTCGTCGCCGAACTCGTCGGCGAGCATCTCGTAGATGTCGGCCGCGCGCGTGAGGTCGCGCTCGGCCGATTGCGCGAGCCGCGCGCGCCCGCCGTCGCCTTCGTCGTGGCCGAGGAGCCGCCGCGCGCTGTGGCCGCGGATCGAGAGGCTGAACGCCTGCGCCACGCGCTCGAGCCTGCCCTTCGGCGGCGTCTCGTCGAACCGCCCGACGAGCGACGAGCTGATCGCGCGCGACTCCTCGAGGTTCCACAGCGTGTAACACGCGTTCGCGAGGTTCACCGTGAGCATGATGCGCAGGTCGGTGCCGATCCGTTCCTCCGCGAGCCCCTCGCGCACGCACTGGAGGACGCGCGGATAGCGCCCCATGCCGTCGTAGGCGCCCGCGAGCCTGTTCGCGGCCATCGCGCGTTCCCGCGCGGTCGTGGCGCCCGTGCGCATGGCGAGCGCGATCGCCTCCATGCGCGGGAAGTCGCACGCGCGGTGCGCCAGCTGCGCATCGCCGTCGAGATCGTCGAACGCGCGGCCTTCGAACGCAGCCGCCTCCCACGCTGCGGGTCGATCGGCCAGGCTTTCGGCGACCTCGCCGACCTCCCACTCGAGCGCATCGGCGAGGCGCCCGATCAGGTCGAGCTTCGGGTTTCCCGTCACGGGCACCGCCCGCGACGGCTCGCGCCCGAGCGCGTTCGCCAACTGCGTCGAGTTCCATCCGCGATAGACGCGCGCAAGCGCCATCATGCGGGTGATCCGTTCCTTCCTCGCCTGTTCCTTCAGCATCTCTCGTTCCTTTCTCGACGGGTGAGACAGTGCCCGTCGCGAGAGGGCGAAGATTGCGGGCACGGCGGCCCGCGGCGCGGGGCCATGACGCGTGCCGCGCGAAATCGCGCGAAAACCCGCGATGATGCGCGTGGCTGCGCGCGCGTCACTCGCTCACGCCGCAGCCGCACCGATCATCCACAGCCGTTCCACGCGCCATGCGGCGCGCGGCGGAGCACGGCATGGCCGCCGACCGACACGCCCTCGCCGCGCACGGTCACGCGCGACACGGGCTTCGCGAGCGAGAGCGACGCGACGCGCGCACCGTTGACGAGCGCGGCGCCTCTTCCGTCAAGCCACACGAACTCGACCATGGAGGGCGCGCCCGCGTCGATCTCGACGAGCGCGAGGCTCGATCCATCGTCCGCGAGAAGCTCGACCGTGGCGTTGCCCGCGAGCCGCTCGAAGCGAACGCCCAGCGCGTCGCTCGGAACGGCGCGACTCGCGTCGTCCCTCTCCTGCGCGCCCCTTTGCGCTTCGGGCGCCTCGGCCATCCACGCATGCGCGCCAAGCTCTTCGAGCACAGGCGCGCGGAATGCGACCTCGCAGGCCTTCCCGCCGTGCACCTGAAACGCGATGAGCCCCGAGACGGCGCCGTCGAACCACTCCGCGCACGCAACGCCGTTCACGCGCGTCCTGATGCGCGGGCCGATGCACTCGATCTCGTAGAGGTTCCATTCACCGCGCCTGAACGCAGCCATCGCGGCGGGGTCGTCCTTGAGGGGCGCAAGCCAACCGCGGCCGCGCTCGTCGTAGACGCCGCCGGACCAGAGCCGCTCGGTCGGGTCGACCTCGATCTGGAGGCCCGCGATCGTGCCGTCCCTCTCGGCGGAGCGGATCTGGATGCCCGAGTTCATGCCTTCGCCGAGCGGAAGCTCCGCGGAGCCGAGGCGCACCTCGACCGACAGCCGAAAGTCGCCGAGTTCACGCGGACTCGTGAGGAATCCGTTGCGCGGAATCGGCCCGCGGCCGACGAGCGTGGCCCCCCCGCCGCCATCCTCCTCCGCCGCAAGCGTGAACTCCGCCGCCGCACCCACCACGCGCCACTCGGGTAGAGGCATCGCCTCGAAGAGCGGCCGCGCGCGCGCGGAACCAGCCGCGCCGCAGCCCGTGCACGCGAGGACTGCAAGCAGGACGAGAAGGAGCGACTTCATGGCCTGGTCTCGCTCGGCGCTCTTCGCGCGGCGGACACTCCCTCGGCGTCGGCCTCGCGCTTCACGCGCCCGATCACGGCGACGAGATAGACGATCACCGCTGTCATCTCGAGCCCGAGGAAGATGAAGACGGGCCACGATGGAATCGTCGCGATGCGCCCCACCGCCACAAGCGCCGTTCCCTCGACGATCCATACGAAGAGGAGCGACAGCGCGAAGAGCGTCCAGAGGAGGAAGAGCTGCGTGGGTTCGACCGCGGAGCGTCGCCTCGCGTCGGGCGAGAGCTGGAGGAAGAGCTCCTTGTTCGGCACATTCACGAGGTGCGGCCGATGAAGGACGAGCGCCTTCAGGAGGACGGCAATTCCCACGAGGAACGCAGCGAGCACGAGACCGATCGCGGGCAGCGCGAACCACGCCGCCGCGCTCGTCGCGGTCCATCCGCGCGGGTTTCCAGCGGCGTCGAAGCCCGAGGGAAAGCGCGAAGGGAGCTGCCCGAACCACTCGATCGCGCGCCACCAGATCGCGGCCTGCGCCGCGAGCGCGGCCACCCACAGCGTGGCGAGCGCTGCGGACGACTGCCCGGCAGTCGGTCGCGCCTCCGTCATCGGACCTCGCTCGCTCAACCGCCTGCACCCGCTGCTGCGCGCAGCCGATAGACGCGCGCCGTGCCGCGCAGCTCGCCCGCGCGCGTCAGCGCGTCGTCGCCCTCGCCGATGTAGCAGTCGACGCGCGAGGGCCCGCGGATCGCGCCACCCGCGTCGTGCACGAAGAGGATGTGACCGCGCTGCGCGCCATCGGTCTCCTCGACGAGGAGCAGGATCGAGCCCGGGGGATAGAACTCCTGGTCCGCGGCGCATGACCAGCCCGCGATCAGCCGCGCGCCGCCGAGGCCGAGCGCGGTCGGGAATCGCTTCGGGTCGCTGATCTCGAAGTAGACGACGCGCTCGTTCGCGAGCGCCGCCATCTCGGCCTTCTCGGGGTGCACATACGCGGTCGTGCGGACCTCCGCGAGCGTGAAGTCGTCGCGATCGATCAGCCCGTTCGCGCGGAACCATCGCCCCATGCCCGTCCACGGACGGCCGTTCGTCGCCACCCGCGAGATCGCCAGTTGCGACGGCTCGATCCCGTCGTCGAAGACGAGCCGCGCGGAGCCGTTCGTCTCGACGAGGGCCCATGCGAGCGGGTCGGCCAACCACGCGATCGCCTGCGACTCGATGTTCGGCGTCGTGAGGATCTGCCTGCGCGGCGCGTCGGCGACGCTCTCGAAGCGGCGGCGGAGATCGACGAAGAGCGGATAGCGGAAGCGCGCGTCGGGGCGCCGCTTCGCGCGCACGACGGGCGTGGCGTAACCCGTGATCAGGGCCTCCGCGCCGAGCGACTCCTGTTCGGCGCCGTCGGTCGGCACGACCTGCCACGGCACAAGGCGCTTCGAGAGCGCCGCCACGAATGCCTCCGCGCTCTCCGCGCCCTCGAAGGCCTGGCGCAGCGCGGCGGCGTCCGCGCGCACGGCGGCATCGGGCGAACGCATGCACGCGTCGATCGCCTCGATGAAGCGCATGCGCGAGGCGACATCGCCCGCGGGGTACATGCGGCCGGGCGTGAGCGAGGAGAGGCTCGGACCCGGCTCGAGGCGGAAGGCTCCGCGCGTGACGCCGCTGTCCGCTGGGGGCATGAGCGACGGCTCGACCTTCTCCGCGCCGCTGCACCCCGCAAGCGCGGTCGCGAGCACGACGGCGCCGATCTGCACGGCGCACCATGCTCGAGCGGATTCACGAGTCGTGCGTGGCTGAATCGACCGCATGTGATCCCTCCTTCGTCTGTTCCGCAGCGGCGGCGCCGCGCGCATACATGCCGCGTGACGGTTGCGCGGCCGCGCCGCGCACCACGAGCTTGCGCAGCGTCTGGCTTGTCTGGACGAGGAAGCTCGGGTTGACCGCGCGGCCGAGCGCGCTCGCCGCGCGCTCCGCGATGTCGCGCAGCGCGAGCGCGTCGCGCGACTCGCCGAGGATCTGCCCGATCAGCACGCCGAGCGTCGGGCGCCCGTCGCGTCGCACGCGCGGGCCGCGCTTTGGCTCTGATCCGCCGCGTGCAGCGGCCTTCGTGTGGGTCTTGGGCGATGCCGTCGAGCGCGCCGCGGCGGGCGCCGTGCGCGCCGGTCCTGTGCCCGACTCCGTCGCATGGCCCGAGAGAAGCGCGATGCGCGACTCGAGCGCCGCAAGTTGCCCGCGCAGCGCATCGGCTTGCTGGCGCAGCCGCGGCAGCTCCGAGCGCCTGCGCGCGAGCTCCGCGGCGAGGACTTCCGTGGGAAGCGTGGAGAGGGCCGCGGCCTTCGGCGCACGGGACGCGGCCGACTTCGCGCGCGTCTTCCCACGGGTGCTGCCCTTGGTCGCGTTTCCCTTGGTGGCGTATCCCTTGGTGGCGTATCCCTTGATCGTTCCACGCGCGGAAACCGCTTTTTTCTTCGTTCGGGGCATGGCGTAGGCGAGGCTCCTGAGGCCAAGAACTCGTTGGCGATTTGAGAGGGACTGGAGGGCGCGGCGAGACAGCGCTGCCCACGCAAGGCGGATCGGAGCCTAGCAGATTCTGCAACCACCTCGTGGCCCCGCCGTTGCGGCCTTCGCGCCGGCAATGGACACTTCGCACATGATTCCCAACGACCAAGGCCGCGCCCACAACGCTTCCAACCCTCGCGACGCGGGCCGCCGCTTGTTCCTCGGGCGGCTTGCGACGGCCGCGATCGCGCCGGGCCTTCTCGCCTCCGCGGTGGCGGGCTGCGCCGCGCAGCGCACCGCGCGGGAAGACGGGACGCGCAGAGGGAACACGCCGCGCGCGGAGGCACCGCGCATTGCGCTGATTGGGTGCGGTGGCCGCGGCGCGGAGAATCTCGGAGACCTTCTGGCGGCGGGCGCGCCGGTCGTGGCGCTCTGCGATGTCTCTCGCCCTGCGCTCGACGCTGCGCAGGCACGCGTGGCGGCGGAGCGCCCCGACCTGGCGACCCCGCGCGCTTTCGCAGACCTGCGCGAGCTCTTCGCGCGGCGCCACGAGCTCGCGCTCGACGGCGTGCTCGTGTCGACGCCCGACCACACGCACGCGATCGCGACCGCGCTTGCGCTGCGCGCGGGCATCCCGGTCTACTGCGAGAAGCCGCTCACGCACACGCTCGAGGAATCGCGCCGCATTCTCGCGCTCTCGCGCGCCGCGCGCGTGCCGACCCAGCTCGGGACGCAGATCCACGCTGGCGAGAACTACCGCCGCGTCGTCGAGCTCGTGCGCGCGGGCGCGATCGGCCGCGTGACGAGCTGCGACTGCTGGGTGAACCGCGGCTGGTGCTGCGGCGAGACAGGCCCCGTCGCCGCTCCGCCCGATGGGCTCGACTACGGCCTCTGGCTCGGCCCTGCGCGCAACGCGCCCTACATCGAGGGGCTTCACCCGTCGAACTGGCGCAAGTACTGGGCCTACGGCACGGGCACGCTCGGCGACATGGGATGCCACATGCTCGACCTGCCGCTATGGGCGCTCGGACTCGACCGCGCGGCGCTCGGCCGGGTCGAGGTGTTCGCCACGACCGACTCCGTCGACCGCGTCGCGTGCCCCGAGTGGACCGAGGCGAGCTGGGCGATCCCGCAGCGCGACGCGACGGGCGCCTCGGTCGACCCGCTCGTCCTGCGCTGGTTCGACAACGGACGCATGTCGCCGACCGCGCAGGAACTCGGCGCGAAGGACCGCATCGACTACCACAACCGCTTCAGCATGGTCTTCCAAGGCACGAAGGGCTGGCTCTGGGCGAACTACGGCGAGCACCTCGTCACGCCTGGCGTGCTTGCGGAGGAAGTCGGCAATGCGCCGAAGCCCGCGCGGCTCGAGTCCTCGCGGGGCCACCACCGAGAGTGGCTCGACGCGATCACCGCGTGGCGGCGCGGGGAGCGCGACGCCGCGGGCGCCCCGCTCTGCGCCTTCGAGCGCTCGACCATCCTCAACGAGCTTGTCCTGAGCGGCACGGTCGCAGGCCGCGCGCGCCGAAGCCTGACCTATGACTTCGCGGCGCAGGCCTTCGCGGGAGCGGAGGGCGACCCGATCGAGGGCTGGCACGACGAGCCGCGTGCGGGATGGAGCCTCGACGACGGGAATCTCGACCGGATCCTGGCAGGACGCGGATAGACTGCAGGCTCCCCGATGAGCCGCGCAGCGACCATCGCCCTCGCCTTTCTGATCGCCTTCGCGGGCGTGCTTGCGCCATCGGTGCGCGCGGGCGCTGCGTGCGACCCGTCGCGCGCGACGGCGGATGCACCGTGCTGCGGCGACGATTGCCGCTGCGGCGACGATTGCGCCTGCGCCGTCGACGAGGCGCCTGAAACCCCGCGCGACGAGATACCTGCGCCGCCCGAACGCTCGCGCGGCGAACGCACGCTCGTCGCCGACGCCCCTTCTTCGGGCGGCGCGTTCGTGACGCTTGCGAGCCCCGTCGACCTCGGCGTCTTCACCCGAGCCGACTCGAGCCCCGCGGCACCGCCCGCGTGCAGGCTTCGGCTCGCGCTCGTCTCGCGGTGGACCACCTGACGCGCGGACCCCGCGTCGGCGTATTTGTCAATCTTGAATCACACCGTCGTCTTGCGCTCTGCGCGAGGCGACTTCCCCGAGGTCCATCATGCCTGCATCGCTCACCGCGACGCTCCGCGCCGTCTGCATCCTGACGGCGGTCACGCTTCTCCCTGCCTGCGCCGCGAATCCCGCCCGCGTCGGCGCATCGAACGAACCAGCCCTTGCCGCCATCGGCGACGGCACGCTCGCCCCCGGCCGCCACGATCTCGTCGTGCGCGGCATGAGCTGCCCCAAGTGCATCTCGAACGTCGATCTCCAGCTCAAGCGGATCGACGGCGTCGTCGACCCGCAGGTCGACATGAAGAACGGCCGCGTCGTCATCACGGTGCGGGAGGGCGCGTCGCCGTCGCGCGCCGCCATCGCGCGTGCGATCGAGGACGCGGGCTTCACGCTCGCCGAGATCCGCAGCGACGCAGCGGCTGGAGGCGGGCGATGAGGCGCGTCGGATCCTTCGCCGCCGTGCTCGCGTGCGCGGCGGCGTCGACTGCTTCTGCGCAGGAAATGCTCAACATGCCCGCGGCCACGCTGCCGTCGCCCGGGGTCCTCATTCCGCGCGGCCAGGCGCGCGCCTACCGCTTCGAGGACAGCCAGTGGCTGCTCGAGCAGGCTGTGCGGCTTGAGTATGGCATCGCGCGCGACCTCTCCATCGCCGCGGATCTCCCGTTGCACCAAGGCTTCTTCGACGCACCGCGCCCCTCGGACGGCGACTTCGGGCTCGGCGACCTCGACCTCTCGCTCGAACTGCGCATCCTGCGCGAGGACCTCAACGCGATCGACACGGTGCGCGCGTCGATCTTCGCGGGCGCAGAGCTCCCGACGGGAACGGGCGGATTCGGCGGCGGATCCGTCGACCCGTTCGCGGGCGCCGTCGTCACCGCCATCATCGGCCGCCACGGCTTCGACGCCTCCGCGCGCTACACCTTCGTCACGGGCGGCGGGCACGACCACCCGATCTTCGCGAGCGACACAGCGGATGATTTCGTCAATCTCGACCTCGGGTACGCGTATCGTCTCTACCCCGCCGAGTTCGGCGAGGAGCGCGAGGGCGCGTGGTACGCCACGCTCGAGCTGAACTCGACCTTCACGACGGGCGGCGAGCACGCGGTGCTGCTGTCACCGGGCCTCCTTCTCGAGGCGCCGTCCTATGCCGTCGAGCTGGGCCTGCAGGTTCCCGTGACGCAGGACCTCGTCCACGCGCCCGAGCTTCGGATCGGGTTCGTCCTTGGCCTTCGCCTCATCTTCTGAGGCTTGTGCGACCGCGCGCAGTTTCCTTGGGGAATCGCTATCTTGTCGCGGGAGTTCGTCTCACGAAACCGAACACAGGAGCGCACCGATGGGATTCATCCAGGAACTGAAGGAGTTTGCAGCCAAGGGCAACGCGGTCGACATGGCGGTCGGCATCCTCGTCGGAACGGCGTTCACCAAGATCGTGAACAGCATCGTGTCCGACCTGCTGATGCCCCCGCTCGGCCTCGTGATCGGCGGCGTCGACTTCAAGGACCTCAAGCTGATCCTGCAGGACGCGGCGGAAGGCAAGCCCGAGGTGGCCATGCTCTGGGGCAAGTTCCTGAACAACCTCATCGAGTTCGCCATCATCGTTCTAGCGGCGTTCATCGTCGTGAAGGTGATGAACAAGATCATCGCGCTGCGCATCTCGAGCATTCCAGGCCTCGACGGCGTGATGAAGAAGCAAGGCTGAGACGCGCTACGATGGGCGCGCGAATCGACCGAACCTCGCACCCCCGCCCGGACGCAACGCCATGACTCTTCTCCGCATCCTGCTCGTCGTTCCCCTCCTCGCACTCGCCGCATGCGCGACGCCCGTCGGGGCGCGCACCGCGGAGGCCGTCGCCATCGTGCGCGGGTTCCAGGCGAGCGACCACCCGATTCCGGCGGCCGTCTTCGAGAACGCCCAAGGCGTCGCGATCCTGCGCGAGGGAAGCGGCGCGCTTCTGATCGGCGGCTCGGGCGGCGAGGGCGTGTTCCTCAAGCGCACGCAGACCGGCTGGTCCGCGCCCGTTGCAATCAACACAGCTGGCGCGACCATCGGCCTGCAGGCGGGCTACCAGACACGCGACATCGTGCTCATCATGAACACGACCGACGAGGTGACGCGCTTCCTCGACGACGGCCTGTATGGGGTCGCCGAGGCGAGCGCCGTGGCAGGCCCCGCGACGACCGATCCGAACAACGCGGGCGGGCCTGGGCCTGCGACCTACTACTACCTCCGCAAGGAAGGCATCTTCGGCGGACTTCTCGTCGGCGGCGTGACCTTCATGACGGCCGACAAGGTGAACCGCGAGCTCTACGGCCCCGATGTGACGGCACAGGACATCGTCGGGGGAAATGTGAAGCCGCCTGCGGGCACGACGATCTTGTGGCAGGCGTTGAACTGAGCGGGAGTGGCTTGGTTTGAGCGGTTGCCGCTGCGGCGGCTCCCTCTGGTGCGTGGGGGTTTTGGCCGTCGACTCCGACGCGTGTCGTTCCGGGGACTTCGTCCCCGGGCACCCATGGTTGATGACTCCGACGATCTGAATCGTGCGACACGACAATCACGGGTGCCCGTGGACTTCAGTCCGCGGAACGGATGATGTCAGCCTTCGACTCCGACGCGTGTCGTTCCGGGGACTTCGTCCCCGGGCACCCATGGTTGACGACTCCGACGATCAGAATCGTGCGACACGACAATCAGGGGTGCCCGTGGACGAAGTCCGCGGAACGGATGGTGTCAGCCTTCGACTCCGACGCGTGTCGCTCCGGGGACTTCGTCCCCGGGCACCCATGGTTGATGACTCCGACGATCAGAATCGTGCGACACGAACGGCTGGGGTGCCCTTGGACGAAGTCCAAGGAACGGATGGTGTCAGCCTTCGACTCCGACGCGTGTCGTTCCGCATGCTGAAGCATG
>WGMP01000028.1 GCA_016124975.1 Phycisphaera sp. | reverse complement strand
GTCGGAGTCGACGGCTGGCGTCATCCGTTCCTTGGACTTTGTCCAAGGGCACCCGTGCGGGTCGTGTCGCGCGATTCAAACCGTTGGGGTCGATGACCACGGGTGCCCGGGGACGAAGTCCCCGGAACGACACGCGTCGGAGTCGACGGCTGGCACCTCTCCGTTCCTTGGACTTTGTCCAAGGGCACCCGTGCGGGTCGTGTCGGACGGTTCAGACCGTCGGAGTCGCCAACCACGGGTGCCCGTGGACGAAGTCCACGGAACGACGCGCGTCGGAGTCGACGGCTGACATCAACCGTTCCTTGGACTTCGTCCAAGGGCACCCGTGCGCGTCGTGTCGGACGATTCAAACCATCGGCGATTGCCGCTCACTCGAGCTTGTAGCCGAGCTTCTTGATCGTCTCCTCGATCGCGGCGCGCTGTTCGGGCGGGGCCGTCACCACCACGGTCTCGTCGGTGTGGCTCGCCTTCACGGCGGTCACTCCCTCGATCTTCTCGACCTTGCCGCAGATCGCACCTTCGCAGCCTTCGCAGTGCATGCCCTTCACGGGAATGCTGAACTCGACGGGCGCGCTGAGCGAGACGGTTTCCGCCGCGGGGGCGGGAGCGGGCGTTGCGGCGCCACGCTCGCAACCAAGCGGAAGAGCGGCGAGCGCGACGATGGCGATGGTGGCGAATCGGGTCATGGTGGGAGAGGTGCTGGTGGGGGCGGTGCTGGTGGGGGCGGTGCTGGTGGGAGCAGTGCTGGTGGAAGGGATCCTGATGAGAGCGTAGGTGCGACGCAGCGGCTTCCGCAAGATCGCGTCACGCGCCTGTCTTCGCGGCCGATCCCTCGAAGAGGACCGGCTTCGCGAACTTCCCGCGGAGGATCTTCTCGGATGGCGCCTTCATCCAGTCCTCGAGGAGCGCGGCGTAGACCGAGCGGAAGTCGATTCCGTACTTGAGGTCGCCTTGGTCGAGGTCCGTGAGCGATGGGTGGTTGCCCACGACGCCGCCGCGCAGCGCCGGGCCGACGAGGAAGACGGGCGCCGCCGTGCCGTGGTCTGTTCCGCCCGAGGCGTTCTGGCGAACGCGGCGGCCGAACTCGCTGAAGACCATCGTGGCCACGCGCGCGTCGTTGCGCTGCGCCTCGAGGTCGCGCTGGAAGGCGAGGACGGCGTCGCCGAGCTGGCGCATGAGGTTCGCGTGCGGCCCCGCCTGCCCTGCGTGCGTGTCGAACCCGCCCATCGAGGCGTAGTAGACGCGCGTGGGCATCTCGGCGCGGATCATGGCGCCGATCGTCTGGAGCTGCCGCGCGAGACCGGACTGCGGATACTGGACGAGCGGATCGCGCGCGACGGCCGCGCGGATCCTCTCGCTTGCGATCTGCGCGTCGAGCGCCGTGCGCATCAGGAACTCGCGCTGCGAGCCCGGCGCCGCGCCGCCCACCGCGCCCGCGCGGTTGATGGCGTCGTAGGGATCCTTCATCGCGCCGTGGAGGTCCTCGCCCATCCAGCGGAAGAGCGACGGGTTCTCGAAGGCGATCGGCTTCTGGATGTCGCCCTGCATCGCAAGCGGCGCAGCGCGGCCGATGGCGACGGCGCCCTCGGGGATCGGCGTCCCGTTGCAGGTGTTGTCGAAGTAGCGGCCGATCCAGCCCGAGCCCTTCGCGTCGAGGCGGCCCGTCTGCCAGATGTCCATCGAGGTGAAGTGCGAGCGGTTCGGGTTTGGATATCCGACGCCCTGGACGACCGAGAGCGCGCCGCGGTCGTAGAGCTCGCGCAGGCCCGTGAGGTTCGGATGGAGGCCGATTCCCTGCGCGTTCGCGAGCTCGAGCGCGGCCTGCTGGCCGTTCTGCGGCGCGGCGCCCGGGCCGCGGACGCCGAGCTGCGGCCGCGCGCGGTAGTACTCGTCGGCGCCGTAGGGGATGACCGTGTTGAGGCCGTCGTTCCCGCCGCCGAGCTGGATGACGACGAGGATGCGTTCGTCGGGAACACCCGGGTTTGACGAAAGCAGCGGGTTTCCGAGCATGCCCATCGCGCTCCGCTCGATGAAGCAGGGCACGGTGGCCGCGAGCGAGGCGAGCGCGAGGCTTCGCTCAAGGAAGAGGCGGCGCGTGAAGGGTTCGTGCGTCATGGTGTCCTCAGGTGGGGAGGGCTTCGTCGATCTTCAGCACAGCTGGTACTCGGGCATCGCGCCGATCAGGCAGAGCATGGCCTTGACGCGGTCTTCGGTCACGGTTCCGCCGAGACCCCCGAGGAAGTCGTCGAGTTCGGCGAGGCGCTCGGGCGCGGGCGGCCCGCCGAGCGCGAAGGTGGCGAGCGCGCGCACGGCCTCGTGCGGGTCGACCGATCCTGCGCCGCTCCTGATGTGCGCAAGGAGCGGGCTCGTGTCGTAGCTCAGTTCCGACGGGCTCCAGTCGAACGCGGCGGGGCGGCGGCCCGTCACGAGATAGACGACGATGTTCTGGCGGACGAACATCGTGGCCGTGTTGATCCACGAGCGGCCGCCGTCCCAGCCCTTGACGCTCGGCGGCTGGAAGAGCTGCTGGCCCATCAGGTCGCCCGCCTGGACGAGCGCGCCCATCTCGCGGACGGGCGTGCCGAGGCTGCGGATCGCCTGCACCATGAGCTGCACGGGGCTCTTCACGACGGAGAGGCGATTTTCCGCGGCGTAGAAGTGCCGCGAGCGGAAGAGCATGCGCAGGACGGGGCGGATCTCGTAGCGCTTCGAGCGGAACTCGCGCGCGAGGCGGTCGACCGCGTCGCCTGCGTCCTTCGGCGGCGTGGGCGCGTCGTTCACGAAGTGCCTGTAGAGCTTCGACGCGATGAAGCGCGAGGCGACGGGCTGCTCGAGCAGGATCGAGACGAACTCGTCGCCGCCGAACGCGCCCGTCCGTCCGAGGATCGTCTTCGGCGTCGGGTCGTGCTCGTCGCGGTTGAAGACGAAGTCGTTGTCGCGGAAGGTGAAGCCCGTGAGGGCGCGCGCGCCTTCCTTGATGTCGCGCTCGCCGTAGCCGTTGCCCTCGCCGAGCGTGAAGAGCTCCATCAGCTCGCGCGCGAGGTTCTCGTTCGGGCTGCGGCGGCGGTTCTCGTCGTTGTCGAGGTACTTCAGCATCGCGGGGTCGCGGATGATGCCGCGCACGAGATCCGCGAAGTTGCCCGCGGCGTTCGCGCGCAGGAACGCGTTCTGCCGCAGCATGTGCCAGCTGTTCTCGATGGTGCGGTAGCCCGTGGCGAAGTGGCCGTGCCAGAAGAGCGTGAGCTTCTCCTCGAGCGGGCGGCCCGTCGAGATCATGCGTGCGAGCCACCAGCGCTGCATGAGGCCGAGCTGCTCGCGGTCGGAGCGCTCGCGCGCCTGGCGCTCGCGCTGGAGGCGGAGGATCGTCTCCTCGTCGCCCGCTGCGCGCGCGCGGCGCAGCGTCTCGCGTTCGGCGGGCGTCTCGCTGCGCACGATGTCGGAGCGGAACTCGGCCGCGTCGCCTGCATCGGCCTTCGCGCCCTCGAAGTCGACGAGGTAGTCGACCGCGTCGTCGAGTCCCATCTCGACGAGCGCCTGCACCTGCGCGGGCGTGCCGCCGAACCCAGCGCGGTTCAGGAGGTGCTGCGCGGCGCCGTAGTCGAAGTCCTTCTTCGCGAGCGGTTGCAGGGGGTTCGACATCGCGTGGGGGCCCGTCGGAACGATCGGAGCGAAACGGAGCGCAACGAGGGTTCGCTCGTCGTCTGTCGGCACGCTACGCGCCCGTCTTCCGAGAAGGAACGGCCCGTCAGGCGGTTTTCGGCGTTTTTCGCCCGCCGAAGAGAAGAACCGCCGCGATCGGCAGCGCCACGCCGAGCGGGGCGAGCAGGTTCGGGCCCTCGAGGAACGCGTGCTCGACGATCGGAGCCGCGACGAGCACGGCGACCGCGAGCGCGACGAGGCCGAGGAGGGTCGGCCGGCCGCCCGCCCTCAGCGCAAGCGCCGCGTAGGCGGGGAACGCGAGGCCGTAGAGGCCGAGGAAGCGGAAGTAGGTGTCGCGGTCGGGCGCGATGAGCGCGGCGCAGACCCCGAGGAGCGCGGCGCCCGCCGCGATCGCGACGCGCGGCGTGCGACCGACCTGCGCGGAGCGCAGTTCGGAGAGGTGGAGCGCCGAGGTCAGCACGAGCTGCACCGCCATGTGCGCGCGGACGGCGGGGCTGTTGAGCCCGCCCGTGATCGACGCGTAGGCGAAGGTCAGCACCAGCATCGAGGCGAAGGCGACCCCGAACACGGCGAAGCGGTGGGGGCGCTCGCCCTCCGTCACCTCCTGGCGGGCGCGGTGGAAGGTGAGGTCGAGGTTCGGCGAGAGCATGAAGCCGAAGACGATCGTGGGAAGGACGAGCGCGAGCTGCCCGAGCGTCCACTCGCCGTGCGTCTGCATGCCGTGGAAGGACTCCCACGGCAGGAAGGCGAAGGTGAGGAGGCTCGCGGGATAGGCGATCGCCGCGAGGATCCAGAGGAGATGCCGCGGCAGCGTCGCGAGCCCGAGCGCTGCGACGAGCACCGCGCCAGAGCCGAGCAGGCGCGCCTCGCCCTCGGCCACCTGCATGGCGTCGGCGACGGGGCGACCCCAAAGAAATCCCGCGAAGAAGACCTGGTAGGCGACCGTCGCCCCCGAGAAGAGCGCCATGGCGAGCGCGTGGTCGCGCGTCTCGGCGCGCGAGCGCTCCTTGCTGCGGAGATAGCCGAAGAGCGCGCAGCCGAGCACATTCGGAATCGCGAAGGCGAGGACGCCGGGCCAGCCGAAGAGCGACCCGATCAGGACGGGCGCGAACATGCCGATGCACCAGGTCCAGCTCGTCGCGAGCGCGAAACCGCCGAGGATGGTGCGGAGGGCGCGGTCCATCAGCCTTCGCCCGCGCCCGCGTCGTTCGTGGCCTTCGCGTCTCCCGCGGCCTTCGTGTCGCCCGCCTCGTCGGCCTTCTGCGCCGACTTGCGCTCGCGGCGCAGCTTGCGGCGCTCCTCGCGCTCACGCACCATCGACTTCGGCGTGCAGTGGAAGGTGATGTCGCAGCGTCCGACGAGGATCTCGCCCTGCTTGCCGAGGGCTTTCTTCACGATCTGCTGCTGGTAGACCTCGAGCTCGAGCGCGACATTGAATTCGCCGCCAGCCGCGACCTTCGCCTCGACATCCTGGCTCTTGACGACGCGATAGACCGCGGGGCCGAGGCACGGCCGCAGGAAGCGGTACTTCATCTCCTTGCAGACGACCGTGTAGTCGCCGCCGCAGACGGAGAAGAGGTACATGCCCGCGGCGACCTCGGAGTTGCCGAGGAGCGCGGCGCCCGCCATCGCGTCGTAGAAGTTGCGGTTGAAGCGGCGGAAGGGCAGGATCGCGGCGAAGCGTTCGGCGCTGAGCGCCTTCTTCCCGTACATCTTGATGCCCGACCGCGCCGCGAACGGGAGCCACACCGCCGAGAAGACCGTGTGGAAGAAGTTGTTCTTGATCGAGAGCCGCGAGAGCCACGCCTCGAGGCGCTCGAGCCGCGTGGGAGGGCGCGTCGGCCGACGGACCGTGGGCGCCGTCTGGATCGGCGGTTCGGGCTGGTCGGTGTTGAGCGGCACGGTGTCCACGGCGTTCGGGAAAGGGGAGGGCACATGGTAGTCAAGCGGCGCATCGCTTGGAACGGTGTAGAGTGCGGCGATGCCGATTGCGCGATCGCCCGTTGCCGTCTGTTCGTGGAGCCTGCGCGCGGGAAATCCCGCGGAACTCGTCGATCGCGTGCGGGCGACGGGGGCGTGCGCGGTGCAACTGGCGCTCACGCCGATCGCAGAGCAGCCCGCCGCGTGGTCCGAGACCTTCGCGCGGCTTGCCGACGCCGGCATCGAGGTCGCGAGCGGCATGCTCGAGACGGTCGGGGAGGATTACTCGACGCTCGACACGATTCGCGCGACGGGCGGCGTCGTGCCCGACGCGACCTGGCCGGCGACGCGCGCGCGCGCGGCCGAGGTCGCGCGCCTCGCGGGCGCGCATGGCGTGAAGCTCGTCACCTTCCACGCGGGGTTCATTCCGCACGAGGAAGGCGCGCAGCGCGACGAACTCTTCGCGCGGCTCCGCGAGGTCGCGCGGATCTTCAGGGACAACGGCGCGCGCATCGCCTTCGAGACGGGCCAGGAGTCGGCCGAGACGCTCGCGCATGCGCTCGACCTCCTCGGCGACGACACGATCGGCGTGAACTTCGACCCCGCGAACATGATCCTCTACGGGATGGGCGACCCCGTGGCCGCGGTCGCGCGCCTTGCGCCGCGGATCGCGCAGGTCCATGTCAAGGACGCGCTTCCGACCGCGACCGCGGGCACGTGGGGCAGCGAGGTGCGCGTGGGCACGGGTGCGGTCGACTGGCCCGCGTTCCTCGCGGAGATCGCGCGTGTTCCAGCCACCGTGCGCCTCGCCGTCGAGCGCGAGGCGGGCGACGACCGCATCGGCGACATCCGAGCGGCGATCGAAATGCTCGCGCGCCACGGCGTGGCGTGAGCGGGTGCGCCGGACGCGCGTCCAGAAGCGGTTCCGAGCGCGGAGCGCAGCGAAGCGCGAGCAGTTTGCGTGCGGCGTCGCGACCTGTGTCGTGTGGCATCACCTCTGGTGATGGCGGCATCGAACGCAAACTGGGCGTTCGGACTGCAGGCTTTGCGCCCAGCCTGCGTGCGTGGCCGCCACTACCCCTGCTTCGCAGGGGATAGTGCCACACGAAACATGACGCGACTCCATCGCCAAGCGCTCCGACTTCGCTGCGCTCCGTCGTCGTGGGCGCGCGGCGCCGGCGAGCGTGAAGCGCACCAAGGTGGCGCGGGGCGAGCCCCGTCCGAGTACGGTCGGCCCCGGTCGGCTCAGCCCTTGCGGATCTCCTTCGGCCCCTTGCCCGCGGTCTTCTCGTAGCGGCCGTCGCCCGTCTTCTCGTACTTCGTGAAGCCGAGGCGGTCGAGGTTCGAGTCGCTGATCTTGCGCTTGTCGCCCGCGGTCGAGTGCTGGCCGCCGATCATGGGCATCTGCGGCACGCGCTGCACGGGTTCGCCCGTCTCGGGGTGCGTCGTCAGCGCCGCGTCGCTCATCTTCTGGACGACCTCGAAGTGGTCGCCGAGCGATCCGTCGGGTTTCACGACTGCATACACATAGGTCGGCATGCGGCCATGGTAGAACGCCCGCCACGGAGACGCGAGTGGCCAAGACGACCCCGAACACCAGCACGACCGCCACAGGCGACGCCGCCCGCATCCATGAGCTGCGCGAGCTTCTCACGCGCGCGAACACGGCCTACTACGCCGACGCGGCGCCGTTCATGAGCGACCAGGAGTTCGACGCGCTGCTTGCGGAGCTCGCATCGCTCGAGGACGCGCACCCCGAGCTCTTCGACGCGAACTCGCCCACGCAGCGGGTCGGCGGCGCGGCGCTCGAGGGCGAGTTCGCGACGCGCAGGCACCGCGTGCCGATGCTCTCGGTCGACAACACCTACTCGGTCGAGGAGATGCGCGCGTGGTACCAGCGCTGCGCCGACGCGCTCGGCGCGGGCGCTGGCGGCGGCACTGGCGGCGGCACTGGCGGCGACCTCGGCGGCCTCTTCGCACTGCCTGCAGGTCCCGCGCTCTTCGCGGACCCGAAGGTCGACGGCCTCGCGATCTCGCTTCGTTATGAAGACGGCGCGCTCGTCGAGGCGGTCACGCGCGGCGACGGCGAGAAGGGCGATCTCGTCACCGCGAATGTGCGCGCGATCCGCGCGATCCCGCTTGCACTGCGGGCGCCGAAGACCGCGCAGTGGGGCGGCATTCCGCGCGTCCTCGAGGTGCGCGGCGAGATCTTCATGCCTGTCCGCGAGTTCGAGCGCATCAACGCCGAGCGCGAGAAGCACGGCGAACAGCTCTTCGCGAACGCGCGCAATTCGTGCGTGGGCACCCTCAAGAACAAGGATCCGAAAGTCGTCGCGTCGCGGCGGCTCTCGTTCGTCGCGCACGGCCGCGGCGAAGGGGAAGGGCTGCCCGCGCTCGCCGCGCACTCCGAGTTCGTCGCGTACTTGAAGGAGCTCGGCGTGCCCGTGTCTGCGATCGGCGGAAGGCTCGCGTCGGTCGACGAGGCGGCGCGCACGATCGAGGATTTCGCAGGAAAGCGCGAGAGCCTCGACTTCGCCGTCGACGGCATGGTCGTGCGCATCGACCGCTTCGACGAGCAGGAGAAGCTCGGCTTCACGGCAAAGAGCCCGCGCTGGGCGGTCGCCTTCAAGTATCCCGCCGAGCAGAAGGAGACCGTGCTCGAGAAGGTCGAGTGGCAGGTCGGGAAGGGCGGCACCATCACGCCGCGCGCGACGATGCGGCCCGTCTTCGTCGCGGGCTCGACCGTCAAGCACGCCACGCTCCACAACATCGAGGAGATCCAGCGCCGCGACCTGAGGATCGGCGACCATGTCATCGTCGAGAAGGCGGGCGAGATCATCCCGCAGGTCGTGCGCGCGGTCGTCGAGAAGCGCACGGGCGACGAGAAGCCGATCGAGCCGCCGACCGCGTGCCCCGTCTGCCAGGGCGAGGTCGAGCGCGAGGGGCCGAAGCTCTTCTGCACGAACCCGATGTGCTCGGCGCGCTTCCGCGAGCGGCTCAAGTGGTTCGTGGGGCGCGACCAGATGAACATCGACGGGCTTGGCGAGGAGATCGTCGACGCGCTCGTCGACGCGGGTCTCGTGAAGGACTTCGCCGATGTGTTCACGCTCGACGCGGTCGCCGTCGCGCGTGCGCTTGCGAAGGGCGACAAGGCGCTCGCCGAGATCGAGAAGAAGGGCCCGGGCAAGCGCGCGACGGGCATCGTCGAAAGCGCCGCGGACGCCGCGAGGCACCGCGGCCTCACGCGAGTCCTCGCGGGCCTCGGCATCAAGCATGTCGGCGCGAGCGCCGCCAAGACGCTCGCGCGGCGCTTCCGCTCGGCCGACGAACTCCTTGCGGCGACGGAGGAGGATCTGCTCGCCCTCAACGACTTCGGCGAGGTCACCGCGAAGTCGGTCGCGGCGTGGTTGCGCTCGACGGACGCGACGCATGTGTTCGCAGCGCTCGCGAAGGCGGGGGTCGACCTCGCGAGCCACGAGCCGAAGCCCGTCGAGGCTGGCGCGAACGCCTTCGCGGGCAAGACCTTCGTCGTGACGGGCACGCTCGAGAGGTTCGACCGCGGCGCCGTCACCGAGCTTCTCGAACGCGCGGGCGCGAAGGTCGCGGGAAGCGTCTCGAAGAAGACCTCCGCGGTCGTTGCGGGCGCAGAAGCGGGAAGCAAGCTCGCGAAGGCCCAGGAGCTCGGCGTCGAGATTTGGGACGAGGCGCGGCTCGTCGAGGAACTCGCGAAGGCGGGTCTCGCGTAGACTGTTCATCCCGTGTCGCAGGTCCTTCTCGGCTTCCGAAATCTCGCGCTCCGCCTGGCGGTGTTCGTCGCGCTTGCGGCGCTCCTCGTGTGGTTCCTCGGCGGCAACATGTTCGCACGAAGCCAGGTGTTCCCGCTCGCGGTGGCCACGACCGGCGCGGGTGACGGCCGCTTGGATGTGCGGCTCGAGCAGGTCATCCTTCCCGTCAAGGGCCTGCCAAGCGATCGGATCTTCTTCAGGGTGCTGTTCGACGGCGCCGATGCGGCGGAGCCGCCCATGGCGTTTGCTTCGGTCTCGGACCTCGTCGAGATCGACCCTGGTGGCCTCAACCGCGCCGTCTGGTTCGCGGCCGAGCAGTTCAAGCCGGGCGGGGGTACCGCTGGCGTGTGGTGCGTCTATCGCCTGACGCCGTACGCAACGAGGCCCGAACTGATGCTCGAGGTGGCCGATCGCCTTGAGGCCGAGCGCCAGCTCGCGCGGGTGAAGGCGGGGCTCCCGCTCCAGACGGGGGATGCCGCCCGCGCCGCGCGCGACGCCGTGCTCCGTGCGGGAGACGCCCCGTAGTCCTTCGGAGAACCGCATGCGCAACATCGAGTTCAAGTCCGAGCTCCGCGATCTCCGCGCCGCGCGCGCCATTGCGCTTGTCGTCGGTGCGCGCCTCGAGCGCGTGCTCGAGCAGCGCGACGAGTATGTCGCGGTTCCCGAGGGGCGCCTCAAGCGTCGCACCGAGCGCGACCTGGCGGGCGGCGAACCTCGCACCGAGTGGATCTGGTACCTCCGCGCCGACAGCGTGCTCTCGCGCACCTCGCTCTGGACGCGGCTCGACGACGCCCAGGTCGCCGTGCGCTGGCCCGACCTTGACCGCACCGTGCGCGGCGTCATCGTGAAGACGCGCGAGCTCTGGACGCTCGGTTCCGTGCGCATCCACTTCGATTCGGTCTCGGGGCTCGGCGACTTCTTCGAACTCGAGGGTGTCTGCGGCCCCGGCGACGAGCCCACGCGCCTCCGCCACGAAGTGGAGGCGCTGGTCGCCCACTTCCGAAGCGCGCTCGGCGAGCCGATCGGCACTTCCTACGCCGAGATGGCGTAGCCCTACCCGTCGACTTGCGGCGAATCCCTCGTTCGGGTGACAGACGAGCCTTCGCTTTTTCGTCTCCGCTGATGGTTGGGCATTCCTGCGCCCGCCGCGTCTTTCTACCGCTCGTGCGGTGGCGTCGTCCGAACCGTCGGCGGCTGTCGCACGCGTGGTGCACGCTCGAGACAACCCACTTCCCGGAGGCCCTATGTCGCGTCAGAACCCGATCGTTGCGTCGCTCGCCCTTTCCGCACTCGCTCTCTGCGCTCTCCCCGCGGCGGCACAGCAGACGACAACCCTCGACATCGCATCGTCGCGGACGGATGGCGTCACCTTCGGCTCCGTCGGGGGCCGCTCGAATGTCGCCATCCTCGACGCGACGGCGCCCAACAGCTTCTCGTACTTCTTTGGCACCGCCGCAGGGGAACTCGGCATGAACTGGTCTGGCAACGCAGGCGTCGGCGGCTGGGCGGGGCAGGAGGGCGCGCTCCTCTCCGACATCACGGGCGTCAGCTTCGACTGGTACCGCGCGGACGGCGGCCTCGGCGGCGGCTTCCGCGTGAACATGTATGTCTACGCCCCGACCGCGCAGGGCGACATCAGCGGCTCGCTCCTCTTCGACCTCTCGTACTTGCTCGCCGACCAGACGGCGGGCGAGTGGAACTCGACGGGCAACTACCTTGCGGCTCCGACGGGTTCGGCCTTCTACTCGGCCGACTTCGGCGCGCAGGCGTACACGGGCTACAAGACCTGGGGCGAGATCCAGACCGCGCTCGCGGGCTGGTCGGTATACGACATCGGCATCGTGAACGACGCAGGCATGAATGTCGCCGTCGACAACTTCCAGGTGTCGTTCGTGCCCGCGCCCGCGGCGGCCGCGCTCCTCGGGGCCTTCGGCATGGTGCGTCGCTCGCGTCGCCGATAATGGCGCCGTGCGGAGGGCGCCCCGCGGATTTCGCGATTTTCCGAGAAAGCGTGACAGGTTCGCACCGCCGTTTGCGCTTCGGCTCGTGTCAGCAGCCCTTTTCGCGCTGCGGAAACCGTGATCCTCGGATCGACCTCCCTTCCCTCACTCCCTTCCCATCGGTTCGGGTGAGTCGCGGTTTCCAAGGTTCGGCGCCCTCAAGCCGGCCCAGCGCGTTTGACTTCCTGCCGTTCCCTCGCGGCAGACAATCGGAAAGCACGGCTCCGTCGGGTTCGCCCGGCGGAGCCGTGTCGGTTTTACCGTTGGTCTTCCGCGCGCCGCGCCGTCAGAGCGTCACATGGCCGCCGAAGATCGCGGCCCCGAGCGCGATCGCCACGGCCACGCGCCACCAGCCGAAGACGGCCATGCCGCCCTTCGAGAGGTAGCCGACGAGCCACTTGATGGCGAGCGCCGCGGAGAACGCGGCCACCACGATGCCGACCGCGGGCGGCACGGGCCCGCCGAGCGACGCGATGAACGCTGCAGGGTCGTCGCGCCCCGCCTTGGCCAGCTTGTAGACGCACGCGCCCCCGAGGGTCGGAAGGCCGAGCAGGAAGCTGAACTCCGCCGCGCGACGGGGCGAGAGCCCGAAGAGGATCCCGCCAAGGATCGTCATCATCGAGCGCGAGGTCCCGGGCCACATCGCGATGCACTGCATGCAGCCGATCGCGAAGGCGTGCAGCATCGTGAGCTGCGCGAAGTCGTCGCGCTCGCCCGCCTCGCGCTTCACGAGGGTCTTGATCCATGGCGCGAGGATCAGGAGGAGAAGCCCGCCGCCGCCGAGGGCCATCAGCACGGGCACGGGGCGGAAGAGGCGCTCCTCGATCCAGTCGTCGATGAGGACGCCAAGAACCGCCGCGGGCAGGAACGCGACGACGAGCTTCGCGAAGAGTGCGAGCCCGTTCGCGTCGCGTCCCACAAGGCCCTTCAGCATCAATTGCACGCGTGGCCAGTAGAGCCCGAGCACCGCGAGGATCGCGCCGCCCTGGATGATCACATTGAAGCTGTCGATCGCGGGCTTCCGCGCGGGGTCGTCGAGGAGGCCGAGCAGCCAGCTTGCGATGATGAGATGCCCCGTCGAGCTGACGGGGAGGTACTCGGTGATGCCTTCCACGAGGCCGAGGATGATCGCGTCGAGAATCGTCACGGGTGGTCTATCGGCGGGGCATCGCCCGCGCCATCACGCATCGCGCCCCGCGGCATCAGGCATCGCGCAGCCACGGCATGAGCGCCCGCACGCGCGCGCTCGCCGCTTCGATCGGGTGCGCGCTCGCGGCCGTGCGCCACGCAGTGAACGCCGGGTGCCCGCGCCCGTAGTCGTCCATGAACCGCCTCGCGAACGCGCCGCTCCGCACATCGGCAAGGAGCGCGCGCAGCTTCGCGCGCAGGTGCCCGTCGACGAGCGCCTCCTCGGCGACGAACGCGCCGAACTCCGCAGTGTCCGAAATCGCGCGCCGCATGCCGTCGGGGCCTCGCGCGTAGAGGAGGTCCGCGACCTGCTTCACCTCGTGGCAGCACTCGATGTAGGCGACCTCGGGGGAGTAGCCCGCCTCGACGAGCAGCGCGTAGGACTCGTGGACGAGCGCGAGAAGCCCGCCGCAGAGGACGGCCTGCTCGCCGAAGAGGTCGCTCTCGGCCTCCGCTGCGAATGTCGCCTCGATGAGCCCGCTGCGCGCGCAGCCGATGCCCGCGCCCCACGCGAGGGCGAACGCGCGCGCCGTGCGTGCCGCGTTCTCACGCTCGACCGCGACAAGCGCTGGAATGCCGAGGCCTTCCTCGAACCGTGCGCGCACCGTGGCACCAGGGCCCTTCGGCGCGACGAGCACCACGCCGAGATCCTCGCGCGGCGCGATGAACCCAAAGCGGATCGCGAACCCGTGCACGAAGCCGACGACGGCGCCCTTCGGGAGCGCGTCCTCGATCCACTTCGCCCACGCTGCGGGCTGCGCCTGGTCGGGGAGCGCGAGGATCGCGAGGTCTGCGCGCGCCGCGGCCTCCGCGAGCGTGCCCGCCTCGAAGCCTTCGCTCCGCGCGAGTTCGACCCTTGCGGACCCAGGGCGGCCTCCGACGACGACGGAGAGCCCCGAGTCCCGCAGGTTGAGCGCGTGGGCGCGGCCCTGGTTGCCGTAGCCGAGGACGGCGATCGTCTTCCCGACGAGCGGACCGAGCGGGGCGTCCGCCGCGGTCAGGATCGGTGCGGCGGGGGCGTGGTGGGCCGCCGTGCGGCCGCTCGGAGCTTCGCCTTCGGGCATGGCGGCGAGGATAGCAGCCCGTTCCTGCAGCCCCGCAGGGGGTTGGCGGGTCGAGGTCTGCGGGTCGGGGTCTGGGGGTCGAGGTCTGCGGGTCGGGGTCTGCGGGTTGAGGCGGTTTTTCCTGCAGTTCCGCGAACCGATCACCGATGGGTGGGAGTGGCGCGGCGCTCCATGGAGGAACGCACCGCCCAGAGCCCATCCGCATGGCACGCGACAGCATCAATCCCCCCGCAGACGACCTCCCGGCGCACGCGCTGCCGGGGCTCGCACGCTCGGACGCCGAGGAGCGGCGCGAGACGCCGCGCTTCACGGTCGACCCGATGTACTCGAGCGTGACCGTGCGCCCCGCGGCGGGTCATGGCCGCAAGGGCTTCGCGCGCCGCCCGCTCGATGGGCATGTCTACGAAGTCAGCATGGGCGGGCTTCGCTTCGAGCTCGACAGGCCGCTGCGCCGCAACGCGGCGGTCGAGATCGAGCTCACGCTGCCCGGCTGCGAGGAGGAGATCCGCGCCAACGGCCGCATCGTGCGCGTGTTCGACGAGCTCGACGACCCGGGCCCGCGCCGCATGGCGGTCGAGTTCGAGAGTTTCGGCGAGGGCGCGAAGGCGACCCTCGAGCGCTACCTCGCGCAGAAGTGGCTGCGCCGCGCGCCCGATCAGCGGCCTGAGCCGAAGACGGCGCCCCTGATCATGACCGAGTCGACCTCGCCCGTGAAGACGAAGTCCGCGAGCGCCGCGTAGAGCGGGCGCCGCATCCTCGCGATCTCCTCGATCTCCTCGACAACGCCGCGCCCCGTGAGGCTCGGTCGGTCGCCCGCGTCGTGCGCGAGCCGCGCAGCGAGCGTGTCTGTCGCCGGGTCGAGAAACACAATCACGGCGCGCCCGGCGTCGCGCGCGGCGGCGAGCGCGGCTGCGGCGCCAGGGGCCGTCGGCGTGCCGCCACCAAGCGCGATGATCTGCGGCGCCTCGGCAAGGGCCGTGCGCAGCGCCTCGGACTCCGCGTCACGGAAACGCCGCTCACCGACCGATCGGAATGCGTCGCCCACGGAGGCGGCGCCGAGCAGGGCGGCGGTGCGGTCGTCGAGGTCTGCGAACGGCACGCCGAACTCGGCGGCGAGGCGCCTCCCCACGGTCGACTTCCCCGAGGCGCGGAGACCGATCAGTACAAGGTGACGCGCGATCGGGTCCGCCATGCGGGCGAGGGTACTGGAGTCTGAACCTCGGCGGCCAGTCGCCCCCCGTGCGGCAATTCTCTCGGCCGGCGTTCCCGCTTGTCCGTGGCACGGCCGTGTCAAAGAAACACGCCGCCCGAAAGGCGGCGTGGGGGACGCTCGAAGAAGCGTGCGACGGAACCCGCGCGCAGACCGAATCGATCTGCAGAGCGCGGCCTCACGACGAAGCGGGCGTCAGCGCACGCGAATCGCGCGGCCGAGACGGCGCTTCGAGTTGATGATCTTGCGGCCCTTGCGCGTCGACATGCGCTTGCGGAAGCCAGTGGCTCGGACCTTCTTGATGCGGCTGATCTTGTGCGGGTAATGCATGGCGTCCTCTTCGGGGGATCGGCGAGTCTAGCAAGGCCTGCCGTTCCGCGCAAGCAGACGGCGCGATCGGGAGGGGGAGGTCCTCGGAACGGTCTCGCACGAGTTTGCGGGTTGCGAGGCCGCGAGGCGGACGGCTTCGGGAATCCGCGTCTCTCTGCCTCGCACGCCCGCTCCGCCGCGGGTAGGGTTCCGCTGCGCGATGCCAGTCCTCCAGCCGCCGCGTCGGACGCGACGGCTGGAGCGCCAGCTTCGCGCCAGAAGGACGGACTTTGGTCCGAACACCCATGGATGAAGCGGTCGGGCTCGATGTCGTCGAGCAGCGCATCGGTTATCGGTTTCAGGACTCCACGCTCCTCGCGCGCGCCCTCGTCCACGCATCGGTGGCGTCGTCGCGGCAGGAGAGCAACGAGCGCCTCGAGTTCCTCGGCGACGCCGTGCTCGGGGCCGTCGTGTGCGAGCACCTCTATCGTCGATACCCCGACGACCTCGAGGGCGCGCTGACCAAGATCAAGTCGAACGTGGTGAGCAGGCGCGTGTGCGCAGAGGTCGCGATCGAGCTCGGGCTCGCAGACGCCGTCCAACTCGGGAAGGGGATGGGTTCGCGGGCGGTGCTGCCCCAGTCGCTCCTCGCCGCGCTTTTCGAGTCGATCGTCGGCGCCGTCTACCTCGACGGCGGCCTCGATCCAGCGCGCGAGCTCATCCTTCGGCTTCTCGCGGCGCGTGTCGACGAGTCCGCGCGTCTCGGGCACCAGCAGAACTTCAAGAGCGTGCTGCAGCAGTCGCTGCAGCAGCGCGAGCTCGGCACTCCCGTCTATGTGGTGCTCGACGAGGCGGGCCCCGACCACGCGAAGTGCTTCGAGGTCTGCGTCGAGGTCGGAGGTCGCCGCTTCGCCTCTTCGAAGGCGACGAGCAAGAAGGCCGCAGAGCAGCTCGCTGCCCTGGAGGCGCTGGTCGAGCTCGGGTTCGTGGCGCGTTCGGACGCGGGAGAGATCCGCGTCGTCGTCGACGGCTGACGCGCGCTCCTGCGCGGCGGGCCAGCTTGTTCAGGTGAAGAGGATCCAGATGATCAGGGCCGCATCGACGAGGCAGGCGACCACGATCGCGGCGGCCCAGGTCCATGCGACGGCCTTCGGGTGCTCGGGAGCGGGGCCGGTAGGGCGCTCGGCGCGCCGGGCCTTCGAAGACTGTGCGGGCACGGCCTGCGGGGAGACGGCCTCCGCGGACACGGGACCGCTGCCAGCGGGAAGCATGGCGATCGTCGCGGCGGCGGCCTCGAGCGGCTCGCCGCGGCGGGCGCGGTCTTGGACGAGCGCCACGATGAGGTTCGCGTCGAAGGGGCGGATTCCCACGCGCTGCGCGAGCGCCAGGAGCCTGCGGCGATCCTCGAAGGCAAGCACGGCGCCCTGGAGCGCCTTCTGGGTCTCTGCCGCGAGCACCCAGCGGGGATCGGTCGGGTCGAGCGCGCGCTGGCGGACGGCCTCTCGGGCGCTCAGGATCTCGAGCGCGACCGCCTGGCGGTAGACCCTCTCCGCGCGTGGGTCGGGGCGTGGACGGGTGTCCGTCGCGATGCGGAGACGCCGCTCCCCCGAACGCACGGGCTCAATCAGCCCGTGGCCCTGCATGCGCAGCGGATGATGGTCCTCGCGATGGCGCAACGGAGTCTCTCTTCGCGTCTTCCGTGAGTGTCAGGCTGGCGCGCGGCTCCGCCACGCGGCACGCGAAGAGTCTACTCCGCACCGCAGGAAGTGCCCAAGGACTTGAACTTTTTCAGCAAGTTGCGCGCGAAAGATGCGCGTCGAGGCCGCACAGGCCGTCGCGCGCGGGCGCGGAGCGTCCGATCATTCGGCGCCGTGTCGGACGAGACGCCCCTCGACGAGGAAGACGGTGTCTTCCGCGATCGCGGTGACGATGTCGGCGAGGCGCTCGACGCGCTGTCCGATCGAGAGGAGCTCGATCGCGGCCTCCGACTTGTCGACCTCGCTCTTGATCCACTCGCGCGCCCAGAGCACGACCTCGCGGTTCAGGCGGTCGATGTAGTTGTCGGCGCGGCGGATCTCGAGGCAGAGCTTGATGTCGCCGTTCGAGAAGGCCACGAGCACATCGCGCAGCATCGCGAGCGCCCCCTCGGCCATGCGCACGAGCGCGTCGGGATAGCGGTAGTTCCCCGCCTCGACGAGCCGGATGACGCGCTTCGAGATCCCCTTGCACATGTCGGCGATCCGCTCGAGCTCGTTCGAGACGCGCATCGTGGTGAGGATCAGGCGCAGGTCGCTCGCAACGGGGCTCCCGAGGGCGAGCAGGCGCATGCACTCGGCCTCAAGGGCGAGCTGCATCTCGTCGACCTCGATATCGCCCGCGCGGATCTTGCGCGCAAGGTCCACATCGCCATCGCGCACGACCTCGACCATCGACGCCACCCGCTGCTCGACGAGCGCGCCGAGGGAAAGAAGATTGCGGCGCAGGTCGATGACGCGCGACTGGAGGTTGACGGCCATGGCATTCCCTCGCTTGCAGGCGGGCCCCGCCTCGCGGACAGCCCGTGTGACGGGTCTTCTCAGCCGAAGCGGCCCGTCACGTAGTCCTCGGTCTGCTTGTTCTTCGGCGTGGTGAACATCTTCTCTGTAGCGCCCGTCTCGATGAGGGCGCCTTCGTAGAAGAAGGCCGTCAGGTCGCTCACGCGCGCAGCCTGCTGCATGTTGTGGGTCACGATCACGATCGTGTAGCGATCCGCCAGCGTCTCGATCAGCTCCTCGATGGCCAGGGTCGACTTCGGGTCGAGCGCCGAGCAGGGCTCGTCCATCAGGAGCACCTCGGGGCCGACGGCGATCGCGCGCGCGATGCAGAGGCGCTGCTGCTGCCCGCCCGAGAGCCCGAGCGCCGAGGCGTGGAGGCGGTCCTTGACCTCGTTCCAGATCGACGCCTGGCGCAGGCTCTGCTCGACCAGCTGGTCGAGCTCGGCGCGCGAGTAGTTCTTGTGGAGCCGCGGGCCGAAGGCCACATTGTCGTAGATCGACTTGGGGAAGGGGTTCGGCTTCTGGAACACCATGCCCACGTTGCGGCGGAGCTCGACGACATCGACGCCCTTGCCGAGGAGGTTCATCCCGTGCAGCTCGAGCGTGCCTTCGGCGCGCGCGGAGGGAATCGTGTCGTTCATGCGGTTGATCCACCGCAGGAAGGTGCTCTTGCCGCAGCCCGAGGGCCCGATGAAGGCCGTCACCTGCTGCGCGGGAATGTCGAGGTCGAGGCTCTTCAGGGCCTGGAACGAGCCGTACCAGCTTGAGAAGGCGCGGACCTTGATGGCCGTGGTGGTCGCGGCGGAGTGAGAACCCGAGTGAGAACCCGAGTGAGCACCCGAGTGCGACGCGTCGACGCGCAGCGCCGGCGCCTTCGCGGACGGAGTCGCACTCGCGGAGGTGGTGGCGGTCGCGTCTGGCTGCATCGGGTCGCGGGTCATCATAAGGGCCTCAGAGGAGGGGCTTCTGCAGCTTCTGGCGAATCAGGACGGCGACCCCGTTGAAGGTGAGGAGCACCGCGAGCTGGATGATGATTCCACCCGCTGCGAGCGCGTGGAACTCGGCCTGCGGACGCTGCGCCCAGTTGAAGATCTGCAGGGGCAGCACCGAGTACTCGCTCATCAGGTTCTCGGGGGTGAAGCGGAGGAAGAGCGCGCTTCCGACGACGAGGAGCGGGGCGCTCTCGCCGATCGCGCGGCTCATCGCGAGGATCGCGCCCGTCATGATCCCGGGCACCGCGGCGGGCAGCGTGATGCCCCACACCGTCTGCCACGGGGTCGCCCCGAGCGCCATGGCGCCCGAGCGCAGCGACGACGGGATCGCGCGCAGCGCCTCCTGCGTCGAGATGATCACGATCGGCAGGATCACGAGCATCAGCGTGAGGCCCGCCGCGAGCACGCTCGAGCCGAAAGGGAGTCGCAGGTAGAAGAGACTCTCGGGGCTGCCGAACTCGACCGCATTCTCGAGGTTCGATCCGAACGCGCCGAACATGCGCACGAACGCGGTCAGCCCGAGGATTCCGTAGACGATCGAGGGCACGCCCGCGAGGTTCAGGATGTTCGTCTGGACGATGCGGGTGAAGCGCGTGCGCCTGGCGAACTCCTCGAGGTAGATCGCGGTGCCGACGCCGAGGGGGAGCGCGGTGAGCGCGCAGATCGCGCACACCCAGATCGATCCCCACAGCGGCGCCTTGATGCCAGCGTCTTCGGCCTTGCGCGAGGCGGACTTGGTGACGAAGTCCCAGTCGAGCTCGCCGAACCCCTGCCAGAAGATCGAGAGAAGGAGCACGGCCAGCACCACCACGGCGACATTCGTCGCCACGAGGCAGAGCCAGAGGAACGCGCGGTTCTGGAAGACGCGCGTGGCGGCGGGGCGCGGGGTCGCCATCAGTCGTACTCCTCGCGGAAGCGGCGCAGGATGTACTGGCCGAGCATGGTGAGGAGGAGCGTGATGACGAAGAGCGTCGCCGCGACCGCATAGCTCGACTTGTACTCGACGCCGCCCGCGGGGGCGTCGCCGAGGAAGATCTGCACCATGTAGGCGGTCATCGTCTGCACCTCGGCGGCGGGGTTCGCCGTGATCTGCGCCACGCCGCCCGCGGCGAGCGCGACGATCATCGTCTCGCCGATCGCGCGCGAGATCGCGAGGAGAAACGCAGCCACGATCCCCGAGAGCGCGGCGGGGACGACGACCTTGACGGAGACATCGAAGCGCGTGCCGCCGAGGGCGAACGCCCCGTCGCGGAGCCCGCGCGGCACCGCGCGCAGGGCGTCCTCCGACAGCGAGCACACGATCGGCAGGATCATGATCCCCATCGCGAGGCCCGCCGAGAGCGCGTTGTAGTTGCCGAAGACGAACGCGCCGCCCGCGACATCCGCAAGCGCGGGATTGAGCTTCTGCAGTGCGGGCGTGATCACCATCAGCGCGAAGAAGCCGTAGACCACCGTGGGGATGCCCGCGAGGATCTCGAGCGCGGGCTTGAGCGTCGAGCGCACGCGCGGGCTCGCGTACTCGCTCAGGTAGATCGCCGAGACGAGCCCGAGCGGCAGCGCGAACGACGCGGCGATCACGGTTACGAGCAGCGTGCCCGCGACCAGCGGCCAGATGCCGAAGTGCTTCTCGGCGCCGAGGAGCGGGTTCCACTCGGTGCCCGTGAAGAACTCGGTGACGGAGACCTCGTCGAAGCGGAAGAAGCCGAGCGTCTCGTTGGCGAGGACGATGACGATGCCGAAGGTGACGGCAATCGAGAAGGTCGCCGCGACGGCGAGGGAGCCGACGATCAGCCGCTCGCGGAGGTCGCGGCCGCGCACCGACCGCGGGCGCCCAAGCGAGCGGAGGTCGAACGCAGCCGAAGCACCGCGCGCGGGTCCGCTCGGGAGGTCAGAGGCTGGTTGGAGAGGGCCGTTCATGTCGTGCGTTCGAATCCGCGGTCGTCTCCCGTCGCCTCGCGTGCCCTCGCGGGGGGGAGGACAGGCGGGGCAATCTAGCCCATCGGCCGACTTGGCGAACGAAGTCCGCGTAAGGACTGCGTTCATTCGGGCGCGAATGCAGGCTCGGCCGCGCGGAGGGCACTCAGGGGTGTCTCCGCGCGGCCGAGCGACTTCGGGCAGGGGGGCGCGGGCTTACTTGTAGACGTCCGCCAGGGCGCCGTGGACGGCCTCGCCCTTCGCGTCGATGAACTGCGTGCCCGTGCGGCGCGCCTCCCAATTGGCGCGGACGCGCGACAGGATCGACTCGGGGATGCGGACATAGCCGACCTCGCCCGCGAGCTTCGACACGTTCTTCAGGTAGAAGTCGACGAAGGCCGCGACCTCGGGGCGCGCCGCGCTCGCCTTGTTCACGTAGATGAAGAGCGGACGGCTGAACGGCGCGTACGAGCCGTCCTCGATCGACTCGACGGTCGGGACGACGGGGCCCTTGCCGCCGTCGATCGCGACCGAGCGGACGCGCGACTTGTTCTCGAAGTAGTAGGCGCAGCCGAAGAAGCCGATCGCGTTCTGGTCGCCCGCGACGCCGCGGACGAGGACATTGTCGTCCTCCGAGACGCTGATGTCGCTGCGGATGGCGCCGTCCTTGCCGATCACGACCTCCTTGAAGTAGTCGAAGGTGCCCGAGTCGGTGCCGGGCGAATAGATCTTGATCGGGTTCGCTGGCCACGCGGGGTTCACATCCTTCCAGGTCTTCGCGCTCGCCTCCGCGCCGTAGATCTTCTTGACCTGCTCGACCGTGAGCGAGGTGCACCAGTCGTTCTTCGGGTTGACGACGATGGTGAGGCCGTCGTAGGCGACGGGAACCTCGATGAACTCGATCTTCGACTTCTCGGCGAGCTCGACCTCGGACTTCTTGATCGGGCGCGACGCGTCGGCGATGTCGATCTCGCCCGCCGAGAAGCGCTTGAAGCCGCCGCCCGTTCCGCTGACGCCGACGGTCACGCGAACGCGCTCGGCCGCGTTTCCGAACTCCTCGGCCACCGCCTCGGTGATCGGGTAGACGGTGGAGGAGCCGTCGATCTTGACGGCGCCGCGCAGGTCGGCGAGGTTCGCCTCCTGGCCGGCGGCGAGCATGAGGGTCGAGGCGCCGAACAGGGCGGCGCAGGCTGCGATGCGGGCTGTCTTCATGGGTGAGGTCCTTTCGGGGGAGGTCGTTGGTGCGGTCGTCGGAGCCGCGGGGAATCTGACGCAATCCGTCCGAGGTTCGGAGTCGGGGAAGCCTCCTGAACCCGTGTCAAGATTTGGTCAAGGAAAGGTTCAAACTGAAGGAGCGCTTGACGCTTTCGTCGTGGTGTCGGCCGCGGCTGCCGCTGCGCGGGGGAGGCGAAGGCTGAAGCAACTCCCGCTTCCGACTTGACTTGCGACTTCGATCGACCCGCCGTGGATCGTGGCGATGTGCTTCACGATCGAGAGGCCGAGCCCCGTTCCGCCCTGCGTGCGCGCACGGGCCTTGTCGACCCTGTAGAAGCGCTCGAAGAGCCGCGGGAGGTGCTTCGAGGCAATGCCCGGGCCTTGGTCGCGGACATCGAACCGGATCATCTCCGCCTCCGCCGCGACCTCGATCGAGACCTTCGATCCCTCGCCCGAATAGCGGATCGCGTTCGACACGAGGTTCGCGAGCGCCTGCTCGGCGAGCGACTTGTTCGCCTCGACGAGGAGCTCGTCGTCGCAGCGCCATGAGATCTCGATCCGGCGCGCGAGCGCTGCGCTTTCGAGCGCCTCGACGACCTCGCGCACGACCTCCGATGCGGGGAGGGCACGCCGCTCGATCGTGTGGCGCGCCTCAGGCTCCTCGAGGAAGGCGAGCGTGAGGATGTCCTCGACGATGCCTGAGAGGCGCACCGTGTTGCGATGGACGATCTCGAGGAACTTGCGCCGCTGGTTCGCGTCGTCCATCTCGACCTGGAGCAGCGTCTCGATGTAGCCCTTGATGTTCGTGATGGGCGTGCGCAGCTCGTGCGAGACATTCGCCGCGAACTCGCTGCGCATCGACTCGAGGCGTCGCATGCGCGTCACATCGACGAGGCTGACGACGAGTCCCGGCGGCTGCGCATCGACATGGAGCGGCTCGCAGGAGACCTGCAGCTCGAGCGACTCCTCGCCGTCGAGCTGGACTTCCGACTGGACTGGTTCGCCGCCTAAGAGTGCGCGCGAGACGAGGCGATGGAGCGCGGGCTGTCGCACGACTTCCTGCAGGAGCCGTCCGCGGGCGAGGCGCTCCTCGAAGCCGAGCAGCCGCTCCGCCGCGGGATTGGTGCCCACGATGCGCTGGAGGTGGTCGAGCGCGAGCACCGCGATCGGGGTCGCGCGGAGGACGCGTTCCGTCTCACGGAGCCGGTCCTCCGTGCGCGCCTGTCGCTCGTGCTCCGCGCGGATGCGTCGGAGGACGGTGCTGGCAAGCGCGTCGAGCAGCGGAAATCCGCGGCCGTCGCGCGGCCAGCCGTCGCCCTCCGTCAGTGTCCGCGCCAGACTGGCCTCGCTGCGTCCGCGGAGGAGCGCGGTGCCCGCCCAGAACGCGGCCACGAGACCCGCGACAACCCAGCCGAGTGCATTGCTTGTGACATCGCCAGTCGCATCGGCCGTGGCGGGAGCATCCTGCGGTGCCGCCGCGAGCGCGAGCGGAGCGAGGGAGAGCGCGGCGATCGATGCGGCGATCCATCCGCCAGCCCATCCGCCAACCCACGCGCACGCGCCAGTCCGCGCGGCGGACCACGCGGCGGTCTGCTCGGGCCTTCGAGCGATGGATGCGGGCGCGGTCGGAGCCATCGTGTCCATGAAGGCTGGATCGTAGGGCCGCCGCACGCGGGCCGCGATGCGCCCGCCGCTCAGTTCTGCGACTCGTCGGTCCCTTCCGAGAAGCGGTAGCCGACGCCGCGCACGGTCTCGACGCACTCCGAGAGCGTGTCGAGCTTGCGGCGCAGCGCCGTCACATGCACGTCGACGGTGCGGCTCGAGAGCACGGTGCTCTTTCCGTGGACGGCGGCGATGATCTGGTCGCGCGTGCGGACGAAGCCAGGCCTGCTTGCGAGGTAGTGGAGGATTCCGAACTCGGTCAGGGTGAGGTCGGTCTTCTTCGACTCGACGGTCACCTCGTGGCGGTCGATGTCGATGACGAGGCGTCCGCCGAGGAGGACGAGGCGCTCCGCGCGGGTCGGCGTCTCCTCGATGGGGCCGTGCCGCCTGAGCACATTGCGGAGCCGCGCCATCAGCACGCGCGGGCTGAAGGGCTTCGTCACATAGTCCTCTGCGCCGAGCTCGATGCCTGCGACGACATCCGCCTCCTCGCCCTTCGCGGTCACCATGACGATCGGGATCGAGCGGGTGTCTTCGTTCTGCTTCATCCGCCTGCAGACCTCGAGGCCGTCGAGGTCGGGAAGCATGAGGTCGAGGACGACGAGGTCGGGCTTCTCGCGGCGCAGCACCTCGAGGGCGAGGCGGCCGCTGTGGATGGTCCGCGCCCGCATTCCCGCGCGCTCGGCGTGGAACTCGATGAGTTCCGCGATCTCAGGCTCGTCCTCGACGATCAACAGCTGCGCCTTGGCGGTGGTCATGCTCCGTAGGGTACGGGGCGAGGCCGCGGCACTGTCAAGGATTGATGAAGAGTCGATTCAGAGAGTGGCCGCGGCGCGCGTGGCGCGGCCTATGAGGGCCGACTCGGGCACGCGCGAGGCTGCGCCGACCACGGCGGGGAGCGAAAAACGCACGCCGTCGTCTGCGAGCGCGCCGAGAACGGCCATTGCGGTCGCCTCGCGCATGGAGACGGGAATGCCCGCGTGTTCGAGCGAAGTCTCGACGGGCGAGCGCGCGTGGCGCGCGATCGACTCGCGGAGGACGCGGTGTCGCGCGCCGCCGCCCGCAAGCACGACGGTCTGCCCTTCGCGATGCCCCGCGGCCTCGAGGCGCTGCGCGATCGCGCGTGCGAGCGCATCGGTGACCGTGGCGCAGGCGTCCTCCGCAGAGAGATCCTCGGTCACCGCGACTGCGGCCGCGGCTTCGTCGCCCGTGCCGAGTGAGCGGTGCCGCGCGCGCGTCGCTCCGCTCGACGGGGGATTGGTGGACGCAGCGGCGGATGCGCGCTCCGCGATGGCGTCGAGCGCACGCAGGATCTCGTCCGCCCGCGCGTGGTCGGTCGTGCCGCGCGCGGCCGCGCGGCCATCCTCGTCGAAGCCGCGCCCGAGGCGCGTGCGCGCCACGCGGTCGAGCAGGTGGTTGCACGCGCAGAGGTCGAGGCCCTCGATGGTGCCTGGACCGTCCGAGCGCCGCGGGAGCAGCGTCGCGTTCGCGAAGCCGCCGAGGTTGAGGACGGTCTTCCGGCCCGCGTCGTCCGCGAACAGGATGAAGTCGGCGAGCGGCGTGATCGGCGCGCCCTCGCCGCCCGATGCGACGCTCGCGCCGCGCAGGTCGTAGCGCACCGCGCACCCGAGGCGTACCGCGACGGGCCACGGGTCGATGAGCTGCCAGGTCGACGGGGGGGCGTGGTAGACGGTCTGGCCGTGGAGGACGGCAAGATCCGCGCGCGCGTTCGCCTCGCCGAGAAGGAGCTCGAGGGCGTCGGCATGCCGCTCGCCAAAGCGCCGGGCGGTCTCCGCGATCTCGCGCGCGGTCATGCGCTCCTCTCGGGCGAGGAGGCGGAGCGACTCGGCGACGGGGCCGAGGTCGAGGCTGCGCCAGTGGACAAGCGGCGCTCGCATGTCGAGCCCGTGGCCATGGACGGCGACAAGCGCCACATCGATGTCGCCGTCGATGCTCGTGCCCGTCATCGTGCCCGCGACCAGCCGCGGGGGAGCGCTTCCCGGATCGCCGCGCAGCGACGCCGCTCCGTCTCGGTCGGTTGATTCGCGCGGCGTCATGGGGGCATCGTCGCCATCCGACGCGCGCTGCGCAAGGCGGTCTCGGTCGTCCTCCCGAGGGCGCCGCGCTTCTCCTGTACGATTCCGCCGATGGTGAAGCGCATCCTCGTCACCGGCGGCGCCGGCTTCCTCGGATCACACCTCTGCGACCGCCTCGTGGCGATGGGGCACGATGTCATTTGCCTCGACAACCTCTTCACGAGCCAGAAGTCGAACATCGAGCACCTCCTCGGACGGAAGAACTTCGAGTTCATCCGCCACGATGTGACCGAGCCGATCATGCTCGAGGTCGACGAGATCTACAACCTCGCGTGCCCCGCGGCGCCGGGGCACTACCAGTACAACCCGATCAAGACGATGAAGACGAGCGTGCTCGGCGCGATGAACATGCTCGGGCTCGCCAAGCGCGTCGGCGCGAAGATCTTCCATGCCTCGACGAGCGAGGTCTACGGCGACCCCGAGGTGCATCCGCAGCCCGAGAGCTATCGCGGCAACGTGAACCCGATCGGCCCGCGCGCCTGCTACGACGAGGGAAAGCGCGCCGCGGAAACGCTGTGCTTCGACTACCACCGCCAGAACGGCGTGAGGATCCGCGTCGTGCGCATCTTCAACACCTACGGCCCACGCATGCATCCCTACGACGGGCGCGTGGTGTCGAACTTCATCCGCCAGGCGCTCGCCGGCGAGCCGATCACGATCTACGGCGAAGGCACGCAGACGCGCTCGTTCTGCTTCGTCGACGACCTGCTCGACGGGTTCCTGGCGCTGATGGACGCGCCCGATGCGGTGACCGGGCCCGTGAACCTCGGAAATCCCGGCGAGTTCACGATCCGCGAGCTGGCGGAGATGACGGTCGAGCTCTCGGGCAGCGCGTCGCAGATCGTGAAGTCGCGCCCGCTTCCCGCCGACGACCCGCTGCAGCGCAAGCCCGACATCACGCTTGCGCGCGCCACGCTCGGATGGGAGCCGAAGATCCCGCTGCGCGAGGGCCTCGCGCGCACGATCGCATACTTCAAGTCGATCGACATGCGGCAGTTCAGGGCTCCGACGCCGAATTTTTAGCGGTCGCCGCTGCGGCGGCTCCCTCTGGCGGTCGGGCCTCGGAGTGAATCCGAGTCCCGCCTGGGGTGCGCTGCGTGATCGATGCGCGTGCGGCGGCTCCCTCTGGCGGTCGGGCCTCGGAGTGAATCCGAGTCCCGCCTGGGGTGCGCTGCGTGATCGATGCGCGTGCGGCGGCTCCCTCTGGCGGTCGGGCCTCGGAGTGAATCCGAGTCCCGCCTGGGATGCGCGGTGTGATCGATGCGCGGAACTGGCGGCGAGCCGCGCATTTGCTTAAGTATCTTTGAAAAAGCGACTTACGCGCTTGGCGCAAAAAGCCCAAAAATCTGTTCGGAAAAAAGTCGGGTTTGCGCCCACGGCTGTGCCGATGTGGTAGAACACGAACATACACCGAACAGACGCGCGGATTCTGTTCGGGTTCTCGAGTACGAACGATCCGCACCAAACAGTCGGGGTCTCTCAGGTCGCGTCCCGCACCGCGAAGGCAAGTGCGCCGCGTCACACAGAAGACTTCCGAGCAGGCTCCCAGCAGAGCAGCAGAACAGCAGAACAGCAGAACAGCAGAGCAGCAGAAGCGCAGAACAGCAAGAGCGCAGAAAAGGGGATACAGATGGTCGCCAACACCGGCAACAGCAACAACAGCGCGAGTAGCGCAGCGCCCTCCAAGACTTCATTGACGACGACGCCTTCAACGACGGGAACTTCCACGATGCCCACTCCGACGAACAGCCCAGCCATTCGCCCTGGCACCGCTCCCGCACGCAACGCAGCCTCGGCGATCGAAGAGAAGCCGCGCGCGGCCGTGGCACCCGTCAAGTCGGATGCGAAGGCGGATGCGAAGGCGGAGGCGGCGAAGGCCGAGCAGCAGAAGGGCAAGCAGGCCGCGATCGGCCGCGCGATGGAGGCGATTGAGAAGGCCTACGGCAAGGGCTCGATCATGAAGCTCGACGGCGACTCGCTCGCGCCGATCCCATCGATCGCGACGGGCGCGCTCAGCCTCGACCTTGCGCTCGGTGGCCGCGGCCTGCCGCGCGGACGCATCATCGAGATCTTCGGCCCCGAGTCGTCGGGTAAGACCACGCTCGCGCTCACGGTCGTTGCCAACGCGCAGAAGACGGGAGGCGTCGCGGCTTTCATCGACGCAGAGCACGCGCTCGATCCGTCGTGGGCGAAGCGCATCGGCGTCAACCTCGACGAAATGCTGGTGTCGCAACCCGACACGGGCGAGCAGGCGCTTGAGATCTGCGAGATGCTCGTCCGCTCGAACGCCGTCGACATCATCGTCGTCGACTCGGTGGCCGCCCTCATTCCGAAGGCGGAAATCGAGGGTGAAATGGGCGATTCCGTCGTCGGTCTCCAGGCGCGCCTCATGTCGCAGGCCATGCGCAAGCTGACGGGCGCCATCGCCAAGAGCGAGTGCATCGTCATCTTCATCAACCAGCTGCGCGAGAAGATCGGCGTCATGTTCGGCTCGCCCGAGACGACCACCGGCGGCAAGGCGCTGAAGTTCTACGCATCGGTCCGCATCGACATCCGCCGCATCGGCGCGATCAAGGACGGCGACAGGAATGTCGGCAACCGCGTGCGCGCCAAGGTCGTCAAGAACAAGATCGCGCCGCCATTCCGCGAGGCGGAGTTCGACATCATGTTCACGGAGGGCATCTCCGCCGCGGGCGACCTGGTCGACCTCGCTTCCGAGGACGGCGTCATCGAGAAGTCCGGCGCGTGGTTCAGCTACAAGGGAACCCGCATCGGTCAGGGCCGCGAGAATGCGAAGGCGTTCCTCAAGGAGAACCCCACCATGTTCGCGGAGGTGCGTCAGCGCGTCCTCGAGAAGCGCATGGCGGCTGCAGAGGCCACGGGCCGTGGCCGCGCGGCGCCTGCGGGCAAGCCCGAGGCCGACGAAGACGACGACGAGTAATTGCGTCGCCTGAGTTCAGGTGTCCCGCTGCGAGGGAGTCGGCGCACGGCCGCCGTTGCGTACCGTGCGAATGATCGTCGTGGCCCCTCGGGGTGCGCGATCCGCGTGGCGGGCAACGACCGCCCGGGCATCTGGTTCTCACGGCCATTTCATGATCCATTCGCGTAGCGCAGGCAGGGCGTCGAGGCTCCTCACGCCCTGCCTGCGTTTGGATGTAGAGCACCCTTGCTGCGGCTCCGGAGATCGGGCGGGACGCTGGTTGATCGCGCGGGGCGCACTCCGTACACTCTCCGCTCTGCTGCGGTCGTGGCGAAATGGCAGACGCGCTAGTTTCAGGTACTAGTGGGGCAACCCGTGGAGGTTCAAGTCCTCTCGACCGCATTCGAGCGAGCCCGGTGAAAGCCGGGCTCGTTTCTTTATGACGCGTCAATCGCTCACGACAGACGAGCTTCTTTTCGTGAGCTTCGTCGACAAGGTGTTTGCCATCGACCGCCTCGACGGGAGCATCGTCTGGAAGTGGACAGCGCCGAAGTCGACGGGGTTCGTGACGATGCTTCCAAGCGTTGACCGGCTGTTCGTCAGCATCAACGGCTACACATGGGCGCTCGATCCCACGAATGGGCAGGAACTTTGGTTTCAGCCTTTCAAAGGCGAGGGCATCGGAACCGCCATGCTCGCCACCATGCGCGACGGTGCTGCAGACGCGCAGGCGGTCGGCGCGGCTGTGGCGACCTCGTCGTCGGGCGACGGTGGAGGCGATGGCGGCGACTGAAGGGCGCGACCAATGGGAGTTGGAGGCGCTGGAGTTCGCGGCTGCCGAGACCTGAAGGCCTTGGGTTGGGGGGCTTGGGTTGAAGGCCTTGGGTTGAAGGCCTTGGATCAAAGGCCATGGATCAAAGGCCATGGATCAAAGGCCTTGGGTTGAAGGTAGTGGCTTCAAGGCTCGGAAGATGCCGGCGTTTGTACTGCGACGCCTTCAGCGCTCTCCGACGGCGGCGCTCGTCGATGTCCGCAGACGCTCGATCGCGGCGATCACGCGCCTCGCAGCCTCGTCGCAATCGACCGAGGTGGTCTCGCGCGACAGGCTGAAGCGGATCGAGCCATGCGCGATCTCGGGCGGGATGCCCATGGCCAGAAGCACAGGAGACGGATCGAGCGATCCTGAGCTGCACGCAGCGCCCGCCGAGGCGAAGACGCCGCGCTCGGAGAGGAGGAGAAGGATCGCCTCGGCCTCGAGCCGTGCGAAGCCGATGTTCGTGGTGTTCCAGAGTCGTGGCGCGCGCTGGGCGTGAATCACACCGCCCGTCGCCGCGGCGACCGTCCGCTCGAACCCATCGCGAAGCGTCGCGCCGCGAGAAGGCCCGCCGTCCGCAAGCCACGCGCGGGCGAGGTCGGATGCGACCCCGAAGCCGCCGATCGCCGCGACATTTTCAGTGCCCCCGCGCCGTTCGCGCTCTTGCGGGCCGCCGTAGGTCTGCGGCGTCAGGCGCACGTTCCTGCGCACATAGAGCGCGCCAACGCCCTTCGGGCCGTGGAACTTGTGCGCGGCGAAGCTGGCGAGGTCGACCTGAAGCGCCGCGAGGTCGGTCGGCATCTTGCCCACCCACTGCGTCGCGTCGGTGTGGAACCGCACGCCATGCTCGCGGCAGAGGGCGCCCGCACGGGCGATGTCGGTGATGGCGCCCGTCTCGTTGTTGGCCCAGATCAGGCTGACCAGCGCGACTTGGTCGGCGCGCTCGGCGAGCAGCGCTTCGAGCGCATCGAGATCCGGCGTTCCCGCGGCGTCGCGCCCGCCCGGAAGCCACGCCACCTCGGTGCCGCGCGTCTCGCACCGCTGCGCCAGTTCCCGCACGGCGCTGTGCTCGAACCGCGTCGTCACGAGCACGCGCCGCCTTGGATCGGCCGTCGCGAAGTGCTCGAGCGAGCCTCGGATCGCGAGGTTCGCGCCCTCGGTTCCGCCAGAGGTGAACACCAGTTCGCGCTCCTGGCAGCCGACGAGTTTGGCCACGCTCTCGCGCGCAAGCTCCATCACGCGCTTGGCCTCGCCGCCCGCCCTGTGCACGCTCGAAGGATTCGCCCAGCACTCGCGCATGGCGCGCGCGACCGCCTCGACGACCTCTTCGGCGGGGCGCGTCGTTGCGTTCGAGTCGAGGTACAGGCGTTCCACGGCGAAAGTCTAGCGGCCGCGCCACGCGCGGTAACGCGCGATGAGCGCGCTCGTCGAGCTGTCATGCGCGGCCTTGGCAGGGCGTGCGCCCGAAAGCTCGGGGATGATCCGCTTCGCGAGCACCTTGCCGAGCTCGACGCCCCACTGGTCGAAGCTGTTGACCCGCCAGATCGAGCCCTGCACGAAGGTCTTGTGCTCGTAGAGCGCGACCAGGCGCCCGAGCATGCGCGGCGACAGCTGCTCGCAGAGGAGCGTGTTCGACGGGCGGTTCCCCGGGAAGGTGCGGTGCGGCACGAGCCACTCGGGGGTGCCTTCCGCACGCACTTCCGCCGCGGTCTTGCCGAAGGCGAGCGCCTCGCCCTGCGCGAACAGGTTCGCGAGCAGGATGTCGTGGTGCATGCCCGTCTCTGTGGAGCCGACATCGTGGAGCGGCTTCGCGAAGGCGAGGAAGTCGCACGGCACGGGCGAGGTGCCCTGATGGATCATCTGATAGAACGCATGCTGGCCGTTCGTGCCGGGCTCGCCCCAGATCACCGGGCTCGTCTGCCAGCGGCAGGGCGAACCGTCGAGCTGCACGCGCTTCCCGTTCGACTCCATCTCGAGCTGCTGCAGGTACGCGCTGAAGCGATGCAGGTATTGGCAGTAGGGGAGCACCGCGACCGTCTCGAACCCGAGGAAGTCGCGGTTCCAGAGGCCGAGGAGCGCAAGGAGATACGGCAGGTTCTTCTTCGCGGGCGCCGTGCGGAAGTGCTCGTCCATGTCGCGGAAGCCCGCGAGGAGCTCGTGGAACGCGGCGGGGCCGATCGCGATCATCGTCGACAGGCCGATCGCGGAGTCCATCGAGTAGCGGCCGCCGACCCAGTCCCAGAAGCCGAACATGTTGGCGGTGTCGATGCCGAACTTCGCGACCTCCTCCGCGTTCGTTGACACGGCGACGAAGTGCCGCGCGACCGCGGCGCGGTCCTTCAGCTTCGCAAGCGCCCACGCGCGCGCCGTCTGCGCGTTCGTCATCGTCTCGATCGTGGTGAAGGTCTTCGAGCTCACGACGAAGAGCGTGGTCTCGGGGTCGAGGTCGCGCGTCTTCTCGTAGAAGTCCTCGCCGTCGATGTTCGAGACATAGCGGCAGTCGATGTCGCGACGGGTGAAGTCCTTGAGCGCCTCGTAGGCCATCACGGGTCCGAGGTCGCTGCCGCCGATCCCGATGTTGACGACCGCCGCGATCTTCTTGCCCGTGTGCCCGCGCCACGCGCCGTTGCGCACGGCGTCTGCGAACGCGGCCATGCGGTCGAGCACCGCGTGCACATGCGGCACCACATTCTCGCCGTCGACCTTCATCACGCTGCCCTTCGGCGCGCGCAGCGCCGCATGCAGCACGGCGCGGTTCTCGGTGATGTTGATCGCCTCGCCCGCGAACATCGCCTTCGCGTGCTTCGCGACGCCGCACTCCTTCGCGAGCGCGACGAGCGCGTCGACGATGTCGCCGTCGACCAGGTTCTTCGAGTAGTCGAGGTGGATGCCCAGCGCCTCGGCGGAGAAGCGCGTGCCGCGCGTGCGGTCCTTCTTGAACGCGGCGCGCAGGTCGAGCGCGCGGCCGCGCTTCGCGAGGGCCGTGAGCCGCTTCCACGCGCGCGTCTTGTCGGGCGCGACATGCCACGCGGGGACCTTCGGAGCGGTGTCCTTGCGGGCGACGCCCGAGGCCGCCTTGGCGGCAGGCTTGCGGGCGGACTTCTTCGAACGGGTGGCGGCTGGCATGGGTCGCCATCATCGGCACAATCCCGCCCGCATGTGAACGGGGAAGCGCGGCGATTCCACGCGGCCCGCCCCGAATCGCGTCTGCTAGTCTTCCGCACCCGCTCTTCCGCATCCGCACGGAGGCCCCGATGACCGCATCCCTTCCCACCGCCCGCCTCGCAGCCCTCGGCCAGTCGCTCTGGCTCGACAACATCACCCGCACGCTCCTCGACTCGGGGACGCTCGCGCGCTACATCCGCGATCTCTCCGTGACGGGCCTCACATCGAACCCCACGATCTTCGAGAAGGCGATCGGGTCGGGCACCGCCTACGACGCCCAGGTCGCCGAACTCGCCGCCAAGGGACACTCGGTCGAGGAGATCTTCTTCGCCTGTGCGATCACCGACCTCTCGCGCGCGGCCGACCTCTTCGCGGATGTCCACCGTCGGACGAACCGCGTCGACGGCTGGGTGTCGCTCGAGGTGTCGCCTCTCCTTGCGAACGACACCGCGGGCACCGTGGCGCAGGCGGTCGAGCTCCACAAGCGCGCGGGCAAGGCGAACCTCTACATCAAGGTCCCGGGCACGCCCGAGGGTTGCCCCGCGATCGAAGAACTCATCTTCCGCGGTGTCCCGATCAATGTCACGCTCCTCTTCGCGCGCGAGCAGTACCTCGCGGCGGCCGAGGCGTACATCCGCGGCATCGAGCGCCGCGTGGCGGCGGGGCTCGACCCGTTCGTCTGCTCGGTCGCGAGCGTCTTCATCTCGCGTTGGGACCGCGCCACCACGAAGTCGCTGCCTGCGAACCTGCAGAACACGGTCGGCATCGCGATGGCGGGGCGCGTCCTCAAGGCCGCGCTCGACCTCCATGCTTCGCCGCGCTGGAAGGCGCTCGCCGCGACGGGCGCGACCGAGCAGCGCGTCCTCTGGGCCTCGACCGGCACCAAGGACCCCGCGCTCTCGCCGAGCCTCTACTGCGACGCGCTCGGCGCCCCGAACACCGTGAACACGATTCCCGAGGAGACGCTGCTCGCGCTTGCCGAGAAGGGGAACCCGCAGGGCGCGATGCCCTCGGACGGCGTCGCCGCCGAGAAGACGCTCGCGGCCGCCACGGCCGCAGGCGTCGACCTCGCCGCGCTCGCGACGACGCTCCAGGTCGAGGGCCGCGACGCATTCAACAAGAGCTGGGCCGACCTCCTTGCGAAGATCGGCGCGAAGCGCGAGGCGCTGGCCGCCGCGCGCTGAACGGCGCGACTGCATCCAGCCCTCCGGTGATCGAGCAGCGAACGACCGAGCGACGAGCGACTCCGTGACGAACTTTCTCGACGAACTCTCCTGGCGCGGACTCCTGCACCAGACGACCTCGCCCGAACTCGCGGCGCACCTCGCGTCGGGCGTGCGCGCCGCCTACTGCGGCTTCGACCCGACCTCCGACAGCCTCACGATCGGCAACTTCATGGGCATCAAGATGCTCGCGCACCTCCAGCGCGCGGGCCATCGCCCGATCGTCGTCTCGGGCGGCGGCACGGGCCTGATCGGCGACCCGAGCGGCAAGAGCGCCGAGCGCCAGCTCCAGACGCGCGAGATGGTCGAGCACAACGCGCGCAGCCAGCAGCGGATCTTCTCGCGCTTCCTCGACTTCTCGGGGCCGCGCGCGGCCAAGATCGTGAACAACGTCGACTGGCTCAGCGGCGTCTCCTACCTCGACATGCTGCGCGACATCGGCAAGCACTTCAGCGTGAACCAGATGATCGCGCGCGACTCGGTCGCCTCGCGCCTCGAGGGCCGCGAGCAGGGGATCAGCTACACCGAGTTCAGCTACATGATCCTGCAGGCGTACGACTTCCTGCATCTCTACCGCAAGGAAGGCTGCACCGTGCAGCTCGGCGGCAGCGACCAGTTCGGGAACATCGTCTCGGGGATCGACCTTATCCGCCGCCTCGAGCAGGGCGAGAGCTTCGGCGCGACCTGCCATCTCGTCACCACGAGCGACGGCCAGAAGATCGGAAAGACCGAGAAGGGCGCGATCTGGCTCACCGCCGACAGGACGAGCCCGTACCGCTTCTACCAGTACTGGCTGAACACGACCGACGCCGACGCGGTGAAGTTCCTGAAGTGGTTCACCTTCCTCGACTCGGACACCATCCAGTCGCTCGCTCAGTCACTCGCGCACGACCCCGCGAAGCGCGAGGCGCAGAGGACCCTCGCCGCCGAGATGACGCGCATGACGCACGGCGACACCGAGCTTGCGCGCGCGATCGCGACGAGCGAGGCGATCTTCTCGGGCGATGTGAAGTCGCTTGACGCGGCACAGATCGCCGAGATCGCGGCGGACCTTCCTTCGAGCGGCGTTTCCGCGGGCGCGCTGTCGGCGGGCGTCGGCATCGTCGACTTCATCACCGGCACGACCTGCGCCGCCAGCAAGCGCGAGGCGCGCGAGTTTGTCCAGAACGGCGCGGTCAGCGTGAACGGCGAGAAGGTCGGCCCCGACTTCGTCGTGAAGAGCGAGCATGTCCTGCCGGGCGGCGTGATCATCGTTCGCCGCGGCAAGAAGGCTTACCACGCGGTGCGTGTCGAGCGTTGACGCATCGACGGATGGAGAATCGACGGCCTCTGAATCGGAGATCTTCGGATCAGGGACCGTCCAATCGCCCGCCTCTCAGCGGACTGGTTCGACCACCACGCGCGCGATCGAGGGCGTGACGGAGACGATGTCGACTCCGAGCGGCGCGACGGCTGGAGAGACGCTGAGCGTGTCCATGAGCACGACATCGTGCGTGCCGACCTGCGCGGGGATCCTGTCCGTCCCCGTGAGGAGGATGAGCTTTCGTCCCGCCAGCGACTCCGACGCGGAGATGACGGCCTGGCGCGATCCTCTGATCTCGACCGAGACAGCAAGCGGCTCAACGGGCGAGACGCGGCGCCGCTCTGGCTCGCCGCTCTCGATCAGCACCTCGAACGACACGGTCCTCGACTGCAGCGTCTGTCCTGCCGCCCAAAGCCAGACCACGATCGAGATGGCGGTCACCCCCGCAAGGTCGACGAGCTTTCCGCGGAGTTCCTGCGTCACGGTTCACCTCGCTCGCTGCGCTGCGCAGCGTCCTCGGCGCCATCGGTCGTCGCGGATGGAGCAGCGACGGTCGCCGAGGGCACCGTCCTGCTGAGCCGCGACTCGAGCGCCGCCTCCAGCGCGTCGAGCGGCACCGAGGCGCTGAGCGCGCCGCCCTCCGCAAGTCGAACCTGGCCTGTCTCCTCGCTGACCACGACGACGAGCGCATCGGACTCCTCGCTGATCCCCAGCGCGGCGCGGTGGCGCGCGCCGAACGCGGAGGGCAGTTCCCCGCCGTCTGCAAGGGGAAGCTGCACGCCCGCCGCGGCAAGTCTGCCGCCCCGCACGACCAGCGCAAGGTCATGCAGCGGGCTGTTCGGCCAGAAGATGCTCTGGATGAGCGATGCGCTCGCCTTTGCATCGAGCTCGACGCCGCCCGTGAGGAGGTCTCCGATCCCGATGCGACGCTCGATCACGATGAGTGCGCCGAAGCGGTTCTTCGAGAGGAACGCCGCGGCCTCCGCGATCTCCGCAGCGAGGCCGTCGACGGCGGGCGTCGGGCGGCGGAACAGCTTCGCCCGTCCGATCCTGCCGAACGCGGCGCGGATCTCGGGCTGGAACACCACGATCAGCAGGATGGCCAGCAGGTTGAAGACACGGTCGAAGAGGAACCGCAGTCGCTCGAACCCATCGGTCGCGTCGCCGAGCACGCGCACAAGAAGGGCGAGGCCGATCGTGAGCAGGAAGAATCCCTTGATCACCCCCGCGCCGCGGGTGCCGCGGAGGAAGCGGAAGATGACGAAGACGAACGCCCAGATGACGGCGAACTCGATGACGATCTCGAGCGCGTCGCGGAATCGGATGCTGTCAAAGGCCGCAGGCACGGGCCGCGATGATAGGGAGGAGGGCGTATCATCGCGGGCTCATGAGCAGGATCTCGACCACTTGGGACATCGGACGCTTCACGGGACGCTGCGCCGCGACGGGCGCCGCGCTCGAGCCAGGCACGCCGTGCATCGCCGCACTCGTCGAGCGCGCGGACGACCCCGCTGCGCCGCTTGCTCGGCTCGACTTCAGCGAGGAAGGCTGGCGTTCCGCGGAGCGCCCCTCTGGCGTGATCGCCTTCTGGCGATCGGTCGTCGCCGCACCCGACCAGAAGCGGCGCGGCTTCGTCGACGACCAGACGCTTCTCGACCTCTTCGAGCGCCTCGGTGGAGACGACCGCGCGCACCGCGTGCGCTTCCGATTCGTCCTGATGCTTCTCCTCGTGCGCAAGAAGCTTCTTCGTGTGGCGGGCACCGCGAGCGATGGCGGCGTGGAGACCTGGCAGGTGCTCCCGAGGGGAGCGGCCGAGGGCGAGCCGCCCGTCGCGGTCGTCAACCCGAAGCTCGACGAGGCCGCCATGAAGGAGATCACGGAGCAGCTCGGCGAGGTGCTCGATGGCGCGTGGTAGCGGCCGAGGTCTGGCCGCGCTCGGCGCTGCGGGCGGCGGGCGTGTCGCGCGGTTTCTTGCGGCCACAGCCGCGATCGCCTTCATGACGGGCTGCCCGCCCAAGGTCGCTCCCGCCGAAGCTTCCGCAGAGCAGTCGGTCGAGCTCCTGGCGGCCGAGCGCGCGGAGGCGGAGCGCTTCATCGCCGCGTGCGTGGCCGCGCAGGACGAACGCGCCGCGAAACTGCCGTCGTTCGAGGCCTTCGCCGCGGTCAGGCTCCGCTACACCGACGAGAACGGCCCGCAGGAGGACCAGCTCGACGGCGCGATCTTTCTTGCACCTGGGAACAAAGGGGCCTTCGACCTGAAGCTCCTCGGCGAGCGCTGGGCGTGGCTCGGCGGAGACGGCACATCGAGTTGGGTGTTTCTCGCGCCTCCGCGTCGGCCCTCGGTGCTCCATGTCTACGAGCGGCTCGTCGACGGCGCCGCGACGGATGCGGCGGATGCCGTCGGCTCCGCTGAGCTCACCCTGCTCACGCCCGCGTCGCTGCGGCTTCTCCTTGGGATCGCTCCGATCGGGCGCGATGCCGAGACCGTCCTCGTCGGCGCGGCGCCTGCGCCGATCCACGAGCGCTGCGCGGCGCGGTTCAGCCCGAGCGCGACGACGCGCGCGGAGATCCTGTTCACGGCCGAGGGTCTTCCGCGGCGCGTCGTGGTCCAGTCCGTCGACGGCACGGAGATCGTGCGCGCGGACCTGGCGAACTTCGAGCGCGTGCGGCTTCCCGATGTCGCGCTCGGTGGCTGGCCCGCCGTTCCCACGAGCATCACGATGGTGGCTGCGCGTTCGAAGGCGGGCGCCACCATCCTGATCGACAAGGACAGGCTTCAGGGCGTTGCGCGCCGCGCGCGCCCGCAGTTCTTCGATCTCGGCGAGCTTCAGGCCTATCTCATGCCGTCCGAAGTGGTGCTGCACGCCGCCGAGGCGGAGGGAGCGAAGGCGCCATGAGCGGTGCGCATGCGGGAGGATCGCTTGCCCGGCGGGCGACTGATGTCGGGGGGCGCACGGCGTGCGTGCTCGCCGCGCGGGTGGTGCTCGCCGCGCTCGCGCCGCTCGTCGCCGCAGCGCCTGCGCGGGGGGATCTCGTCGGGACCATCTCACCAGGAGCTGCGGGCGACGGGCACCTCTGGTGGTCGGTCGAGCGGATCGCACCTGCGGTGCCGGGGGTCTCCGCGGAGGGGCAGGCTCCCGAGCATCTCCTCATGCACCACGCGAGCGTGGAGCCAGCGCCGACGGAGCGCTTCGTCATGCGCCTCGCGGCCGCGCCAGAGGCGATGGCGGCGGACGGCGCGCGCGTCGCGCTGATCACGCGCGCAGAAGGCGGGCGTCGGCGCGGGGTACTCCTTCTCGCCACGCGACGCAACGAGGCCTCGGGCCACTGGTTCACGGCGCAGCGCGGGGCGCCGCGGGTGCTCGCGCCGCTCGCCGAGGGTGGCGCGATCGAGGCAACGGCGCTCGTGGGGGAGTCCCTCTTCGTCCTTGGCTCCGTGCGCGAAGCGCTCGACGCGCCAAGCGATGCGGAGACCCCGAGGACGCTGCTTGCGGTCGGCCTCAGCGGGCCAGAGGCCGCCGCGTGGCGCGCCGTCAAGCCGCCGCCGGCGCCCGTCGACGCGCGCGTACACCTCTTCGACGACGACGGCGCCCTCGGCGCGGTCTGGCGCGAGGCAGATCGGCTCGTCCTCGCGCGGCGCCCTGCGTCGCTCGGCACGGCGTCGGAACCTTGGTCGACAGAGTCTTTCCCGGGAAGCGGGGAGTCCGAGCTCCTCGGCGCCTTCACCATCGAAGGTCGACGCGCCGCCGTCGAGCGCGCCCGCGCTGACGGGGCCGCGCCCACGGGGATCCGCGTCGGGTTCCTGCGCGCCGGGCGCATCGAGCCGTGGGCGGAGTTCCCTGAGCCCGCGGGGCTCTGGTCGCTGGCTCCGTTCGGAGCGGACGCCGTGCTTCTGGCGCTCGACGACCGAGGCCGTGGATCGACGCGGCGACTTCCGACCCGCGCCGCGGCGCCCGAGGATGGCGTCGCGCTCGAGCCGCCTGGGTTCAGTTCGGGCCGATGGGTGCACCTCCCGATCCTCGGGGCGCTTTCGGTCGCATTCGCGCTCGCGGCCCTCATGTTCGGAAGCGACGCCTATCTCCAGTCGCGCGATGGGGGTGGCAAGCGGTCCGGGCGCCCGCTGCGGCTCGTCGGCGCTCCGCTTTCGCGGCGGTTCCTCGCCTTCGCGATCGACGCACTGCCTGCGTTCTTCCTTGCGGTCCTCCTCCTCGGCGGCAACCCGCTGCGGTTCCTCGACATCCCGATCCTGACACCGAACTTCGACGCGGCGTGGCCAAGCGCGGTCGTGGCGCTCGCGGGTTGGCTCGCCGCCGCGGTGGGCGACATTGCCGTGGGCCGCTCGTTCGGCAAGCGCATCATGGGGCTTGTGATCGTTGCGCGCGACGGCACCAGGCCGACGCGTGGCCGCCTTGCGCTGCGGGCGGCGCTGTCCCTCGTTCCCGTGCTGTCGCCCCTCGTCATGCTCCTTGCGCTTGTCAACCCTTGGCGCGACGGGCCAGCCGAGATGCTCAGCGGAACCGTCGTGGCCGAGGAAGGCCGCGAGGCCGCGACGCAAGAAGAGACCGACCGCTCGTCGGGCGATTGACGGAAGAGGGCAAGGGAAAGAGGGCAAGGGAAAGAGGGCGAGGGAAAGAGGGCGAGGGAAAGAGGGGCGAGGGAAAGAGGGGCAAGGGTGAGAGGGGCAAGGGGAAGCGGGGGGCTGCTGGCGGCGGAGCGAAGCTGGTGGAGCGGCGTCGCCGGAAGGCTCTGTCCGCGTGGCCCCAGCGCGTCGGCGGGCTGAAGCGGCTGCAGATCGACCTGTGCCGATCGCGCGGGATCTGCCGATTGGAGACTTGGCGCCCGGGGGTCGAGCAATTTCTGCCTTTGGAGGATTCTCCCTCCGCGTGCCGATAGTGCCGAGGACGACTTTGCCCTCGATGCGGGCAAGGCGCGCAGTTTGGGAATCGTGAGGCCGAGGATCGGCCTCTTCGCAGGGTGCGATGTGCGGGCGTAGACCGCGCGGCGCCCTGACTCGGAAGGACTCTGAGGCGAGCGTGTCGAGCAAGCAACCAGCATCCGAGGCGAAGGCCGACGGCAAGGCCGATGCGAAGGCCGATGCGAAGGCGAAGGGCGCTGCCAAGCCCGAGGATGCCGCATCGCCCGCGGCGGCCGAGCCGAAGCCTGCTGGAAAGTTCGCGCGGTTGCTCGCAGACGCGGGCGACACCTGGCAGGCGCCGCTTCTCGTGCTCGGGACCCTCGGCATCGCCGCCGCGATCTGGTACGGCCGCGCCAATCCGCCCACCGACGACTTCGCTGGCGCGCTCGAGCAGGTCGAGGAGCTCATCGAGGACGGTGAGTTCAAGGCCGCGCGAATCGTGCTCTACGGAGTGATCGCGCCGAACCTCGAGAAGGCGCCGCCCGAGCTCGTGCCGCGTTTCCACGCCGCGACCGCCGACTACATCGCCGTGCAGCTGCGCGGTGTCGAGTTCCCCGCCAAGGAGAACGACGACCGCATCATTGACGCCTACGAGAAGGCGCGCGACGCGGGCTGGCCGCTCAACGAGGAGCAGGTCAAGCGCTATGCGGAAAGCCTCGTGCGCGTGGGCCGCGTGCAGGACGCGATCAGCGTTGTGATGTCGGCGGGAAACACCCGTGATGCCGAAGGGCTGCGTCGGCGCGTCCGGCGCGACGCGCTGCTGGCCGTGCTGCGCGGCGACGATGGCGGCATCCCGCGCGCGCCTGAGGCGCTTCTCGCCGCGATCGACGAGTTCCGTTCCGATCCGTCGCTGCCCGCAGGCGAGGAGGCATGGGCCGTGGCGCGCGCCGCGGAGATCCGCCTCTCGGTGGGCCGCGTGCAGGACGCATCGAGCCGGTTGCTCCTCGATCTCCGTCGGCTCGAGGGCGCGTCGGAGGGCGGCGACGAAGTCTCGCGCGATGCCTTCGCGGAGCTGTCTGGCCTGCTCGCGGAGGCGCTGCGGCGCCAGGGGCGCTTCGCAGAGGCGCGCCGCGAGTTCGAGCACGCGGCGTCGCTTGCGACGGGCGGAACCGCGACCGCGGGTGCGATCGACATCGGCCTCGGGCGCACGCTCGTCGCGCTCGGCGAGATCGAGGCCGCGCACGAGGTCTTCGAGCGCGCCGTGAAGGGAGAGCATCCGGGCAGATTGCGTCAGGAGGCGGTCCTCGGCCGTGCGGCCACCTACGCGCTGCGCGGTGAGCTCGTCGACTCGCTCCGCGACTTCCAGCAGCTGCGCGACCTCTTCCTCAAGGGCAGCCACCCAGACACCGTGCGCGAGGCGGAGATGGAGCTGATCGCCCGCGCCGACGCGCTGCTTGCGGAGAAGCGGCCAGGCGACGCGCTGCTCTTCGCCGATCTCGCGACCACGATCCGCCCGAACGGCGGATCCTCGGCCGACGCGCTCTCGCGCGTGGCGCTCGCTGCGCGCGGCGAGGCGATGCGGATGATCGCCGAGGTTCCCGACGGAAAGTCGATCGACCCCGAGGACCGCGCGCGCGTGAACCGTCTGCTTCGTCGCGCGGGCGACTCCTTCGCAGCACACGCCGCCTCGCCCGAGGTGCGCGGCATGCAGGACGGCTCCGCGCAGGCGAGCCTGTGGGCGGCCGCCGACAGCTACGACCTCGCGGGCTGGCGCGAGGCGGCGATGGCGAACTTCTCGGCGTTCATCGATCTCTCGCCGCCCGACGACCCGCAGCGCGCGGAAGCGCACTGGCGCATCGCGGGGCTAAACCATGCGGAAGGTGCGTTCGACGAGGCGGTGAAGGGATACCAGAAGGCGATCGCGGTCTCTCCGACGGGTCCGTTCGCCGTCCGTTCCGTCGTGCCGCTCGCGCGCGCGCTCGCCTCGGGCGGGCGCCCCGCGGATGCGCTCAATGTGCTGCAGCGCATCACCTCGGGCGAGTTCGGGCTCGAGCCGTCCGCGAACGAGTATTTCGAGGCGCTCGAGGTGATGGCCGGCCTCGCCTACGACCGCGGCGACTTCGTGCGCGCGACCGAGCTGCTGCGGGAGGCGATCCTGCGGCGCCCCGACGATCCGCGCTCGGGAGAGCTTCAGTTCCGCCTCGGCGAGAGCCTCGTCGACGTGGCGCGCGCGGCGCGTCGTCAGGCCGACACGGGCGATGTGTCCGTGGCGCGGCGCCTGCAGTTGACGCGCGATGCAAACGACCGTCTCGGCGAGGCGCGCCGAGCCTTCGAGCAGGCCATCTCGTCGTTCGAGGCGAAGGGCGAGGCGATCGACGGCCTCTCGCAGGACATGCTCCGCCGCGCCTACCTTGCGCGCGCGAACACGGCCTTCGACCTCGAGCAGTTCGAGGACGCCATCCAGCTCTACGAGATCGTCGACCGCAAGTACTCCGAGCACGCGATCTCGATGGTCGCGCTCATCCAGATCGTCAACGCCTGCGATCGGCTCGGCGACACCACCCGCGCCGAGATCGCGCATCGCCGTGCGCAGCTGAGGCTCGCGCAGCTTCCCGACGAGGCGTTCCTCGTCGGAGGCGGAATCCTCGCACGCGAAAGCTGGGAGACATGGCTTCGCAATCGCCCGCCCGCGGCGCGGGTGGTCTCGGGCGCCAGAACGGAAACGCAAGGCAATCAACCAGGGGGCCTGCCATGAGTTCACAGAGTTCGCTTCGACTGCTCGAGATCGCGAAGGCGCGGCTGAAGTCCGCGAAGGCGTTGCTGGAACTGGCGGATTCGGAATCGAAGGTGCTGGCGATCGTCGACGGCGCCACGCGCGGCGACTGCACGCCCGCGGACGCCGAGATCGCGCTGAACGGCCATCTCGATGCGCGCGACGCGCTCATCCGCTCGATGCGGGCCTTCGACGAGGAGTGGGTCGCGCTTGCGAAGACCGCCGAACTCACCACCGACGACGTGGGCCCGCTGCGCGAGATCAACGCCGAGATGCGGCAGGTGCTCGACGCCGTCGGCGTGCGCGACAAGGCCTTCGTCCGTGAATTGAAGTCGCGTCGCCGCGAGTCTTCCGAGACGCTGGCGCGCGCCGAGGGCGGCGCGGCCGCCAACAGGGCCTACGCGGCGCCGGGCGCCCAACTCGAACCACGCTTCACCGACAGGACGGGCTGATGACGCAACCGACGGTCCAGGATGGCGACTTCCAGGAGTTCGTGCGCGCGTTCAACGACGCGGCCGCGCGGCTCGAGGAGACGCATGCCGCGCTGACGGCGCAGGTGTCGCGCCTTCAGGCCGAGCTCGCCGAGGCGAACGAGCGGCTGCGGAGGTCGCGCTCGCTCGCCGCGCTCGGCGAGATGGCCGCGGGCATCGCCCACGAGATCCGCAACCCGCTCGGCGCGATCGCGCTGAACGCGGAGATGCTCCGCGAAGATGTCGCGGGCAACGCCGCGGCCTCCACCAGCGTCGAGAAGATCCTGCGCGCCGCGCGGCGGCTCGACAGGATCGTGGGTGATGTGCTCAGCTTCGCACGCGACACCCGCGTCAACGCGGTCGAGACCTCGGCGCGCGAGATCTTCGAGCTCGCCGCGAGCGACTGCGAGGCGCTGCTCGCCGACGACGAGATCGACCTTCGCATCGACATCGACGGCGCCTGCGCGCTGCGCGCCGATGCGCCGCTCGTGGCGCAGGCCGTCGCCAACCTCGTGCGAAACGCCGTGCAGGCCATGCAGGGTCTCCCGCACCGCGAGATCACGCTGTCCGCGCGCGAGGCGCGACTCAGGACCGCCGCCGGCTCGCGCCGCGGATTCGTCGTCCTCGCCGTCGAGGACACGGGCCCGGGGATCCCCGCGGAGGCGCGCGAGCGCATTTTCAACCCGTTCTTCACGACGCGCGAGGAGGGCACGGGGCTTGGCCTCGCGATCGTCCACCGCATCGTCGACGCGCACGGCGGAATGACCGCTTGCGCGGAGTCGACGCGCCGCGTCGCAGGGCACGGCCCCGGCGCGCGGCTCGAGCTTGCGCTTCCACTCGAACCATCCGAGGTCAGAGGCGCCGATGGCGTCTCGCTCGGAGAAGCGGTCCGCCGAAGGATCGGCGGAAGTCAGTCTGTCCACGCACACGCAGGATGAAGGAGTCGTCCGTATGGGCAAGGTCTTGGTTGTCGACGACAAGGAGCTGATGCGCGACAGCGTGGCGGCGATCCTCGGACGCAAGGGTCACACCGTGATCACTGCGCCCGATGCGCGCGGGGCGCTGGCGCGCCTCGCCGAAAAGCGGCCCGAGTGCGTGGTCACCGACCTGCAGATGCCCGGAATGAACGGGCTCGAGCTCCTCGACGAGATCCGCAAGATCGACGCCGAGCTGCCTGTCGTCTTCATGACGGCGTTCGGCTCGATCGAGACCGCGGTCGAGGCGATGCGCAAGGGCGCGTTCGACTATGTGACGAAGCCCTTCTCGGGCGACGAGCTGTCGATCTCGGTCGATCGCGCACTCGAGCACGCGCGGCTCCTCCGCGAGAACCAGGTGCTGCGCGCGGTGGCGACCCCGCAGACGCGGCGCGCGCAGAGCCACCGCATGATCGGCTCGGGGCCCCTCATGGAGGAACTTCGCGCGAAGCTCGCGCCCATGGCCGCGAGCCACGGCACGGTGCTCATCACGGGCGAGTCGGGCACAGGCAAGGAAGTGGCGGCGCGCCACATCCACGAGCACAGCCCGCGTGCGTCGGGGCCGTTCCTCGCGATCAACTGCGCCGCGCTTTCCTCGGCGCTCCTCGAGAGCGAGCTCTTCGGCCATGAGAAGGGCGCGTTCACCGGCGCGGACCGGCTGCGCAAGGGCCGCTTCGAGCTCGCCGACGGCGGCACGCTCCTCCTCGACGAGATCAGCGAGATCCCGCCCGACCTCCAGGCGAAGCTGCTGCGCGTCCTCCAGGAGAAGAGCTTCGAGCGTGTCGGCTCGAGCATCGCGCAGAAGGTCGATGTGCGCATCCTCGCGACCACGAACCGCGACCTCGCCCGCGAGGTCGACGCGGGTCGCTTCCGCGGCGACCTCTTCTTCCGCCTCAATGTCCTTCCGATCCGCATGCCCGCGCTGCGCGAGCGCGCGAGCGACGTGGCCGAGCTCGCGGAGCACTTCCTCGGGCTCGTCGCCGACCGCGAGGGCGGGCGCCGCAAGCGCCTTGCCAAGGACGCGCTCGCGCTCTTCGAGCGCTACGGCTGGCCCGGCAACGTGCGCGAACTGCAGAACCTCTGCGAGCGCGCCGCCGTGCTGACCGCGGGCGATGTGATCGAGGCCTCGCTCGTGGCGCCGTGGATCGCGGGCGCGGTGCATCCTGCGCCCGAGCGCGCGCCTGCATCGGCGCCCGCGCAGACCGCGACCGCCGCATCGGGAGGCATGGGGCTTCCGCTGTCGCGCCCCGCATCGGCGATGCCTGCGTCGCGGGCGGCTCCCGTCATCGAGACCTTCTCGTCCGCGGCGGACGCGCTCATTGGCGTCCCGTCGCCTGCGCCGCAGCCCTCGGGCGACGGCACGGGGCTTCCGACCCTCGTGTGCGACGGGCGGCTGACCCTCGACGAGATCGAGCGCCGCTCGATCGTCGCCACGCTCGAGCGCTTCCGCGGACACCGCCAGAAGAGCGCGAAGGCGCTCGGGATCGGCGTCCGCACGCTCGGGCTCAAGCTCAAGAAGTGGAAGGAAGAATCGCTCGTCCCCGCCGAACTGTGAGGCTCCCATGATCGAAGGACTCCACGCAGGAACCACGCTACCCGTCCTCGAGCGGTCGCTGCAGTACATGTCTGCGCGGCACCGGCTCCTGACGAACAACCTCGCCAACATCGAGACCCCAGGGTTCCGTCCGATGGATGTGAGCCCGAAGGCCTTCCACGCGGCGCTGCGCGACGCGATCGACGCAGGGCAGACCGAGAAGGACGGCTCGATCTCGTTCGACGGCTCCGCGCCCGTGGCCGTCACCGAGGAGGGCATGGTGCTCAAGCCCGAGGTGCTCGCCGAGAACATCATGTTCCACGACGGAAACGACCGCAGCGTGGAACGGATTATGCAGAAGATCACGGAGAACGTGTACACCTACCGCCTGGCGTCGCAGATGCTGCGCAACCGCTTCGACTCGATCAGCATGGCGATCCGCGAACGGTTCTGACCCGCATGACCGCCCGCGCAGGCTGACAGAGAGGACTTCCCATGTTCGGCTCGCTCGACATCTCGACCTCGGCCCTCGTCGCCAACCGCACCAGGCTCGACGCGATCAGCGCGAACCTCGCCAACGCGGAGGTTCCCGTCGACCCGCGCTCGACCGAGATCCCGTTCTCGGAGAAGGTCGTGTTCTTCGCGCCCGGCGACCCCGCCTCGGGCAATCCGTTCGGGGTCCACATCTCGGAGATCAGGCCGCGCAACGACTTCAGGCTCCAGTACGACCCGAAGCACCCGTTCGCGGACGCGAACGGCAATGTGCGCTACCCGAACATCGACCCGGTGGTCCAGCAGGCGAACGCCATGCTGGCCACGCGCAGCTACGACGCGAATCTTGCGGCCGTCGAGGCCACCAAGTCGATGCTTGACGCATCGCTGCGCATCATCGCCTGACCCGAGAGGGCCGGCGAGGCCGCCTCTGGCACGCCGTATGCTGAGAGAGACCGAGGAGCGTTGAGGACCGCATGATCGACCCGCTTGGCATCGTCTCCCGCGTCAACAGCCAGCAGCCTGGGCTCTCGAGGCCCATGGCGGGCGGCGAGGGCTCGGACTTCAAGCAGGACCTGCTTGCCGAGATGAAGAAGGTGAACGACCTGCAGCGCGACGCCACGCAGGCGACGAACGACCTCCTCACGGGCCAGCGCGACGACATCGAGGGCGTCATGATCGCGGCGCAGAAGGCGGATTCCGCCTTCCGCATGCTGCTGGCGCTGCGCAACAAGGCCGTCGACGCCTACGACGAAGTGCGCAACATCCGCGTCTGACGCGAGGTGGAATTCCGCTGGCGCGCCGGGTTCGGCGTGGGTTGTGGCTTGGGTTGTAGCTCGGGTTGTGGCGTGGACCGCTGGCAGAGCCGCGGCGGAACGGCGCTGGCCGCGGGCAGGCTGCGTGGCGACGCGCCTCTGTCGTGCACGGACCATCGGGAGGTCGCCGCGCGGTTCCTGCGCGGCCCGCGCAGGAACGGCCTTTCGACGCGCGCTCTTTGCGGAATGAAACGCTCTTGTGCCGATGAGCCTTCTCTCCCCGCGCGCCAGGATGGCCGCGCGGGGGTCCGTGGGGGATGAAGTGGTCGCGGCGCAAGTGGCATGGAGGCCGACGCGTGCAGGCATTGCGAAGGACGCTCGAACTCGTACGGTCCCGCCTCGCGGGCCTGACGCCCACGGCGAAGCTCCTCATCGGGAGCCTCATGGTCATCGTGGCGCTGGGGCTCTTCCTGGTGGCGCAGTGGACCTCGACCACCACGACCATGCCCTTCGCGGTCACGCCCGCAGCCTACGACCAGGCCAAGACCTTCCTCGCCATGCGCGGCGTGAAGTACGAGGAGGAGGGCGGAAGGCTCATGGTCCCCGTCGAGCGCCATGGCGAGCTGCTCGCGGGATTTGCGGAGCAGGGCGGCGGCAGCGAGGCAGGGATCGACTTCACGAAGCTCGTCGAGCTCGACAGCCCGTTCGAAACGACGCGGCAGAGCGAGACCAAGAAGCTGATCGCGTTGCAGAACGTGCTTGCACGGACGATCTCGGGCTTCCGCAACGTGAAGGCGGCCACGGTGTTCATCTCACCGAAGCCCGCCACGCCGCTCGGGGCATCGCGCCATGTGCAGACCGCGAGCGTCCATGTCCAGATGCGGCAGGGCGGCCTGACGCAGGACCAGGTCGACTCGATCGCGTCGATGGTCGCGGGCACGCAGGCGGGCCTCAAGCCTGAGAGCGTCTCGATCACGGACGGTGCGCAGAGCTACCGCACCACCTTCGGCCGCGGTGCCGCGGCGGGCGAGAACCTCGAGCACTCGCTGAAGATCGCCGACGCCGTGCAGGCGCGCATCGCCACGCTCCTCGCGTCGATCAACGGCGTGCGCATCGCCGTAAACCCGCAGGTCGTGACCACGGAGCGGACGCGCACCACGACGGACTTCAAGGACGGAATCTCGGTGCCCGTGAGCGAATCGACGCAGACCTCGGAGATGAGGGGCGCTTCGCCTTCGCGCGAGCCGGGAACCGTGCCGAACGCGGGCATGGCGCTCGGCGGCGGCGCGAGCGGTTCGCAGACCTCGACCGAGCGCGCGGAGAACAAGTATCTCTCGCAGATCCCCGGCACGCGCGAGACAGAGATCGACCCCACGGGCTACGCGGTGAAGATCGACGTGGGCGTGGCGATCCCGTGGAGCTACTTCGTGCGCGTGTGGAAGCTGCGCAACCCGTCGGAAGGCGGCGAGGGCGGCGAGGCAGCGGCGAAGGCGCCCGACGAGGCTGCGGTCGCCGCGGTGCGCGACGAGGAGATCGCGCGCATCAAGAAGCTCGTCGAGCCCTTGGTCGCGACCGACGGCTTCGCGGACTCGAAGAAGGGCGTGGTCGAGGTCAGCTGGTTCTACGACTTCGCCGAGGAGTCGCCCGCGCCATCGATCGCAGCGGGGTTCGGCGAGCTCGTGCTCGGATCGGGCGGCGGAGGCGGCGGCGGCGGCGAAGGGTTCTCGATCAGCGGCGGCGGCCTCCTCCGGCCGATCGGCCTCGGGATCCTCGCCATCGTCAGCCTCTTCTTCATGTTCAACATCGCGAAGAAGGCGTCGGTGTCCGAGCAGCTTCCGAGCGCCGAAGAGCTCGCGGGCGTTCCGCCCATGCTCGATTCCGACGGCGGCGAGCTGATCGGCGAGGCCGACGAGGCCACTCCCGCGCTCGAGGGCGTGGAGCTCGACGACGACAGCCTGCGCCGGCAGCAGATGCTCGACCAGCTGAACGACCTCGCGAACCGCGATCCCGAGGAGCTCTCGGGCATTCTCCGACGCTGGATGCGCAGCCAGGACTGACGCGAACGGAACTTCGACAACGACCGAGGAACGCGAGCCATGGTGTACCGACCAGGAATGAAGCTGCCGAAGTCCGCCGACGAGCTCGACGGCACCATCAAGAGCGCGATCCTGCTGCTTCTCCTGAACTCGGAGGCGGCGGGAAAGCTCCTGAAGGAGCTGCCCACCGAGGCGGTCGAGGAAGTGACGCGCGCGCTCGCGGCCCTCGGCGACGTGCCGAAGGAGCTCGGCGAGGAGGTCATCCGCGAGTTCTACTCGCTGGCGATGGCGCAGGGATATGTGCGCGAGGGCGGCTTCGGCTACGCGCGCAACCTGCTCAAGAACTCGCTTGATCCGAAGACCGCCGAGAAGGTCATCGCGCAGATCCAGACGCAGGTCCAGAAGACGCCCTTCAGCTTCCTGCAGAAGGCGGAAAGCGCGAACCTCCTCACATTCATCCAGGACGAGCATCCGCAGACGATCGCGCTGATCGTGAGCCATCTCTCGCACCAGAAGGCGAGCGAGATCCTCATCGGTCTTCCGCCCTCGAAGCAGATCGAGGTCGTGCGGCGCGTCGCGCACATGGAGCAGACCAACCCCGAGGTCATCCGCGAGGTGGAGCACGCGCTCGAGAGCAGGCTCTCGAACATGATCGTGAGCTCGATGGAGAAGGTCGGCGGCGTCGAGACCGTGGCCGAGATCCTCAACCTCGTCGACCGCTCGACCGAGCGCACCATCATGCAGGGCGTCGAGGGCGAGGATCCTCAGCTCGTCGAGGAGATCCGCAGGCGCATGTTCGTCTTCGAGGACATCAACATGGTCAACGACAAGGGCATCCAGGCGGTGCTCAAGGAAGTCGAGAACGACCAGCTGGTGCTCGCGCTCAAGACGGCGTCCGACCAGCTCAAGAACAAGATCCTGGGCAACATGTCGTCGCGCGCCGCCGAGACGATCCGCGAGGACATGGAGTTCATGGGTCCCGTGCGCATCAGCGATGTGGAGGCCGCGCAGCAGAAGATCGTCGACATCGTGCGCAGGCTCGAGGAAGCGGGCGAGATCATCATCGCAGGCCGCGGCGGCGACAACGACGTAGTTGTCTGAGGTTCACGGGGCGCACCGCCCCGACGGAGGTTCCCGAGCGATGGCGGTCATCAAGGCGACGGCACCGAGGCCAAGGCACGCGGAAGGCGTGTTCGACCTCTCCGACCTGCGCAAGTCGGCGGAGCGGACGCTCGCCGAGGCGCAGGAGGAGGCCACGCGCCTCGTTGCGGCCGCGCGCGCCGAGGTCGAGCGCGTCTACAGCGAGTCGCGCGAGTCGGGCTTCGAGCAGGGCAAGGCCGACGGCTACGAGGCGGGCCTCGCGGAGGGGCGCGCCAAGGGCGAGGCCACGGGGCGCGCGGAGGCGAAGGCGTCGCACGAGGAGACGCTTCGCGCGGTGGAGGAGTCGTTCGCCGCGGAGCTCATGCGCTGGAGCGCCCATCGCGACGAGGTCATGCGCTCCGCGGAGCGTGAGCTCGCCGCGATCGCGATCGCGATCGCAGAGTCGATCGTGCGCGGACAGGTCCGCGTCGACCCGAAGGTCGTGACGAGGCAGGTCGAGGCCGCGGTCGCGCTCTTTGGGCGCGCAACGCGGCTGTCCGTCGAGGTCGCGCCCGAGGACGAGGGCGCCGTGCGCGAGGCGATGCCCGATCTCTGCGCGCTGCTTCCCGCCGATGCGGAGCTCTCGGTGCGCTCGAATCCCGCCGTCTCGCACGGCGGCTGCGTGGTGCGCTCCGCGGAAGGCTCCGTGGACGCGCGCATCGAGACACAGTTCCGCCGCATGCGGTTCGGCGTGATCGGCGAGGACGCAGCGCCTGCAGTCGAGGTTGAGGAGACGCCCGCGACGCCCGCCGCCATCGAAGCCGCTGCATCTGAACTTCCGCCATCGCCGCCCGCGTCGGGCGCTCTCTCAAGCGACGCGCGCGGCGACTCGGCCGACGGACCCGTGGAAGGCTCGTCAGAAGGCCCATCAGAAGGCCGATCAGAAGGCCCATCAGAAGGCTCAGGCGGCGACCCATCGGGCGGAGGCGCACAGCCGTGAAGCTCGCCGCCATGCGACAGGCCGTGCGCGCCATCGAGCCGCGCCTCATCCGCGGCACGGTCCGTGCGGTGCGCGGGCTCGTCCTTTCGGTCGAGCAGCTGCCGCTGCCCGTCGGATCGCTGGTGCGGATCGAGGTGCCGAACCGCGCCGAGGCGCCGCGCGCCGAGGTCGTCGGCTTCGAGGGAACGCGCGCGCTCGTGATGCTCCTCTCCGAGGTCGACGGCGTCTCGACGGGAACCTCCGTCGTCGTCGAGCAGACCGCGTCGACGGTGGGCGTCAACGAGTGGTGGCTCGGACGCGTGGTCGATGCGCTCGGCCGTCCGATCGACGGCAAGGGCGACATTCCGCCCGGGACGCCGCAGCCGCTCTGGCCCGGGCGCACGAGCCCGCTCTCGCGCGGCGTGATCCGCGACCCGCTCCCGACGGGCGTGCGCGCGCTCGACGCGATGCTCACGGTCGGCAGAGGTCAGCGCGTGGGCATCTTCGCAGGCCCTGGCGTCGGCAAGAGCACGCTTCTTGGCTCGATCGCGCGCGGTTCCGCGGCGCATGTGAATGTCATCGGGCTGATCGGCGAGCGTGGCCGCGAGGTGCCCGAGTTCCTCGAGCATGTCCTCGGCGAGGAGGGCCTGCGTCGATCGGTGGTCGTGGTGGCGACGGGCGACGAGAGCCCGCTCATGCGCGTGCGTGCGGCGACCGTCGCCTGCAGCGCGGCGGAGTACTTCCGCGAGCAGGGACTCGATGTCATGCTCATGCTCGACTCGGTCACGCGCTTCGCGCAGGCGCAGCGGCAGATCGGCCTCTCCGCGGGCGAGGTTCCCGCGACGAAGGGCTACACGCCGAGCGTCTTCTCCATGCTGCCGCGCCTCCTCGAGCGCGCGGGCTGCCTCGCCACGGGCGGCTCGATCACAGGCTTCTACACCGTGCTCGTCGAGGGCGATGATCTCACGGAGCCCGTCGCCGACGCCACGAAGGGCATCCTCGACGGCCATGTGGTGCTCTCGCGGCGTCTCGCCGAGCGCTCGCACTTTCCCGCGATCGATGTCCTCGCGTCGATCTCGCGCGTGGCCGACCAGATCTCCGACCCGAACCACATCCGCGCGCGGCGCCATGTCGGACGACTCCTGTCGGCCTATCGCGAGGCGGAGGAACTGATCCAGATCGGCGCCTACGCGCGCGGCTCGAACCCCGATGTCGATGCTGCGATCGCGCTCAAGTCCGAGCTCGACGCGTTCCTGCGCCAGGGGCAGGACGAGCGCGCCGAGTTTCCCGCGACGCTGCGCGCCCTCGTCGAACTTTCGCTTTCTGCCGAATCTGCGGGTCGCCGCGCCCCGCAGCAGGGCCAGGCTTCGGCGGCGCCTGCACGCCAGGCGCAGGCCGCGCCGATGAAGGCTGCGGGCGGCCCCCCGGCGCCCGCACAGGGTGGCAGGCGATGATCGGGCGCACGGTCGCGCGCGGGATCGTGTCCCGCCGCGGGAATTGAACAGCCATGGCAAGGTTCCGCTTCGCATTGCAGCGTGTCCTCGACCGTCGCCTCAAGGAGGAGGAGGCGAGGAAACTCGTCGTCGCCACCGTGGAGCGGCATCGGCGCGAGCTCGAGGACGCCCTTCGCACGCGACAGCGCGAGATCGCGGGCGGCCGCGACGAGTGGCGTGCGCAGTTGACGGGCACGATCGACCCAGCGTCGCTCCGCCACCACGCGGGCGCGGCCATCGGGCTCATGCACAAGGCGCAGCGCACCGTGCTCGAGCTTGCGAGCACGGAGAAGGCCATGCAGCGCGCCCGTGCGGACCTCACCGAGGCGGCGCGGGCGCGGAGGGCGCTTGAACTTCTGCGCGACCGACGGCGCGCCGCCTTCGACGACGAGGTCGCCCGCCGCGAGCGCGAGCAGATCGACGAGTTCGCGCAGGCTTCGTCGCAGCGCCGAGCGGCCGACGAGCGATCCGTCGACCGCTCCCGGGGATCGAACAACGGAGAGAATCCATGGGAAGCCTCGTGAAACTCATCAGGGTCCTCGCCATCGCGCATCTCCTCGCGTTCATCGGGTTCGCGGGCTGGCTCGTCGCGAGCGGCCGCGTCGACGCGGAGCGCCTGAAGCGCATGCGCGAGATGTTCCAGCCCACGATCGCCGAGGAGAAGGCGCTCCTCGCGCAGGCCGAGTCCGACGCCGCGGCCGCGACGGCGGCGGCGGAGGAGCGCAGGCGCCTGCTCGAGGTGCCGATGACGCGCACCGAGCAGATCCTCTCCGCCGAGCGCTTCGAGCAGCGCGCGGAACTTGCGCTGCGCGGGCTCGAGGACGAGCGCCGCAGGCTTCTCTCCGATCTCTCGGGCCGCGAGCGCGAGGTCACGCAGCGCGAGGAGGCGCTTGCGAAACGGCAGGCCGACTGGGAGCAGTCGATCGCGACGCAGAAGGAGCGCCAGACCGACGACCAGTTCCGCAAGGCCGTGCGCCTTCTCGAGGCCGCGCCCGCGAAGCAGAGCAAGGACTGGATCCTCGAGCTCGTCCAGACGGGCCGCGAGGACCAGGCGGTCGCGTATCTCGACGCCATGAACCCGGCGAAGTCCGCGGGGCTCCTCAAGGCCTTCAAGGGCGAGGGCGAGGCGAAGGTGGCAACGGATTTGCTTGAACGGCTCCGCCAGCTCGGTCTCGAGAGCGAGATCAGCGCAGGAGCCAAGAATGCTGCCGAATCTGCCGAGTCTCCCGCCGAACCTGCCCGCCAGGCGCCAGCTCCAGGCGCCCGCTGAGCCAGTCCGCGCTCGGGCGGGTGCGGATCTCTCGGCGCGGCGCGACTCGCGCGGCGCGGAACCGAGCTTCAAGGAGATCCTTCGACAGGACCTTTCTGCGGCGCGCGGCAAGGATCGCCTCGCCCGAAGCGCGCGGGGCGAGGGGGCGGTCGATCGGAGCCGAGCCGAGGAGAACTCGGCGAGCCGTCGCCCCGAGGACGAGGCAAGCGCCGACCCCGTCGGCGTGGGTGCCTCGCAGGAAGCGCGCGCCGAAGCCGCGGACCGCTCGTCGGCTGAGACGCGCGACGCATCGGACGACTCCTTCGACGCAGCCGCGGGCCGCGACGATGCGGAAGACCGTGGCACTGGCGATGGCAAAGACGACGACGGGCGCGACGACGGGCGCGGCGACTCGGCCGATGCGAGCGATCAGATCGTCGCCGCGGTGCCTCGCGCATGGAACGGCCTCGCGCAGGGTTCTGGCGCACCCGCTTCGATCGAAGCTGACGCCGCGGGGCTTGGTTTGTCCGAACTTCGCGACGCCGCGGCGGATGCGGCTCTGCAGGCGGCCTCGCGCGACGGCGCGCCGACGCAATTCGACGCACGCGACCTCGGTTCGGGCCCGCAGTCCGCGGCGCGCGATGCGTCGACCGCGGCCATCTCGAACGAATACGGCGCCGGAGCCTCGGGCGCCGTGGTTGCCAACAGCGGCGCCGAAGGCGCTCAGTCCACGCAGGTCCAGGCCGCGTCGGCGAGGGCTGGGCAGTCCGAGTCCGCAGACACGCGGTCCCTCGACGCAGCTGCCAACGGCATCCAGTCCGTCAGTCCACAACTCGCCAACTCCCAGTCCCACAACCCCCAGTCCCACAACCTCAACTCCGACAACCTCAAGTCCGCCAGCGCGCGATCCGACGCCGCCATCCCCGCGCCGCAAGACGCTGGTTCCGCGCCCTCGCAGCCGACCACGCCCGCGGGCCCTTCCGATGCGCGCCCCGTGCCCGCCGCCACGACAGGTTCACTGGCCGCATCCTCGGTCGCCGCGAATTCTGCGTCGACCCTGTCCTCAAAGTCGCGGGAATCCGCGCAGCAGCCAGCGGGCTCGGCGGACCCGGCCCGCGCCGCGTCGACAGGGGCCGCGTCTGCCGATCGAATCGACGGCGCCGATGCGGCGATCCGTGCGCTCGAGGACGCCGTTCTTGCCGCGCGTGCCGATCGCGCGTCCATGCAGTCAGATGCCGCGTCGCGCGCCGCAGATCCTGCGCTCGCGCGCGTCGCCGCCATGGAGGCGGACCTCGCGGCCGAGCGCGTGGCGCAGGCGCTCGGACAAGGTCTTGTCGAGATCGACGGCGCCGACGCGGGTGCGCGTCTGGCGGTCGATCGCGCCTCGCCCGATCCGCGTGCCTCGGCCCTTGCCGCCGATGCCCGCGCCATGGCGGACGCCGTGGCCACCGACCGCGCGGCTTCCGCCGGCAACGCGGCCTCGTTTGCTTCGACAGCCGCGTCGATCGGAGCTTCTCCCGTCGCGTCCCAATCGCCCCTCGCCTCGGGCGCCGCGTCGCTTGCGGGAACGCTCGGCGCAGGCGGTCTCGCCGCGGATCTTGCGCGACAGCCCGCCGACGGCGCCACTCCCGCGGCGCAGCTCGCCGCGAAGGGCCTCGGCATCCTCGCGAACCAGCGTGGCGGCGCGATCACCATGCGGCTCGAGCCGCCCGCGCTCGGCCAGCTCCGCATCGAGCTTCAGGTTTCGCAGGGCGCAGTTGTTGCCGACTTCACGGCCGCCACGGCCGAGGCACGGGCATTGCTTGAGGCGAACCTTGGCATGCTTCGCGAACGACTCGAATCCCAAGGCCTCTCCGTCGAGCGGATCACGATCCACGGTGCCCGCGCCGCCGATGCGGCCACGCAGTCGCCGAGCGACCAGCGCCAGGACCAGGGCGGCAACGCCGATGCGCGCGACCGCGGCGGTGAGCGTCGTCAGGATGCGGCGGGCGGCGAGAGCAGGGGCCGCCGCGACCGTGAGCCCAGCATCCAGCACGAGCTCACCGGCCGCGCGGACAGGCGGCAGGGTGGATTCGCCTCCGCCCTTGACTCCGCGTCGATGACGCCCGCGGCGCGGCGATCGGCATGAACGGCTTGATGAACGCGGTCACACGCGACGCGTGACTTCTCGGAGACTCCCATGAGCGCACTCAACTCGACACCCGCCGCGCCGCTTGCGCCGCAGCCGATCAAGAACCGCTTCAACGAGATGTCGAGCGAGGAGTTCATGAAGATCATCTTCACCGAGCTCCAGCAGCAGGATCCCTTCCAGCCGAACGACTCGAGCGCGCTCCTCGAGCAGCTGAACTCGATCCGCTCGATCGAGAGCGACATCTCGATGGGCAAGCAGCTCGAGTCGATCGTGTTCCAGAACCAGCTCGCGAGCGCGGGAAACCTGATCGGCAAGCGCATCAGCGGCCTCACCGCCGACAACGAGCGCGTGGCCGGCCAGGTGAAGAGCGTGACGCGCGCAGGCGACGAGATCTCGCTCCTCCTCCACAACAACTGGGTCGTGCCCATGGAGAGCGTGGAGTACATCGACGCGGAGCCGCTGCAGCCGTGACGGCCGCGTGAGAGCTCCGCGAGAGACGACGACACCACCTAGGACGCGATGACCATCGACCCGAGACAGCTTCTCCGACGACTCGAGCCCGCCGTGCGGCCCACGGGCGGAATCTCCGCCACGCCGAGGCCGAGCACGGCGGACGCGGGCTTCCTCGAGCTTCTCTCGCTCGCGGGTTCGGGCGGCGTCGACAGCGCGCGCGAACCCGTCCTCGCCGACGGCGCCGTGCTCGAGCCCGCGACGCTCGCGCAGGTCGGACGCGCGCTCGACCTCGCGCAGGGCCGCGGCGCACGCCGCGCCGTGCTCGTCGCGGAAGGCCGCACCTTCATCGCCGAGGTGGCCGAGCGCCGCCTCGAAAGACTTGAGACGCGCGACGACTTCGTCTTCGAGGAAGTCGACGCGGCGATCGTGATTCGCGGCGAGACGGCCGCCTATGCGGCGCGCGCCCTCGGGCCGCGCTCGCTTCCTCCGCGCGGAGTCGCGGAGCAGATCGAGGCCCTCGCCTCGGCCCCTCGGGAAATCGGAAACGAATTCGGAAACGACGGACTTGTGCACCAGGAGCCGCGGCGCGCGAGCGCATGACGGCCACCCCACGCGGAGGATTCCAGCATGGCATCAACGACCTCACTCTTCACCGGCCTTTCGGGACTCGTCGCGAACTCGCGTCGCCTCGATGTGATCGGTAACAACATCTCGAACGTGAACACCACCGCGTTCAAGTCGACGCGCATGGCCTTCTCCCCGAGCTTCAGCCGGTCGTTCTCGCTCGGTTCGTCGCCCGGCGCGACCACGGGCGGCTCGAACCCCTCGCAGATCGGCCTCGGCGTCACGGTCGCGAGCACGCAGCGCAACTTCAACAACGGCCCGATCGGCGGAACAGGCGTCGCCACCGACGTGGCGATCGAAGGCGACGGATTCTTCATCGTCGACTCGGCGGGCGCGCAGAACTACACCCGCGCGGGCAACTTCCTGCGTAATCCGCAGAACGACCTCGTGACCCAGACGGGCGCGCGCGTCCTCGGCTACGCCGTGAACGAGCAGTTCAACATCGAGGACGGCAACCTCGCGCCGATCTCGATTCCGATCGGCACGCTGACCGTCGCCGAGGCGACGCGGTCGGTCAACTTCAACGGCAACCTGAACGCGGGCGGCGCCATCGCCACGACCGGCACCGTCCTCGAGGGCCGCGCGTGGTTCACCGACGCAGCGCTCACCATTCCCGTGACCGCGGCGACCGACATCACCACCACCGACATCTACATGTCCGACGGCCTCGGCGGCTCGCTCCTCGCGTTCGACTCGACCGCGAACCCGAAGATGATCACCTTCAACAACTTCGAGAAGGGCGGCAAGTCGATCGAGGCCACCACCTTCGCCTTCAACGGCACGGCCGTCGCGGGCGCGCAGGGCTTCGGAAACACGCTCGGCGACCTCGCGGACTTCATGGAGGATGTGCTCGGCCTCGACAACACCAATGTCGGCGCGAGCTCGAACCTCGGGGGCTCCGTCACCATCAACGCGAGCGGACAGCTCGTCATCACGGGTAACGAGGGCACCGCGCAGGCGCTCGGCCCGGACTCCGTCAGCATCACGGTGTCGGGCGCAGGCTCGGGCCTCTCGCAGCCGCTGCAGCTGAACCGCACCGCGAGCGCCGACGGCGAGAGCGTGCGCACGAGCTTCATCGTCTATGACTCGCTCGGCACGGCGGTCACCATCGACCTCACCTTCGTCCTCCAGGCGACCACGATCTCGGGCGGCACCACATGGCAGCTGGTCGCCGAGAGCGACGACACCGCGGCGATGAACCGCATCGTCGGCCTCGCGGAAGTCACCTTCGACAACGCCGGCCGCTTCGAGTCTGCGAGCAACCAGACGCTCACGCTGATCCGCGACAACGGCGCGGTGTCGCCGATGCAGCTCACGCTTGACCTCGACTCGGAGACCTACGGCGTCTCGAGCCTTGCCGACCAGGGCTCCTCGCTCGCGGCGGTCTTCCAGGACGGCTCCCCGATCGGCACGCTGTCGAACTTCTCGATCGGCGAGGACGGCCGTATCTCTGGCTCGTTCACGAACGGCCTCACGCGCACGATCGGCCAGATCGCGATCGCCAAGTTCACGAACCCCGAAGGCCTCGTCGACCTTGGCGACAACCTGTTCGGCAGCGGCCCGAACTCGGGCACCGCGTTCGTCACGCGTCCGCGCGAGTTCGGCACGGGCCGACTCGTCGGCAGCGCGCTCGAGCAGTCGAACGTCGACCTCTCGCAGGAGTTCATCAACATGATCCTCGCGAGCACGGGCTACTCGGCCGCGAGCCGCGTCATCACGACGACCGACGAGCTGATCACCCAGCTCCTCGCGCTCGGTCGGTAAGCCGCTTCGCGCGCAAGCGTCCTCAGCAACTTCCTCAGCCCCGCGCGCCGGTCAGTCGGTGCGCGGGGCTTCACTTTGGTGACTCTGCGCGATGCAAGCCCCCCCGAGGCAAGTCCACTCGAGGAAAGCCCACGCAATCAGCGCCGCGGGTTGCGTCCGCGGCTGCGCGCGTCGCCGCCGTCGTCGTCGCGCAATGGCGCGTCGCCACGGTGCTTCGGCTGCGAGGTCGCGCGCGCGGCCATGCTCTCGGGCGTCCCAGGCGGCGGCGGGTCGCCTGGCTCGAAGCGCGCGAAGATGAGGCGCCCTGCGTTCGTGGTGAGCGTGTTGGTCACGATCGCGTGCACGCTGCGGCCGATCCACGCCGCGCCGCCCTCGACGACGACCATCGTGCCGTCCGGGAGATATCCAACGCCCTGCGTGGGGCTCTCGCCCGCCTTCGTGAGGTCGATCTCAAGGCGATCGCCCGGAATCGACTGCGTGCGCAGGATCCCCGCGAGGCTGTTGATGTTGACCGCCGGCACGCCCGCGATCTCGGCCACCTTGGTGAGCGCTGCGTCCGTGGTCACCACGCGGTAGCCGTTGCGCTTCGCCACCTCGACGAGGCCGCGGTCGACGTTCGTCCCTTCGAACGACGAGTCCTCGATCGAGAGATCGATGCGCGGCGCCGCCTGGAGCCGCGCCACCATGTCAAGCCCGCGGCGGCCGCGCGCGCGCTTGCTCTTGTCTGGGCTGTCGGAGAGGCGCTGCAGCTCGTCGACCACCGCCTGGAGGACCACGAACGGGGCATCGAGCGCGCCCGTCTGCGAGAGCTCGAGGATGCGGCCGTCGATGATCGCGCTCGTGTCGAGGAGCATCGGCCGCACGCCGCGATTCTGCTTCGAGAACTCGACATAGGGGATGACGAGCCTGAAGTCGTCCTTCGTCGTCATCACCACCGAGACGGCGATGTAGCAGAGGATGAGGCCGATCGAGACCTTGATGAGGTTGAGGTAGATCGCGCCGAGAGTGTCCTGCAGGCTCCACGCCGCGACGATGGTGTCGAGGAGCGTGCCGACCGCGTAGGCGCCGATCAGGCCGAGGCAGATGCCGAGGTAGATGCCGAAGATCGAGGCAAGCTGCTTGTTCGGCGTCATCGAGTCGATCACGACGACGATGAGGCCGAGCGAACCCGACGCGAGCGTGAGCCCGATGATGAGGCTCGGCGGGAAGGTCTCCTTGGTGCTGCCGACCACGAGCGCGGGCGTCGCGAGGACGAGCGCCATGAACATGAGGCGCGCCGAGAGCTGGATGAGCCGCGTGCTCCGCTGCCGCGCGGTGAGCGGCAGCGGAGCCGTCTCGGCCGAGTCGGTGGTCTGGGTGGTCTCTCGCTCGGCCATGGGCACCTCGGTGGGGGAATCGAAGGTTGGATTCTAGTGGGCTGAACCAACCATCACCGAACGCCACCGCGCGCCGATCTCGGCTACCATCGCCCCTCTGGAGCCATCGAGGACGGCCGGGCCCGGCGGGCGGGCTGGTCGCGAACCTGGTCAGGGCTTGACCGCAGCAGCCATAAGCGTCCCGGTCCGAGCCGACGGTCGCCTGGCCGTCCTCGATGGCTCCTCTCTGACGACACGCATGTTGCACCGATGCCCGACGGGCGGGTGACGAGAAAGGTCGATGGCGAAGAGGCCCGCGACAAGTCCGAGTGGAGCGAAGGCGGCAGAAGGCGCCGGCGAAGCCGCGTCTGACGGCGCCGCGACGCGCCCCTACACCGTGCTCGCGCGGCGCTACCGCTCGCGCGACTTCGGCGAGGTGGTCGGGCAGGAGCCGATCGCCAGAACGCTCCAGAACGCGATCCTCACGGGCCGCACCGCGCACGCCTATCTCTTCTGCGGCACGCGCGGCGTGGGCAAGACCTCGATGGCGCGCATCTTCGCGCGGGCCCTCAACGAGCGCCGCGGGCTCGCCGAGGGCGAGGCGATCGGCGAGGCCATCCTGCGCGGCGAAGACCTCGATGTCATCGAGATCGACGGCGCCTCGAACCGCGGCATCGACGACGCGCGCGACCTCATCGCGGGCGCCACGCTTGCGCCGACGCGGGGGCAGTACCGCATCTACATCATCGACGAAGTGCACATGCTCACGACCCCGGCGTTCAACGCCCTCCTCAAGACGATGGAGGAGCCGCCGAAGCATGTGAAGTTCATCCTGTGCACGACCGAGCCGCACAAGGTGCCGCAGACGATCCAGTCCCGCTGCCAGCGGTTCGACTTCCGCAACATCCCCACGCGCCAGATCGCAGCGCACCTCGGCGCCGTCGCGGCGGGCGAGGGGATCGAGGTCACCGAGGACGTGCTGCTTGCCGTCGCGCGCCTCGCGAACGGATCGATGCGCGACGGTCTGTCGCTTCTCGACCGGCTCCTCGCGGCGGCAACGGGCCGCGTCGACGCAGCAGTGCTCGAGCAGGTGTTCGGCCTTCCCGACGACGAGATCCTCCTCGACATCATCGAGGCGTGCGTCTCCGAGCGCACCGCCGATGCGCTCCGTCACGGCGCTCGGCTTCTCGAGCGTGGAAGCGGCGTGGAGCAGGCGCTCGAGCTTCTCGCCGAGCGATTTCGGTGGATTCTCGTGGCGGCCGCGACCACGGGGCAGGATGCAGCCGACGATCTCCTCGAGGTCGCGCAGTCGATGCGCGAGCGCGTGCAGCGCATCGCGGCGGCAACCGACGCCGCGTTTGCCGTGCATGCGATCGCCCTCTGCGACGCGACGGCCCGCAACGCCCGTGGCTCAAGCGCGCCACGCGCCCTCTACGACGCGTGCATCGCGCGCATTTCGCTCGCACCCCGCTTCTCCGCGGGCGCAGCGCTTCTCGCAGGTGGTTCAAGCCGCGGGGGCGACGCAAAAAAAGCAGGTGACCCTGGGGCGCCGCGCGCCCTGGGGCTGAAGTCGGAGGCCCAGCCGACGAGGGCTTTGGAGCCGCAAGGCAGGCCGCAGCAGTCGGCGGCGCCGACGGTGGAGCCCAAGCCCGCGGCACTCGAGCCCAAGCCCGCGGCACTCGAGCCCAAGCCCGCGGCACTCGAGCCCAAGCCCGCGGCACTCGAGCCCAAGCCCGCGGCGCTCGAGCCCAAGCCCGCGGCGCTCGAGCAACGCCCCGCTCCGCCGGAGCCGACCGCCTCCGAGGCCACCGACCTTGCCACGCTCCGTGCGCGGGCCTCTGCCATCGCGGCCCAGAGTGCGAAGGACCAGGCGCTTCTCTCTCAGATCGAGCTGCGCGCGTTCGACGCCGGTGTGGCGCGCATCGCGCTTCCGCGCGAGGGCGGCGCCGCGTACCTCGCCACGAATCCCGAGCCGATCCGCGCACTCCTTTCCCGCGCGGCGGGAAGACCGATCCGCATCGACATCGAGCGCTCGGAGGCCGAATCGCGGTCCGCACCGCGGCCGGCCACCGTATCCGCGACGGACGAGCAGGCCGCCCGCGCCGACCCACTCGTGCGCCGCGCGATCGACCTCTTCGACGCCACGATCGTGTCGGTGACGCCGCGCGTCGCGGCAGACGCGCCGTCGGACGGGTAGCATCGGGCTTGGCGGCTTCGCAGTGGATGACGCCCGAACTGTGCTTCACGCCCGCGTTGTGCTTCACGCCCGCATCGTGCTTCACGCCCGCATCGTGCTTCACGCCCGCATCGTGCTTCACCCCCGAACAGGAGAACCCGAGTGTTTGACAAACTGAAGGCCGCGACGCAGATGGCGGGGCTTCTCAAGGACCTCCCGCGCCTGCAGGCGACGATGGAGGAGGTGCGCGCGCGCCTCGCGGAGACCACGGTCGAGGGTTCCGCGGGCGGAGGTGCCGTGCGCGCGGTCGTCCACTGCGACCTGCGCGTCGCCTCGGTCACGCTCGATCCATCGGTCTTCCGCGGAATCGCCGCGGGATCGCAGGCCGACCAGAGCTATGCCAACAGACTCATCGCGGAAGCCGTGAACGATGCACTTGCGCGCGCCCGCGCCCGCATGGCCGAGGAGATCGGCCGCGCCGCGCGCGAGAGCGGTCTCGATCTCCCGCCGCAACTCCTCGAGCGGCTCGCCTGAGGCACGATGTCGAACGCAGCCTACCCAGAGTCCGTCCGCCGGCTGATCGAGGCATTCGCGGCGATGCCGGGGATCGGCCGCCGCAGCGCCGAGAGGCTCGCGTTCCATGTCCTTCGGCAGTCGCCGGCCGAGGCGTTGGAACTCGCGCGCGCGGTCGAGGATGTCAAGAAGAAGGTCAAGCACTGCTCCGTCTGCTGGAGCCTCGCTGACAGCGATCCGTGCCCGATTTGCGCCGACGCGCGGCGCGACGCGACGACCGTCCTCGTCGTCGAGCAGCCGAAGGATCTCCTCGTCATGGAGAAGACGGGCCTCTATCGCGGGGTCTACCACGTGCTTCTCGGCCGGCTCGATCCGCTCGGCGGCGTCGGCCCCGATGCGATCACGCTCGATGCGCTGCTCGCGCGCCTCGACGACCCAGCGCGCAACGCCCGCGGCGAACGCGTGTCGGAGATCATCCTCGGCCTCAACCCAGACCTCGAGGGCGACACGACGGCGCTCTGGATCGCACGCGAGGCGGGCGAACGCGGCGTCCGTTCGACGCGCCTTGCGCGCGGGCTTCCGAGCGGGTCGCAGCTTGAGTTTGCGAATCCCGCGGTGATCGGGGATGCGCTGAAGGGAAGGACGAGGTTGTAGCGGTCGCCGCTGCGGCGGCGACCTCTGGTGCTTGTGCTAAGGCGGCGACCTTCGGCGCTCATGCGGCCGCTTCCCCTTGGCGCTGGGTCGCGTGTGCGTTGCGCTGCGGGCGTTCGTTTCCGGGCGGCTCTGGGCGCGCGCTGCGGCGTCGATCGGCCCAATCCGCGGGAAAGACGAAAATTGGTCGCTGTGTTCCGTCTTCTCGTGGAGTTCCCGCCGATACGATCGGCACCGGGCTGGAAGCCCGTTCGGCCCGATGGCGGCCGCGGAGGATCCGCAGACGATGGCAGGGATGCGTTTCGAAACCTCGCAGGGCATGAAGCTCGGCCAGACCATGGGTCTGTCTCCGAAGCTGATCCAGTCCGCGGAGATCCTCCAGCTCAACTCGATGGAGCTCGCCGAGCGGCTCGAGCAGGAGGTCGAACGCAATGTCGCGCTCGAGCTGATCGCCCCTGGTTCCTCCGACGACCCCGACCGCCGCGCGCGCGACGAGCATCGCGAGGAGGCGCCGCAGGGCGGGGGAGCGACCGAGTTCGAGCGCCTTCGCCGCTACGAGAACCAGTACGGCGACCAGTGGAACTCCGAGATCGACGGCCGCCGCGCCGTGCGCGACAACCGCGAGCGCGACGCCAAGATGGACGCCATGGCGAACGCTCCCTCGCGCGGGCGGAGCCTCGTCGAGGAGCTGCAGGAGCAGTGGAGCTTCGCGGAGGTGCACGACCCCGCGATCCGCGCCGCCGGCGCGCGGCTCATCGAGTACATCGACGACGACGGGCTGATGATGACGCCGCTCGAGACCGTGCGCGAGCAGAGCGAGCAGCTTCCCGGATGCGACTGGTCGCTCGCCACGCTCGAGGCGGCGCTCCTTCGCCTGCAGCGCGAGGTCGAGCCGAAGGGAATCGCCGCGCGCAGCGTGCGCGAGGCGCTCCTGATCCAGTCGCGGCATCGCCTCGAGGAGGAGACCGATCTCGATGCGGCCGAGGCCTGGGGCGACGCAATCCTCATTCTCGAGCGCCACTACGACGACATCCTCGCGAACCGCATCCCGAAGATCCGCGAGGCGACGGGCCTCGCGGCGGAGAGGCTCGAACGCGCCCGCCGCTCGCTGCGACGGCTCGACCCGAACCCGGGCCGCGAGCTCGTGCCCGCCGAGACGACCGCGCTCATCCCCGACATCCTCGTCGAGTACGACCCCGAGTCTGGCGACTACACGGCGCGCCTCGCCGAGGAGCTCATGCCGCGCGTGCGCGTCTCGCCCGACTACGAGGCGATGATGAAGGAGATCGACCTCGACGCGAAGGCGCGCAGCTTCGTCGTCGAGAGCGTGCGCGCTGCGCGCAGCGTGATCGAGGCGGTCGAGCAGCGCAACACCACGCTCATGCGCGTCGTGCGCGTGGTGCTCACGCGGCAGCGCGAGTGGTTCGAGCAGGGGCCCGCGCACCTGAAGCCGCTTCCGATGACCGAGGTCGCCGATCTCCTCGGCATCCATGTCGGCACGGTGTCGCGCGCGGTCAGCGAGAAGTGGATGCAGACGCCGCGTGGCCTCGTGGCGCTTCGGTCGTTCTTCTCGCTCGGCACCGAGAACGCGGAAGGCGAGGAGATGTCGTGGGCCGCCGTGCGCGCGATGGTCTCCGAGATCGTCGGCGCTGAGGACAAGGCGAAGCCGCTGTCCGACCGCGCCATCGCCGAGGAGCTCGAGCGGAAGGGCGTCACGATCGCGCGCCGCACCGTTGTGAAGTACCGCGAGCAGCTCGGGATCCCGTCCGCGCCACTGCGCAAGCAGCACTGATTCCGTCGTCGATCCATGGATACGGGGGCTTGCAGGAGCCTCTGCGGGAATCTCTGGCGCTGCCGGCGCCGAGCAGGTTTCTCACGGAGGCACGGAGGCACGGAGGCCACGTCTTCCATTCCATCGTGTCACGCGGTGACGGAAGAGTGGATTGGGATTGGGGTCTTCGTTTCTCTCTTCTCTTCTCTTCTCTTCTCTTCTCTTCTCTTGCTCTTGGTTCGAGTGCCCTCCACGCGAGCGCCATCGGCCTTCCCCTGATCTCCGTGCCTCCGTGAGAGGCCCATCGACGGGCATCAGCCGCACCACGCAAGCGCACGGCGCAACCTGCTTCGCGGTGGCGCCCGCGCCTCCGAGAGCAGATTCCTAGTCGAATCCGCCACGAACCGCCGCATTCCGCTCGCGTTACACTGCCGCCTTCGCAGAGGAGGCTTCATGAAGGTTTGGCTTGACGGGCATCTCGTTGACAAGCAGCACGCGACGGTTCCCGTCTACGACCACGGGCTTCTCTACGGGGACGGGGTCTTCGAGGGGATCCGCGTCTACAACGGCCGCATCTTCAAGCTCAAGAGCCACCTCGAGCGCCTCGCCGCGAGCGCCCACGCCATCCACCTCACGCTCCACTACACGATCCGCGAGATCGAGCAGGCCGTGCGCGAGACGGTGGTCGCGAACGGCCTCAAGGACGCCTACATCCGCCTCGTCGTCACGCGCGGCGCGGGTCCGCTCGGCCTCAACCCGTTCACATGCCCGAAGCCGGCGACGATCATCATCGTCGACCGCATCACGCTCTATCCCGAAGAGATGTATGCCGAGGGCATGCCCGTGATCGTGGCCAAGCGCCCGCGCGTCCCCGTCGAGTGCCTCGACCCCGCGGTCAAGAGCCTCAACTACCTCAACAACATTCTCGCCAAGGTCGAGGCGATCGAGGCAGGCTGTCACGAGGCCGTCATGCTCAACACCGACGGCGAGGTGTGCGAGTGCACGGGCGACAACATCTTCCTCGTGCGCGGCTCGCGCATCGTCACGCCGCCCGTCTCGGCGGGGCTTCTGAACGGCGTCACGCGCCTCTTCGTCATGAATGAAGTCGCGCCCGCCTGCGGCATCGATGTCGCGGAGCGGACGCTTCGGCTCGACGACCTCTTCACGGCCGACGAGATCTTCCTCACGGGCACGGCCGCCGAGGTGATCGGAGTGCGCTCCGTGAACGGCACCGCGATCGGCGAAGGCCGCGTCGGGCCGATCACGGGCAGGCTCGTGTCCGAGTTCAGATCGCGGGTGGCGCGCGAGGCGCCCGAAGACTGACGCAGCGAAGCCTCTGAGGATCGAACTCCGCCCCGACGCCGATCGAGTCGCCCCACATGCGCTGCGTGAACTGCGACTACATCCTCTGGAACCAGCCCGCGCCGCCCATGGGCGAGAAGCGCACTTGCCCCGAGTGCGGCACGGGCTATTCGGCCCATCAGTACGACTTCGCCGCGGGGCGCGTCCAGTTCTGCTGCGAGCACTGCGGGCAGGACTACTACGGAACCTCCGCGCGCGGGCACATCGTGCCCGATGAGTTCGCCTGCGTCCGCTGCGGCGGGCTCGTCCTCATGGACCGCTGCACGCTTCGGCCGGCGGCGGGCGTCTCCGACGGCGAGGCCATGCAGCACGCCGAGCTTCCGTGGTTCGAGGCGAAGTCGTTCGTGAAGCGGTGGTGGGGCACGACTCTGGTCGGCTTCAGCAAGGGAATCCAGCTTCCCGCGATGCTCGGCGGGCGGGTCGAGCCCACGCAAGCGTCGATCTTCGTCGTGATCCAGTCGTTCTTCGCGGGCATCATGGGGCTTCTCACGGGCCTCCTCCCCGTGCTGGCGGTCGCGACCGTCGGCGGCGGCACGATCCAGTCCTCCGCGGGCCAGGCCATCGCGCAGGGCGTGCTGTTCCTGATCTCGCCGTTTCTCCTGCTCGGCTCGATGGCGCTTGCCGCGGCGCTCGCGGCGGCCGCGGGTTCGCGCGACGGCCTCAGCTTCCGCCGCGCCTACACGCTGATTGGGTTCTCCTCGGGCGCGCTGATCTTCGGCCTCGTTCCCTGCTGCGGGGCGCTGATCGGCTACATCCTCTGGGCGATCCAGGGCTCGTATGCGCTCGCGGCCGCGATGCCGCGGGGAAAGGGGGCCGCGGTCGTCGTCCTCGCCCTGGTCGGGATGTTCATCGGACTGATCCTGCAGGCCGCGGTCGGGTTCGCGATCACCTTCGTGCTGTCGGCGCTCTGAGGCGATGCGCTTCCGCGTGTCACACGCGCACGAGATCCCAGCGGCCGAACTTGAACCGCGCGAGGAAGAAGAGCCCGCGCAGCGAGAGCTCGATCATCAGTCCCCACCAGACTCCGACGAGTCCGTGGCCGAGGTGGATGCCGAGGTACCACGCGAGCGGCAGGCGGATCGCGAAGCAGCTGAGCACCGTGATGGCGAGGATCCACTTCGTGTCGCCCACGCCGCGCAGGCCGTTGCGGACCACCATCGCGAGCGCGAAGAAGCCCTGCGCGAATCCTGCGATCATCAGAAGCTGAGGCACCAGCTCGAGGTGCAGCGGGTCCGACGAGATGATGGCTGTGAGCGGCCGTCCGAGCGTGATGAACACGACGCCCATCGCGCCCATGATCGCGATCCCGATCAGCGTGCAGCGCCAGATCGACTCGCGCGCGAGCCGCGTGCTGCCCGCGCCGAGATACTGCCCGGCCAGCGCGCCTGCGGCGGTGCCCATGGCGAACCCCGGCAGGAACGAGAACGCCTCCCATTGCACGGTGATGATGTGCGCCCCGACGAGGCCTTCCTGCGAGTCCGTGCCGATCCCGCGGGCCGCGGCCTGCCCGATGAACCCGAGCACGAACAGGTTCACGGCCCACATGGCGAGGCCCTCGAAGAAGTTCGGCACGCCGACGCGCACGATGCGCGACGCCATGCCGCTGTCGAGGCGCAGGTCCTCGCGCTCGAGGCGTAGGTCCTTCACGCCGCGGCGCAGGACGCGCCAGGTGAGCCACGCCCCGACGGCATAGGAGACGGTGGTTCCCGCCGCGATGCCGAACACGCCCCACGCCGTCGGGTCGAGCGGCGAGGGGTTCGGAATCGCAGCCCCGAACGCCCTGATCGAGACGCCCGAGATCAGCCACGAGCTCACCACGTTCACGATGTTGACCCAGAGCGCTATGCGGAAGGGCTGGTGCGCCTCGCCCGCGCCGTGGAGGCACATGCCGCCGACCATCATCACGCCGCAGAACGGGAGCCCGAGGGCGAGCGTGCGCACATAGGTGACGCAGTGCTCGGTCGCCTGAGGGGAGAGATTCGAGTACCGCGCGAGCGGCTCGGCGAGCGCGATCATGAGGACCGCGACCAGCGCGCCCCACGCGATCGACAGGATCATCGACTGCCCGAGCGCGCGGTGGCTTTCGCGCAGGTCGCCAGAGCCCATGCCGCGCGCGATGATCGCCTGCCCGCCCACGCCGAGGCCTGTCAGCGCGATCCCGATGAACCAACCGACGAAGCTGCCGATGCCGACGCCGTCCATCGCGGGGCGGGCGATCTCGATGGGGAGGTTTCCCGCGAGCAGCTTGTCGACGAATCCGACCATCGCGGCCATGGTCTGCTGGAGCAGGACGGGGAGCGCCAGGATCCAGATCGCCTGCGACATCGACTTCCCAGCGAGCTTTCCCGCCTTGATCACGCCGCGCTCGTCGGGAATCGCCTCTTGCTCGAGCGCGACGCCTGCGGCCGACATCGGGTCGTCGGGCGACGACGCGCTCTCGACGAGGACACGCTCCGCGAGCGACTCGCGCGCAGGAGGATGCTCGTTCGCTTCGCGTCCTCCGCCGTGCTTCACCGCTCCACCCGCACGAGCACTGAGAAGACTCCAGGCTCTGCCAGCGTCGCGATCGCGCCCGCGGCGTCGGCAAGCGACGCGCGCCGCGAGAGAAGGGCGGCGGGGTCGACCCGCGCGCGCGCGAGCTGGTCGAGCGCGCTCGCGAGCTCGCCGAACCCCGAGCCAAACATCTCGATCTCATCGAGCGCGAGGTGCGAGAGGTCGACCGCGACGGGCGCCCCCGCGGAGATGCCGCCGACGACGACATGGCCGCGCGGCCCGACCATGCGGCACGCAGCGCCGATCGTCTCGGGCGACCCCGTCATGTCGATCACGAGCTCCTGGTCGCCGCGTCTTCCGACCTCGTCGAGCGCACGGTGGCGGATCCCGTACTGCGCCGCGACCGACAGCGTGGCCTCGCGGCGCGACACGAGCCGCGCGAGCGGGTTCTCCTCGACCGCGACGAGCGCCGCAAGCACCGCGAAGAGGTCGTCGCCGAGCACGCTCACGAAGCTGCGACCCTCGATGCCGCCGCGGCGCACGGCCTCGATGGCGCGCGCGAGCGCAACGGCGAAGGTCGCGCGCTCCTCGTCGAGCGATGCCGGAATGGCCACGCACGACGCGGCGGGAACCACGGCGAACTCCGCCAGCCCTCCGATCGCTGCGTCGAGGCCCGCCACCGAGCGCGCGAGGCAGTGGATGCCGATTCCGCTGTCGCAGCGCTCGCAGATGCCGCACGAGAAGACCGGCTGGACGGCCACGCGCGCGCCCCGCGCGGGCGCTGCGCTTCCCCCGCGCGACGAATCCTCGACGACGCCGACGAACGAAGTGCCGAGGATGCGACGCGACTCGTCGCTCTCTGCGCCCGGGAGCGCCTGCGCCGCCGCGAGCCCGCGAAGGCTCTCGCGCTCGAAGGGCGTCACGAGCGCGTGGGTGATGCGCACGACGACGCTGCCGTCGCGCATCGACGGCATCGGAACCGACGCGAGTTCCGCCGTGCCGCCTCGCGCGACGAGGGCGCGCATCTCTGCCGGGTTCGTCCGCGCCATGGTCAGCGCTGCTCCCGCACGGTCGGTGAAGCGGCGGCGGGGGGCGTCGCGGGGTTCGCGGCCGATGCGCCACCGTCGCGCGGCGCCTCGTTCGTGCGCCGCGGCCCCATCACGCGCAGGCCCTCGGGCACATCGGGGTCCTCGAAGACCGCGGGCATCCAGAAGATGAGCCAGTCCCACATGTCGAGCCTGCGCACGAAGGTCGGATAGAGATAGACGCGTCCGCTCGCGAACGGGGTTGCGTTCGAGGCGTAGTGGCGCAGCCACGCGTCCTCGTCGAGTCCGAGGTTTGCGCCCGTCAGCGTGCGCAGCGCATCGACCGCGGCGATGTTCACGGCGAGTTCGCGCTGCGAGATCGCCGCCACGAGCGCCTGGAAGACCGCGGGCGTCGGATACTGCCCGAGTGCGATCGCCAGCTCGGTGCGCACATCGGGGTCCTCGCTCGTGTCGATGAGCCGCGGCCAGATCGCGTCCGCGACCGCAGGGTCATGCAGGCGCTGCAGCGCCTTCGCCGCCGCGAGCCGTACCTGACGGAACGGACTCTCGAGGCTCTTCGCGACGAGCGCCGCATCCGACGCGTCGCCGTGGCGGCCAAGCGCCTGCAGCGCGGCGGCGCGCACGAGCGGATCGGGCGCCTCCTCCGCATAGAGGCGATAGAGCTTGAGGTAGGGGAGTGCGCCGCCCCACGGGGCGTTCGCGAGGAGCACCGTGCCTCGGCGCGCGTTCTCGCGGTCGTTCGGGTCCGCCGCCCACTGCGCCGCCTCGGCGGGCGTCGGCTGCGAGAAGCTGTCGACGAACTGGCTGAAGTCCGACTGGATCGTGTCGCAGCCGCCGAGAGCGGCCAGCGCGAGGAGCATCGCCGAGACAGTCCGTGTCAGCATGCTGGGAAGCGTACCGAAACAGCGCGCGGGTGTGCGGTCGTGCAGGCGCTACCCTGCGCGGATGGCACTGTCCATCCGCGCGTTCGAACTCGGCGACTTCGCCACCAACGCCTATGTCGTGTGGGACCCCGCGCTCGGCGCCGACGCCTGCTGGGTGATCGACTGCCCGTACGAGCCCGAGGAGATGATCGAGTTCATCGAGGAGCAGGGGCTCCGGCCCGCGCTCTGCATACTCACCCATTGCCACTGCGACCATGTCGCGGGGCTCTCGCGGATGCGTCTGCGCCTCGGCCCGGTGAACATCCTCTGCCACCGCGCCGAGAAGGAGTTCAACGAGGATCCGAACCTGAATCTCTCGGCGTTCATCCCGCCCGCGGTCAGCGCGCCTCCGCCCGACGCGTGCCTGAACGGGGGCGAGATGCTCGAGCTCGGCAGCCATTACTTCCGCGTGCTCCATACCCCCGGGCACTCCCCTGGAGGCATCACCCTTTGGTGCGAGGAGCTCGGGCTCGCCTTCGACGGCGACACGCTCTTCGCGGGGTCGATCGGGCGCCTCGACTTCCCGACCAGCGACCCCGACGCCATGCGGCGGTCGCTCGAGCTTCTCATGCAGTTGCCCGATGGAACGCGGCTCCTCCCGGGCCATGGACCCGAGACGACCGTGGGGGCCGAGCGTCGCTCGAATCCGTTCCTTCGTCCGGGCGCGTTCTGAGCCCGCCCCCCCCGCAGCGGGGGGCGCTTGGTCTTATACTCCTCCCCCTATGCCGTACACCATCACCCCCGGCGAAGGCTTCGGCCTTGATGTCGAGGACACGGACTACCTCAAGGACCACTTCCAGGCGCCCGACCGCTGGGTCCTGAACTTCGGTCCGCAGCACCCGGCGACCCACACGACCCTCCGGCTCGTGCTCGAGCTCGACGGCGAGCGCATCGCCCGCTGCACGCCGCACATCGGCTACCTGCACTCGGGCTTCGAGAAGCTCGGCGAGCACCACGACTACAACCAGTATGTCTGCACGATCAGCCGGATGGACTACATCTCGCCGATCGTGAACGACATCGCGTGGCACCACGCGGTCGAGAAGTTGTTCGGCATCGAGCTCACCCCGCGCGCGAAGGTCGTCCGGACCATCATGTGCGAGCTCGGCCGCATCCAGAACCACCTTCTGTGCGTCGGCGCCGCGGCGCTCGACCTCGGCGCGTTCACGGGCTTCCTCTACGGCTTCAACGAGCGCGAGTTCATCTACGACATCGTCGAGTACATCTCGGGCCAGCGCTTCCACCCCGACTGGACCCGCGTCGGCGGCGCGTGGCGCGACATCCCCGACGACGAGACCTTCAAGCGGATGGTTCGGAACTTCATCGATGTCCGCCTCCCCAAGGCGATCACCGACCTCGAGACCCTGTGCAACCGCAACCGCATCTTCGTCGACCGCCTCGACGGCGTCGGCGCGATCACGAAGGAAGAGGCGATCCAGTGGGGGCTCACAGGCCCGAACGCGCGCTGCGCGGGCGTGCGCCGCGACCTCCGCAAGGATGACCCGTACCTCTGCTTCGCCGACAACTGGGACGGCGAGGGCGCCGATCGCGTCAAGTTCTCGATCGCGGTCGCAAGCGCGGGCTGCAGCCTTTCGCGCTACCTCGTGCGCCTCGAGGAGATCAAGCAGTCGGCCAAGATCATCGACCAGCTCATCGACAAGTTGCCGAGCGGCTCGATCAACGCCGTCGCCGACGGCAAGATCCGCGTTCCCGACAAGGCCGATGTCTACGGATCGATCGAGGGCGTGATCCAGCTCTTCGAGCTCTACATGCACAACCGCGGCTTCGACACGCCCGTCGGCGAGACCTACGGCGCGATCGAAAGCCCCAACGGCGAACTCGGCTACTACATCGTCGCAGACGGCACGAAGTACCCGTTCCGCGCGCGCACGCGTCCGCCGTGCTTCATCAACTACCAGATATTCCCCAAGATGATCGAAGGTCATCAGCTCGCGGACATCGTTGCGGTGCTCGGTTCGCTCAACATCATCGCGGCCGAATTGGATAGGTGAAGTCCGAGAGGCCTGTGACCGGCCGCCAGGTGGTTTGAGCGGCCACGAGGTATGAGCGGCCGCTGCTGCGGCAGCGGCCTTTGGTGCTAGGAAAGCGAATCGAACGGCGTGTTCAACGCAAAGCGAAGTTAGGACCAACATGAGCTGGCAAACAAAGCCATCCGCCACCACCAGGATCCCCACCCGCGCCGAGCCGTACTGCACGCAGGCGATGAAGGATCGCTGGACCAGGGATCTTCTTCCGCGCTACGCCACGAAGCAGGGCGCGCTGATGCCGATCCTCCACGAGATCCAGCACGAGTACCGCCACATCCCCTATCAGGCGATGGTCGAGATCGCGTCGTTCCTCTCGATCAAGCCCGCGGATGTGATGGACACCGTCACCTTCTACGAGGAGTTCCACACAGAGCCCGTCGGCAAGTGCGTCATCGGCATCTGCCAGTCGATCGCCTGCGAGGTGTGCGGCCACCAGAAGCTCGTCGACCATGTGCGCAACCGCCTCGGGATCGAGCCGCACGAGACGACCGACGACGGCAAGTTCACGCTCCTCACCCTCGAGTGCCTCGGCTCGTGTGACACGGCGCCTGTGGCGCTCTTCAACGAGAAGCTGCATGAGAACCTCACCATCGAGGCCATCGACAGGCTGATCGACGAGTCTGCGAAGTCCTCAGGCGGCGGGGCGGGGGGCGGGCATCACTGATGCCCGGCGCAGGCGAACAGCGCGGAAAGCCGACGCTGCTCGACAACATCGAGGGCTTCTTCCGCGGAATCGTGGAAGGACTCGATGATCCGAAGCCGCCGGTTCCGCCGGCGGAGAATCCGACCGACGGGTCTTCCCGCGAGGTCGGAAGGACAGTGCAGGAAGTGCGGCGCGGCGACTACATCTTCCGTCGTACCACGATCGACGAGGTGATCTTCGACCCGTCCGATCAGTCCGAGACAGACCAAGAACGCTGACTGCGAGTTTCCGATGCCAATGACCGAGCCAGTCCTCACGAAGCGCATCCCCACCTTCCCTTGGGGCGACCCGAAGAACCGCAAGACGGTCGGGGTCGACGAGTTCATGGCGACGGGAGGCTACAAGAGCCTCGAGAAGGCGCTCGAGATGACGCCCGCCGACATCGTGAACCTCGTCAAGGACGCGAACCTCCGCGGCCGCGGTGGCGCTGGCTTCTCCTGCGGCCTCAAGTGGTCGTTCCTTCCGCCGCCCGACGGCGGCCGCCGCTACCTCTGCATCAACTGCGACGAGGCCGAGCCCGGCACCTTCAAGGACCGTCTGCTCTGCGACTACGACCCGCACATCATCATGGAAGGGATCGCGATCGCCTGCTGGGCGTGCCAGCTCGACACCGCGTACTTCTTCATCCGCGGCGAGTACCACCACCAGGCCAAGGTCGTCGAGCGCGCGATCCAGGAGGCCTACGCGAGGGGCATCTTCGGCAAGCAGGGGCTCCTCAACGGCAAGGTCAAGTTCGCGGTCGACTGCTATCTCCATCGCGGCGCCGGCGCCTACATCTGCGGCGAGGAGACGGGACTTCTCGAGGCGATCGAAGGCCGCCGCGGCTGGCCGCGCCTCAAGCCGCCGTTCCCCGCGGTGAAGGGCCTCTTCGGGCGCCCGACCATCATCAACAATGTCGAGACGCTCGCGGCCGTGAGCCCGATCGTCGACAAGGGCCTCGCGTGGTGGAAGGGCCTCGGCTGCGAGAGCAACATCGGCGGGGCGCCGAGCTACGGCCCGAAGCTGATGGGCGTCTCGGGCCATGTCAATCGCCCCGGCGTCTACGAGTGCGACCTCGGCATCCCGCTGAAGGAGCTCGTCGAGAAGTTCTGCCTCGGCATGCGCGGCGGCAAGAAGTTCAAGGGCGCGATCGCGGGCGGCGTCTCGATGGGCGTCCTTGGCCCCGACCAGTTCGATGCGCCGATGGACTTCGACATCGGCCGCCGCTGCGATGTGATGGGCCTCGGCACCGCGTGCCCGACGATCTTCGACGAGGACACCGACATGGTGGCCGTCGCGCGCAACATCGCGCGCTTCTTCAAGAACGAGTCGTGCGGCCAGTGCACGCCGTGCCGCGAGGGCGCGGGCTGGATCTTCAAGCTCATCACCCGCATCGAGCGCGGCGACGCGACCACGAAGGACCTCGATCTCCTCCTCGAGATCGCGGGCTCGATGGGCCTCTCGCCCGGCACCACGATCTGCGGCCTCGCCGACGGCAACAACTGGGCGATCCGCACGATCGTCAACAAGTACCGCGGCGAGTTCGAGGCGCGCGTGAAGCCCTACTCGGTCGCCGTCGGCGGCATCCCGCTGACGGTCGCGCGTTGAGCGCAGACACGCCGGCAATCGCCTTCCACCGCGGCGACGGGTGCGCCGCCTCGGTCGACTGCGCTGCGCTCGCCGCGGCGTTCGCGTCGCTCGTGCCGCACTTCCCGCGCCGCCTCGCCCGCATCGATGTCCTGCTCGTCGGCGACGACGCGATGGACGCCGCGCATCGTCGCTTCATGGACATCCCGGGCACGACCGATGTGATGAGCTTCCCCGCGCACGACGAGTCCGACCCGGCCGCGGCGGTCGAGGCGGACCTCGTCGTATCGGTCGATGTCGCCGCGCGCGAGGCGGCCGCTCGGGGACATGCTATGGACCGAGAAATCCTGCTCTACGCGGTCCACGGGGCGCTTCACGCCTGCGGGCATCGGGATGACACGCCCGAGAGCGCCGCCGCCATCCACGCGGAGGAGGACCGCATCCTCGCCCTCGGCGCAGGCGGGGTGGTGTACGCTAGACCCTTGCTGGCCGACGGGGGGGTGCCCCCGCCCGCCGATGAGGATCGCCTTCGGTGAACCCGACACTCGTCCTATCCATCCTGGCGACCGTGGCCGCCACGAGCTACTGCTCGTCGCTCAACCTTGCCCTGGTGCAGGCGAGCCGCGCAGGCCTCGAGGAGGAGCTCGAGTCCCGCGACCTCGGCGCCCGGGGCAAGTGGCTGCTCGAGCGGCTGATGGAGGCCTCGCACGCCGTGGCCTTCTTCCGCACGGTCGGCCGGGTCGTACTCTTCTCGCTCGTCCTCGTGGCGTTCGAGGGGTTTGGCGACGCGGCGCGCATCACGCTCTCGGGCCTCGCGGGCACCGCGCTCGTCTCGGTCGCGCTCATCTGGCTCTTCACCAGCGTGCTGAGCTCTGCCATCGCGCGCCACGCCACCTACACCGTCATCGCCACGGGGCTTCCGCTTCTCCGCGCCATGGTGATCTTGGTCGGCCCGCTCCTCGCGGCGGTCGGCTTCATCGATGAGGTCGTCCGACGCCTGTCGGGTGCCAATCTCCGCGAGGACGAGACCGAGGAGGAACTCCTCCACTCGATCGAGGACCACAAGCGCGAGGGCGAGATCGACCCTGTGGCCGCGACGCTGCTGCAGCGGGCCGTCGTGTTCGGGCAGACCACCGTCGCAAGCGTCATGACGCCGCGCACCGACATCGAGGCGATCGAGCTTTCCGACGACCTCGACACCGTGCGCGCGCGCGTCGCGGGAATCGCGCATTCGCGCATCCCCGTCTACGAGGAGAGCCTCGACTCGATCAAGGGCATCCTCCATGTACGCGATCTCGTCGGATACTTCGGCCGCAGCGCCGAGGGCCTGCGTCTCGGCACCATGCTGCGCGAACCGCTGCGCATTCCCGAGACGAAGCTCGTCGGCGAACTGCTGCGCGACTTCCAGGCGAGCGAGGTGCACATGGCCATCGTCGTCGACGAGTACGGCGGCACCTCGGGAATCTGCACCATCGAGGATGTGCTCGAGGAGATCGTCGGCGAGATCCACGACGAGCACGAGCCCCACGACGAGCAGCCGCCCGTCATGGTGCGGCTCGAGCCGAACCGCTACGAGGCCGAGGGCCGCGTCCCCATCACCGAGATCAACGAGCGCCTCGGGCTCTCTCTGCCAGAGGACGGCGACTTCGACACGATCGCGGGGTTCCTGCTCGACCGCTTCGGCCGCGTGCCTCAGAAGGGCGAGCGCGACGAGATTCCCGAGGCCGTCTTCGAGATCCTCTCCGCTGGCCCGACGCGCATCGACAAGGTCCGCATCGCCCTGCGCGGCGACCTCGCGGAACGACGGGACGACGCGGAACCCGACGCGCCCGACGCGACGGCACCCGCAGGCGCGCCCGATCTCCTCTCGAGCGGCGAGGAGCCCGATGTGGCCGAGGTCGAACGACGGCGCTGACAGGCGCGCCCGGGCCGCGCGGCCGCCGAGCCTCGGTAGAGCCAGGTGAAAGCATCGATCGAACTTTTCCGAACGAGCCGCCCCTCCGATGGCTGAGCCCGACCCTTCATCATCTCAGCCGCCCGAGGGCTCCGATTCCGCGGGTCGGAACAAGAACACATTCGTCTTCGCACTCGATATCTCGCTCGGCGACCGAAAGAAGAAGACAGCGCCCACCGATGCGTCGGGCGCCACGCTCTCGCCTCCGCGCGCACTTCTCGAGCGCTGGAGGCTGGCGACATCGGGTCGCGTCGTCGACACGGAGGCGGGCGACTTCGAGAAGGTCGCCGCGGCGGCCATGCATCTCTGGCCACTCTACACCGCGGTGATCGGGCCGCTGAGCCTCGTGGTTCCCGTCACGCTCTGGCTCGCCTTCCGAAGGCGGTCGCCGCTGGTCCGCGACCACGGCATCGAGGTGCTCTCCGCGCAGGCGACGATGATGATCTTGCTGCTCTTCATCTGCGTCGGATGGGTCGCGCTCATCCCATGGCTTCCGGTCTGGATCGTCTCGCTCGTGCGCGGCGCGGTCGCCGCGGGCGGGGGAGAGCTCTTCCGCTATCCCGCCATCCTTCGCCTCGCGAGATAGGCCATCGCGCCTTCGCTACCATGCGCGCGTGGCCCTCCTCGAAGCCAGATCGCTCGTGAAGACCTACGGCGGACGACGCGTCGTCGACGGCGTGTCGTTCGATGTCGAGGCGGGGGAGGTCGTCGGCCTGCTCGGCCGCAACGGCGCGGGCAAGACGACCTCGTTCCGCATGGCGATCGGCATGATCACCCCCGAGGCGGGAAGCGTCCGCTTCGACGGCCGCGATGTGACGCGCGAACCGATGTACCGCCACGCGCTCGCGGGCATGGGTTACCTCTCGCAGGAGCCGAGCGTCTTCCAGCGCCTTTCGTGCGAGGAGAACCTTCTCGCCATCCTCGAGACGCAGGCGCTCGGCCGCGCGCAGCGCAAGCGCCGAGCGCACGAGCTTCTCGAGCAGTTCGGCCTCCTCCACAAGGCGAAGGACGAGGCGCGCACCTGCTCTGGCGGCGAGCGTCGCAGACTCGAGATCGCGCGCGCGCTCGTGACGCGGCCGAAGCTGATGCTCCTCGACGAGCCGTTCGCAGCGGTCGACCCGCACACGGTCGAGGAGCTGCAGGCCGAGGTGCGCCGGCTCGCCGACGACGGCATCGCGATGCTGGTCACCGATCACAATGTGCAGCAGACGCTGCGCATCTGCGATCGCGCCTACATCATCCACGAGGGGCGCAACCTGCGCGAGGGAACGCCGCGCGAGATCATCAACGACCAGGGCGTCCGCGACGCGTATCTCGCGTCGACCTTCCGCGGCGACGAGTTCGACTGACCGACGCAATCACCATGCAGCGATCCGCCACCATCCTCACGCTGTTCCTCGCGGTGCAAGCGCTCTCGGGCTGCGTCGAGCGCCGTATCTCGATCGAGACCGATCCGCCTGGCGCGCTCGTCTGGGTGAACGACCGACAGGCGGGGCGCACGCCCGTCGCCGTGTCGTTCACGCACGAAGGAACCTACGACCTGCGCATCGAGAAGGATGGCTACGAGCCGCTCGTCACGCCCGCGACGACCGAGGGGCCGATCTGGGACGCGGTGCCGCTCGACTTCTTCGCTGAGATCCTGCCTGTGCGCGCCCGCAACGAGACGCGGTGGGTCTTCGTGCTCGCGCCGCGAAACGACTCCGAGGAGGCACTTGTGTCGCGCGCGGCGGAACTTCGGGCGAAGCTGGTGGGTTCGGCAGTAGAGGGTTCCGCAGTAGAGGGTTCCGCAGTCGAGAACCCCCCGTCGGAGCCGCCCGCAGAACCCGCACCCTGAAGCGGTGGGAAGCGTTGCCGTGGCCTCGCGGCGGCGTCAGAGAAGGAGGTGCCCGAATTGCGCCTCCAAAAACACAGCCGCCCGGGGCGCTCCGACTCGCTCCGGACGGCGTGTCGCGACCCGTGAGGGCCGCTGGATGGATTGTTCGCCGCATCGCGCGCGGTGCGCATCGATGCGGGCCCTTCGTGCCGGGCCGCCGGTCTGGACCCATCGGTCTTTCGCCATCGGAACCCGACAAGCGGACAGCGGAGGATCGACCTCCGTACCAGTCTGTGTGCTCGGTCGAGCGGTGGCCAAGGCCTCCGACGACCTTCGCACGGTACAGAGTCGGGAGGGTCGAGGTCAATCGATTTCGCAGCGAATGCCCGAAGTCGGACGGATTGATGGAAGTGCATTCTGAGAAGAGACTTATGGAACAAAACCCGCGCGCCTTGTCCAGTAACTCCACCGAATCGGCCGGCGTCCCGCGCTCGTTCGTGCGGGTGGCGGTTGCGGTGGTCTACCGATGGGTTGGGGGGCGGCCGTCGCTCTTCGTGGCGCGTCGGCCTGATCATGCCATTCGCGGCGGGCTCTGGGAGTTCCCGGGTGGCAAGATCGAGCAGGGCGAGGCGCCTTCCGCGGCGGCCTTGCGTGAACTCGAGGAAGAGGTCGGCCTCTCGGGAGACGCTGTCTTGCGTGCTCCCGAGCCGCTGGTCACCGTGACGCACACGGACCCGGACCTCTCGCGCGAGCGCTCGATCTCGCTCGAGGCGTTCCTCGTCGAGGTCCGCGCCGACGCGGTGCCCTCGGCGCCCGCATCGGTCGAGGTGCGGTGGATCTCCGTCGACGACATCGGAAAGCTCGAGTGGCCGCGCGCGAACCACGCGATCAACGCTGCGATTCGCGCACGCTTCGGCGCCGCATGACCGCATCGCCTTGCGGAATCCCGCGGAAGAGGGAAGATGCGCGCATGAGTTCCCCTCGCGGATGCGCCTCCCGTTCCTCCCGTGCATGGCCTCTCGTGGGAGCCGCACTTGCCGCCGCGTGCGGCGCACTCGCCCACGCCGAGCGCTTCTCGTTCGAGCCCGCGTCCGCAGGTTCGGGGGCGTTCGAGCTCGCGCGTGTGGGCCTCGCATCGACGCAGGAGCGCGCCGATGAAGGCGCGGTCGACCGCGAGCCGAGTGCGGAGCCGCAGGATGCCGCCGCGTACGGCGTCGCCGACAGCATCGAGCTCGAGGTCTCGGTGGGCCCCGCGTTCGACTTCGACGGCACCACGCTTGGAGTCGCTGGCGTAGGCGTCCACTGGTTCGTCGCGGACGGCGTCAGCTTCGGCGCACTCGCCGAAGGCATCTGGTACGACGACGGAACAGACGAAGCCTTCGGCGGCGGCGCGGCGCTCGTCGCGCGCTGGCATTTCGTGCGTGAGCGCGACTACTCGATCTTCATCGAGGCGGGCTGCGGCTTCGCTGGCTTCAGCGACGATGTCCCCTCGGGCGGAACCGACTACGACTTCACGCCGCGCGCGGCGCTCGGGTTCACCTACGCGCTCGACGACGGCATCCGCCTCGTGGGCCGCGCCGGCTGGTTCCACATCTCGAACGGGCAGACGGGCCCGGAAAACCCGGGCTTCGACTCGGCCTCGATCTCGCTTGGCCTGAGCTTCACGCTCGGCGACTGACGCAGGCCCGCGCGACGGGCGGACTCAGCGATATCCCTGCGGGTTCGCCTGCATCCAGCGCCACGCGCTCTCGACCATGGCGTCGAGCGTGGTGAACCGCGCGGTCCAGCCGAGGTCGCGCGCGATGGCCGACGGGTCGGCGAAGAGCGCGGCGGGGTCGCCTGCGCGGCGCGTTCCCATGACGGTCGGGATCGCGTGGCCCGTCACGCGGCGCACGCTCTCGACGACCTCGCGCACGGAGTGGCCGCGGCCGATCCCGATGTTCCACGCGCGGAAGGCCCCTGGCTCGAGCGCGCCGAGCGCCGCAAGGTGCGCATCGACGAGGTCCGACACATGCACATAGTCGCGGATGCAGGTGCCGTCGCGGGTCGGGTAGTCGTCGCCGAAGATCGTGAGGTGCGGTCGCTTCCCGAGCGCGACCTCAAGCGCGATCGGAACGAGATGGGTCTCCGGGCGATGGTCCTCGCCGACCCTGCACAGCGCGTCGGCGCCCGCGACGTTGAAGTAGCGCAGAGCAACGGCGGCAAGCGGCTTCGGCTGGCGCGGCGCTGCGCACTGCGCGCGCAGCACATCCTCGAACTGCAGCTTGGCGAGGCCATAGGGGTTGATCGGCCGCTGCGGCGTCGACTCCGTGATCGGCATCGACTCGGGCGCCGGCTCGCCGTAGGTTGCGGCGGTCGAGCTGAAGACGAGTCGCGAGACGCCCGCCGCCCGCATCGCCTCGAGGAGCGACAGCCCGCCGCCGAGGTTGGTGCGGAAGTAGTCGAGCGGCTTCTCCACGCTCTCGGGAACAGAGGTCAGCGCCGCGAAGTGCAGCACCGCGTCGGGCGGATCGGCGACGAGCGCCGCGGTCAGCCGCGCCGTGTCGAGCAGGTCGATCTGCTCGAAGCGGAGGCGCGCGCCGCCGACCTTCACAAGCGCGTCGATCGCCCCTCGATGGCCGCGGAGGAGGTTGTCGACGACCGTGACCCGCGTCGACGGCTCCCGCTCGAGGAGCGCAAGCGCCATGTGCGAGCCGATGTAGCCCGCGCCTCCCGTGACGAGGACATGGCTCGGGGGGCGCGCATCGCCTGTCGAGTTTCGGGTGGGCAGGTCTTGCGTCACGGTGAGATCACAGTCGGGTCCGTCGCGGGTCGCGGAGCGTGCCTCTGCGCCGTCGGGCGCCTCGTTGATCGGAGAAATGACCAAGGGGTGGCCACGCTTTTCCAGTTCGGGGCCGCTGAAGCGCCTCTCTGGCGGCCTGGCTGGGGCAGGCTTTCTGGATTTGGCTGCAGACGCACGCCGAGAGTGTCGATACCGCCTCGGGCGGGCGTGTGTTCTGAGACATGCCCGCACAGAACGAAGTGCGGCCGACGACGCTCATGGATGGCCTCCGGCACCCCTCCGGGTTGCTTCGGATGCGTCTCCCCGTCGCGGCCGAACCGTCAGGAGTGACCCATGCACGGATCCCAGACCTCGGTTCCCGCCTCCGCCATCCTGATCGGCCCCCGCGCCGCCTGCGACCTTCTTGAGATGCAGCTTGGCCTGCTTGGGCCCCAGCGCGGCGCCGCGCGCCGTGCGCCCGTGATCCTCGGCAGGGTGCAGGTCGGGGTGGAGTCGCCCCGCCCCGAGGGACTCGTCGCCACCGGCTTCGGGGCACCCGTCCTCGGCGTCCTCGATGACCTCGAGACGATCTGCGCCGTGCGACGCCCAACGCTCGCCCTCATCACGCTTCCCGCGTCGATGGCGGAGCTTCTGCTTGCGATCCGCACACGGCTCCGCCGCATGGGCATCGCGGACCGCTTCATGCCGACGCTCGACGACCAGCTTGCGGGCATCGGTCCGCGCACCGAGATCGACATCGACCTGCAGCGCCTGATCGGCCGCCCACCACGCCGCGTCGACGAGCCCGCGATCCGCGCCGTCGTCGGCGGCCGCACCGTGGTCGTGACGGGCGCCGGCGGCTCGATCGGCAGCGAGCTCTGCCGCATCATCGCCCGCTACAACCCTGGCAAGCTCGTGCTCGTCGAGCGGAGCGAGAACGCGCTCTTCGAGATCGACCGCCAGATCGCGCGCCGGCACCCAGACCTCGCGCGCCGCGCCGCGCTCCACGATGTGGTCGACGCCGAGGCGACGCTCGCCCTCTTCCGCGAGGAGGAGCCGGACATCGTCTTCCACGCCGCGGCGCACAAGCATGTGCCGATGATGGAGGACCACCCGGGCCTCGCCGTCGACAACAACCTCTTCGGCACGAAGAGCGCCGTCGACGCCGCGGTCGCGGTCGGCGCCGAGCGCTTCGTCCTCATCAGCTCCGACAAGGCCGTCAACCCGACCTCGATCATGGGTTCGACGAAGCGCCTCGCAGAGCTCTATGTCCAGCATGTGAACCGCTCGAGCGGCACGGCGTGCTCGCTCGTCCGCTTCGGAAATGTCCTCGGGAGCTCGGGCTCCGTGCTCGAGACCTGGAAGCGCCAGATCGCAGACGGCGGCCCCGTCACCGTCACCGATCCGCGTATGACGCGCTACTTCATGTCGATCCCCGAGGCGGCCGCGCTCGTGATCCAGGCCGCAGCGCTCACCGACCGCTCGTCCGCGAGCGGCGAGGTGTTCGTCCTCGACATGGGCGAGCCGTTCAAGGTCGTCGATCTCGCGCGACGCTTCATCGAGATGCACGGCCTCTCCGCCGTCTTCCCCGAGGAGGCTTCGACCGCAGGCACGCGCCTCGGCGAGATGGAGGTCCGCTACACAGGCGCCCGCCCGGGCGAGAAGCTCTTCGAGGAACTTGCCCTCGACGCGGAGACCATCCGCGAGTCACGCCACCCCGACATCCGAATCTGGAGCCTTCCCGTCCCGGATGCCGCGTGGATCGACTCGATGCTCGAAGCGCTCGCCCCGAGCAGGCGCTGCAGGGACTCCGCCAAGGTCGCGGCGCTGGTGCGGGAGCTGACGCCCGAGCGCGCCGCCGACGCTGCAGCCGCCTGACGGCCCGCTCGCGCCTACGACCGCTTCGCCGCGTGGGCCAGTTCGCCCGAAGCGCCCACAGTCGCTCCGGTCGGAGCCCCGTTCGGCTCCGCCGCGGCGTCGCCGCCGCAACCCTCGAGGGCGCGGATCAGTTCCTCCGTCGACGCGATGGCGTTCTCCAGGGCGCTCGCACCCGTGACCTGCCTGATCGGGTCCTGCCGACGGTCTTCGGCCAGCTTGTTCTCGACGATGACCCTGTTCGCCTTGAGCTCGACGAGCACGGCGCGGGCCTCGGCAAGGGCGGCCATGCGGCTGCAGCGTGGCGCTCGCGCGCCTGCCGCGTTCGATCCCGCGTCCGGGGGTGTCTCTGGATGAGAGCCGCCTTGGCCGTCCATGAAGCGCAGATGATGGCACTTGCGGCGGGGCGGGGCAAGTCCGCCGTCTACACAATCTGAACGCCCGAGAACGCGATGGCCTCTCCGCGCTTCGGGGGGCATCCATACTGGACATGCGTCGATCAAGCCTGCGGCGCTGCCTCGATGGGCCCCGCTACCCGGGCTCGATCGGCTCGCAGTCAATGCCAGCAGCCTCGCCCGCGAGCTTCTTCTCCGCGTATCGACGGATCCAGTTCTCCCAGCTCTTGCCGCTGGCGGCGTCCTTCCCCGTGAGCTCGACGCGGCGAATGCGCGAGAGCGGGATCTCGATCTTGGTTCCGCCGTCGGCAGGGAGGAGGCGCAGCGCGGCGTCGCCCGCACCTTCGCGGAGGTCGAAGACGAAGCCGACCACGACCGCGCCATCGACCGTCTCGATCGTGGCATCGCCGCGGAAGTCGACCGCGCGCAGCGCATTCTCGCGCTCGCCCGCGCTCACGAGTCGTCCTCGTCGTCGGGTGGCGGCGGGGGATAGCACGATCCCGTCTCGAGGTTCACGAGCTGCCAGCCGTGGCGGCGGATCATGCGGGCGAGGAGTCCGGGGAACTCCGTGCGCGTGCCTTGGAACATGATCTCGAAGAGTTCTTCCTCGGCGATCTTCACCTCTGCGGCGACCACGGTCGCCTGCGGCGCGGCGCGCCGCGCGGAGGCGTTCGGAAGCGAAGGGTCGACCGCGAGCTCGACGCGCATCCCGGGGCCGTAGAGGAAGCGGCTCCCGTCCTCGTCGGGCGCCGTGTTCATGCGCGCGAACGCGGCAACGACCTCCGAGCGAGAACCAAGCGGAACGAGTCCGCCTCCCTCGCGCTTCGGTCGGATCTTGTTGATTGTGTAGATCATGCCGTGCCCTTGCGGGAGCGAAGAATAGCCGATCGCGCTGCGGCGTCAGGCAGGGGTTGCGGCCTGGCCACCGGGCTCGCGGAGAAGTTCTTCCGCAGCCTCGAGCAGCCGGACGAGCGACACGGGCTTGAACAGATAGCGCTTCGCGCCCACGCCGAGCGCGAACTCGCGGTGGCGCCGACCCTGGTTCGCGGTCACCATCACGACCGGGAGGACGATTCCCTCTTCCTGCATCTTCTCGAGGACGAGAAGACCCGAGCTGCGCGGGAGCATCATGTCGAGGACGAGAAGCGCTGGACGCGACTCGCGCACGATGTGGAGCGCGCCGAGACCATCGGTCGCGGTCAGCACATGCGCGCCCTCGTGACGGAACGCGAGTTCCATCGACTGCAGGATGTCGGGGTCGTCGTCGACGATCGCGATGGTGCGGTTGGAGAAGCGGTTCGGCATGCGGGCCCCGTCGTCAGCCGACACGGTAGCGGGGGTCGAGCGCCCGCGGAGCGCCCGCGAGGCGAAGTGCGGCGGGTTCGACGGGGGCGTCGATCGGCTTGGCGAGCTCCGCGAGGAGTTCGGGCGTCATCCACGGCAGGGCCCCGATGCGCCGCGCGAGGCGGTCCGGCAGGGGCTTCCCCTCGCGCTCGTGCTTCGGGCGCGAGTTCCACCGGCGGTGGACCCACAGGTACTGCTCGGGGCTCTCGCGGATCATCCACTCGATCGCCCTGTTGAACCGCGCACCGACGAAGAAGACAGGGTCCTCCTCGTTCGCCCATTCCTCGGGCTCGATCACATCGGTCACGCGAAGCTCGTAGCGGAACGCGCCGTCGAGCCTCCGCGCGTAGCCGCAGACGACGGGGATCTGGTAGCGCAGCGCGAGGAGGGGGATCGACTTGTAGGTCGAGGCGAGGCGTGAGAAGAACGGCACGAAGAGACCGTCCTCGCCCGCGTTCTGGTCGGCGATGAAGCCGACCTTTCCGCCCGACTCGATCACCTTCTGCACCTCGTCGGTCGCGCCCCACTTGGTGATGACCTTGAGGCCCGACTTCTGCCGCACGCCGAGGAGCCAGTCGTTCAGGGGGCGGTTCGCGAGCGGCCGCGCGAGCGCCGTCATGCGGAATCCGACGAGCGCGAGCACATAGCCGAGGATCTCCCAGTTCCCGACATGGCCCGTGACGAAGATCGCGGGGCGGTCGCTCGTCAGGTGCTTCATCGCGCGCCCGACATTGCCAAGCCGCACGCGCTCGTGCCAGTTCTCGTGGCCCACGCGGTCGGGCATCGCGAAGGCGTCGACCATGAACAGCCCGAACATGTGGCCGATCGACTCCGCGACGATCCGCCGCTGGAGATCCTCGGAGAGGTCGGGCAGCGCGCGCGCCACTCCGAGCCGCGCGCGCTCGCGCCGGCGCTTCGAGAAGTGCGCGTAGAGCCGCCCGACGGTGCGCGCGGTCTCGAGGTTCTGGTCCGGATCGAACGGGGAAAGCAGCGCGGCGACCGTTCTGGCCGCCGCGTACTGCGTGAGTTCGGCTGCGCGTGTCACGGGGCGAGCCCCGCGCTCAGCGGTTCACCGTTCCGGTGAGCGCCTCGAAGCGCGTCCAGTTGAGGACGGGGATCTGCGCGTCCGAGGCGTTGCGGAAGAGCGAGTCGTAGAGCTCGCGCGCAGCACGCTGCTCGGTGTAGGAGAGCGTCTGCGCCTCCGTCGCGTCCGAGGGAAGCGGGGCGGGCATCGGGGGCTGCACGCCGAGGACGAGGAAGTCGATGTCGCCCGCGAGCGAATCGCCCTCGACGACCTCGCCACCCCACTCGACGACACGGCTGCGCAGGTAGTCGCCTTCGGCGTCCGTGGCGCGTCCGTCGCCGTTGGCGTCGAACTTGCCGTGCACCATGAACTTGAAGCGGTAGTCAGGGTTGAACACCGCGTTCGCGAGGACATCGTCGCGGAGGACGGGGCGGCTCGCCGAACCGCGGATGACGCGGCAGGTCGAGGTCGACTCGCCGACCTTGATGACCTGCACGCTTGCCTTGCCGCGCGACTCGCTGTCGGCGGCGGCCATGATCGCGGCGGCGTCGTCGAAGACCTCGAAGGTCATGCCGGGGACGACGCGCTTGTTCGAGCCGATGTCGATGAAGATCGTGCCCGTGCTCGCGTCGAAGTCGACGACGCGCGCATCGACAAGCGTGGCGGGGTTGGCGGCGCGGGTCGCGGTCGCCTCGACCTTGCGCTGGAGCGAGTCGATGCGGGCGAAGAGGACCGAGCGCTCCGAGCGGAGGCCGTCGATCTCGCTCTCAAGCTGGGCGACGCGCGAGTTGAAGCGGGCCTCGTTGTCGGCGCGGGTCGCCTCGAGGGCGCCCATGGCCTGGTCGAACTCGCTGCGGTAGTTGTCGCCTGCGTCGCGGTAGGAGGCGATCGACGCGGTGACCGCGGCGACGGCTTCCTGGCGCGCCTTCTCGGCGGCCGCGATCTGGCCCTTGAGGGCGTCGATCTCCTTGCCGAGGTCCGCGACGCGGGTCTTGAGGCTGTTGGCCTCCTGCGTGCGGGCGTCTCGCTCCTGCGAGACGCGGCGCATGGCGTTGCGGACGGTCTCGTCGGCGCCGAGGCCGAGGTCGGTGCGCATCTTGTCGAGGTTCGCCGAGCGGTCGCCCGTGACGAACTGGGCGATCTGCGCCTGCTGCTCGGTCATGTAGCCGTAGAGGCTCTCCGCGCCCGCATTCGCCTTCATGGCCTGGGCGTCGCTGCGGCCGCGCTGCTCCGCGTTGATGTAGGAGTTGAGCTCGGCCCTGGCCTCGCTCTCCTTCTGTTCCGCGGCGGTTCGGCCGGTGTAAAGGACGATCGAAAGCGCCAGCAGCGCGATGCTCAGGACGACAAAGACCACCAGAGCAACGATCACGCCAGTGGAAGATCGGGACGACATCAGCGGAATCTCCATGGGCCCAAGGCCCGAGGCGCGGAGTATCGGGTCTTTCCTCGCCGCCGTCAATCCGAAGGGAGGCGGGGGGCCACGAGGGCCTGCGGGGGCTCCGTCGGGTCAGGCCGTCTTCACGGAGGCGACCGCTTCGGCTGGCGTCGTCACGCGCGCCGCGACCAGCGCCGCGGCGGCCTCGCGCAGCGTGGCGAGGCGGCCAGCGGCCTGCGCGGCCTTCGCAAGCGCCGTGCTGCTTGCCCTGCGCATGAGTTCCGCCCGCGAGGCGTCGTCGAGCTCGAGGAGCTCGTAGCAGCCGATGCGCCCCCTGAAGCCCGAGTTGCGGCAATCGCGGCAGCCCACGGCCTCGGCCACGAGTCCGTCGGGCCCCGCGGTGAAGCCATCGGGGAGTTCGCCCGCGTGGGGTGGACGCGTGACGCTGCATTGGCGGCAGACGCGTCGGAGCAGACGCTGCGCGAGCACGCCCTCGAGCGTGCTCGCGACGAGGAACGGCTCGACGCCCATGTCGAGGAGGCGCGTGGCGGCGCCCGCCGCGTCGTTCGTGTGGAGGGTCGAGAGCACGAGGTGGCCCGTGAGCGACGCCTGCACGGCCGCGTTCGCGGTCTCTGCGTCGCGGATCTCGCCGATCATGATGATGTCTGGGTCGTGGCGGAGGATCGCGCGGAGTCCGCTCGCGAAGTCGAGCCCGACCTGGTGGTTCACCTGGATCTGGTTGACCCCGGGCACGTGGTACTCGACGGGATCCTCGACCGTGATCGCCTTCACCTCGCCGGAAACGATGCGTCGCAGCGAGGCATAGAGCGTCGTCGACTTGCCGCTTCCCGTCGGGCCCGTGACGAGGACGATGCCGTGGGGGCGCGAGACGAGCGAGCACCACGGCTCGAGGATGCGCGCGGGCATGCCGAGTTCGTCGAGGCCCGCGAGGACCGCGCTCTTCGCGAGGATGCGCAGCACGATCCCCTCGCCATAGAGCATGGGGATCACGGAGAGACGGAGGTCGTATTCCTGGCCTTTGTGGCGCAGCGTGATGCGGCCGTCCTGCGGGCGCCGCTTCTCCGCGATGTTGAGGTTCGCCATGATCTTGAGGCGGCTCGTGATCGCGTTGCGGAAGCGGTGGATCGCGGGCGGCACGCCCGCGTCGGTCATCACGCCGTCGATCCTGTAGCGGACGGCGAGCTCGCGCTCGTAGGGCTCGATGTGGATGTCGGTCGCGCGCTCGCGGATCGCCTCGAAGAGGAGGTCGTTCACGAGCCGGACCACGCTCGCCTCGCTCGCCGAGCCTGCGTCGTCTGAGTCGGCGGCCTCCGCGCGCAGTTCGCTTGCGGACGGCGCGCCCGCGCCGAGGGCCTCGAGCACATCTCCCGCGACGCCGAAGCGCGCGCGGATCTGCGAGCCGAGGTCGTGGTCCTCGGCGACCGCAAGGCGCACGGGAAGCCCCGCGGCCACGCGGATCTGCTCGAAGCCGTCGAGACGGAGCGGGTCGCTCGTCGCCACGAGGAGCGCGCCGCCTTCGCGGCGGATCGGGAGCGCCCGCAGGCGGAAGACCATGCGCGGGGGCACGAGGCGCACGGCCTCCTCGTCGATCTCCGCCTCGTCGAGCCGCACGAACGGGAGGTCAAGCTCGGCCGCAAGGGCGCGCATCGCCTGCTCGGCGCTCGCGAACCCGAGGCGCGCGGCCGCCTGCTCGAGGCGCTCGCCGCTTCGCGCGGACTCCGCGCGTGCGGCGTCGAGCTGCTCCTCGGTGAGGAGCCCCTGCGAGAGAAGGATCGGGCCAAGCGCCATGGGGCACAGCGTAGCGCGAGGGTCACCCGCGGAGAACCGCATCATGCAGGCGGCTGTGGTGACGCGCGCGCTCGCGGCGTCCGCCCAGCGCGGACGAGGACGATCGCGGTGGTGCGTCCCGCGAGCGGCGTCTGCCCGCGGAGCGGCGCGAGTTCGCCTCCGCTCTCGAGCCCGACGAGCGGGATCGGCCCGAGCCGACGCGACAGCGTCGCCAGCACCGGAACGACGGCCCCATCCTCGTCCGCTGCGGGCGCCACGCGGTTCCCGTGGAAGACGAGCGCCGCGACAGGCGGTTCGCGCAGCGACTCCGCGTCGAGAAGCATCGCCAGGTCGTCCGCGGCTGCGCTTGGGTCGTCGAGATGAAACTGGACGGTCGCGCCCGTCTGGATCGCGTCGCCGAGAAGCAGCGACTTCCGCCGCTCGTCGACCGTGCGCAGCGGCCGCACGAGGAAGTCGCCCCGTCCAAGCCTCGGCCGCGAGGCGTCGAGCGCGACGCCGACGAGGACTCCGCGCGCGAAGAGCGTGCGGTCGCGCTCGTCGAGGGAGTCGAGGAGCTCCTGCGCGACCTCGAGCGCGGGCCGCCCGCCGAGTTCGCTGATTTCGCTGCCTTTCGCGCGGGTGACCACGAGCGGACGGCCCACCGCGCGCGTTCCTTGCGCGTGGACGATGTCGAGCGAGAGGTCGCCGAAGAGGCTCAGTCCGACGAGCCCCATGTGCGCCACGCGCCTGTCGGCGGCGAGCACATTGAGCCCCGCGTGGCTCGCGCCGCTTGCCAGCGCGCCAACGATGCGCGCGCCCGCCCTGCCCGCGGCCTCGTCGATCGCTTTCGCGGCGAGGCCCGCGTGGATCGAGAACGGATCGGCGACGAGCAGGGCGCCTGCATGCGCGAGCGGGCCGAACGCGTCGGAGACATCGGGCGCAAGCGCGACGCGTGAGCGGACGAACTCGGTCGTCCACACCGCGGGAGGTCCGTCGACGATGTCGAACCAGAACGGTCTTGCCACCACGCCGGGAAGCGAGAGGGCGAGCGCGCCGAACGCCGCGCGGCCATCGATGCCGATCGCGGGCGACGAGCGCCCCTCGTGGAGCGTGGCGCCGATCACGGCGCGCGCCGTCGATGCGAGGAGGTGCGCTGGATGGAGCTCGGCACGCAGGATGTCGAGCGCGTCCGAGAACAGCGCCCGATGGTGAAACGACCCGAACACCACGAGGAGGTCGGGCCGCACGATCATGCCGCCTCGAAGCACCGTCGCCACCTCGCGCGCCGCATCGCGCGTGTCGGGACGCTCGGACAAGGCCGAGAGGGCGCTGGGGGCGCGGCGTTCGGGCACGGAGAGGAGGGTACTTCCAAGTCGCCACCGCGGCAGGGACTTGCAAAGGTCGCCACGATCCGCCATGATCCGCGATCCGCCTTCAGGCGGTTGGACCCCATCGATCTCGGCGAAGGCCGACCAGACACCTCTCGAACTCTCAGGACCGACCGTGCCAAACACCGAATCAGCCAAGAAGCGTGTTCGTCAGACCGCCCAGCGCAACGCCCGCAACCTGTGGCGCAAGCGCCGCATCAAGGCCGATGTCGGTGGCTTCCTGAAGGCGATCGCCAGCGGCGACGCAGCCGCCGCCGAGACCGAGATGCGCAAGGCCGCGCGCACCCTCGACAAGATCGCAGCCACGGGCACGATCCACAAGAACACCGCCGCGCGCCGCAAGAGCCGCATGGCGGCCCGTCTCGCCACGCTGAAGAAGAAGTAAGCCGCGAGTCGCCGCGCCGTCGCGCGGTCCGGAAGAGAACCCTGCACGCCTTGCTCCGCGAGGCGTGCTTTCGTTTGACCGAAGGGTGCTTCGAACCGCCCATCGGGACAGGTTGCGCGCTCCCCGCGGCGCGGAGAGACTGCGATGCGCGCCAAGCGCGTGAGCCCCGATGGCAGAACAGCGACCGAAGAACCAAAGGCGGGCAGCCGCGCCGAGCTTCGGCGCGACGCTCCTCCGTGGGCCTGGCTCGCTGTTCGGCTCAGGCTCCCCGTCGGCCGCGCGCGACTACTTCGAGGCGTCGCGCCGACCGCTCGAGATCCTCTTCTTCCTGCTCCCGTTCATCGCGTTCTACGAGTACGAGCTGGTGCGCGTCCTCCGCTCGCCCGAAGGGCTCCTCACGAACGAGGCGCACCTCGCGATCCTGCGGCTCTTCGATGCGCTCGGCTTCGGTCCCGCCGCGCTCTCGCTGCCGGGGGTCATGCTCGTCGCGATCCTCGTGGGCTGGCACGCCGCGCGCCGCGCACCCTGGATCGTCGACCTCGGCGTGGTGGCCCGAATGTTCCTCGAGAGCGCGATACTCGCGCTGCCGCTTCTCGTCCTTGCGGAGGCAAGCGTGCGGCTGCTTCCGCTCCCCGACGGAGCGGCGGGGAGCGCCGCGCCGCTTGCCTCGCTCGCGGGTGGCGGCACGGCCTTCGAGGCGCTTCCGCTCGGCGCGCGCATCGCCGTCTCGATCGGCGCGGGGCTCTATGAGGAGCTCGTCTTCCGGCTCGTCTTCCTGTGGATCTTCATCACGCTCCTCGTCGATGTGCTCGGCCTCGGGCGCCGCACGGGCGTGATCCTCTCGGTCCTCCTGAGCGCGCTTGGCTTCGCGATCTACCACCCGATCCACGGCGCGGACGGAGCGCTGCTCATGCAGCGCTTCGTCTTCTACTTCGCGGCGGGCGCGTACTTCGGCGCCGTCTATCTCGTTCGCGGCTTCGGCGTGGTCGCGGCGACGCATGCGGTCTACGACATCATCACGGCGTTCCTCGTCTCGGGCACCTCGGGCGCCGCAGGCGCGGAGGGCTGACGCGTCGCGCGCCACCGCGCGCCGCGCATCGGCTACGCTCCGCGCCATGCTGAAGGGCGGGACCGCGAACAACGCTACTTCTTCACGCGGCTCCGGGGCTTCGGCGCTCGCCGTGTCGGTGCTGCATGGGCTCAGGTCCGTGCAGACCGCCGTGAACGCGAACGAGACGATCCACTCCGCGATCGAGGCGCTCCGCGCGCGCACGATCGACCATCCCGTCCTCTACATCTACGCGCTCGACGACGACGACCGCCTCGTGGGGCAGGTGCCGATGCGCGCGCTGCTCCTCTCGCCGCCCGACGCGCGCATCCGCGATGTGATGGCCACCGAGCTCGAGACCGTGACGATCGACACTTCGTTCGACGAGGCGCTCGACCGCTTCGCGTCGTCGCGCCTCCTCGCGCTGCCCGTCGTCGATGGCGACGGCCACCTCGTCGGCGCGATCGATGTGGAGCAGTATGCGCGCGAGAAGCTCGAGCGCGCCGAGCACGAGCGCGTCCGGCAGGTCTTCCAGACGCTCGGGCTCCACATCGAGCACGCGGAGGCGCTGACGCCGTGGGAGAGCTACCGCATGCGCATGCCGTGGCTTCTCTGCAACATCGCGGGCGGAGTGCTCTGCGCGCTGATCGGCTCGATCTTCACGGAGCTGCTGCAGCAGGTCGTGCTCCTCGCGTTCTTCCTGCCGCTCGTGCTCGCCCTGAGCGAGAGCGTCTCCATGCAGTCGCTGACGCTCTCGGTCGGCGCGGGCGTCGCCGAGGACGACGGTCGCACGGGTCGCCAGAGCGTCCTCCGGCGGCTTCGCAACGAGGCCCTGACCGCGGTCCTTCTCTCCGTCACCTCGGGCGTCATCGTGGGCCTCGCGAGCCTCCTCTGGGGCGGTGGCTTCGAGGGCGCGTTGACCATGTTCCTCTCGATCGGCATCGCCATGGTGGTGGCCGCGCTCGCGGGCGGCGGCATTCCCGTCGTCCTCCACGCCGTCCGGCTCGACCCGAGCGTGGCCGCGGGGCCCGTCACGCTCGTGATCGCCGACACCTGCACCATGCTCCTCTACCTCGGGCTCGGCACGCTCCTCCTCTTCAGCGCGGGGTGAGCGCGGCCGCCAACGGGTACACTCACGCCGTGTCGGTCGAACGGATCCGCTTCCTCTTCCTCGATGTCGATGGCGTCCTCACCGATGGCGGGATCGCCATCGACGATGCGGGCCACGAGACCAAGCGGTTCCATGTCCGCGACGGCGCTGCGCTGCGCATGTGGTCGCGGCTTGGCTACGGCACGGCCGTCATCACCGGCCGAAACGGCATGGCGCTGAGGCACCGCCTGCGCGAACTCGGCGTGCGCCATGTCGTGTCGGGCTCGAAGGCAAAGGGCGACGCGTTCACCGCGCTTCTCGCGGAGCTTTCGGTTGACGCCTCCGAGGTGGCGATGATCGGCGACGACCTTCCCGATCTTCCGATCCTCCGCCGCGCGGGGCTTCCCATCGCCGTCCGCGACGCGGCGCAGGAGGTACTCGATGTGGCGCGGTTCGTCACGGCGCGTCCCGGCGGGTCGGGCGCCGTGCGCGAGGCGATCGAGCACATTCTGAAGGGGCAGGGGCGCTGGGCCGAGGCCGTGCGCACCTTTGACCCAGAGTTCGCGGGCGACGACGCCCGCGCGGGGGCACGCCCATGAGCCGCATCGATCGCGCATTGCGCACGCTCCGCGAGCGGCGCGGATTGCTCTTCGCGCTTCCCGCGGCCGCGTTCGCGGTGCTTGTCATCCTCGCCGCCCTCAATGTCGACCGCGGCACGCCGCGCACCGCGCGCGAGAGCAGGCTCGACTCGGTCGAGGACCTCCTTCCACCGCGCATCGCCAGCGCCGAGGAGCTCGCGCGCGCCTCGGGCGCGACGCCCGACCAGACCTCGGTGTCGCTTGCGAGCGGTGCATGGGTGCAGGTCGCCGACGAGGAGGGGCGCCTCGCGCAGCAGTACAGCGCCACGAAGCTCGATCCGCTCCCGGGAAGCCAGGTCGCGATGGTCGAGCCGCGCGCTGTGATCTACATGAAGGACGGTCGCGTGCTCTCGCTCGCGTCGCGGAAGGGCGTGGCGTATGTGCCGCGCCGCGCGCTCGAGTCGGGCACGCTCGAAGACGATGTCGTCGTGCGGCTCTTCAGGCCCGAGCGCGGGTCGGGACGCGCGGTCGACATCGACCGTGATGCGCCCGCCGTGGTGGTGACTGCGGAGTCTGCGCAGTTCGATGGCGTGCTCGGCGAGGTCCGCTGCGACAAGGCCGTGCGCGTCGCGACCGAGGCCGGCAGCTTCGCGGGGGAGGGGCTTTCGCTTGTCCTCGACGGCGACGGCGACGGCGTCGAGCGCCTCGTGGTCGAGCGCGCGCTCGAGCCGATCCGCATCGATACCGCCGCGCGCGCCGTGGCCCGTGCGGACGCCGCGCGCGCTGCGGCGCGTGGAGGCGAGACGACTTCGACGCAGCCGCCCGCGCAGGCCCCAGCGCAACCCGCAGCGCAACCCGCAGCGCCATCCACGCCGCCTGCGCCTTCGCAGCCAGCGACCCGCGCGCCGTTCTACCGCCTCGTCATGCTCGGCGGCGTCGAGGTCGTGCGCGTGAAGGACGGCGTGCGCACCACGATCAAGGGCGAGGAACTCGTCGCCGTGTTCAGCCTTGAGTCGCGCAGCCTCGACGACCTCGCCTTCCTTCCCCGCCCACCCCAGGGGACGCACCACCCGATGCACGCCTCGCTGTTCCCGCGCGCACAGGCCGCGCTCGCCGTTCTTCCGCTTGTCTTCGCGCAGGCGGGCGCCGTGCCAGAGGCCCGTTCCGCGACCGAGCCCGATGGCGTCACCGTCACCTTCGGCGGCCGACTCGTCATGCTTCCTGCGGTCGATCCCGCGGACCAGCTGTCCGACCCCGATGAGATCCGCTTCGATGTCCTCGGCCCGCGCGTCGAGGTCGTCGACGGGCGCTCGCGCTCGCGCATCGTGTGCTCGCGTCTCCGCTACGGCGTGCGCGAGGAGCGCATCGAGGCGGAGGGCCGCGCGGGGGTTCCGCTCACCGTCACCAACCGCCGCATGCAGCTCGAGGGGACGCGCTTCACCGCGTCCCTGCGCGACGGCGAGGGCAGGCTCGACGGCGGCGGCCGGCTCGCGCTCTCGCGCGGGTCTGCGCGCGCGGTCGGCTTCCTCGAGGTCGCGCCCGCGCTCATTCCCGACGCGACCCGCATGCTCGTCTCCGCGGATCCCGCGCATGCGGTGCTCGCGGTGCGACAGGATCCGCCCGCGCGACGGGTGGCGGACCCGCGCGACTTCGAGTTCGACCCGAAGGCGCAGGAACTCGAGATCCTCTGGAAGGGCGGCGTCGATCTTCGCTTCGATGGCGGCGGCGAGGACGCCACGCTCTCGCTTGCGCGCTTCGGCGGCGGCGTCGAGGTCTTTGGCCGGCAGTTCGAGCTCGACGCAGCCACGCTCGAGGTTGCCTTCTCGCCGAGCGGCGGCGAGCGAATCGACGCGATCATCGCCGACGGCGGCGGCGCGCCCGGCGTGGTCGAGGTACGCCGGCTCGGCGGAGCGGGCGCGATGCGCGCTGGCCGCATCGAGCTCTTCCTCGCGGAGTCGCTCGGCGGCGACGCGATGCCCCGCAGGCTTGTCGCGCGTTCGGCGGTCGAGGCGCGCGACGACAGGCAGACGATCTGGACGGAAGACCTCGTCGTCGACTTCCGGCCGCGCGCAGCTGCGTCGCCGGCGGGGGAGCCCGACCGCGGCGAGGCTGCGGCAACCGACCCTCTCGGCGAAGTCGACATCGACGCCGTCGAGGCGAAGGGCGGCGTGCAGGTCCTTCTTCGCGAGGGCGCCCGCGTCTTCGCGCAGGAACTGAAGGGAGACGCCGCACGCCGCTCGCTCCGCCTCACGGGCGACAATGTGGCGATCGTCCGCTCGAACATCGTGGCGGACAATCTCCGCGACCTCCGCTTTGATGACGCGACGCGCAGCGCACGCAGCGAGGGGCCGGGCCGCTTCCGCGCCTTCCGCGAGCCGCTTGCGCAGCGCGAGGGCAAGGTCGAGCGGCCCGAGCCGACTGGCGCCGCGACGCTCGAGGCGACCTGGAGCGAGAACCTCGACTTCACCGAGCTTTCCGAGACGCGCAGCACGCTTGATCTCCGCGGCGATGTGCGCGTGCGCAGCCGGCCCGACGGGGCGACGAGCGATGCCGTCGACGCGCGGGCGCTGCTCCTCGAGATCGGCGCGGACCCCGCCGATCGATCGCGCGCAAGCGGATCTGACGCGGTGGCCGACAGCTCGCGGCGCTCGCTCGAGCAGTTCATCGCCAAGGGCGACGCCCGCGTCGAGAGCAGGGCCTGGGAGACCGAGGAGCGCAAGGGCGACCCGCGCGTCTTCCGCGTCACGGGCGAGCACATCGAGTACGACATGCGCTCGCGCGAAGGCTTGGTCGTCGGCGATGGCGGCATCCTGGTGAACCTGCCGCCGAAAGCGGCCGCCGCGCCAGCCGATGGGGCGCGCGGCGCGTCGTCGCCGCTCCCGGGCGCGATCAACCTCGGCGGCGACGGCACCACGCGCTTCCGCTGGAAGCGCCGCATGGAGCTGAAGCGCGCCTACGACGATGTCTTCACGATCCGAATGGAGTCGGGCGTCGAGCTCCTGCACGCGGGCCTTCGACCGGACGACACGCTCGCCATGACCTGCGACACGCTCGAGGCGACCGTGCGGCGCCCGGTCGCCGAGGGCGCGAAGCCAGACGCCCGCGACGCGGCGGGCGCAGACCTCGGCGGCCCCGCGGAGCTTCTCGGCGTGATGGCCACGGGCGGCGTCTTCGTGCGCACGCCCGAGCAGGACATCCGCTGCGGAAGCTTCGACTATTCCGTCACCACAGGCATCGCCACGCTCACGGCGGCTGAGGGCGGCTCGGTCGAGATCGCCGTGAAGGGGCAGGCCACGCCGATCCGCGCGCAGCAGGTCGTGTGGGATCTCCGCAGCGGCCGACTGCAGGTGCTGAAGGCCTCGGGCACTGCGGGCCGCTGAACGCGCACGCAGGATCGGCTAGCCTCTCGCCGTGCACGACGCCTCATCGCTCACCTACGGCAGCTATCTCTGCATCCCGCAGCTCCTCGAGCTCCAGCAGCCGAGGTCGCGTCATCCGGGGACGGGTGTCCCCGAGCACGACGAGACGCTCTTCATCATCATCCACCAGGTCTACGAGCTGTGGTTCAAGCAGCAGCTGCACGAGGGCGACTACCTCGCGCGCGCGCTTGAGGAAGGCGACGCGGTGCAGGCGGCTGCCACGCTCAAGCGCATGCTCACCATCCTGAAGACGATGGTGCAGCAGATCGATGTGCTCGAGACGATGACGCCCGTCTCGTTCCTGAGCTTCCGCAGCTTCCTCGCGAACTCGAGCGGCTTCCAGAGCGCGCAGTTTCGCGAGTTCGAGTTCCTCCTCGGGAACAAGAATCCGCGCGTCCTCGCGCACAATCCCGAGGGCTCCCCCGAGCGGAAGGCGATCGAGGCGCGATGGACGCGGCCGACGCTGTTCGATGCCTTCGTTCGCTTCCTCGCGCATCGAGGTCACGCCGTGCCCGACGCGCTCCTCTCGCGCGATGTGACGGCCGCGCCCGCGGAGTCGCCCGAGCTGCAGGAGACGCTCCTCTCGATCTACCGCGGACACCCGACCGAACGGCAGGTGTGCGAGCTCCTCGTCGACCTCGACGAAGGCGTGCAGGAATGGCGCTACCGTCATGTGAAGATGGTCGAGCGCACGATTGGCTTCAAGCAGGGGACAGGGGGGAGCCCTGGCGCCGCTTATCTGCGCGCCACGCTCTTCCAGCCGCTCTTCCCCGACCTCTGGGCGATCCGCACGAGGCTCTGAGCGCAGATCGGCTTGTGCGCACGCACCGATTTCCGCGCGGTCTTATGTCTGTAGCGATTATGGGTACTTCAGGTGCCCCAAGGATGGCTCCTCAGGTATTCTTCGTACCCATGCTGAGGGACTCTGCACGGTTGGCGCCTCGGCTGCCGATGACCTTGCACGCGACACGATGGTGCGTCGTCTGTGCCCCGTTCGGGCGTGCGCGCTTCGTGCGTAAGAAGACGGGAAGACCCGAAGAGCTCTTCGACGGGTCCGATCAGGCGAGCGAGCGGGGGCGCTGTGTCGCTTAAAGGTTTCAAGGTTCTCTCCAGCCTTCCCGACCCGGCGGTCATCACCGACCTCGCCGCGCGCGATGCCATTGCGGCCATAGGGCGGCCCTGGAAGATCAAGCACCTTGCGACCGACATGGTTCTTCTCCTCGTGCCGCCCGGCGAGTTCAAGATGGGTTCGCCGGCGCAGGAATCGTGGCGGAACGACGACGAGACGCAGCACCAGCGCGTGATCCGCAAGGCGTTCTACCTCGGCGTGACGCCCGTCACCGTCACAGAGTGGGCGGCGGTCATGGGCGGCGCGCGGCCCGACAAGAACCACTACATGCGCCCCATCGAGAACCTCTCGTGGAACGACTGCAAGGCCTTCCTCGCGCAGGCGGGCGGAGACCTCAGGCTTCCGACGGAGGCGGAGTGGGAGTACGCGTGCCGCGCGGGAACGAAGACGCCGTTCGCCTTCGGGGCGTCCGTGAATCCATCGCAGGTCCACTACGGAGGCGGCAGCTTCGACACGCCGTACGCCTCGACGGACTGCGGGCAGTTCCCCGCGAACCCGTGGGGGTTCCACGACATGCACGGAAACATCTGGGAGTGGTGCGAGGACGCCTACGGCCCGTATCCCGACCGCGGCACCGAGGAAGCGGAGCAGGTCGGCGACGGAAGCGGCGCGCGCGTCGTGCGCGGCGGGTGCTGGTACTTCATCGCGGGCAGCTGCCGCTCCGCCTCGCGCGGCCACCTCGCGCCGGCGTTCGCCAACGACTTCTTCGGCTTCCGCGTGGCGCGCAGCCTGATCGACTGAGTCGGGCGCGTCTCAGCGCTCCAGCTCGGGCACGCGCGAGCGCGACCCGACGGTGTAGTAGGACTCGTCGACGCCCTTGAGCTCCGCGATGCGCGCGAGCCCGAACTGCTCCTCGACCTGCGCGGCTGTGGCGCGCGCGACCGGAACGACCGCAAGCCCGATCTGGGCGAAGTGATGGAGAAGCGCGCGGTCCTCCGCCTCGAGCGCGATGCGCGCGTCGGGTGCGTGCCTGCGCAGCCAGCGGTCGATGCGCTCGCGGAGCGGGCTCGGGGCTGCGGGAAGCCCGAGCGGGTGGTCCGCGAGGCACCCTGGGAACGCGCGCCGCAGCTTCGGCGCCAGCGCGCGCTTCGCGCAGAGCACGATCTCGGAGCGGCCCGCGACCGAGCTCGCGAGGTCCTCGCCGCGCAGCGACACGGGCTCGCGGTCGGTGACGAGGAGGTCGAGCCTGTGCGAGAGAAGCTCCTGCTCGAGGTGCTCGGAGGCCCATTCGCGGCAGTGGATCGCGACGCCCGCGCGCAGAAAGGGCGCGAGGATGCGCCGCACGACCACCTTCGGCACGGCGTCGGCCGTCCCGACGCGCAGGGGCAGCAGGTCGCCCGCGCGGCCGCGGACCGACGCATCCATCGCCTCGCAGCTGCGCAGCACGCGGAGTGCGCCGTCATGCACGCGCGCCCCGTGCGCGGTGAGCGCGAGCAGGCGTCCCTTGCGCGCGCAGAGCGCGTCGCCCGTCGCCTCGCCGAGGCGCGAGAGCCGCGCGCTGAGCGCGGGCTGGGAGATGCCGAGTGCCTTCGCCGCGGCCGACACCGTGCCGAGCCGCACCGTCTCGACGAATCCCGCGATGTCCGGGTGCAGGAGCGGAGGAAGCTCATGGGAGCGCTTGGTATTCACCGTATCGATGCATTCTAGCGCATCCATCGATATCACAAAAATGCCGGGAAAGGCGAGGAAGGTCGGAGCCGCGGAGGAGCGCGAGGGGTAGTCTCTTCGCCCCGACCGCGGCCCTGCACCGTGCGCGGGGCCAGGCGCGGGAAACCGCCGCGCCGTGGGAGATGCAGAAAGGAGCATGCGATGAACAGCCGGCTGGACGACGCAGCATCGACCCGAGGAGAGGCGCTCCCGCTTCCGCTTGCTCCCGGGTCCACGCGCGCCTACACACCGCCCGCGGGGGTCCTCTCGGATCCATCGGTGCGTTACGAGGCGATCCACCTCGGGAACATCCGCCGCCACGCCGTCTGGGAGCGGCTCGACGACGAGGCGCGCCGCGCCGTCGAGGTGGTGGGCGAGGTGCTTCCCTTCAAGACAAACGGCTACGTCGTCGACCATCTCATCGACTGGTCGCGTATTCCCGACGACCCGATCTTCCAGCTCACCTTCCCGCAGAGGGGGATGCTCGAGCCCGAGCAGTTCGGCGCGGTCGAGCGCGCGCTGCGCTCGGGCGACCGCGACCGCCTCGGCGCCGTGGTGGGCGCCGTGCGCGCGTCGCTGAACCCGCATCCCGCGGGGCAGATGACGCTGAACGTGCCGATGGTGGACGGCAGGCCGTTCCATGGCGCGCAGCACAAGTACCGCGAGACGCTGCTTTTCTTCCCCGCCGCAGGGCAGACTTGCCACGCCTACTGCACCTTCTGCTTCCGCTGGCCGCAGTTCGTGGGGACCGACGCCGAGCGCTTCCGCGCCAAGGACCACGACCTCCTCGTGCGCTACCTCGCGGATCATCCCGAGATCACGGACCTCCTCTTCACGGGCGGCGATCCGATGGTGATGAAGACCTCGGTCTTCGAGCGCTATCTCGACCCGATCCTCGAGGACCCGCGGCTCCAGCACGTGCAGACGATCCGCATCGGCACGAAGTCGCTCGCCTACTGGCCGCAGCGGTTCACGACCGACGAGGACGCAGACGCGCTGCTGCGGCTCTTCGAGCGGGTGATCGCCACGGGCCGCACGCTCTCGATTCAGGCGCATGTGTCGCACCCCGTCGAGTTCATGCCCGCGATCGCCGAGGAGGCGATCCGCCGCGTGCGCGCGACGGGCGCGATGATCCGCCTGCAGGGGCCGTGCATCCGCCGCGTGAACGACGACGCGCGCGTGTGGCGCGACCTCTGGACGACGGGCGTGCGCCTCGGCTGCGTGCCGTACTACATGTTCGTCGAGCGCGACACGGGCGCGAAGCGCTACTTCGAGATCCCGCTCGCGCGGTGCCACGAGATCTACCGCGACGCCTACGCGGGCGTGTCGGGCCTTGCGCGCACCGTGCGCGGCCCGAGCATGTCGGCGACGCCCGGCAAGGTGCACATCCTCGGCACGAGCGAGGTCGACGGAAAGCCCGTCTTCGTGCTGCAGTACCTCCAGTGCCGCCGGCCCGAGCTCGTGCGGCGGCCGTTTTTCGCGCGCTTCGACGCGAAGGCGACCTGGTTCGACGAGCTCGAGCCAGCGTCGGACGCGGACCGTCCGTTCTTCCCGCAGCAGTGGTCGAGCGCCGAGCGCGAGCGTGCGGGCGTGCCGAGCGCGGTCGAGATCGGCGGGGTGATGGTTCCGCTGCGCATCGGCGGCGACGAGGTCTGATCGGCGACGAGGTCTGATCGGCGACGGCGGCGCTGACGACGAAGAAGCGCGCCCACGACGACGGAGCGCAGCGAAGTCGGAGCGGCCGACGTCGGAGTCGCAGCATGTGCCGTGTGGCACTATCCCCTGCGCAGCAGGGGTAGTGGCGGCCGCGCACGCGCCGTGTGCGCCCAGCCTGCAGTCTGAGGGCGTTCAGCGCGTTCGCGGCCGCCATCACCAGAGGTGATGCCACACGACACAGGTGGCGACGGCGGATGCAACTTGCTCGCGCTTCGCTTCGCTCCGCGCTCGTGTTGGAGCGCTCGCCGCTGCGGCGGCTCGCTTTGGTGCTTGGGTGCGCCCACGACGACGGAGCGCAGCGAAGTCGGAGCGGATGACGCTGGAGTGCGCGGATGTATCGTGTGGCACTATCCCCTGCGCAGCAGGGGTAGTGGCGGCCGCGCACGCGCCGTGTGCGCCCAGCCTGCAGTCTGAAGGCGCTTGGCGCGTTCGATTCCGCCATCACCAGAGGTGAGGCCACACGACACAGGTGGCGACGGCGGATGCAACCTGCTCGCGCTTCGCTTCGCTCCGCGCTCGGCGATGCAAGGTGCTTCGCGCTCGAAAGCGTTCACACGCCTGCGAACACGCCGCTGCGGTCGCGCAGTGTCGCTGCGTCGGGGGCGCGGCGCACGTGCGGGGCGTCGAGCGGGCTCTTCACGCCGCACTCGGCGCACAGCAGGCGGCTGGTGATCTCGCTCGCCAGGAAGATCACGGGCAGACCCGAACCCGGGTGCGTTCCGCCGCCGACGGTCCAGAGGTTGTCGAAGCCCTGCAGCTTGTGCTGCGGGCGCCAGTGGAGCATCTGGGTGATGTTGTGCGCGAGATTGAAGGTCGCGCCGTGGTTGATGTTCTGCGCGCGCCAGTCGTCGGGAGTGAAGCAGATCTCGGCCTTCACGCGGCGCGCTGCGTCGGGAATGCCCATCACGGTCGAGAGGCGGTGGAGCGTCTCTTCGCGGAGGCGCGGGCCCGCGGTCTTCCAGTCGATCGGTGCGCCGTCCTTCGCCGCCTTCGTGTTCGCGGTCGGCACCAGCACGTAGAGCGCGCTGTCGCCCTTCGGCGCGAGCGTCGGGTCGATGCGGCTCGGGTTGCAGACGTAGAACGACGCGTCCTCGCTCAAACGCCCCTCGCCGATGTCCGCGAGGTTCTGCCGATACTTCGTCGAGGTGTAGATCGTGTGGTGCGGAAGATCGACCTCGCCCTCCATGCCGAGATAGAGCATGAAGGTGCTGCAGGAGTAGCGCTTCGCGTCGAGCGCTGCATCCTGCTGGTCGGCGCGGCGGAGGTTCGCGGGGATGAGGTTTTTCATCGCCCAGGTCGCGTCTGCGTTGACGACGACATGGTCGAAGCGGCGCTCCTCGCCCTTCACGACGACGCCCGTCGCGCGCTTTCCGTCGAAGAGGATGCGCGACACGGGGCTCGCGGTCTCGATGCGCGCGCCGAGCCGCGTGCACGCTTCGGCCATCGCCGCGACGAGCGCGTTGCAACCACCGATCGGGTGCCACACGCCGTACTCGTACTCGATGAACGGCAGGATCGTGAACAGGCTCGGGCACTCGAACGGGCTCATGCCGAGGTACTTCGACTGGAAGCTCATCGCGAGGCGCGACTCCTCGCTCTTGAAGTACCGCGTGAGCTGCTGGTAGACCGACTCCCACGGACGCAGGACGGGCGCGACCTTCATCGTGTCGAGCGTCATCAGGTCTGCGAGGCCGCGGATCGGGCTCCGCAGGATCGGCTCCATGAGCGCGAGCTTCCTGCGGTTGTCGGCGATGAAGCGGAGGAACGCGTCGCCGTCGCCCGGTTCGACCGCGTTCAGGCGCGCGGCCATCTTCTGGAGGTCGCCCGTCGTGTCGATCTTGGTCGGCGTCGTGCCGCGTTCGTTTCCGATCAGGAGGCGATACATCGGGTCGAGCCGCTTCATCTCGACGAAGTCGCTCGTCGCCATGCCGACCGATCCGAAGATCTCCTCGAGCACATACGGCATCATGAAGAAGGTCGGTCCGCAGTCGAACGAGTAGGGGCCCGCCTCGAGGCGGCGGGTGCGGCCGCCGATGACGGGCTGCGACTCGAGGATGGTGACGTCGAGGCCGGCGCCCGCGAGGAGCATGGCGACCGAAAGGCCGCCGGGCCCGGCGCCGACGATCGCGATCTTGGCCCGATCGGGGAGGGGGGCGTGGTGGGGAGAACGGGCGCTGTTCGCGATCATGGGCCCCGTTTCGGGCTTGGGGGCGGGGTGGATTCGGGCGGGTTCGTCGAAGTTCACGCGATTGCAAAATTCCCACAAAGCGGCGAATCTAGCAAGTGCACAATCGCGAAGGGCGGACGCCTTCCGCGGACGGCGCGGACTGTGCACCTCCGACCGCGTCGGCAAACTCCATGCGCGCCCAGATTCCCTCGCTTTCCGACCGCCTGACGTGGCTGCGCGCCTTCCGCGATGCGGTGCGCGAGTCGCATCCAACGCTCTGCGGGCTGGCGTCCGAGGAGATCGGCAAGACGACCTTCGAGGCGATGGTGGCCGATGTGATGCCGCTCGTCGCAAGCATGGGTTGGCACCTGCGTCGCGCGAAGTCGATCCTCGGGCCGCGCCGCGTGGGCGGCGGGGGGCTCTTCGGCTTCGGCCACGCGGTCGAGCGGCATCGGCTGCCAGTCGGGCGCGTCCTCATCATCGCCACCTGGAACTACCCCGTGCAGCTCGTCGGCATCCAGCTGGTGCAGGCGGTGCTTGCGGGCAACGCGGTCGTCGTGAAGCCATCCGAGCGCGCGCCGCGGACGCAGGCGGCGCTGCTTGATCTGGCGATCCGCGCGGCCGACGCGATTCCGTCGATGCGCGGGTCGATCGAGGTCCGCAGCGCAAGCCGCGAGGAAGGCCGGCGCGTCCTCGCCGAAGAGCGCTTCGACCATGTCGTCTTCACGGGCTCGACCGCGGTCGGGCGTGCGATCGCGGAGGTCTGCGCGCAGCGCTTGATCCCGACGACGCTCGAGCTCTCCGGTTCGGACAGCGCGATCGTGCTCGACGACGCAGACGCGGTGGCCGCCGCTCGCGCTGTGTTCATGGGATTCACCTCGAACGCTGGGCAGACCTGCATGGCGCCGCGGCGCGCGCTCGTGATGCGGCGCGCGTATGCGGCGTTCTGCGACGAGCTCGCGAGGCTCGTCGCAGGCGCGCGGCGCGTGACGCTTGTCGACGCCGCCGCCGCGGAGGCGACCCACCGCGCCGCGAGCGCCGCGATCTCGGCGGGCGGGCGCTCCATCGCGGGCGCGCTCGAGCCGGTCGATGGGCGCGCGATGCGGCCCGTCGCGGTGCTCGATTGCCCCGTCGACGGCGATCGCTCCGAGGATCTCCTCGATGCCCTGTTCATGGGCCGCCACTTCGGCCCTGCGCTCGCCGTGCGCGCGGTCGACTCGCTCGAGGAAGCGTTCGCGCTCCACGCGCGGGTCGGCCAGTACCTCGCGACGAGCATCTGGACGCGGCACCCGAGCGTCGACCTCGTCGCGCGCGCCGAGGCCTGCGGGTCGAGCCTCGTCCACTTCAACTCCGTGCTGCTTCCTTCGGCGCACCCTGCGATCGCGATCACGGGGACGGGCGCAAGCGGCTGGGGCGGCTCGCGCGGCGAGTCTGGCCTTGTCGGCCTGACGCGCGAGGTGTTCGTCACGCGCACCTCGCGGTTCGTGTCCGCGCCGCTCGACGAGCCGAGTGCGAAGGTCCAGTCGTTCCTCTCGAAGTTCATCGCGTGGCCGCGCGCGCCGAAGCCCGCGTCGCCCGCGTCATCGCGCCCCGAACAGCAGCAGCACCTCTTCGCAGCCGAAACCGCCGCGAAAACGCAAGAGAAAGTCCACGCATGAAGAAGCGCGCCATCGTCATCGGAGGAGGCCTCGCGGGCCTCGCAGCGGCCACCGAGCTCACCACGCAGTTCAGGAAGGGCGGCAAGGGCGACGGAGTCGTCACCATCGTCGAGAAGAACCGCCATCTCGGCGGCAAGATGAATGTCCTCTCCGAGAAGGGCTACTCCTTCGACATGGGGCCGACGATCATCACGATGCCCGAGGTCGTGCGCGGCATCATCCGCCGCAGCGGGCGACGCGTCGAGGACTATCTCGACCTCGTCCGCCTCGACCCGCAGTGGCGCTGCTTCTACGAGGACGGCACGGTGCTCGACCTGCGCGACGATCCGCAGGACTTCGCGCGCGACCTCGACCGCCAGTTCCCCGCGATGAAGCCGGGGAAGGGCTATCTCGACTTCCTCGCCTATGCGCGGCGCATGTACCGCCTGAGCGAGAAGGTCTTCTTCTACAAGGACCTCGGCGGGATCGGCGACATGATGCGCAAGCCGCCGACCGAGCCAGGCCTTCTCGGCGATGTGCTGCGCATGCGCATGCACTCGACCGTCGCGAAGACCTCGCACCGCTCGATCCATGAGCCGCATCTCCAGCAGCTGACCGAGCACTTCATGCAGTACGTGGGGTCGAGCCCGTTCCTCGCGCCCGCGATCCTGTCGCTCATCGCGAGCGCGCAGGGCGACTACGGCTGCTGGTATGCGCAGGGCGGCACGCGCATGGTGGCGCGCGCGCTCGAGCGCGTCTTCCGCGAGCAGGGCGGCGAGGCCGTGCTCGGGAACGGCGCGAAGCGCATCGTGGTCGAGGGTGGCCGCGTGCGGGGCGTCGAGCTCGACGACGGCACCGTGCTCGAGGCCGACATCGTCGTCTCGAACTGCGACGTGCAGCGGACCTACACCGATCTCCTGGGCACGCCCGCCGCGAAGTCCGAGCAGCGGAAGATCGCGTCGAAGTACGAGCCCGCCTGCTCGGGCGTCGTCCTCTATCTCGGGCTCGACCGCCGCTACGAGCATCTCCGCCACAACTGCTTCCTTTTCTCGAAGGACTCGCAGGCCGAGTTCGACGACATCTACAAGAAGGGCGATCCCGCGCGCGATCCGACGCTCTACCTCTGCGTCCCGAGCGCGACCGATCCGTCGCAGGCGCCCGAGGGCGGCGAGTCGCTCTACATCCTCGTCCACACGCCGTATCGCCGCGACCGCCACGACTGGGATTCGGAGGACGGGCTCTTCCCGAAGTACCGCCGCGTGATCCTCGACAAGCTGAAGCGCTTCGGCATGGAGGACATCGAGAAGCACATCGTGGTGGAGCGTCGCCTCACGCCCGCTGGCATCGACCGCATGTACAACGCGACGGGCGGCGCGATCTACGGGCTCGCGTCGCACGGGCGCCTGCACGGCGGCTTCAAGCCGAAGAACACGAGCCCCGTGGCCGAGGGCCTCTATCTCGCGGGCGGAAGCGTGAACCCAGGGCCGGGCACGCCGATGGTGATGATGTCGGGCGTGACCGCGGCGTGGACCGCGTGCGACGACCTCGGACTGTCGGTCGACCGCAGCGCGACGAGCGTGGGCGACGGCTCGTCGGTCGGGCGCGAGAAGCCCGCTGCGTCGTTGCTCGCGGGCGAGTGGGATGGTGGCGCGAAGGGCGCGGAGGCGAAGCCGTGGACCGAACCCGCGATGGCGCGCTGATTCCCGCGACGCCGTCGCCGCGCGTCCGCAATGTTTTCGCCGCGATGGTGGCGGGGATGATGCGGCGGAAGTTCCATGCCGTGCGCGCCGCGCGCGGGTCGCGCGAGGTGCTCGCGTCGGTCGATTCGGGCGAGCGGCCCGCGCTCGTCGTGATGAACCACGTGTCGTGGTGGGATCCGATTCTCGCCATCGTGGCGTGGCGCGCCTTCTTCCCGTCGCGCGCGCCGTATGGGCCGATCGATGCGAACGAGCTGAAGCGCTTCGCGATCTTCCGAAAGGTCGGGCTGTTCGGCGTCGACCCCGACGACCCTGCGACGCTCGAGGCGATGCGTGCGTATCTCGTGACCGAGGCCGCGCGTGAGCCGCGGCTCGCCTTCGTGGTGACGCCGCAGGGGAAGTTCTCCGATGTGCGCGACGAGATCGTGGTCCGCCCCGGCGCTGCGTCGATCGCTGCGGCGCTCAAGGTGGATCGCGCCGTGTCGATCGCTGTCGAGTACGGATTCTGGGTCGACCAGAAGCCCGAGGTGTTCGTGCGCGCCGAGCCGATCGAGTGCGGCGAGGGCGGGACGATCGCGTGGCAGCGGCGCATCGTGGCCGCGATGCGCGCGAACCAGTCCGCGCTTGCTTCGCTCGTCCGCGCGCGCGATGCAGGCGCGTTCGAGCCGCTCGCGGCGACCTTCGCGCCCAAGGTCTCTGGGACCAACCCGGTCTACGACCTGTGGCTGCGGCTCACGGGCCGATCAGGCGGCGAGCTCGGCGAGGCGCGTGTGAAGCGAGGTGGCGCATGACGCTTGCCGAGATCGCGCTTCTCCTCCAGAACCCGTGGCTGTGCGGCGCGTCGCTTGTGGCGGCGCTGCAGCCGATGGCGCTCTCGGTCGTGAACATGCGGCGCTATCGCCCCGCGCCCGCGCTGGCGGAGGTTGCCGCGGAGACGCGCGCGCTGCGCGTCGCCGTGTGCATTCCTGCGCGCAACGAGGCTGCCAACATCGAGGCGTGCGTGCGCTCGGTGCTTGCGTCGCGCGAGGTCGATGTGCGCGCCTATGTCTACGACGACGAGTCGACCGACGGCACGGGCGAGATCGTCGCGCGGCTCGCCGCGGAGGATGCGCGCGTCGTCGTGGTGCCGCGTCGCGCGCTTCCCGCGGGATGGAACGGCAAGCAGCATGCGTGCTTCCGCATGGCCGAGCATGGCCTCGCGAACGACCCCGGCCTCGAGTGGTTCCTCTTCACCGACGCCGATGTGCGCCTCGAGCCCGACGCGGTCGCGCGGGCGCTCGGGTTCGCGCTCTCTTCGAGGTCGTCGCTCGTCTCGACCGTGCCGCGCGAGATCACGGGATCGGTCGGCGAGATGCTGCTCGTTCCGCTCATCCACTTCGTCCTGATGAGCTATCTCCCGATCGGGCGCATGCGCTCGACGCTCGACCCCGCGGCAAGCGCCGCGTGCGGGCAGTTCATCCTTGTCTCGCGCGCGGCCTACCGCGCCGCGGGCGAGGGCGCAGACTACGGCCATGCGGGCTTCAAGGACTCGATGCACGACGGCGTGAAGTTTCCGCGCGCGGTGCGCCGCGCGGGGCTCCGCACCGATCTCTACGACGGCACCGAGAGCGTCTCCTGCCGCATGTACCGCGGGTTCGGCGAGACCTGGCGCGGCTTCGCGAAGAACGCCTTCGAGGGGCTCGGGAGCTTCGGGCTTCTCGTCTTCATCACCGTCTACCACGCGCTCGGGCAGGTGCTGCCGTGGATCGTGCTGGCGCTCGCGGCTGTGGCCGCGCAGTGGTCGGCGGGCGCCTCGCTTGCCGCGGGCGCGATCGCGTGCGCGCTCCTCGGGCGCGCGCTTCTTGCCGCGCGCTTCAGGCAGTCGTGGTGGAACATCCCGCTGCATCTTCCGTCGATCCTCATGCTCTCGGCGGTCCAGTGGCGCAGCCTGTGGCTCCACCGCACGGGGAAGCGCAGCTGGAAGGGACGCGGCGGAGTCGGGACGGCCGTGGTGGCGGGGCGGTAGAATCCGTTCCCCGTGCCCGAACGAGGCCCCGCCAGGCTCGAGATCGTCGATGAGAGGGACCCTCGGGTCCCGCCGCTGTCGCTTGAGCTCGGTGCGCGCGTCGTGCTCGGCCGCGGGTCGGACTGCGATCTCGTGGTGGACGACCCGTCGGTGTCTCGACAGCATGCCGCGATCTCGGTCGATGCGTCGGGAGCTTCGGTGGAGGATCTCGGCAGCAGGCACGGGACGCGCGTGAACGGACGCCTGATCGGCGTCGGGCGCGCGGCGCCGCTCGAGGAGGGCGACCGGGTGCAGCTCGGGCCGCGTGTCCTGCGGATCCGCAACGCGACGTCGCGCGTGCGCACCGAGTCGACGGGCGAGCCGTCGGACACCGTGCGCACCATCGTGGTCGGCGCACGCGGCGGCGCGGAGCACGCGCTGCGCGTCTTGATCGAGGTGGTGCGCGGCATTCCCGCCGACGACAGCGCGGAGTCCGCGGGTCGGCTCGTTCTGGCGAAGCTTCTTGCGGTCACGGGGCTCGAGCGCGCGGCCCTCGTGCGCTTCGATGAATCGCGCGCGGATGCGGAGATCCTGGCGGAGTCAGGCACAGGCGCACGGGCCGTGAGCCGTACGCTGCTGTCCGCAGCGGCCGATCCGATGCGCGTGGCGCATCTCTCGCAGTCGCACGGAAGCATCCAGAGCGCGGAGAGCATCCTCGCGGTCGGGGTGCGCGAGGCCCTCTGTGCGCGCGTCGTCGTCGAGGGAGACGACGGGCTCTATCTCTACCTTGACGGCACGGGCTCGCGCGCATCGGTCGATGCCGGCATGGCGGAGGTCGTGGGCGCCGCGGCGCGCATTTGCGGGCTCGTGATCGAGAGCGTGGCGCGTCGGCGGCTCGAGGCGCTGCGGCTCGACGTGGAGCGCGCGAGGCAGGTGCAGCGGAGGCTTCTCGCGGAGGACGACGGCGCGATCGGCGAGGTGGCGTGGAGCCTCCATTCGCTGCCGGGCCTGCTTCTCGCGGGCGATTTTGCGGGAATCGCGCCGCGGCCCGACGGATCGGTGCTCGCGTGGGTCGGCGATGTCTCGGGAAAGGGCGCTGCGGCCGCGATGCTGATGGCGTCGGCGCAGGCGTGGATGTATGCGGCGGCGACGCGCGTCGAGCCGCTTGACGCGAGCGTCGCAGCGCTCAGCGCGTTTCTCGCCGCCCGCAGCGAGGCGAGCGAGTTCGCGACGATGTTCGCGCTTCTCCTCTCACCTGACGGCGGCGTGACGCTCTGCGACGCGGGACACGGCATCGCGTTTCTCGTCGAGAACGGGACCGCGACGCGCATCGAGGCCGACGGAGGGCTTCCCGTGGGCGTGACCGTCGATGCCGACTACGGGACGAGCACGCTCTCGCTTGCGCGCGGCGCGCGGATCGTGGTCGCGACGGACGGAGTCCACGAGCAGCGGGCCACGAACGGCGAGATGTTCGGCCTCGAGCGCATCGCGCGGACGCTTTCGGAGTCGCCCTCCGCGAAGGACGACGTGGCGCGTATCGTCGCGTCGCTGCGCGCCCACGCGGGAACGACCTTCGAGGACGATGTGACGGTGCTTTCGATTGCGCGGTTTTGATGCCGCTCGCTCCGCCGAGCGCGCCGAGAGGAGGTCGAGGATGAGGATGCGTGGCAGGCTGCTTCTCGTCGGACTCTGCATGTCGGGCGCGTCGTGCGGAACGATGCACGGGCCCGCGGAGCTCTCCCTCGGCGAACCGAGGCAGTTCGAGACCGTGGAGGTGCGGCGTCGGGTGGTCGAGCCTGCGGAAGGCGCGCATGGTCCCCGCATGCAGCCGCTCCCCGACGAGGTGCTCGGCGATGTGGTGCGGCTCGTGATGCAGGGGAAGATCGGGCCCGACCTAGAGCGGCACCCGATCGAATGCGTGATGTACGAAGGCGCATGGGCGCGCGAGGGTTCGCGCGATCGACGCGAGTCGCGCGGGGTGTGCGTCGTCGTGCCCGGTCTCCTCGGCACGCATTCCTCGGGTGCGCTCGTGAAGGGCCTGATCGACGACCGATGGACCGTGGCCGTCGTGTGGCCGCCGCTTGTCGATCGTGCCAAGGAGTCGATGCGCGAGAGCGACGGGAAGAGCGCCGCGGAGCGGGGCGTGGCGCTTGCGCGCGCGGTCGACGCTCTCATCGAGAACGCCGCGCGCGTGGCCCAGTCGGCGCTCATCTCGCTGCAGACGCGGCGCCCGCATCTTCAGGGGAAGCCCGTCCTCATCGTGGGCGAGAGCATGGGCGCGATGGCGGGGATCGGCATGGCCGCGACGGGCGAGGTGCCCTTCGATGCGGCGCTCTTCGTGGCGGGCGGCGGCGACCTGATCGCTGTGACGCGCGGAAGCTCGCTGCGCGCGTTCATCGACGACGACGGACTCGCCGACAGCCCCGAGTTCATCGAGAGCTATCTGCGCGAGTGCCGCTTCGATCCGCTTCGCGCGGGCGAGGCGCTGCGTGGAGGGCCTGTCGCCGTCATCACAGCGGCCGACGACGGCATCGTGCCGACCGCGACGCAGGAGGCGCTGTGGACGACCCTCGGCGAGCCGCCGCGGTTCCTGTGGGACGGCGGGCACTTCGAGCTCTTCTGGCGCAGCGAGTCGACCATCGTGCCTGTCGCGCGGCGCATCGCGGACTCTGTCGGCGACCGAAGCCGCGCCGCCGAGGTGCTCTATCGGCGCGTGCTCGAGGTGGTCACACCCGAGGAGGACGAGGCTGCGCGTCAGGAGCTTCGCGAGGGCATCCGACTGAAGCGTGGGGCGTCGGGCGCGGGAGACGACGCGCCCGGGGCGGGGCCTTGAGCCGCGTGCGCTCGCGTTCGCGCTCGCGCGCCGAGGCCGTCGCGCCCGTCGCCGAGCGTGCGAGTGGCGGCGTGGCCGAGCGGTGGTTCGCCAGCCGCGGATGGACTCCGCACGCGTTCCAGCGCGAGGCGTGGGAACGGTTCGCACGCGGCGAGAGCGGGTTGATCCATGTGCCGACGGGAAGCGGCAAGACCTATGCGGCCTATCTCGGAGCGCTCGAGGAACTTTCGCGGGAGGCGCCCGATGGGCTTGCCGTCGTCTATGTGACGCCGCTTCGCGCGGTCGCGCGCGACATCGAGCTTGCGCTGCGGCTTCCCGTCGACGAACTCGGGCTTTCGGTGACCGTCGGATCGCGCACGGGCGACACGGCCGCCAGCGAGCGAGCGCGGCAGCGCGAGAAGCTGCCGAACGTGCTGGTGACGACGCCCGAGTCGCTGACCTTGATGCTCGCCAACGAGCGCGCGCGCGAACTCCTCGGCGGCGTGCGTGCGGTGGTCGTCGACGAGTGGCACGAGCTGATGGCGTCGAAGCGCGGCGTGCAGGTCGAGCTGGCGCTCGCGCGGCTGCGCGCGTTCGCGCCCGCGGTGCGCGTGTGGGGACTGTCGGCGACGCTCTGCAACACGGAGGAGGCCGCGCAGGCGCTGGTCGGCGCGGGGCGCGCGGCGTCGGTCGTGCATGCCTCGATTCCGCGGGAAATCGCGGTCGAGGGGCTGTTGCCCGACTCGGTCGAGCGCTTTCCGTGGGCGGGCCACCTCGGACTCACGATGCTGAAGCCGCTCGTCGCGTGGCTCGACCCCGCGAAGCCGACGCTCGTCTTCACGAACACGCGCTCGCAGGCCGAGCGCTGGTTCGCCGCGATCTCGTGGGAGAAGCCCGAGTGGCGCGAGGTGCTTGCGCTCCACCACGGTTCGATCGAGCGCGAGCAGCGCGAGGAGGTCGAGAGCGGACTCAAGGACGGGCGGCTGCGCATCGTGGTCGCGACCTCGAGCCTTGATCTCGGCGTCGACTTCTCGCCCGTCGAGCGGGTGGTGCAGGTCGGTTCGCCGAAGGGGATCGCGCGGCTGATCCAGCGCGCGGGCCGCTCGGGGCACAGGCCTGGCGCGCGCTGCGAGGTGCTCTGCGTGCCGACGCACGCGCTCGAGCTCGTCGAGATCGCCGCGGCGCGGCGCGCGATCCAGGCGCGCGAGATCGAGGAGCGCCACGGCTGGAACGCGCCGCTCGACTGCCTCGTGCAGCATCTCGTGACCTGCGCGCTGGGCGGCGGGTTCGCAGCCGACGCGCTGTTCGACGAGGTGCGCACGACGACGGCGTTCGCGCGGCTTTCGCGCGAGGAGTTCGACTGGTGCGTGGCGCTTGCCGAGCACGGCGGGCGCACGCTTTCGCGGTATCCGCAGTACCACCGCATCGCGCGCGGCGAGGATGGCCGCTACGCGATCGCGTCGAGGAAGTCGGCCGCGCTCCATCGGCTGAACATCGGCACCATCGCGGCCGACGCGACCATCTCGGTGTCGCTCGTCGGGGGGCGTCGGCTCGGCTCGATCGAGGAGAGCTTCATCGCGCGGCTGAACCCGGGCGACGCGTTTCTCTTTGCGGGCGACATCGTCGAGTTCGTGCGCGTGCGCGACATGACCGCGTGGGTGAAGCGCACGAAGCGCGCCGATGCGACGCCGCGCTGGAACGGCTCGCGCTTTCCGCTGTCGACGGCGCTGTCTGCGTCGGTGCGGCGCGCGCTCGACGAGGCGGGGCGCGGGGTGTTCGACGGGCCCGAGATGTCGCTCGTGCGGCCCGTGCTCGAGACGCAGATGCGGCTGTCGGCGCTGCCTGCGCCGGGGGAGACGCTCGTCGAGCTCTGCACGACCGCCGACGGGCACCACCTCTTCGTCTACCCGTTCGAAGGGCGGCTCGTGCACGAGGGGCTTGCGGTGCTCCTTGCGCTGCGGCTCGGGCGCGCGCGGGCGACGACCTTCGCGATCTCGATCAACGACTACGGGATCGAGCTGCTCGCGCCCGCCGATGGAGGCGCGACGCCGTATCCGTTCCGCGACATGCTTGCGCCTGCGCTGTTCGCGCGCGAGGGGCTTGCGTGCGATCTCCTCGAGGCCGTGAACCTCGGCGAACTCTCGAAGCGGCAGTTCCGCGACATCGCGCGCGTGGCGGGGCTCGTCTTCCAGAAGTATCCAGGGGCCGAGCGATCGGGACGGCAGGTGCAGGCGGGGGCAGGCCTCATCTTCGAGGTGCTGCGCGAGTTCGAGCCGCAGAACCTGCTGCTGCGCCAGTCGGAGAAGGAGGTGCTCGACCGCCAGTTCGAGGAAGGCAGGCTGGCGTGCACGCTTGCGAAGCTCGAGGCGGGGCCGCTTCTCGTGCGCGACACGCCGCGGCCGACGCCGCTGGCCCTCCCGCTTGTCGCAGACCGGCTCGGGACGACGCTGTCGACCGAAGGCGTGCTCGCGCGGCTCCGCGCGATCCTCGGCGCAGGCGCGTGAGGGCCGACGGGCGGTATCCTGCGGCCGTGCCGAGCGCAGCGATCACGATCGATGGAAACGAGATGGACCTCATGCCCGAGCGCGCGCTCTTCCTGCGCGCGGCGAAGGCACTCGTCGTCGCCGATCTCCATGTCGGGAAGAGCGAGTCGTATCGCCGCTTCGGCGTGCCGAGCGCGGAGGGAATCGACGAGGAGCTTCTCGTGCGGCTCTCGCGCGCAGCGATGCGCGCGGGTGCGAGGGTGATCGTGGTGGTGGGGGACCTGACGCATTCGGCGGTCGGGATCGGCGAGGCCGAGATGCAGCGCTTCGCGGAGTTCCGCGAGCGCTGCGCGCTGCCGATCCGTCTCGTCGAGGGAAACCACGACCGTGGCGTCGGGACGCTTCCGCCCGAGTGGATGATCGACCGCGTGCGCGGCGAATTCGCGCTCGGCGGCGTGCGTTTCGAGCACGAGCCGCCTGCCGTCGCGGCGGCGGCGTGGACGGTGTCGGGGCACCTTCATCCGATGCTCGCGGTCGCGCGCGGCGCGCGCAGCGTCGAGGCTCCCGCGTTCGTGATCGACCACGCGCGGCGGACGATCGTGCTTCCTGCGTTCTCGAAGTTCACGCGCGGCGTGCGTTTCGAGCCTTCTGCGGGCGTCGAGCTCTTCGCGATCGCGGAGAGCGAGGTGGTCGGCCCGATCGGGGGCGCCGCGTGATCCTGCGCGGGATGTCGCGGCCGATGGCGCTCTGCGCCGTGTTCGCGGCGGCCTTCGCGGTGGCGGTGGTGCTCGGGCCCATCGCGCTGCTTCCCATGCTTTTCGAGGAGCCGAGGGTGGTCGAGGGCTACCTGCGCTACCTCGGATATCTCGGCGCGCTCGAGTGGGTCGAGGATCTCGACGCGGTGGAGTTCTGGGTGATCGTCGGGATCGGCTCCATCTGGGCGGGGCTCCAGGTGCTGTTTCTCTCGCCCATCGTGGGCAGGCCGAGGCTCGAGTCGCAGGGGCGGTCGCTGGTGCCGAGCGTGGTGGCCGCGGCCGTCCTGGGCGCGTTCATATGCTCGCTGCTCTGGGCGAGCGCGGTGGAGGGGGTCTGCGCCGCGCTTGCGCTCAATGAAGAGCGATTCTCGCAGGACTTCGGCGGGATCGTCGTCGTCGGATACATCACGGCCAACGCGGTCTGGATCGGCGGCGGCTTCGCGTGGTACATGCTGCTCTCGCACGCGGGCAGCATGCGCAATCCCGCGGGGCTCGACCGCTTCGTGCGCTGGATCTTCGCGGGAACATGCGTCGAGCT
>WGMP01000015.1 GCA_016124975.1 Phycisphaera sp. | reverse complement strand
TTGGGGACTCCGACGATCTGAATCGTGCGACACGAACATCTGGGGTGCCCGCATGCTTCAGCATGCGGAACGGATGATGTCAGCCTTCGACTCCGACGCGTGTCGTTCAGCAGACTGAAGTCTGCTGGCACACTAGATTGACGACTCCGACGATCTGAATCGTCTCGGACGAGCCGCGTAAGCCGCGATTCACAACCTCACGACCGCACGCGCTTGCCGCCGATGGTCAGGTCGACATGCTTCGGCGCAGGGGGCTTCGATGCAGCCTCGCCGGTTGGGCACCCGGGGCAACCCGTCTGCTTGCGTCGTCCGAGCCCGAAGAGCGGGCGCCACAGCGGGCGCGTCAGGAACACCACCGCCGCGGCCGCGCACGCCGTGACCACCCAGAACTGCCAGTCGTCGGCTGGGAATCCGCCGTTCACGCCGCGCCTCCGAGCGCGATCACGGCCACGCGCGTGACCCACGCCGCGAGGTACGCGACCGCGCTCATCCACACGAACTGAAGCGCGGGCCACTTCCACGAGCCCGTCTCGCGCCGCGTGACCGCGAGCGTCGGCAGGCACTGCATGGCGAGCACGAAGAAGACAAGGAGCGCAGCGCTCGTGGCCATGTCGAAGAGCGGCGTGCCGTCGGCGCGCTTCGCCTGCGCGATCTCCTCGGCGACGCGCAGGTCGTCGTCCGAGTCGCCGCTTCCGACGAGCACGGTGATCGTGCTGCGGAAGACCTCGCGCGCGAGGAAGCTCGTGAGGACCGCGACCGTCAGCCGCTCGTCGAGCCCGAGCGGCGCGAAGACCGGCTGGAAGGCATCGCCAAGCCGCCCCGCGTAGGAGAACTCCTGCTGCGCGCGCGCCGAGAGCACCTCGGCTTCCGCGGTGAGCGACTCCGCCTCGGCGGCGAGCGTCTCGGCCGACGCCGCGTCGGGTGCGGACTCGACCTCCGCCGCGACCGCCTGCGCGCGCGCCTCGAGCGCGAGCGCCTCCTCGGGCGCCGCGGCCTTCGGATAGGCCGAGATCCACCACATCACGATGCAGATCGCGAGGATCACCGACCCCGCGTTCTTCAGGAACACAAGCGCGCGGTCGTAGGTCGTCAGGAACGCGCTGCGCAGGCTCGGCAGGCGATAGGGCGGCAGCTCGAGCACCATCGGGCGGCTCTTCCCCTTGAGGATCGTGCGGCGGAAGAGAAGCGCCGTGAGAAGCGCCGCGATCGCGCCAAGCGCGTAGCACCCTGCGAACGCAAGCCCCGCGAGGAGCCCGGAGTCGGGGAAGAGGATGCTCACGAGAAGCACATAGACGCCCACGCGCGCCGAGCAGCTGACAAACGGCGCCACGAGGATCGTGGCCAGCCTGTCCTTCGGGTCGGGGATGAGCCGCGCGCTCATGATTCCAGGGAGCGCGCACGCGTGGCTCGAGAGGAGCGGCACGAACGCCTGCCCAGGAAGCCCGAAGCGGCACATGATGCGGTCCATCACGAACGCAGCGCGCGCGAGATAGCCAGTGTCCTCGAGAAGTGCGAGAAGGAAGAAGAGAAGGCAGATCTGCGGCAGGAACACCACCGTCCCCGCCACGCCACCGACCACGCCGTCGACGAGGAGCTCGCTCACCGCGCCCTCGGGCATCGCGGCCGCGATCCAGCCGCCGACGAGACCCGCGGTGCTCTCGATGAGATCCATCGGCCATTCGGCCAGGCGGAAGATGGCAAAGAAGACGAGTGCCATCGCAGCGAGGAAGACGACCGATCCGAGGAACGGGTGCGTGAACGCCGCGTCGAGGCGATCGGTCCAGCGGTCCGTCTCCGATCCGACGGTGTTCGGCCCGCCCACGATCGCCGTCGCCGTCTCGTCGACCCAGTTCGGGCGAAGAGCGTCCGCGAGGATCTTTGGCGCCGGCTCGCGCGCGGCGCGCATGGCCGCGACCAGCTCGGGGAGACCGACGCCGCTGCGTCCGTTCGCCGCGACGCACGGAACGCCGAGCCGCTCGCCGAGGCGCACGGGGTCGATCGAGAGCCCGCGCGTCCGCGCGAGGTCCGTCATCGTCAGCGCGACCGCGAGCGGACGGCCCGCGCTCGCCACGGAGCGGAAGAGGCGAAGCCCGCGCGCGAGGTTCGTCGCGTCGATCACAACGAGGATCGCGTCGGGCATGCAGCCCTGGAGGCGACCCGCGAGGCAATCGCGGCAGAGCTTCGACTCAGGCAGCTCGAGGTCGACCGCATAGACGCCCGGAAGGTCGACGAGCTCGAGTTCCGCGCCGCCGATCGAACAGGCTCCGACGCGCGCCTCGACCGTCGAACCCGGGAAGTTCGCGGTCTTCGCGCGAACGCCACAGAGGCGATTGAACAGCGAAGTCTTCCCGACATTTGGGTTGCCCACCATCGCCACGCGCTCTGGCGGCGCCGCAGGACGCTGGGGCTCGGGGTGCGCACGCGCGGCGTCGTTCGAGTCGATCGAGGGGGGCATGGCGGCTTTGCGCGTTCAGCGCGGCTTCGAGGACGAAGATCGGTCAGCGGGTCGTCGGGCCACCGTCGGGCTCTCGACGGGCGCTCGCAGCGGGCTCGCCCTCCGCGGCGCAGTGCTCGGTGTCGGCGCAGGAGCAGGGCCTGGTCAGGATGCGCGCCGCAATCTCGGGCGCGAGGCCGAGGCGCGTGGCGTCGAGCTGGATGATGCACGGGCCGCCTCGGCCCGCGCGGCAGACCGTGAAGGCCGTGTTGGCGTCAAGCCCCATGGCCCCGAGCACGGCAAGATCCTCTGCCGAGAGGTCCGAGGTCGCCATGACGGCGCGATCGCCCCGCCGAAGCTGGTTCAAGGGAAGACGGATGGGGTCTGGGGTCGGGGGCACGGGAGGGCGAATGGTATTGCGACTCAGTCGCAACTGCAATCGGCGATCCGCGGGAATGGCCCCGCTTCGCGTTCGCAGCAGGGGGCGTCCAGGGTGGGATCGGGGCGGGCGGTCCGAGGGGCGGCTCGGCGGGGGGCCGTCGCGCGGCGTTGCGGGAAGGCCCCAGATCGTCTGGCCTTACGGCTGAGCGGGAGGGCGGGCTCGACGGTCGACCGAATGCGCATCGGCCGGAACGCACGAGCACAGGCTCGGGCGTACCCACGCGAACGCTGTGTCCACAGGTCGGGGACATCCGTCCGTTCGGCTGTCCCGCGTCGCGTCCCCCCTTTGGGTGACCTCGGTCTCAAATCGCCGCGTCGATTGACAGAATCCGCCGACATGCGCCTGCGACGCTTGAGTCGCCGCGTTCGCGAGACGAACGAACGGCCATGCCAAGTTGGTTCGACAGGTTTCGGGCGATCGCGATCGCGGCGCCTGCTCGCCTCGCGAGAGCACCCCTCGCGGGCGTCGAGGGTTCGACCGAGGGCACGCATTCGGGGGCGTGCCCTCGGCTCGCTCTCGTGCTGCGAAGCGCGGTCGAGCGGACGCAGCCCGTGGCGCTTCTCGGCACCGCCGCCTGCGACATCCGCACGGCGCCGCAGGCTGTGATCGAGGAGATCGCCGACGATGGCGTCGTCGTGCGGATGCTTGCCGACATCGGCCCTCCGCCGCGCCTCATCGTCGGAGAGTCGATGCGCCTTGTCGTGCTTGCGCCCGACGGGCCAGAGGTCGGCTTGGTCGAAGTGCTCGCGCCGTGCGAGCCGCCGCTCGGACGGCCGAACGGCCGCTGCTATCGGCTCAGCATGCCGAGCGCGATCGAAGGGTTCCACCGGCGCGGCGATGCGCGGGTGACGGTGCCTCGTCACATGCACGCGCATGTCGAGCTCTTCGCGTGCGGTGTGCCGGGTTCCTCCGAGGGCGCCTGCGCAATCGAGGGCGGTCCCGTGGCGACGGGTCGCCTGCTCGACCTGTCGGAGTCGGGGCTCAGGGTCGAGGTCGCCGCAACGCGCATGATTCAGGCGCCTGAGCCGATCGACCTCACGGTTCGCTTTCAGGAGCCGATTTCCCCGCTCTCCGCGGCATGCGAGGTCATGCATGCGTTGGCGGGCAGACGGGCGGGAGAACTCGTGCTCGGCCTTCGATTTCAGGCGGTGCGCGGCGATGTGCGCGGGGTCATGCGCGAACTGAAGGCGCGACGGGCACGGCGTCGGTCGTTCGCACGGGCGCGGTAGGGGCGATGTTCGCCACGCACGGCGCGCCCGCGACGCGGACCCGCCTGCGCGGACCGCATGGGCGGCACAGTCGGGCCGCTCGCGCGCGGATCGCACCGATTCACTTTGCCGATCGGCGGGAAGGGACGATCACTATGTTGATGCATGTCTGGCTTCACAAACTCGGGGGGTTGGTGGGGTTGTCCGACCCTGTCGACGAAGGTGTGCGCGAGGTGCTCCGCGATGCGGCCAACAGGTCGCGCACGGTCATGCTCGAGCCGCTTGGCGGCTCGGACGACGGCACCGATCTCGAGGCGGTGCTCGAGAGCGTCGAGGACCACGCGCTCGTCATGCGCCTTGCGCCGGGCGTCATGAACAGGCGCCTTGAAAAGGGCGAGCACATCAGGATCAGCATCCAGGGCGAAACCGCCGTGGAAGAAGGTGAGGTCGAGGTGATCGCGCCGTGGAGCAGTTCAGGGAAGTCGGGAAAGCAGCGCGGCTACCGCGTCACCATTCCTGCATCGCTCGTCGAGGTCCAGCGGCGCGGGTCGCAGCGAATCTCCGTGGCGTTCGACCTCTCGCCGAAGGTCGCGATCCGCGACCCTGACAGCGGGGACTTCCTCGCCGACGGCCAGATTCTCGATCTCTCGGAGATGGGACTGCGCGTCTACATTCCGACGGGCATGCCGCTCCTGCGGCGCCAGATGATCTTCATCAAGGCCGATTTCCCAGCGCCGTTCGCCGGCTTCGAGGGCACCTGCGAGGTCGTCCGCGCGGGACGCGCGAAGTCGGGCGAGGGGCAGGTCGTGGGCCTCAAGCTGCTCGAGCCCGTCGAGGCGCTGCGTCAGACCCTCGACAAGCTTCGCGCGCTCCATGACGCGCGCTTCAAGCGACGCTCAAAGGGCGGAGAACCCTGAGCGCCGCATTGGCCGCCGCGCGGGCGGCGCGGGCCCGCGGCGCGCACCGCACCGCAGGCGGATTCGATCGCATCTCGCTGCCAAGCGCAGCCTAGGCCCCGCAGACCTCTGGAGAGCGCCACCCGACATGTGGGACTGGGTTCAATCCATCACCGATCTTCTTGAGCGGCGTGCCGCGCAGGAACGGCTCGTGCGCGCAGCGCTCGACGCTGCGGCTGCGCGCGGGGCGGCCATCGGAGTCGGCCCGATCGACCCAGGGGTCTGCGCCGTTCCGCGCGATGGCTTCATCGAGCGACTGGAGGCGGAGAGCCTTCTCATCCGCTGCATGAACGACCAGCGCATTCCCGCGCTGTTTGTCAAGGGCGAGACGGTGCAGCTGTCGGTTCTTTCGCCGAGCGGCTTCGATCTCTGCGTCGTGACGGTGCTCGGCACCTGGGAAAGCGAGGAGCACGGTGTTCGCCGAAGGGGCGTCCGCGTGACCATTCCGCGCGAACTCCGGCGAGTGCAGCGAAGGCTCTCGCGGCGCATCTCGGTGGGCTTCGACCTTTCTCCGCGCGTGATCGTCCGCGCACCTTCCGTGATTCCCGCGTCACCTGCGGACACTTGGAGGGGCATCGATGGGGCGGGCGCGGCGGGTGAGCCGATCGTGCCCGAAGCCCTCTCCAGCGACCTCCCTGAGCTCGGCAGGGGCTTCGTCCTCGACCTCTCGGAGTCCGGTGCGCGGATCAGGCTCGTCGTCGTGCCCGAGGGCGGACCGCCTCGCCGCGGAAGCCTCATCCAGCTCGCCGCCGTGTTCCCCGCGCTCGTTCCATCGTTCGATTGCCGGGCCGAGGTGATGTATCTCGCGCCGACGGCCCGCACGGAAGGCTGGATTCTCGGCCTCTGCTTCCGAGAAGGACGCCCCGACCTCAGCCGCGCGATCCACCAGCTCGAGCTGCGCCGGGCCCAGCGCATGGTGCGTTGACGGGACGCCGAAAGGGCGCCGCCCTTTCCCAGCAGTGTCTGCTGAAGTCGCCCCTTGCACTGGTCGATGACCCCGCAATGCGAGTCTGGATCAAGAGCGTCGCCAATCTCCTCGGCCTTGAGGACAACGAGAGCGTGTCCGTTCGGCAGATCCTCGCGGACGCCAGCAGGCGATCCGCCGAGGTCGGCCTCGGAGCGGACGAGTCCGAGGTCACGCCTGAACTCGGCCACGGCGTCGTCGACACCATCGACGACGAAGAGCTCGTCATCGCGAGCCCAGACGGAGCGGAAGGCTTCGATCTCCTGCCGGGCACCGAACTCTTCATCGCGATCGACGCGCCGCGCGGCTTCTACCGCGGGCGGTGCGAGGCCGTCTCTCGCTGGATCGGGCGCGGCGAAAACGCGGGCCGCAAGGGATATCGGGTCACCGTTCCGAAGTCGCTCATGCTCGTGCAGCGCCGTGACAGCCATCGTGTGCCCGTGGCATTCGACCTCGCGCCGCGCGCAATCGTGCGCGACCTGACGGGCAACCAGAAGATCGGCGCAGGAACCGTCCTCGACCTCTCCGAGTCGGGCATGCGGCTTCGCGTCGCGCCGCTTCGAGAGGTGTTCCAAGGCGAGACCCTCCTCGTCCAGGCGAACTTCCCGTCGGAGATCCCATCGTTCGAGTCGCTCGCGGAGGTGATGTACCTCTCGCCGTCGAAGGTGCCCGACGCCGTGATCGTCGGGCTGCGATTCACGGAGGGGCGCCCCGAGCTTGGCCGCGCCATCCGCAACCTCGACATGAAGCGCAACAGCCGCCCCGCGGCGTGAACTCAATCCTCGGGTCCGCGCCCATCGGCTGTGCCCGCGTCGTGCGGCCGCTCGGTGTCGGTGCGTTCGCCGGAAGCGCGATATCGCGCGCGCCGCCGTGCGTAGTCCTCAGGCGAGACGGGAAGATCCATCGGCTTTCCCTCGGCATGCAGGGCATACAGCCGCTTCAGGAACGGGACGCACCACTGGCACCCCGTGCCCGCGCCGAGGCACTCCGAGATCTGGCTCGGGACGCGGGGCTCCTCCCGCGCGATGAACGCCGCGATCTTGCGCAGCGAGACGCGGAAGCAGAGGCACACATGGTCGTCGGGGTCCATTGCGGGGCACGCTCCCATTCCCGCGGGCGAAGCGCAAGTCGCGGGGCGCCGTGCTGGCCGTTTTCTCCGCGCGAAGGCCCGCGAAATGCCGAAATCACGGGTGCCATCGGAGCGGTCGCGGCTACCATGCGCGAACGCGCCGACTGGCGTGGAAGTGTGACGGACCCCGCGCGAATCCGCGCGGCGAACCGAGGGAGCGCTGACCATGGATCGCATCAAGTCGCTGGTCTCCATCGCCCGCAACCGCCTGCGCGCCGCGCTCGTCGTCGAGGCGATTGCCACGGGCCTCGTCGCGGCCGCCGTGCTGCTTGGGCTTCTGGTGGTGCTGTCGAAGCTCGTTCCGGGCTTTGAGGCGACCTCCGCAGCGCTCTTCGCAGGAGCTGCGGGCTGCGGCGTGCTGGCGGCAATCGTCTCCTTCGCGATCAACCGAGCGCGGCGTTCGTCGACCGACGCGTCGCTCGCGCTCGCGATCGACGCGCGTCTCAAGCTCGACGAGCGCTTCACGACGGCGCTCGCCTTCGAGCAGTCGAACGACTCCTACGCCCGCGCGGCCATCGCCGACGCCGTCGAGGTCGCCTCGCGTGCGGACACTCCCGCGAAGGTCCGCGCCGCCTTCCCCGTGCCCGTGCCCCATCGTGCGACCTACGGCGCGGTTGGCGTCGCTGCGCTCGTCGCCGCACAGATCTATGTGCCTGCATACTCGTGGCCATCGCCAGAGCCGACGACCGCGGAGCTCGCCTCACTCGAGGAGAAGAAGGCGACCGTCGACGCGCTCGAGCGCGTGAAGCAGGAGATCGAGAGCGCGAAGGCGCTGCCCGAGGACATCCGCGAGTCGCTCGCGGGGCTCGCGCGCAACGCCGACACGGAGGTTGCGGGCGAGGCCCCCGAGGGCGAGGCGCGCCGCGAGGCGATCCGCCGCATGTCGGAGCTGCAGAAGCGCCTCGACGAGGTGCGCGAGAGCGAACAGGCGCGTGCTGCCGAGGCGCTGCGCAAGGACCTCGCGAACCTCGAGAAGCAGGACGGCGAGCTGAGCAAGTTCTCCGAGAGCCTCGCAAAGGGCGACTTCGCGGCTGCGAAGGCGGCGCTCGAGGAACTCTCCAAGAAGCTCGAGTCAGGCGAGATGAGCGACGCCGAGAAGGCCGCCGCGCAGGCCGCGCTCGAGAAGATGGCGGAGTCGCTTGAAGCGCTCGCCGAGCGCCAGCAGGCGCTGCGCGACGAACTTGCGAAGGCAGGGCTCGACCCGCAGCTTGCCGACAACCCAGAGGCGCTCGAGCGCGCCATCGAGCAGAACCAGAACCTCACCGAGCAGCAGCGCAAGGAACTCAGCGACGCCGCCAAGGCCGCGAAGGCGAGCCAGGACGCGCTCAAGCGCATGGCGAGCGCGAGCCGCAACGCCGCGCAGCAGAAGCAGCAGCAGCAGCAGAAGCAGCAGGGCCAGCAAGGTCAGCAGCAGCAGGGCCAGCAAGGTCAGCAGCAGCAAGGCCAGCAGGGTCAGCAGCAGCAGGGCCAGCAAGGTCAGCAGCAGCAAGGCCAGCAGGGTCAGCAGCAGCAGCAGCAGCAAGGCGAGCAGGGCGAGTGCCAGAACCCCGGAGCGCAACAGGGCCAGCAGGGGCAACAGGGCCAGCAAGGTCAGCAAGGGCAGCAAGGGCAGCAAGGCCAGCGAGGGCAGATGAGCAGTCAGGACCTCGCGGATCTGGCGAACGCCCTCTCCGAACTCGAGATGACGCAGCAGATGCTCGAGGAAGCCGCCGCCCTCTCCCAGATGGCCGAGAGCGAGTCGCAGTCGCTCGGCGAAGGGCTCTGCAAGTCGGGCAACTGCCAGGGCGGTCAGGGCATGCAGGGTGGCCAGCAGGGCTCGCAGCTTGGCCAGGGCAACCGCCGCGGCGGACCGGGCCGAGCTCAGGGCGGAAACTCAGGCAAGGCCCGCACTCCCACGGGCACCAAGGCCCAGAAGGCGAAGACCCAGCACGCGGGCGGCGACATCATTGCGCGCCAGCTGATCGACAACCCGAACCCCGAGGTCGCTGAGAGCGTCATGCCGCGCGAGTCGATCGGCGAGGCGCTCGACGGCGGCGCAGGCATGGCCGTCGGCGAGGACCAGGTTCCCTCGCATCTCCAGGATGCCCACAAGCACTACTTCGGCGGCCTGAAGCGCGAGATCCAGAACCGCGCGGGCGGCGCGAAGGGTGCGGAGACCGCAGGCGGATCAGCCACGAGCGGATCAACCACGAGCGGATCAACCACGAGCGGATCGACCGGGGGCGGGGCAGGCGCGCCCGCTCCCTCGCAGAAGTAGCACGCGATCGAGGCGAGCCGCCGCAGCAGTCGCCGAAGGCCCCGTTCGAGGATCTTGCACGATGTCCCAACCGTTGGATGGACTGTCTCGGCGAGGCTTCCTCGCGCGAGGCCTTGGTGCCTGCACCGCGTCGACGCTGCTCGCATCTGGCGCAGCGGGCACGCTCTTCGGTTGCCGTCCGCGCGAGGAATCGGCGCGTGCCTCGGGGGGCTCCCCCGATGGTGCGCGGGTCGTCGCCTATGTCTCGGTCGACGATGTCGTCGCGCGCTCGGCGCTCGCCGCGTGCACCGCCGCCACGGGCATCGAGATCGACGCTGTCTTCGACACGGAGGCGACCAAGACCACGGGCCTCGAGCGCCGCATCCTCGCGGAGCGCACGCGGCCCCGCGCCGATCTCTTCTGGAGCTCCGAGGGCTTCTCCGTCGAGCGGCTGCGCCGCGAGGGCGCGCTTCAACCGTTCTCGCAGGCGCTGCGCGCCTCGTGGCCCGCGCGCCACGCCGACCTCGACGGACATTGGCTCGCCTTCTCGGCGCGCGCCCGCGTGGTTGCCTTCGCACCAGACCGTGGAACGACTCCGATCGCGTCGTGGACCGACCTCGCGAAGCCCGCGCTTGCGCGTGGCTCGCGCGCGGCGGTCGCGATCGCGGACCCGCGCTTTGGCTCGACGCGCGGCCATCTCGCCGCGCTTGAGTGGGCGTGGCGCGATGCCCGCGGCCGCGGAGTCGCGGTGCCGACGCTCGTGGAGTGGCTCGACGGCCTCCGCACAAACGGCGTGCTGGTCCTTACGGGCGGAAACGCTGCCACCGTCGAAGCCGTCGCCACGGGCGAGGTCGCCTATGGCCTCACCGACACCGACGATGTCTTCGCGGCGCAGGAACGCGGGCTCGCCGTCTCGCTCTGCGTGCCGCGCACGCTGCCAGAGGGCGTCGAAGGCGGCGGAACGATGATCTTCCCGAACACGGTCGCGCTCGTCGGGCCGTCTGAAGGCAGAGAGGCTGCGCGCGCCGCCGCCGAGCGCGTCGCCGCGTGGCTCATTTCGCCAGAGGCTGAGGAGCTTCTCTGCGGCCTGCGCGCGTGGCGGAGTCTGCCGCTTGGTCCACAGGCGAACTGCGACCCGGGCTTCCGCGAGGCCGACCCGCTGCGCTTCGACCTACTTGCATCGATCGACTCCGCGGACTCGATCGCGGTCGCTGCGAAGGAGCGGCTCGAGCGCGCGGCGGAGAAGGGCGCGTGAACGCGATCGCGCGGAATCTCGGCTGGCGACGGGCGTGGCCCGACATCGCGGCGTTTACCGTGGTCGCGGCGATTCTCGCGGTGGTCGTTCTCTGGCCCGCGGCGGCGCTCTTCGCAGGCGCTCTCTTCGCAGGCGCTCTCTTCGCAGGAGACCTCGGGGCGCAGGCAGGCGCTGGCGATTCGACGAGCGCCACACTTCCCGATCTTGCGCCCGCTGCCACCACCGCGTGGCCGCTTCTCGCGCGCAGTCTCGCGTGGTCGGTCGGCGCGTCCGCCGTGGGCACCCTCCTCGGATGGGCCGCCGCGAGGCGCGTCTCCAGCTGGCAAAGCGGCGCGTGGCGCGGCGTGGCGGCGAGCGTCCTCGTACTCCCGATTGCGTTGCCGCCGTGGCTTCTCTATGCGGGGATCTGGCTTTCGATCGGCCCAGGCACCGCGATCGGAGACTTCGCCGCGCGCGCGGATGCGGCGCCGAGCCTTCGCGCAGCCGCGCTCGCGGTCGCGCTCGTCGCGTGGAGCACGGCGCCCGCGTTCGCCATCTTCCTCGCGCGAGGAGCTGCGAGCGCGCGCGACCGCGCCAATCTTCTCCTCGACGGTGCGGGCCTCGTTGCCCGCGCGCGCGCCGCGTTCGCCTCCGACGGACGGCTGCTTCTCGTCGCCATGCTCGCCACGAGCGCGTTCCTTCTCTGCGAGACAGCCATCTTCGACCTCGCGCTTGTTCCGACCTACGGTTTCGAGATCCGAAGCCTCGAGGCGCTCGGTGCGTCGCCGCGCACGCTCGTCGCGGCCGCGCTGCCTGCGATCGCGCTCGCAGCGCTTGCGGTCGCGGCCATTCCGTTGCTCGCGGGTCGGCTCGGGCAGCACGGCATGCGCGCGCGTGGCGGCGGGGCGTGTGCGCCATCGACCGGATCGCGCGGACATGCCTCCCGCAGCATGGCGTCGCGCTTCTCGGCCGTCGCGCTGCTCGCCGCGCTTGCCTGCGTCGCGGTGCCCGTCGCGCTCTTCCTCCGCGCGCTCTCCGCGATTCCGCGTGCGGGCGACTTCTTCCTCCTCCACGGCGAGGCCCTCCGCAACACGCTGTCCGTTGCGGCGGTGGCGGCGGTGGTCGTCACGGCGGTTGCGCTTCTCCTGCGCGTGGCGCTGGCCTCGCGCGTCGGCATGGCGCGGCGCGGGGGCCTCGCGCTCGCCGCGCTTGCAGCCGTTGCGTCGCTTGTCCCAGGTGCCCTTGTCGCCAAGGCGACTGCCCTTGGCTACAACCGCGACGCCACGGCTTTCATCTACGACACGCCCGCGGTCGTCGCAGTCGTTCTCTGCGTGCGCGCGCTCCTCATCGCGGCCGCGGTCTCCGTCGCCCTCGAGGGCGCCTCGCACCGCACCGCCCGCGCGAACCGCGCGCTCGACGGCGAGTCGCTGCGCGCGCGCTGGCTGGGTCTCCGCGGAGAACTCGCACTCGTCGCGCTCGCCGCGCTTCCGCTCTCCTTCGCGTGGAGCCTCGGAGAGCTCACTGCGAGCTCGCGCGTGCTGCCACCTGGGTTCGAGTGGATCGCCACCGACATCCTGAACGCGATTCACTTCCAGCGCCCCGAGACCGTGCTCCTCGGCGCGTCGGCGCTCGTCGTCGTGGCCGTGTGCGCGGCCGCTCTGCTGGCGGCTGTGCTCGGGCGCTTCGCCTCGCGCGTTGCGCGCGCCGCGCCCGCGTCGCTCGCCCTCGTGGCGCTTGCGGTGCTGCCTCTCACTGGCTGCGGCGGGTCGCAGTCGTCGGGCGCCGACGCCGACGCGCCCACGCTCGCAGGGCGCGAGGGTGGCGCGCCGGGCGAGTTTGACGCGCCGATCGTCTCGAGCCCGCTCGAGGTCGTCCGAACCTTGAGCGGCGTGGGCAGAGGCCGCGGGCAGTTCAACGGGCCGCGTGTTCTCGCGATCGACGCCGAGTCTGGCTCGACCTGGGTGATCGACAAGGACGGCCGCGCCCAGTGCTTTGACAGAGCGGGCGTCGTCGTCGAGGAGTGGCGCATGCCCTCGACGAAGAGCGGCAAACCTGTCGGCGCCTCGATCGCGCCAGACGGCACCTTCGTCGTCGCAGACACCCACGAGTACCGCATCGCGGCCCACGCCCGCGACGGCGCGCTTCTCTGGACGATCGGAAGCTATGGCCTCGAGGACGGCCAGTTCATCTACCCGACCGACATCGCCTTCGCGCCCGACGGGCGCATGTTCGTGGCGGAGTACGGCTCGAACGACCGCATCCAGGTCTTCAGCCGCGAGCGCCAGCTCCTCTACAAGTTCGGCGCGTTCGGCGACGGCGACGGGCAGTTCATGCGCCCTCAGGCGATGGCCTACGACGCGGAGCGCGACGAGCTCTACATCGTCGACGCGGGCAACCACCGCGTGCAGGTCCTGACGGGCGACGGCGAGTTCCGCCGCTCGCTCGGTTCGCCGGGGCGCGACGCAGGCCAGTTTGCGCATCCTCTCGGCATCGTGCTCGAGATCGACGGAGAGCCTCTCTCAAGCCGCGATGCGGGTGTGCTTGGGCGCGGCTCGGGCCTTGGCGCTGGCTCCGGCACCGGCCCTCGCCCCGCCCCAGGTCGCCGCACCATCGTCGTCGCCGAACACGGGAACCACCGCGTGCAGCGCCTCGACGGTGCGACGGGCGAGCCCCTCGCGATGGCGGGTGGGCTCGGAGCAGGCGGCGGTCGGCTCAAGTATCCCTGGGCGCTCGAGTATGCGGGCCGCGACGCCGATGGCGCGCCCCTTTTCGCCGTCTGCGACCACGCCAATTCGCGAATCGTCTTCTTCCGCTTTCCGTACACTCCCTGACCACGAGGCCGCGAACTCCGTTCAACCGCCGCCCGTCACGCCGACACCCATCTGATGCACTTCGACCGACCGCTCTTTCTCCTCCTCCTCGGGCTCCTGGTGCCCGTGCTTCTCCTCGCGTGGCGAAGCCGCAACAGCGAGGAGCGCTGGAAGTGGTGGTCGAGCCTCGTGCTGCGCATCCTCGTGGTCGTCTCGCTCGTCGGCGCGCTCGCGCAGCCGTCGTTCGTCCGTCGCGGCGAGGCCCTGACGACGGCGTTTGTCCTCGACCGAAGCCGCTCGATCCCACTGACGGGCCTCCGCGACAGCCGCGCGTTCGTGCAGGCCCTCATCGCGGAGAAGGAACGCCCTGAGGACCGTGTGGCCGCCGTCACGGTCGGCCGCGACGCCGAGATCGCCGCGCAGCCCGACACGCGCTCGGTCGTCTCGAACGACGAGCATCCAGGCGACCGCGACGCATCGAACCTCGCCGCGGGCATCCGCCAGGCGCTCTCGATCCTGCCGCCCGACACGGCGCGCCGCATCGTGCTCGTCTCCGACGGCAACGAGAACATCGGGAACGCCCTCGCCGAGGCCGAGGTCGCGCGCGCGAACGGCATTCCCATCGATGTCGTCCCGATCGAATACGAGGCGCCGAACGAAGTCGTGTTCGAGTCGCTGCGCGCGCCGACCCGCGCGCGCCTCGGCCAGACCGCCGACCTGCGCATGCTCCTGCGAAGCCAGGGCGCCGCACGCGGCACCATCTTCCTGCGCGAGGGCGGCCAGCCGATCGACCTCGATCCCGATGCGCCCGGCGACGGCATCTTCGTCGAGCTCGGGCCAGGCCCGCGCACCGTCAGCGTTCCGTTCCCGCTCGAACTCGCGGGCGCGCGGCGCTTCGAGGCCGTGTTCGAGCCCGAGAGCGACGCCTTCGACGCGATCGAGGAGAACAACCGCGCCGCGGCCGTGACCTTCGTCGACGCAGAGGGCCAGGTGCTCGTCGTCGACGGTTCGGGCGGCATCGACAGCGCGCCGCTCGTCGACGCGCTCGCGAAGAGCTCGATCGCCACGGAGGTCGTCGGCCCCGACGCGCTCGCGCAGCAGGGGTCGTATCTCTCGGGCTTCGACTCCGTCATCCTCGTCAATGTGCCGCGCTGGTCGATCGACGGCGAGACCGACCGCCTCCTGCGCGCCTATGTCCACGACCTCGGCGGCGGGCTTCTCGTCGTCGGCGGCGACCAGAGCTTCGGCGCGGGCGGGTGGATCGACTCCGAGCTGTCGACCGTGCTCCCCGTCAAGCTCGACCCGCCCGCCACGCGGCAGATGACGCGCGGCGGACTCGTCCTCATCGTCCACTCGTGCGAGATGCCGCAGGGGAACTACTGGTCGCAGCAGGTCGCGATCGCCGCCATCGAGGCGCTCACGCGGCTCGACCTGATCGGAATCGTCACCCTCGTGAACGGCCCGACCTGGACGCACCCGTTGCGGGAGGCGGGCGACAAGACCGCGGCGATCGCCGCCGCGCGTTCCATGATCGTCGGCGACATGTTCGACTTCGAGGGCTCCGTCGCGATGTCGGTGAAGGCGCTCGCGGAGTCGCGCGCGGGCCAGCGCCACATCATCATCATCTCGGACGGCGACCCCGCGCCGCCGACCGCCGGCACCATGCAGGCCGCGATCAACGCCAAGATCACCATGACCACCGTCATGGTCGCAGGCCACGGCACGCCCCAGGACTACGCCAACATGAAGGCCATGGCCGCGCAGACGGGCGGCCGCTTCTACGAGGTCACGAACCCGAAGGCGCTTCCCAAGATCTTCACGAAGGAAGCCGCGGTCATCTCGCGTTCGCTTCTTGTGGAAGGCGACTTCCAGCCGAGCACGGCGCCCTCGACGAGCGGTCCCTTGCGCGGCCTCACGGGCGTGCCGCCGCTCTCTGGCTACATCCTCACGGTCGCGCGCGAGGGCCTCGCGCAGGTCGAGATCGCGAACCAGACCGAAGAGGGCGTCGACCCGATCTACGCCTACTGGAACCACGGCCTCGGGCGCGTCGTCGCATTCACTTCCGACGCAGGCACGCGCTGGACCAAGGGCTGGACGAGCTGGGGCGACTATCGCGCCTTCTGGGAGCAGACCGTGCGTTGGCTGCTGCGTCCCGCCACGCCGCCGAACGCGCAGGTCCGCGCCCGCGTCGAGGGCGAGACGGCGATCATCGACCTCGAGGCGACGACCGAGTCGGGCGGCTTCGCGACGGGCCTCGACCCTGAGGCGCGCGTGGTGAAGCCCGACGGCCGCACCGAGCAGCTTCCCGCCGTGCAGGTCGGACCAGGCCGTTGGCGCGCCGAGTTCCCCGTCGCCGAGGCAGGCGCCTATCTCGTCAACTTCTCGCTCGCGGCCGACGCCGAAGGCCGCCGCGCCACGGTGCAGGCCTCGGTCAGCGTGCCCTATCCGAAGGAGTTCCGCACCGTGCGCGACAACCGCGCGCTGCTCGAGCAGATCGCGGAGAAGACGGGCGGGCGCGTCCTCTCGCTCAGCGCGGTGCCCGCCTCGGTCGATGCGTTCCTGCGCGAGGGGCTGCCTGTCCCCGAGAGCGCGCGCCGCATGTGGGACCTGATGGCGATTCTCGCCGCGGTCTTCTTCCTGCTCGATGTCGCGGCGCGCCGCATCGCGATCGACTGGAAGGGCGCGCGCGAAGGCCTCGCGAGCAGCGTGGCCGGGCGCAAGGTGGGCGACGGTTCGGTCGAGGCGTGGCGCAAGGCGCGGTCGAAATCAACGGCGCGCGGCGGGTCGGGCACGCGGGGCGCCGACGACGCGACCACGGCCGACCGCGACGCCATGCGCCAGACGCTCGAGTCCGGCCCAGCGCTCGATGTCCGCAAGGCCGTCGGCGAAGGTGGCGAGGCGCCGCCGCCCGCGAAGGGCGCGCGCGCAGGCGGGTCCGCAGACGAGAAGCAGGGCGACGCGGCCGAGACGGAAGACACGACCGCGCGGCTCCTCCGCGCCAAGCGTCGCGCCACGGGCGGCGACGGCGACGGATCGGGTGGTGGTGCATCGGGTGGCGACGCATCGGGAGGTGGCGGTGCACGCTGAGCGCCAAGCGGCGTCGAAGTTCGTCGAGGACGAGCGCGACCTCGATGGCGCAGGCCTCGACGATGTCGCCGAGGTGCGCCGCCGGTGCGAGGCGTTCCGCAAGATCTTCGCCAGGCTCCGCGCCGAGGTCGGCCGCAGCCTTGTCGGGCAGCGCGAGGTGGTCGACCTCGCGCTCGTCACGCTCTTCGCAGACGGGCATCTCCTCCTCGAGGGCGTCCCAGGCCTCGGGAAGACGCTCCTCGTGCGCGCGCTTGCGGCGGCCACGGGGCTCGGCTTCAGCCGCATCCAGTTCACGCCCGATGTCATGCCCGCAGACATCACGGGCACCTCGATCCTGATGGAGGACGAGGCCACGGGCCGCCGCGAGATCCGTTTCCGTCAGGGCCCGCTCTTCGCGCAGCTCGTCCTCGCAGACGAAGTCAACCGCGCAAGCCCGAAGACCCAGTCTGCGCTCCTCGAGGCCATGCAGGAGCGCTCCGTCACCATCGGCGGCGAGACCCGCTCGCTCGGGCGGCCGTTCTTCGTGATGGCCACGCAGAACCCGATCGAGCAGGAGGGCACCTTCCCGCTCCCCGAGGCGCAGCTCGACCGCTTCCTCCTCAAGATCGATGTGCCGCCGCCCGACCGCGAGACGCTGCGCGAGGTGCTCGAGCGCACCACGAAGACCGAGCTCGTCGTGCCCGCGCAGGTGCTCGATGCGCGCGCGATCGTCGCGGCCCAGAAGCTTGCGCGGCGCATCCCCATGGCGCCCGAGGTGCAGGACTGGATCGTGCGCCTCGTCCTCGGCACGCACCCGGACGGCGAGTTCTGCGCAGAGGAAAACCGCCGCTACATCAGAATCGGCGCCAGCCCCCGCGCCGCGCAGGCGATCGCCTCGTGCGCGCGCGTCGTCGCGCTCATGGCGGGCCGCTACGCGGTCGGCTTCGAGGATGTCCGCACGGTCGCGCGCGCGGCGCTCCGCCACCGCATCCATCGTTCGTTCGAGGCGGAGGCAGAGGGCATCACCCCCGACGAGATCGCGCGGCGCGTGGTGCGCCTGACGCCCACGGTCGCGCCCGAGCCCGCAGCCGCCGCGAAGGGCGCGAAGTCGGTGCCCGCCGCCACCCGCACGGGAGGCGCGCGATGAGCACCGCGAAGCCGCTCCGCAAGCTCGACGACCTCCTCGACTCGCGCCTCATGGCCAAGCTCGACGCGGTCGATGTCGTCAGCCGCAAGATCTTCTCAGGCAAGATGCAGGGCGAGCGCCGCTCCAAGCGCCGAGGCCAGTCGGTCGAGTTCGCGGATTTCCGCCCGTATGTCCACGGCGACGACCTCCGCTTCGTCGACTGGAACATCTTCGGCCGCCTCGACAGGCTCTTCCTGAAGATGTTCCTCGAGGAAGAGGACCTCTCGCTCATCATCGCGCTCGACACGAGCGCCTCGATGCGCGTCGGAAACCCAGACGCCTTCGACTACGCGCGCCGCGTGGCCATGGCCCTCGCCTACATCGGGCTCGTCAACCAGCACCGCGTGTCGCTCGTCGGCTTCTCCGAGGGCCGCATCGAGCGCGCAAGCAACCTGCGCGGCCGCCGCAAGGCCGCCGAGGTCGCGCAGTGGCTGCTCGCGCGCGAACCAGAGGGCGGCTCAGGCTTCGAGCCCGCGATGCGCCTCGTCGGAACGAGCCGCCAGGGGCGCGGCGTGATGGTGGTCCTCTCCGACTTCCTCTTCCCGGAGGGCTTCGAGAAGGGGCTCGCCATGGTCGCGGGCCGCGGGTTCGATCTCTTCGCGCTGCAGGTGCTGGCGCCGCAGGTGGTCGACCCGTCGCGCGAAGGCGGCATCACGGGCGATCTCCTTCTCGTCGACAGCGAGACGGGCGTCGAGACAGAGGTCACGGTCACGCCCGAACTCCTCAAGATCTACAAGGAGCGGCTCGACCGACTCTGCGGCGCGCTGCGGAACTACTGCGTGCGCCGCGACATCGTGCACATGGTGGTCGAGAGCTCGACGCCCGTTGACACGCTCATGCTCGAGTACCTCCGCCGCAGGGGGCTCCTGCGATGACGTCGCCCGCGTCCACGCTCGCGCTCACCTGGGTCACGCCCGTCGCAGGCGCCGTGCTCGGTGCCTCGATCATCGCGCCGCTCGTCGCGCTCTGGTTCCTGAAGCTGCGTCGTCGCAAGCGCGTCGTCTCGAGCACGCTCCTCTGGACGCGCTCGCTCGCCGACCTCCGCGCGAACACGCCGTTCCAGCGGATCCGCTTCAGCTGGCTGCTCCTCCTCCAGATCCTCGCGGTCGTCGCCATCGCGCTCGCGCTCGCGCAGCCCGAGGCGGAGGGCCTCGGTTCGTCGGGCGGCCGCCATGTCCTCATGATCGACCGCTCGGCCAGCATGAACGCGGTCGAGCGGCTCGACGAGCGGGGGCGCGAGCTGTCCGAGCCCGTCACGCGGCTCGAGCTCGCCAAGAAGGCCGCGAAGGCGCGCGTGCGCGAGCTCCTCGGCGGCGGCTGGTTCTCGAGCCGCGCGAGCGATGTGATGATCGTCGCCTTCGGCTCACGCGCAGAGATCCAGGCTCCGTTCACAGACTCGATCCCCGCGCTCGAGGCCGCGATCGACGGCATCAGCCCGACCGACGAAGGCACGCGCCTCGTCGAGGCGATCGAACTCGCGCGCGCCTTCACCGCCAACGACCGCCCCGACGAGATCGAGTCCGCGCTGCGCGAGGCGCCGCCCGCGATCGAGCTCTACTCGGACGGCCGCATCGCAGACCTCGACCGCATCGCGCCGCGCGAGGGCGAGCCCGTCATCTACCACCGTGTCGGCCAGACCACGCGCAATGTGGCCGTGTCGACCATCAGCGCAGACCGCCCGCCCGACCAGCCCGACCGCATCCAGGTCTTCGCCGGCCTCGTGAACCCGCAGTTCGAGCCAGCGCGCGTCACGCTCCAGCTCGCGGTCGACGGCACGGTGCGCGCGCTCACGCCCGACCCGATCGAGATTCCCGCGGCCGAAGACCGCGGGGGCGTCTTCACCCCAGGCCGCGCGCAGGTCGTCTTCCGCCCGATCGAGCAGCGCGACAACGCGGCGATCGAGGTCGCCATCGTCGAGGACGACGACCTCCGCGACGACGACGCCGCCATCGCCGTCGTGCCGCCCGCGCGGCGGCTGGCGGTCCTTCTCGTCGGCGACGGCGGCTTCCTCCTGCGCACGCTCCTCGAGGGTCTTCCTGCAGAGCGCTTCGCGTCGGTCAGCGTCGCAGAGTATGACGCCATGGTCGAGGACGGCACCTACGCGGGCTACGATGTCGTCGTCCTCGATGGAGCGATTCCGAAGCGCCTGCCCACGGGGCGCTACCTCTCGTTCGGCGCCACGCCGCCCGTCGAGGGGCTCAGCGCGTTCGGCTCGCACAGCAGCGTCTTCCCGCGCGTCGTGCGCGACGAGCACCCCGTGTTCCGCTCGGCGAGCCTCGACGAACTCTTCGTCTCGAAGATGACGGCCGTGCAGGCCGACCGCCGCTTCCAGGTGCTCGCGGAAAGCGCGGAGGGCCCGATGGTCGTCGCGCTCGACCGCAGCGACCTCCACCTCGTCCATGTCACCTTCGACCCGCTCGACTCGAACTGGCCGTTCCAGCGCTCGTTCGTGAACTTCGTCGCGAACGCAGTCGACCACCTCGGCCGCGCGGGCGACTCCGTCGTCGGCCGCACGCTCGCCCCAGGTGAGGCGATCGCGCTGAAGCTCCCGCCGGGTTCAAGCGCCGTCGAGCTCGCGCTCCCGACGGGCCGCACCGAGCGCCTCACCCCCGACGCAGGCGGCAACATCTCGTGGGGCCCCGTGCCGCTCGCGGGCCTCTACCGCATCTCGTTCGCAACGGCAGGCCGCACGGAGCGCGACGAGCGCCTCGTCGCCGTCAACATCGCAGACGCCGCCGAAGCCCGCCTCGAGCCGCTCGAAACGCTGCAGCTCGGCACGACGAGCGTCCAAGGCATCGCAGTCGCCAGCAGCTCCCGCGGCGCCCTCTGGCCCTGGGTCCTCGGCCTCGGCCTCCTGATCGTCCTCGGCGAGTGGTGGTACTACCAGCGCCAGGTGCGGGTGTAGGTTCCGCGCGCGCCGCGCCACGCGCGCCACGCTGCGCCCCGCGTCACCATCTCCAAATGTGCTCTCGGTAGGGCGCGTTGTCCGCCGCCTTCGTGAAGACGATGTCCTCGTGCATCTCTTCGGGCGTCAGCGTGTCCCTGAACTTGCAAAGGTACGGGAAGTCCATGGCGTCCAGGTCGAAGAACCCCTCTGGTTCGGCGAAGACCTCCAGGTCAACGAGCGTTTCACCCCACATCTCTCCCGCAAACCGCAAGGTGAGCCGGCCATCGCAGGTCATCTTGGAGGTCGAGGCGAGGTAGACCAGGATGTCCGTCTCGAATCCACCCGTGCCTGTCAGCGCGAGCGGATAGACGGGGTTCGCGCATGGAAAGCGCATGATGAGTGGGGCCGCGAGTCCCCCCGAGACGACTTCGCGCTTGTCCACCTCAGCGCCTGGATTGATGACCGCCACGACGAAGCACCAGCCCTTCGAGACATAGGAGTCGAACGCCGCGGTGTCGGCCTCGCCGAACTTGAAGTCGTTCTCGTTGAGCCACGCGATCAGCGGCCCGCTCTCTGCCGAACGGACGACGCGGACATCGTAGATGCCGACTTGCTGCGCTGAGATCACATCGCCTCCGCCTCCGCCGCGCGCCGGGCGTCCCAAGGACGGAAACAGAAACGCCATCACAACGCAGCCGAAGAGCCCGCAAAGCGCATAGCGGGAGAGCGCGTCCCTGTTCCTCTTCACCCACTGAGGGAGCGGAAGGACGAACGAGAGCAGGCACAGGAGAAGCGTGGCCAGCGACAGGCCCGCGACCGTTGTCAAGAGAACGAAGAACAAGCTCCCCGCGACATCGGTGATCTTCGGCCTCGAGTTCCGACCGAGTTCGAAGAACATGCGCGCGGCCAAGTCGGCGGACATGCTCGCAAGCTCGGGCGCCGCGGGCACGGGAACAACCCAGCCGATCGTCGTCGGCTCGTTCCCTTCGGGAACCTGATACTTGCTCTGCAGGACGAGCGTCTGCGTCCCCTCGTCGAAGAGGATGAGCGCGCGCTGGAACGGAACGTCTGGCGGCACGGTGTCCCGCCAGAACATCTTGCCGTCCGCGAAGACATGCGAGGCGAACGCGCCGAGAAGGAGAATGATCAGTGCGATTCTCTTCATGTCCTTGGGATCCAGGTGAAGATCGTACTGTTTCGCGGTGCTCCCGCGCGATCAGGAGCAAGCGATCGTCGGGCGCGAACGCCATCGCCGGAGCGAGAATCGCCCCGTTTCTGCGGGACGGAAGCCCGCACGACGCTCCGCACCGAAGGTGCCTGCTTCCCAACGAAGGCGACTTGGCACGCGCATGCCGTTCGCCGAGGCGTGCCGCGTCGCCTGAGTCGCTGTTCCAAGACGAACGACTGGCCGCGCATGCAGGGCAGGCGCGGCCAGTCGGCTTCAAGGAGAGCAAGCGTTCGGATCCGCCGATGCGAGGCGGACGGTCAAGTTCACTTCGGCTGCTGCAAGGCCTCGAGCGTCCGCTTCGGGTTGATGATGAAGCGGCCCGGCTTGTCTGGAATCGGATCGGCGTTCGACTTCATCAGCGCGATCACATCCGCGGGCTTGAGCTCGGGCCGAAGCGCGAGGATCTTCGCGGCGAGGTTGGCCACCTGCGGCGCCGCCGCCGAGGTTCCCGAGAACGGGATCACGCGCCCGCCCGGCACCATGCTCGAGACACGGAAGCCGTTCGCATAGAGCTCGACATTCTCGCCCGTCGTGGTGAACGAAGTGAACTTGTCCTGGTCATCGACCGCGCCGACGGTGATCAGGTTGGGAAGTCGCAGGCCCGCGGGCACATACTCGGCAAAGTCGACATTGTTGTCCTCGTTGCCCGAGCCTGCGATGAAGAGCACATCGGGAGCGGAGCGGATCGCCTCCTCGAGCCGGTCGCGGAGTGGCTTGAAGATCCTGCGGCTGAGCTCCGCGCGCTCATCGGGCGTCGCGCCCGCGCCCGCTCCTGCCAGCATTTCCTCGATCATGCCTCGTCCGATGCGCCAGCTCATGTTGACCACGCGTGCGTCGGCAGCCTTCAGGTATGCGGCCGTCTTGAGAGCCGCGTCGCCCCAGCGCTCGCCGAACTCGACGGAAGGAGCCTCGTCGGGGATTGACTCCCACGGGAAGTTCTCGGTGACATGCAGGATGCGCGCGAACGGATTGCCTGCGACCGCGACACCTGCCACATGGGTGCCGTGGCAGTAGTTGCCGATCAGGCTCATGTCGTCGCCGAACGCGCGGAGGTCGTCGCCGCGAAGTGCGCCGTAGTACTGCTGGAACTGCGCGACGGCCTCGTTCTGAACTCCAGCCTGCATGTCCTGCGCCGCCGCAACGAAGTCGATGTACTTCGACTTGTCGCCTTTGAGACCCTCGAGCGAGCAGAGCGCACCCGTCGTGGGCCGTCGATCGAGCCCGAACGCGATGCCATGAATGTCGTCGATGAAGCCGTTTTGGTCATCGTCGACGCCGTTCGGGCTCTCCGCAGGATTGGTCCAGAGCTGCGACGGATAGAGCGCGACATCGACGCCCGTGTCCCAGATTCCGACCACGACCGGCTTCGCAGGCGCAGACGCGGGAAGCTCGGCAACTCGTTCGGCCCACTTGCTTGCGGCCACCGCAGCCCCAGCGTTCGCGTCAATGATCTCGCCGGCGACGGCGGCCATGTGGGGAAGCAGGGGCAAGGCGAGGTCGAGCGTCTGCTTACCCGCGAGCAGGCCTTGAGCCAACGCCTGGTCTGCCTTGCCGTTCGCACTGTCGATGAGCGGGTCGAGGCCCGCGGCAAACGACGACTCGATCAGTCCCCTGGTGACCATCTTGGCCTGGTTTCGGAGGCCGATGAGAGCGTCCTTGGTCAGTTCATAGGGCTGCGCGGACCAGCGCTGCTTGTACACCTCTTTGAACTTGGCGATGTACTCCGGGCTCGACGGGTCTGTGGACACAGCCTCGGCCGCGGCGACCGCCCGAATCGTGTGGCCGCGCCGCGCGCGTGCATCCGCCTTGGTCTCGAGCGCGCCTGCGCGGTCGGACCATTCGATCGCGCGGTTGAGGTCCCCCTTGACGTGGAATGCCGTCGAGAGAAGGTCGTAGTAGGCCTGCAGCGTCGACGGATCGGTGATGTCGTACTTCTCGAGATCGCTGAGCGCATTCGCGATGAGTTGATCGACGATCGGATCGAATCGCGCGGGATCGGAGAGGATCTCGATGGCTTTGCCTGTGATCGCGTAGGTGTGGCGGGGAAGGTCATCGGCGGTATTGACCTTGATCTTCCCGCTTGGTGGCGAAGTCGGTGCGGCGGTCGCCGCTTGAACGGCTGGGCCTTCAGGCTGGACGGCAAGTGCGAGCGGAGCCGCGAGGGCCAGTGCGGCCGTGGCGGCGAGGAGCGACGAGGTGGGGCGTGGCATCGGAGTGAGCATGGCGGGTGCTTGTGGGGAGGAGTGTGCCATTGTTTTCACGCCGTAAGAGACATTGGTTGCGAATATATAGAAAAAGACAACAAGAAGCCCGCGCAAGGAGCGAGAAGCGCGTGCTCGGGCGTCGGTGGCCGGCCGCGGGGTCGGTGCATGGCCGGGTCGCCGCCCCGAACTCGGGCGGGAACCGCGGGCTACTCCTCAGATTCGATGCGATCGACGATCCCGTCCGCGCCGAAGTACACCGTCAGCCCGCGGTACGACACGAACTCGAACTGTCCGCGGTCATCTCGCACGAACCCAGAGGTGGAACTGCGACTGCGCACACCGAGCTCGCGTTCAGCGGACTGGATCGGTTGGCCCACGAGATGCTGGTAGTCCGATGCGGAGAGTCGTGGCGAAGGCCAGAGCGCGACGGCGATGAGAAGGAGCGGCACGCTTCCCTGGCCACCCGCGATCACCCAGCGGCGCCGCCGCAGCGCCACGACGATCCCGGTGATCAGCGCGCCCGCATACGCGGCCATGCACAAGACCCCGTGCTCAAACGACAACCCGAACCGACCCGGCTTGTCGAAGCCAATGTCCCCGAACGCGAGCACCGCGAGGGTAATGACTTGGATCGCGATGCACGCTGCAAGCATCTGAAGGAGGTCCGATTCGGTGGGTCGGGGGTGGTCACACGCCAGTGCCGCGCCGCGTCCTCGCGGGAGCGTATCTGCACCCGCGTGTCCCCGCTTGCGTCCGTGAGCGCCACCAAACCCGCAAGTCGGTCACGCCCTGTGTCCATGCTCGCGCGCCTGCGCCAGCCACTTCTCGCGCTGTTCGGGCGTGCTCGTCTTCACCGTGCCGAAGTTCGAGATTCTCACAGGCTTCACCCCGCTGAACCCGAGGATGGTGTGCTTCATCTGCTTGTGCCCAGGCATGCCCGAAACCCAGCGGTAGTACCACGGCGGCGTGTCCATCGTCACGAGGAGGTGCGCCGAGCGCCCAGCGAGGAGGCGATCCCAGAACACAGAGCCATCACGAAACTTGAACGCGAAGCCCGGCAGGAAGACGCGGTCGATGAAGCCCTTCAAGAGGGCGGGCATCGCGCCCCACCAGAGCGGGTAGACGAAGACGAGGTGCTCGGCCCAGGTGATCGCCGCCTGCGCGTCGACGAGGTCGGGCTCGAGCGCCTGCACCGCGGCGTACCCGTCGTGCAGAATCGGATCAAACGAAAGCGAACCGAGCGAGATCACCCGAACCTCGTGCCCGGCCGCCTTTGCGCCCTCGGCGTACGCATCGGCAAGCGCGCCGCAGAAGCTCGCGGTGCGAGGATGACCGAGGATGACGAGGATGCGCTTGGGCATGGCGGTGTGTGTCTGACGGACGGCGAAGCGGTGGGGCGCTCGCAAGGGAGGTCAGATCGTAGCTCCGCGATGCGCGAGTTTCGGCGCAGCGCCCGACATCTGCGCCGCCGAATGCGGAGCGCAGCGAAGCCTGAGCGAAGGATGCCAGAGTCGCCCTCCGTATCGTGTGGCGACACCATCAGGTGATGGCGGAATCGAACGCACGATTCGCAGCCCGACCGCCACGCCCACTCCACGCGCGGGCCAAGCAGCCATCCGCGCGTCCCAGACGGTCGTCTCAGAAGCCAGCGCAGCGAAGCACACCACGCACACGCAAATCGGACGCCCCGGCGCCGCGTGCCCGACGCACATGCTCGGTCCTGGGAAACTCGGAGGAGATCCGAGCACCGACGGACTCGGAAAGGTCCTCGTCGAGGAGAAGCGGCATCGAGGTCATGCCGCAGGGTCGATGACGATGCGCCGCTCACGCTCGGCGGCGAACGCCAGGCACTCGAGCACATTCTCGTGCGTGAGCTGGGGGAACTCCCGAAGCAGCGCCGCCTCGGGCGCGTCCGAGGCTACGAAGATCGGTGCCGCGCGGCGACCGCGTGGTGCCTGCTCGTGCCCGGAAGCCACTCGGCACCAAGGCGGCTGCCTGCGAAAGTAACGGAGTGCACGCAAATCGCGACCAATCCCGATGGTGGACTCAGTCGGCCTTGCGGTGCCAGGAAGGTACCCGCTCGTACCCGCAAGTACCCGCGAGCGACCCGGCACCCGCAAGTCGAGGACGGTTCCCAGCCGCGTGAGGCGAAGGAGGGACGTGGGACGCGCAGCCCGCCAAGGCGTGCCGACGACATTGTCGACTACGATGCTGCAGGCGTGGGGCACTCGAGTCCTTGCAACGAGCCGTGTGCCTACAGGCACTCGACAGATGGAACTCGGGGGTGATTCTCGCCCCGCGGAATCCGACCGAAGTGCTGGTTGACCCCGAAAGGCGAGTTATGCTTTCGCTCAATCGGCGGGAAGACGCCGCTGTTCTCACGGAGTACTCGTGCTTCGATTGCACATCAATCCCGAACTTCTTCGCTGGGCCTGCATGCGCGCGGGCGAGCCTGAGTCTGCGTTGGCAGAGCGGTTCTCCTGGCTGAAGCTCGGTAAGTCTCCAACGGTCAAGCAGCTCGAGGGTTTCGCGAAGGCGACGCGCACGCCGTTCGGGTTCTTCTTTCTCGAGAGGCCCCCGGTCGAGTCGGTTCCGATCCCCGATTTCCGCACGATCGGCAGCGAGCTGCTCGAGCGTCCCTCTCCTGACCTGCTCGACACCATCTATCTCTGCCAGCAGCGACAGGACTGGTACCGCCAGAACGCGCTTGTGCTAGGGGAGCAGCCACTCGACTTCATCGCTTCCGCCAGCGTCGCGAGCGATGTTGCCGCGACCGCCGCGCGAATTCGCAGGGCGATTGGTTTTGAACTCTCGGCGCGAATCGAGGCGCCGACCTTCATCGACGCGCTTCGGATGATGATCGTCGCCTCGGACGCCGCAGGAATCCTCGTGATGGTGAGCGGAGTTGTCGGCAACAACACGCACCGATCGCTCGACCTCGACGAGTTTCGTGGATTCGCCCTCAGCGACAAGTACGCTCCTCTCGTCTTCATCAACGGTTCCGACTCCAAGTCAGGTCAGATGTTCACCCTCGCACACGAGCTTGCGCACCTTTGGCTCGGCGAGTCGGGCATCTCGGACGTCACTCCGGCTTCAAGGTTTCGGCCGCAGGCAAAGGGGGCTGGAGTGGAGCGCTGGTGCAACGCCGTCGCCGCGGAAGTGCTGGTGCCCCTCGACGAGTTCCGCAGCGCGTACGACCGCAGGGCCGTCGTGCAGGCCGAGATGCGCCGCTTGAGCAAGCTCTTCAAGGTGAGCACGCTTGTCGTGCTTCGGCGGATGCTCGATGCTGGCGGGCTCACCCGAGCTGCCTTCGAGGCCGCGTTCGAGGCAGAAATCCTCCGCCTCAGGGCCGAGCTCGCACGGCAGAGGGCTGCTGGCGGGGGTGGCGACTACTACGCCACTACGGGTGTCCGAGTGAGCGAGCGGTTCGCCCGCGCGGTGCTCGCAAGCACCTGGGAAGGTCGGTCGACCTTCACGGAGGCATTCCGCCTGCTCGGTTGCCGGAACGTCAAGACCCTTGAGGCGCTTGGTGACCGACTCGGGATGGGCGAGTACATCCGCGGGGGAGCGGTCTGATGGCGTACCTGCTTGACTCTGGCGTCTTCATCGAGGCCAGGCGCCGGTTCTATGGATTGGATTTCGTTCCCGGCTATTGGGAGTGGCTCATGCACGAGGCCGAGGCTGGGTCGTTTCGGTCGATCGAGAAGGTGGCGGACGAGCTCGGATCGCAGCAAGATGACCTGAGCGCTTGGGCGGCCACGCTTCCAGCTGGATTCTTCTTGAGGCCAAGTACAGGGTTCAGCGAAGCGTTCCAGCGAGTGAGTCAGTGGGCGGTGACGAGCGGATACCAGAGTGCGGCCCAGCACGAGTTTTTCGGCGCGGCCGACTCGTTTCTCGTCTCGCAGGCTCTCGACGGAGGGCACACCGTCGTCACGCTGGAGAAGCCCGCGACGACTCCCAGCAAGAAGAAGATCAAGATTCCCGATGCCTGCTTCGCGGTGGGCGTGAAGTGTATGACGCCGTTTGAGCTGATGCGCCTGAAGGGCGTTCGCCTCGTGCTTGACCGTCCTGCGCCACCTCCGCAGAATCGCGCGGCGTCGCGCTGACGCCGCAGGGTCGCGGGAGTGGCGGCTCGCACCAAGGCCCTCGTCGGAGGCGCGGAGCGCCACCGAGAATCTCCAGAGCGCAGCGAAGCCCGAGCGCTCGACGCGGGTAGGGGCTCGCCGAGGTGACAGGTCAAAGGGCGGCTGCCGGAAGCAGCCGCCGCTCGAACTCGTGTGGCATCACTACGGTTGATTGCGGCCTCGAACGCACAGACGCGGCCAGCCGGCGCGCGCCCGAACGCCGTCCGCAGGCTCTCACTCCCCAGTCCAATCCCTGCACAGCGTCTCCGCCTGCTCGAGCACCAGCTTCACCGCGGGTTCCTGCAGGTCGGGCGGGAAGCCGTGGGCCTTGAGGATCCTCTTCACGACCACGCGGATCTTCGCCCGCACCGACT
>WGMP01000054.1 GCA_016124975.1 Phycisphaera sp. | reverse complement strand
GACGCCGACAACCTGAATCGTGCGCCACAAAAATCAGGGGTGCCCGCATGCTTCAGCATGCGGAACGGATTGTGTCAGCCTTCGACTCCGGCGGTTGTCGTTCCGCAGGTTGAAACCTGCGGGCACCCCTTGTTTGTCGACCCCGACGCGCATCATTCACGCCAAAGGAAGCCGCCGCAGCGGCGACCGCCTACTTGACGTACGAACTCATCGGCTCGCACGCGCACACGAGGTTGCGGTCGCCGTAGGGGTTGTCGACGCGGCCGACCGCGGGCCAGAACTTGAAGTCCTTGAGCCACGGCGCGGGGTACGCAGCCTCCTCGCGGGTGTACTTGTGGGTCCACTCGCTGGCGGTCACGGCCGCCGCGGTGTGCGGCGCGTTCTTGAGGACATTGTCGGCCTTGTCGGCGCGGCCTTCCTCGATCGCGCGGATCTCCGCGCGGATCGCGATGAGCGCATCGCAGAAGCGGTCGAGCTCGGCCTTCGACTCGCTCTCGGTCGGCTCGATCATGAGCGTGCCGCCCACGGGCCACGACATCGTCGGCGCGTGGAATCCGTAGTCCATCATGCGCTTGGCGATGTCGTCGATCTTGATGCCCGCCGACTTCTCGAACGGGCGCATGTCGAGGATGAACTCGTGCGCAGAGAGGCCGTGCCTGTTCGTGTAGAGCACGCTGAAGTGGGGCTTCAGGCGCTTCGCCATGTAGTTCGCGTTGAGGATCGCGACCTCGGTCGACTCGCGCAGGCCCTTCGCGCCCATCATCGCGATGTACATCCACGAGATGAGGAGGATCGACGCGCTGCCGTAGGGCGCGGCGGAGATCGGGCCGATCGCGTGGCGGCCCGCCGACTCGGGGCGCATCACGGGGTGGCCGGGGAGGAAGTCCTTCAGGTGCGCCGCGACGCCGATCGGGCCCATGCCGGGGCCGCCGCCGCCGTGCGGGATGCAGAAGGTCTTGTGGAGGTTGAGGTGGCACACATCCGCGCCGATGTGGCCCGGGCTCGTAAGGCCGACCTGCGCGTTCATGTTCGCGCCGTCCATGTAGACCTGTCCGCCGTGCTGGTGGATGATCGCGCAGGCCTCCTTGATGCCCTCCTCGAAGACGCCGTGCGTCGACGGGTAGGTGATCATGAGCGCGCCGAGGTTCTTCGAGTGCTCCTCGGCCTTCGCGCGGAGATCCGCGAGGTCGATGTTGCCGTCGCAGTCGCACTCGATCGGGACGACCTTCATGCCCGCCATCACGGCGGTCGCGGGGTTGGTGCCGTGCGCCGAGGTCGGGATGAGGCAGATGTCGCGGTGCGCCTCACCGCGGTGCTCGTGGTACGCGCGGATCACGAGCATGCCCGCGTACTCGCCCTGCGAGCCCGCGTTCGGCTGCAGGCTCATCGCGGCGAAGCCCGTCGCCTCGCAGAGCCACGCCTCGAGCGTGCGGAACATCTCCGCGTAGCCCTGCCACTGCTCGCGCGGCGCGAACGGGTGGATCTGCCCGAACTCGGGCCAGGTGACGGGGATCATCTCGCTCGTCGAGTTGAGCTTCATCGTGCACGAGCCGAGCGTGATCATCGAGTGCACCAGGCTCAGGTCCTTCGACACGAGCCTGTTGATGTAGCGCAGCATCTCGTGCTCGCCGTGGTAGCGGTTGAACACATCGTGCTGCATGAAGGGCGCCGAGCGCGCGAACGCAGCGGGAATCGCACCCTTCGACGCCTCGACGCTCGCGGCGGCGACCGTCTTCTTGCCGCCCGCGAACACCTCGAGCAGCGCGTCGATCTCCGCGACGGTGGTCGCCTCGTCGAGCGTGACGCCGATCGTGCCGTCGCCGTAGCTGCGCAGGTTGATCGAGCGCGCGGCGGCGGCCGCGAGCACATCGGCCGACGCGACGCCGCCGCCGAGCTTCACGCGCAGCGTGTCGAAGAACGCGCCGTTCTTCACATGCTCGCCGCAGTCATGGCCGAGCTTCGCAAGCCCGCGCGCGAGCGTGAGCGTGAGCCGATGCACGCGGTCGGCGATCCTCGCGAGCCCGTCGGGGCCGTGGTAGACGCCGTACATGCCCGCCATCACGGCAAGGAGGACCTGCGCGGTGCAGATGTTCGAGGTCGCCTTGTCGCGGCGGATGTGCTGCTCGCGCGTCTGGATCGCCATGCGGAGCGCGCGGTTCCCGTGCGAATCGCGCGAGACGCCGATGATGCGGCCCGGGAGCTTGCGGACATACGCCTCGCTCGTCGCGATGAACGCGGCGTGCGGGCCGCCGAAACCCATCGGGACGCCGAAGCGCTGGGCGCTGCCAACCGCGATGTCGGCGCCCCACGACGCGGGGGTCGCGAGGGCGACGAGCGCGAGCGGGTCGCACGCGGCGACGACGAGCGCGCCCTTCGCGTGCGCCTTCTCGGCGAGCGACTTGTAGCACTCGACGCGGCCGTCGGTGGTTGGATACTGAACGAGCGCGCCGCAGAACTCCTCGGTCGGGTCGAACTTCGCGGGGTTGCCGACGACGACCTCGATCCCCATCCACTTCGCGCGCGTCTCGACGACGGCGATCGTCTGCGGGTGGCAGTCCTCGGCCACGAAGAACTTCACGCGCGACTCGCCCGTGATGCCCTGGCACATGCTCATCGCCTCGGCGGCGGCGGTGCCTTCGTCGAGAAGCGACGCGCCCGCGAGCGGCAGGCCCGTGAGCTCCGAGATCATCGTCTGGAAGTTGAGGAGCGCCTCGAGGCGGCCCTGCGCGACCTCGGCCTGGTAGGGCGTGTAGGCCGTGTACCACTGCGGGTTCTCGAGGATGTTGCGCAGGATCACGCCCGGCACGATCGTGTCGACATAGCCCATGCCGATGTAGGAGCGGAAGACCTTGTTCCGGCGGGCGAGGGCCTTGAGGGCGCCGAGCGTCTCCGCCTCGCCGCGCTCCTCGTGGGTGCCCGTGCGGGTCGGGTCGTCGATCACCATGTCGCGTCCGAGGCGGATCGCCGAGGGCACGGCGGCGGCGATGAAGTCGGCCATCGAGCCATAGCCGCACGCGCCGAGCATCTCGGCCGTCTCGGCCGCCGTGTGCGGGACATGGCGGCGGTAGAAGGTGTCCGTCGGGCCAAGCGTGGTGGCGGACGCGGACGAGTGCGAGGTCGAGGTCGGGGCGGTCGTCACGGTGGTCATCGCAGTGTGGGTGCTGGTGGGCCGTCGCGGTCGGGCGCTCGCGCGGCCACATGGCCGTCGCGAAGAGGGCGAGTATAGGTGGAAGCGCGGTGCCGCCGAACTGCGGCCCTGACCGCGCTGCTACCCTTCGGCCCATGCGCCGAGATCCTCAAAACGCCCGTCCCACGCACCCGCCCGTCGAGTCCGCGATGACGCCGACAGCCCGCCGCCGATTCTGGGAGTTCCCGACCCTCGCTGCAACCGTGGCGGCCGCCGCGGTCGCGGTCTTCTCGGCGTGCAGCACGGCGCCGGCCCCGACGGGCGAGCCCCAGGACGGCGGCACGACCGCGTCTGCCACCGCGAAGGGGGCCGACGAGAAGGTCGCTCCCGCGACCGCAGGAACAGCGCCCGCCGCGTACTCGCCGCGACCGGGCGCGACCGCGTCGGCCGAACCCGCCCGCACCGCGCGTGGCGGCCTCTTCGGCGACCGCACGCAGCCAGGGCTCGGCACGCCGACTCCCGCCGAGAAGTCGCCGATCTCGCGCGGGCAGGGCTCGGTCGTCTTCGGAAGCGTCAATGTCTACACATTCAACCCGCCTGAGTCGTTCACGCCCGTCGACCCCGCAACGACCTCGCTCGCGCAGGTGCTCGCCGACATGGGCGACGAGTCGATCGAGTGGTACCAGCATGTGATGACGCTCTCGAACCCGTGGTTCGAGGGCCGCGTGCCGGGATCGAAGGGCATTGAGCACGCTGCGAACTACCTCGAGTTCTGGATGACGCGAATCGGGCTCGCGCCCGCGTTCGCGGCGGCGGCCCCCTCGGGCGACGCGGCGTCGGGCGCAGTGCCCGCGAACCCGTGGCGCCAGCCGTTCGACCTTCCCGGCCGCGAGCGGCGCGTGCAGGGCGGAACGCTCAGCATCGGCGGCGAGCCCGTCGACCCGACGCTCGCGCGCCCGATGCCGAACACGGGCGGCGGCGAGATGGAGGGCCCGATCGCGTTCGTCGGCTACGGCATCGAGTCGGGCAAGGACGGCTACACGAGCTTCGCAGCCGACCAGCGCCTCGACGGACGCATCGCCGTCGTGATGCGCGGCGAGCCGCTCGACGCGGAGGGAAGGTCGGCGTGGGGCGGCGCGCGCATGACGAGCGCCTCGAGCCTCGCTGCGAAGTTCGACGCCATCAAGCGCCGCGGCGCGAACGGCATCATCCTCACCGACGCGCCTGGTTTCTCGGGAAGGCGCGTCGATCTCTCGGCGATGAGCGCGGAGGCGCTCGGCGGATGGATCGGCGTTCCCGTCTTCTACGCGGAGAACGAGGTCGTCGACCGCATCGTGCGCGCCGCCGACCCAGAGGGCCGTGATCTCGCGGCGCTGCGCGCGGTCGCGGATCTTCCAGCGCAGTCGGGCGCGATCCTCGGCCGTGACGAGGCGAAGGTTCTGCTCAAGGCGAGCGTCGGTGTCGACGGCGTCGTCGCCCACAACGTCGGCGGCGTGCTGCGCGGCCGCGGCGTGCTCGCGAACGAGTGGATCGTGATCGGCGCGCACTACGACCATGTCGGATACGGCGCGTACGGCGCCGATCCGAAGAACCGCGGCAAGCTTCACCCGGGCGCCGACGACAACGCGAGCGGCACGGCTGCGCTCCTGATGACCGCGAAGCGGCTCAAGGAGGCGTATGACGCGGCGCCCGCCGACCGAGAGCTGCGCAGCGTGCTCTTCCTCGCCTTCGACGCGGAGGAGATGGGCCTGAACGGAGCGCGGCACTTCGTGCGCAACTCGTCGATTCCCGCAGAAAAAGTCGATGTCATGCTCAACATGGACATGGTCGGCCGCATCCGCGACCACACGCTCGTCGTCGGCGGCGTCGAGAGCGCCGTCGGATTCCGCGCGGCGCTTGAGCCGATGTTCGTCGACAGCGGGCTCAAGGTCTTCGCAGACCCAAGCGGCCGCGCGCCGAGCGACCATGCGCCCTTCTTCGGCGCGGGCATTCCCGTCCTCTTCTTCTTCGGCGGCGTGCACGACATCTACCACCAGCCGGGCGATCAGGGCTACACGGTCGACCCTCGCGGCATTCCCGCGCTCCTCGACCTCGTCGAGCGGATCGCGTGGTGGCGCGCGTCGAGCGCGGAGATGCTGCAGTTCTCGGGGCCGAACGCACGCGCGCGCACCGCGGCGCCTGCAGAGCCAGCCGCCGCGCCCGCGCCCGTCGTCGTCGACACCGCGCCGGGCGGCAGCGACCGCGGCTACGCGCCCGTCCGTCTCGGCATCCAGCCCGCGATGGCGGAGGACGGCGAGTCGGGAATCCTCGTCGAGAGCGTGAGCCCCGGGACGAGCGCCGCAGACGGCGGCATCAAGCCCGGCGACATCCTCCTCAAGTGGAACGGCGACTCGCTCGGCTCGATCCAGGACATGATGGCGAAGCTGCGTGCATCGAAGCCAGGCGATGTGGCGAAGCTCACGGTCTTCCGCGACGGCAAGGAGACCGTGCTCGACGTCGAGCTCAAGGCATCGACCGCGCCGCGCAGGCCGCAGGACGATTGACGACATGCAGCAAACCCGAAACGCCATGACCGCCGCGCTCCTTGTGGGCGCGGCGTTTTCCTGCTCCCTCTTCTTTGTCGCCTGCGACCGCGCGGAGCAAGCCGCGCCTGCGCCTCGGTTGCCCGCAGTCGCGCCGCCGCCTGATCAAGCGGCGACGCCTGCACCTTCACCTGCACCAGCGCCATCACCCGAACCCGACGCCGAACAGCGCCGCGGCGTTGTCCCTCAGCCGCGCGAGACGCCGAGGCCCGCACCCGCCGACGCAAACGCCACGCGCGCGAAGTACGACTTCGCAGAGCTCTACGGCACCTGCGAGCCGGGCGAAGGCGGAAGCGGACGCACCTACATGGGCCGGGAGATCTCGGAGGTCATGGGCCACTTCGGCGTCGGCTGGCTCGAGCGCCCCGAGCGCGAGCGCGAGGAGCGCACCGATCTTCTCGTGAACGCGCTCAAGCTGAAGCCCACCGACGCCGTCGCCGACATCGGCGCAGGCAGCGGCTACTTCACGATGCGCATGGCGCCGATGGTGCCCGAGGGCGTCGTCTACGCGACTGATATCCAGAAGGAGATGCTCGACATCATCGTCGAGCGCGCGCTCGAGGAGGAGGCGTGGAACGTGATGCCCGTCCTCGGCGAGATCGACCACTGCGGCCTCGAGCCGGGCTCTGTCGATGTCGTGCTCTTCGTCGACGCCTACCACGAGTTCTCGCATCCGCGCGAGATGATGGAGTCGATCCTCGACGCGCTGAAGCCGGGCGGCCGCGTGATCCTCGTCGAGTACCGCCTCGAGGATCCGACCGTTCCGATCAAGGAACGCCACAAGATGAGCGAGGCGCAGGCGAAGCTCGAGATGGCCGCGGTCGGCGATGCGACGCGCGGCCAGCTCGAGTTCGTCGAGAACATCTCGGTGCTGCCGCAGCAGCACCTGATGGTGTTCAGGCGGAGATAGCGGTCAGTCTTCGGAACAGCCGATTCGGCTGAAGTACGCGTCGCCGAGCGGCGTTCGCCTGAAGCCGCCGCAGACGAACAGTGCGGCGCCGTCGCTTCGCCGAAGCAGTCCGTTCACGACGCCCGTCATGCCCTGCCCGAGGTTGAACCAGTTCGACCCGTCCCAGTAGACGAGGCTCGTCGCCGGCTGCCCGCCCGCCGAACTTATGTCGCCGCCGACGAACAGCGCGTCGCGGCCGTTCACCGGGAAGCTCGAGAGCGTCCGAACGATTCCGCCGACGCCTGCGCCGATCGCGTGCCACGAGGTTCCGTCCCATCGCGCGACCCGCGCCGCAGGGACTCCGCCTGCCTGCGTGAAGGAGCCGCCTGCGTAGAGCGCGACACCCGTGCCGTCGTCGTGCGCCGCGAGCGCCCGAACCGTTCCTGCGATTCCCGCGCCCACGGCGCCCCACGAGGCTCCATCCCATCGCGCGATGCCGCCCGTGGCGACGCCCCCCGCCGTCGAGAAGCTGCCTGCGATGTAGAGCTTGACCCCTGTGCCGTCGTCGAAGGCCATCATGGCGTCGATGGTGCCGTTCGTCCCGCTCCCGACGGGTTGCCAGCCGAGGCCGTCCCACCGTGCGATTCGATTCGCAGCGACACCACCTGCCGATGTGAATGTTCCCGCTGCGTAGAGCTTCGGACCCGAGCCATCGTCAAAGCTGAGAACGGCGTTGACCGCGTTGTTGGTGCCGACTCCCAGCGGCTCCCACGAGGCCCCGTTCCATCGCGCGACGCGATTCGCGACCGCGCCGCCCGTGGTCGTGAAGGTTCCGCCCGCGTAGAGCTGCGGCCCCGAGCCCGCATCGTGCATCGTGAGCCCGTTCACACTGCCCGTCAGTCCCGACCCGAGCGCGCTCCAGCTCTCGCCGTCCCAGCGGGCGACCCGCGGCGCGGCCACGCCGCCTGCCGAGGAGAACGAGCCGCCGACGATGACTTCGGGTCCGTTCGGCCCCGCGACCTCGAGCATCGTCAACGCGGCCGCATCGACGGAGTTGCCGAAGGTCCGCAGCGACTCGCCATTCCACCGCGCGAGGCCGTTGAGGACGAGCGGCGAGCCGACGGGTGTCGCGAATCCTCCGCCGATGATGAGCTCGGCGCCTTCGCCAAGATCGAATGTCTGGATCGCGTATGGCGTGACCCTCGGCTGGAGTCCTTCCCATGTCGCGCCGTTCCAGCGGTACACGCCCAGCTCAGGGACACCTTGGGGTGCCGGGAGCACTTCGCCGATCGCATGGATCGTCGGTCCCGACTCGTCGGAGAACACCTCGAGCTCGCGGACGCCGAAGATGCCTTCGCCGACCTGCATCCAGTCCTTCCCCGTCCAGTACCCGACCCCCGACACCAACTGCCCGGCGGAAGTTGTGAGCACGCCTCCCATGTAGAGCCTCGACTCCGAGCCGACCTGAACGCTCTTCAGGGCGTACACGCCCCAGGGCAGGTTCTCGGCGTCATCGGCCGTACCCACGCGGCGCCATGCGGTGCCATCCCAGCTGGCGATCGCGCACGCAGCCTCGGGGCCTGCGTTCTCGAAGACTCCGCCGATGTAGAGCTTCTGGCCGGTTCCATCGTCATGGACCGCAAGCGCGTAGGAGCCGTTGCCGATGGCGTTGCCGCCGACCGACGACCATCCCGAGCTTCTCCAACGCGCGATGTACTGGGCGTTGACTCCGCTGATGGCATCGAACGAACCCGCCGCATAGAGCGCGGGACCCGTGCCGTCGTCGTAGACCTCGAGCGCCTCGATCCAGCTCGTCTCGATGTTGACACCGCTTCCCATCGAGGCCCAGCTGGTTCCGTTCCATCGGCTGATGCAGCCCGCAAGCAAGCCGCCCGCGCTGAGGAACCGACCGCCGACGAAGAGCTGCGGCCCGCTGCCGTTGTCCCACGCCTTCATCGTGAAGACGCTCGGGAGGAAGCCCTGGGGACCACCGTTCACCCCCGACCCGAGCGCACGCCAGGTCAGGCCGTCCCACGCCGCGATGTTGTTCGCGGGGATTCCTCCGATGCTGGTGAAGCTGCCGGCGACGAAGAGCATCGGCCCAGACCCGAGGTCCGCTGTCGTCATCGTCAGGATCTGGCCATTCGGCGCACCGGAGACGGGCCCGACCGTCCGGAGCCAGCCTGGGATGCACGCTTCAGGCTCGAGGACGATGTCGTCCACGGGGGTCTCGCCGTCGAGGACGATGGGCGACGCGACCGCCTCGCCGACATACTCGGTCGAGTCGAGGGTGACGGTGGCTGTCACCGACATCTGCGTCGCCTTCGACGGCACATCGACGACGAAGGCGAACGATCCGCCCGCGGTGGTCGTCGCGATGCCGCCGAACTCGCTCATCACGACGGCCCCCGAGGCGGACGACCCGTCGGGGAACCGCACTTGTCCGACGAGGCGCGTCTTGAGGCACGGCGAGGGACAATCTCCCCAGCCGTCGAGAAGTACGGCAAGGTCGTCGCCGTCCACCACGCCGCTGCCGTCGAGGTCAGCGTCTCCCGCCGCGCCCCACTGCCCGAACATCCGCGAGAGATCTGCGGGTCCGACCGATCCGTCGTTCACGATGTCGGCGGGGCAGCAGAGACTCGCCTGTGCGGCGGCGGGGCTCGCCGAGACAAGTGCGAGGGCTGCCGAAAGGACCGCCGCAAGAACACTTCGAGAAGCAACAAGCATCGTCAACATGGATTGGGACATCCTTCATGCGCGCCGAAACGCACCGTAGGGATAACACAAGACCATCGAATCGCGAAGTCTGATGCTGTCGGAATGATGAAAGGAAGGGAGGCCGCGGACAGGGAGCCGCGACTTCCCGCCACTTCAGGGCGCGAGCCTGGGGCCTCCGTCCATGAACAGGGACCGCCCGTCGAGATCGTCTTGCGGCGGGATGAGCGAGGCGCAGGCCAAGCTCGAGATGGCCGCGGTCGGCGACGAAGTGCGCGGCGGCTTCGAGTTCGTCGAGAACATCTCGGTGCTGCCGCAGCAGCACCTGATGGTGTTCAGGCGAAGGTGACGCGGCGCACGCGCCTCAAGGAGGCGACAGCGTGTCGCGCCCGCGGATGCCCGAGGCGGTGAGGTAATGCGCCGAGGTGCTGACGAGGAAGTCCTCGGAAAGTTCCCCGCCGAAGCCCTGCGGTCCGAGCGGCGTGCCTTTGACCCAGAGCCGAGCAGGTGAATTGGTGCCAGGCACGCGCGCGCGCGCCTCGGAGTCCATCGCCTCCGCCGTCGTGAAGAGCCGCACCGAGCCGTCGAAGAACGCTGCGTAGCCGCGCGCGCGGAACGAGTGGTTCCACTGGTACGGGGTCTGTCCGCCCGCGACGCTCGGGTTGCTCCCAAGGAATGGCTCCATGCAGTGGCGCTCGAGCAAGCGCGTCTTGAGCGACGGATGCAGGCACTGCGCGTTCGACGGCGACCTGTAGCCCTCGCCGTTCGCGACCGTGTTCGGGTTCTGCCACTGCGGCCACGCGGGATTGGTCCCGTCGCCGAGGACGCGGGGGTCGAACATGGCCGCGGGCGAGTAGTCGTAGGTCGAGTTGACGATGCCGCTCTGCGCGTCCTGCTCGAAGTCACGGCCCTGGTTGATCCAGCGCTGCACCTTGCGCGTCATCGCAGGGTCGTCTGGCGCATAGAACGCCTGGTCGTAGAAGCGGCCGCCGACATAGGTGTTGAACTGCCGAACATTCGTCCAGCGGAACGAGCCCTGGCCGCGGCTCGGCCCCGAGAAGTTGAGCGGGATCTGGAACGCTCCGCCGTCGGCGGAGCCCTCGCACGAGCCCGTGCCGTGCCCGAGGACCGTGGTCTGTCCGCTTGCGCTCGTGCCGAGCGTCATGGGCGGAACGCAGCCGTTCGCGGCCTGGTAGGCGGCGAAGTCGCCGCCGAAGAGACCGAGGTCGTCCGGGCACGCCGTGAACTGCCTGCCGTCGAAGTCGGCCGCGTAGGCGGCGTGCGCGGCGGCGATCGTCATCAGCTGCGCCTGCGACTGTTGGCGCATCGCGCTGCAGCCGACGCGGCGGAAGACGGGCACCGTGATCGATGTCGCGACCGCGACGACCGCCGCGACCGCAGCCGCCTCCGTGAGCGTGAAGCCTCGGCGCGAACCGAAGCGTGAGTGGAGTCGTGTGTTCTTCATGGCGTTGTCCCTTTCATTCGCGCGTGAGGAGATCGCGACCGAGGATGCCGTTCGTGGTGAGGATGTGGAAGCTCGTGCGCGCGCCGTCGACCGAGCCTGTCGGCCGCCATCCGTCGGCGCCGAAGGGCGTGTCGTCCGACCAAAGGCCGTCGCCCGACTTGCTGCCTTCGCGGACGATGATGTCGTCGGCCTCGGCCTTCGCCATCGTGACCGTCTGCACGCTGCCGTCGAAGAAGAGCGTGAAGGGCGAGCTCTTGCGGCCCGCGTTGAAGGCGAGGCCTTCGTCGGGCGCGCCGCGGTACCAGCCGTACTCGCACATGCGCGTCTTGAGCGACGGGTAGGCGCATTGCGACACCGCCGGCGATCGATAGCTGTCTGCGAACGACGCGGGCGCTTGGAATCCGCCGTCGGCGCGCGCGCGGAGGACGCCCGGGTTCAGCATCGCGGCGGGCGAGAAGCAGTAGCTCGAGTTTTCGTATCCGCCGGGAATGCCGGGCGCTGGAAAGGTGAACTCGCTCGGCGCGGTCGCGAGCGCGGGGACTCCCGCGTAGGTCGGGTCGTCCTCTGCGTAGAACTCGGGCGAGTAGAAGTTCTTCGCGAGGTACTCGCGGAGGCCGACGGCGTTTGGCATGCGGAAGAAGCCGTACCCAGCGGACGCGCCGGAGAAGTTGATGGGCCTGTACACATCCCAGTTGCCGACGCTGCCTGGGAAGCCCGAGCTTCCGCAGAACCCGCCAGAGCCGAGGAAGTAGCCCCAGATCGCGCCGTTTGAGTCCTGGCCGAGATACAGCTGCCTCGGACACCACGCCGAGGAGACAAAGGTGGCTCCGTTGTCGCCATACTCCCCCGCGTTCGCGGGCATCACGCCGAACTGCCTTCCCGCGAAGTCGTTCGCGTAGCAGTCGTTCGCCTGCGCGAGCTCTGCGAGCTTGAACTGCGAGTCGAGCCCGCCGCCGCCACGCATCGGCATGGTGACGGCGACGCACGCGATCACGGCGACCGCGGAGAGGCCGAACAGGACATCGACCCTCGAGATGCCGCGCGCGGCCTGTGGGCGGGAGAGGCGGCCCGATGTCCGTGGTCGCGGCGAACTCAGTGCGGTTGGGCCCGACGGGGACGGTGCGTGCGACGGGAACCGTGCGTGCAACGATGGTGCAAGTAACAGCGACATGCTCGGACTCCTTTGTCAGGACGAAGCAGGGAGCGCCGCACGCGTGCTGGGCCGCGCCGCTTCGTCGTCAACGATGGACAGCATCCACGACGAGGAAAGGAGCAACGGCCGCGCACATCACGGACGGCGAACGATGGGATGAAACCGCTGGCGCGGTGCCGAATCGGGCGAAGGAGAAATGGTCGTCCCCGCGCGGTCGCCCGCCGCGCACTGGAGTATGACACAAATCTCGGCAAAACCAACCACTGATGTGCACAGATTTTCACATCGGTCGAGCCGCCGCCTTGAAGTCACGCGGCCTCGACCGCGCTTCTACGCACGGGCCTGCGCGGTGTTGACGCGCGCAGGGAGATTGGCGCACTCTTCATCGGCGGCCCCGCGCATGGTGTCCCGCGACGGGCCTCGACCAACCAGATCGCCCCTCGACGCACAGGCTCGCGTGCTGGCCCGGCGAGCGGCGACCACGGTCCACTGCACGGAACGCCTACACGGAATCATGCAGCCCGCGCGCTTCACGGCGAAGCGGTCTCTGGTCGCAAGCCCTTGCGCTTGCGCCAATTCGGGCAAATCGGGGCGGCCGGATTTGAACCGACGACTTCCTGCTCCCAAAGCAGGCGCTCTACCAAGCTGAGCTACGCCCCGCGAGTCGCGGAGTGTACCGCGGCCGCCGAGCGATTTCCCAGCGTCTTGCGAACCTTGCGCAGCGTTCGGCCGGCGTGGGCCTCGAGCCCGGCCGCGATGGCGCTGCGCGGGCTCTGCGGGCCGTTCAAGCCGCATTCGATACGCTCTCCGAATGCCCGAACCGCGCGAAGACCACACGACCACCACCAGGCGAGAGGCACTTGTTTCGCTGGCGGCGCTCGGCGCTGCCAGCGTCGCCGTGGGAGCGCCCGAGGCGCTGGGAGCGGCAGGGGAGGCCGTCGCGTCGTCGTTCTCCGCGCCGTCGCCGTCGAGCACGCCTGCATCGGCCGTTCAACCGTCGAACACGATCTCCGCAAGCACGATCGCCGAGGCCGAGAAGCTCGCGGGAATCGCCTTCACCGACGCAGAGCGCGCGCAGATGGCGAAGTCGATCGCGGGGCAGATCGCGACCTTCCGCACGCGCGCACCGTTCGGCGCGCTCGACAACCAGCTCGCGCCCGCGCAGGTCTTCCGCGTGCTCTTGCCTGGCGAGACCGTCGATCCGCGAATCGGGGAAGGCGCGCTCGATGCGGGAGCGGCGGGCGCGGCGGGTGCAGCGACGCCAGCGACCGATCGACCTCTGTCCGACGACGACCTCGACTTCGCCACGGTCGAGACGCTCGGCCGCTGGATGCGCGCGGGCCTCGTCACCTCGCGCAGGCTCGTCGAGCGCTCGCTTGCGCGGCTGAAGAAGGCCGATCCGACGCTGCGCTGCGTGATCACGCTGATCGAGGCCCCCGCGCGCGCCGAAGCCGACGCACGCGACGCCGAGGCGCGCGCAGGCGCCTGGCGCGGAGCGCTGCACGGGATTCCCTACGGCCTCAAGGACCTCTTCGACACCGCGGGAATCGCCACGACCTGGGGCGCAGAGCCGTGGCGCGACCGCGTGCCGACGGGCGACGCCACGGTCGTCGCGCGTCTGCGCGAGGCGGGCGCCGTCTGCGTCGCAAAGACCGCCGTCGGCGCGCTCGCCTACGGCGACATCTGGTTCGGCGGCACCTGTCGCAATCCGTGGAACCCCGAGCAGGGGTCGTCGGGCTCGAGCGCGGGCAGCGCGTCGGCCGTCGCAGCGGGATGCGTGCCGTTTGCGATCGGCACGGAGACGCTCGGCTCGATCGTGAGCCCGAGCGTTCGCTGCGGCACGACGGGGCTGCGCCCGACCTTCGGCCGCGTGCCGCGCGACGGCTGCATGGCGCTCTGCTGGTCGTGGGACAAGGTCGGTCCGATCGCGCGCTCGGTCGCAGACACGGGGCTCGTCCTCGCGGCGATCAACGGAGCGAGCACGGCCGACGCGTCGAGCGTGTCGGTGCCGTTCACGCAGCCGCGCGGCGCGGGCGCGTCCGACCTCCGCCTTGGCTACGACCCGCGATGGTTCAGCGGTCCGATGGCGTCGCTCTCGGATGCGCTCGATGCGGCGCGGGCCGCGGGCATGGAGCTCGTCGAGCGCACCGTCACGCCGCCCACCGATCCATCGCTCCTCGTCACGAGCCTGATGTCGGAAGCCGCCGCGTCGTTCGAGGAGATGACGCGAAGCGGAACCGACGACCAGCTCTCGTGGCAGGCCGACGAGGCGTGGCCGAACTCGTTCCGTCAGTCGTGGTTCATTCCCGCCCTCGAGCTCGTGCAGGCCGAGCGCCTGCGCCGCGTCTTCATGCAGTGGATGCGCGGTGCGCTCGAGGGTGTCGACGCGCTGATCCTGCCGCCGTTCGCGGGCGGGATGCTCGTCGTCACGAACGCCACTGGCCACCCGTCGCTCGTCCTCAGGAGCGGGTTCGACGAGCAGAAGGGCGCCGTGCAGCCGCGGTCGATCACGCTCATCGGCCGCCCGTTCGACGAGGCGACGCTCCTTCGCGCGGGCGGTGCGCTCGAGGCCAGGCTCGCCGTCGCGGGCCGTCGGCCGCAAATGCCGTGGATGACCTGACTTGCGCGCCGCGCACGCGCCCGTGACCCTGTGGTATCCTCCGCCGTCCGATGCTGGCCGCCTCCGACCTCCTCAGCTACTTCCCCGTGGTCGTCATCACCTCGATGGCGATCATCTTCGTCGTCGCCAACATCGTGCTCAGCACGGTGCTCGGCCCGCGCGCGGAAGGCGCCATCAAGGGAACGACCTACGAAGCGGGCATGGACCCGATCGGCACCACGCGGAAGCGCTTCAATGTGCGCTTCTACATGATGGCGGTCACCTTCCTCCTCTTCGATGTCGAGATCATCTTCCTCTACCCGTGGGCCGTGAGCTACTCGCAGCTCGACCCTGGTAGCCCCGAGGCGCAGCTCTACCTCGGCCGCATCCTCTTCTTCCTCGCGACGAGCGTCATTGCGTACATCTACGCGTGGAAGAAGGGCGTCTTCCGCTGGGATTGAGCGGAGCGCGACCCCTGCGATCGACGCCTCGACCGAGGCTATATCCGACGCTTCATCCGGCCGCGCCGCCCGCCGTCGCGCCCGAAGCCGCGTTCATGGTGGTCATCGACGCCTCGAACACCCGCCCGCGCCGCACGCGGCGGACGAGGATGTCGACGGCGCCGTGACGAAGCGTCTGTCCGCCCGCGGGGGTCTGTCCGATCTGCTCCTCGAGCCACGCCGCGAGCGTCATCGGGCCAGGCGGAAGCGCGCCGCCGAGCGCCGCCGACACCTCGTTCATGCTCACGCCGCCGCCGAACATGAAGGTGCCGCCGCTGAGCGCCTGCACCGACTTCGGCAGGCGGTCGAACTCGTCGCCAAGCTCGCCGACGAGCTCCTTCATCATGTCCTCGAGCGTCACGAGACCGATCGACCTGCCCGACCCGTCGCGCACGATCGCGATGTGCTTGTGCTCGTCGAGGAAGACCTGCATGAGCTCGGTCGCGGGGCGGTCGGGCTCCACGAAGTGCACGGGGCGGATGATGCCGTTCAGGCTCGGATCCGCAGGGTTCGTGCTCATGAAGTAGATCATCTCCTTGAAGTTCACATAGCCCGCGATGCGGTCGCGGTCGCCGTCCACGCACACGGGAAACCGCGTGTGCGCGTCGAGATGCGCCGCGATGATCGCCCGCGAGAGGCTCTGCGCGGTCGAGAGCGTCACGACCTGCGCCATCGGGATCATGACTTCGCGCACGCGCCGCTCGGAGAGGCGCGCGGCGCCGCGGATGATGCGCTCCTGGTGCGTGTCGATGTCCTTCGACATGCGCGCCATCGCCGCGAGCGCCGAGATCTCCTCGCGCACGGCGCGCGCGGAGCGGTCGCCGCCGCGCCGCTCGAAGGGCTTGTTGAAGAAGTGCATCACCTTGATGAGCGGCTCTGCGACGCGCGTCGCCGCCGACAGCGGCACGGCGAGGAACGGCGCGAGCTGCCTGTTGAACTGGACGCCGAGGGTCTTCGGCAGGATCTCGGTGAACTGCAGCATCGCGATCGTCAGGACGATCGAGAAGACCCAGATCCACTCGTCGCCGTAGAGCTCGTCGAACTGCGCGCCCGCGACGGTCGCGCCGATCGTGTGGGCGGTCGTGTTGAGGAGCAGGATCACCGCGATCGGGCGGTCGATGCGCGCCTTGAAGTCGCGCCAGATGCTGCCGAGAAGCGGCCTCTTCTCGGAGAGCTCCGCAACCTGGCTCGGCGTCAGGCTCAGGAGCGTCGCCTCTGCGAGCGAGCAGATGAACGACACCGTGAGCGCGACGCCGACGCTGATCAGAAGGATCGTCATGACGGCGGCGATCGTAGGTGATGCCCGCGCGCCGTGCAGCGCGGCGAGCTGGCGCGCTCAGTCGCGGCCGTCGTCTTCGCCGACGAGTCCGGCCACCGTCGCGGCCTCAGGCGCATCCGGGAAGCGCAGCACCTCGCGCTCGCGCTCGGCCGCGAACTGGTTCGTGTAGAGCTCCCAGTAGCGGCCGCGCCGCGCAATGAGCTCGTCGTGCGCGCCTTGCTCGGCGATGCGGCCCTTCTCGATCACGAGAATCACATCGGCGCGCCGGATCGTCGAGAGGCGGTGGGCGACGACGAACGAGATGCGCCCCTTCAGCACCTCCTCGACGCCTTCCTGGACGAGCCGCTCGGTCGCCGTGTCGATCGAGCTCGTGGCCTCGTCCATCACGAGGATGTCGGGGTCGCGCAGCACCGCGCGCGCCAGCGCCACCAGCTGCCGCTGTCCTGTCGAGAGCCGCTCGCCGCCCTCGCCGACCTCCGTGTCGTAGCCCTTCTCGAGGCCGACGATGAAGCCATGCGCCTTCACGCGCGCGGCGGCGCGCTCGACCTCCGCGTCGGTCGCGTCGAGGCGGCCATAGCGGATGTTCTCGCGCACCGTGCCCGCGAAGAGATGCGCGACCTGCGGCACGATGCCGATCCGCTCGGTGAACCACGCGAGCGGGATGTCGCGCAGGTCGACGCCGTCGGCCGCGATGCGGCCCGCGCGCGGCTCGTAGAAGCGCGTCGCGAGCGACACGATCGTCGTCTTGCCGCCGCCCGTCGAGCCGACGAGCGCGACGGTCTGCCCGCGCCGCGCGGTAAACGAGAAGCCCTCGAGGACGGGCACGCCCTCGCGGTACCAGAAGTCGACGGCCTCGAACGAGACAGCGTCGATGTGCGCGCGTCGCGCGGGCGGCGCGGAATCGGGCCTGTCTGCGATCGCGGGCTCGGTCGCGAGGAGCGACGCGATGCGTTCGGCCGCGCTCGAGGCGCTCAGGATGTCTGCGAAGCGCTGCGCAAGCTCCTGCACGGGCTGCGCGAAGAGCGCCGCGTACTGCATGAAGGCGATGAGCGTTCCGAGCGTGATGCCCTCGGCCGAGAGCGCGTCGCCCGCGCCGCGCCAGAGGATGATCGCGCCAGCGCCCGCGGCGAGCGTCGCCATCAGCGGCACATAGACGCTCGAGAGGACGGCGCCGCGCAGCGACCACATGTTCATCTCGGTCGAGAGCTTCTGGAATTCGCCAAGGTTCGCCTCCTCGCGCGCGAGCGTCTTCGTGGTGCGGGCGCCGAGCAGCATCTCGGCGTACGACGCCGTCATGGCGCTCGAGAGCCTGCGGGCCTCGCGGCCTGCGCGCATGAGGAAGCGCTGGAACACCGCGCACACGACCGCCATCACGGGCACGACCGCCAGCGCCCAGAGCGCGAGCCGCGCGTCGATCACGAACATCGTGATGGTGACGCCCGCGAGGATCGCCGTGCACCACGCGAGGTCGAGCATGCACCACGGGAGGATGTTCGACACTTTCGAGCAGTCGCTCGTCAGGCGCGACACGAGCCAGCCCGTCGGGCGCACGTCGAAGTAGGCGGGCTCGAGCGTCTGCAGCTTCGCGAACGCGTCGCGGCGCAGGCGGTCGGCGGTGCGCGTCGCCACGCGCCCCGCGCTGTCGATGAAGAGCCACACGCCCGCCGCGAAGAAGAGGAAGAGCGCCGCGTAGAGCGCGAGCACGGGTGCAAGCCGCGCCGACTCGCCCTTCCCCGCCTCATCGATGATGGCGCGGACGAAGAGCGGAAGCGCCGTCTCGATGAGCGCGATCGCGACGCCGCCGCCGACGAGGCCTGCGACCGCGCCGCGGTTCGCAAGCGCACGCGCCACGATCGGCCTCCAGACGCGCAGGCTGAAGCGCGCGCGCGCGTCATCGATCCGCTCGACTTCAGACATGCGCGACCTCCGCCCGCGACGCGTCGCCCTCGGGATCGCCCTCGCTCTGGATGCGCCACAAGGTCGCATAGAGCCCGCGTTGCGCCACGAGCTCGGCATGCGTGCCGCGCTGCGTCACGCGGCCTTCCTCGAGCACGACGATCCGGTCGGCGCCCATCACCGCCGAGAGGCGGTGCGACACGATGATGCGGGTCTGCCCCGCGACGCGGCCGCGCAGGCCCTCGAGGATCGAGGTCTCGGTGTGCATGTCGACCGCCGAGAGCGCGTCGTCGAGGATGAGGAGCCGCGGCGCACGCACGAGCGCGCGCGCGATCGCGACGCGCTGGCGCTGCCCGCCCGAGAGCGTGAGGCCCTTCTCGCCGACGACGGTGTCGTAGCCCTCGGGAAAGCCGAGGATCGACTCGTGGATGCACGCGGTCTGCGTCGCCTGCTCGACGGAATCGTCGTGCGCGGAGCCCGCGGCGATGCCCGCCACGATGTTCTCGCGCAGCTTCCTCGAATAGAGGAACGGCTGCTGGAGCACCGTGCCCGTCGCGCGGCGAATCTCGGCGCGCGGAATGCGCGCGAGCGGCTTGCCATCGATCTCGATCGCACCTTCGGTCGGCTCGTGGAAGCGGAGGAGAAGTTGCACGATCGTGGTCTTGCCCGCGCCCGACGGGCCGACGAGCCCGAGCGTCTCGCCCGGCTTCACCTCGAACGAGACGCGGTCGAGTACCTTCGGCCCGGAGCCATGCGCGAACGACACGCCGGCGAAGCGGATGGCGATGCCGCCGGACGCCTCCTCGGGCACATCGAGCGCGAGCGCCTCGGCCGCAGCGGGATCGAGATCGCGCTCCTCGGGCTTCGCGAGGATCTCGTCGAGACGCACGACCGCCGCCAGCGCCTTGCCGCTCTCGACCACCATGCGCCCGAGCATGCGCACGGGCCAGATGAACATGCCGACGACCGTGAGGAAGTAGAAGTAGCTTCCCGTGCTCATCGAGCCGCGCGAGACGAACACGGCGCCGAGCGAGACGACGATCACGAGCTGCAGGAAGCAGAGGAGGTCGGACGCCGACCAGAAGTTCGCATAGTGGCGGAAGAGCGTGCGGTCCGCGTCGCGGAACGCGCCCGAGGTCTCTGCGAAGCGCGCGTTCTCGAACTCCGCGCGCCCGAACGCGCGCACGGTGCGGATGCCCGTGATGTTCTCCTGCACGTTCGCGGTCATGCGCGCCTCGGCTGCCTCCTTCACGCCGAAGTTCGGGCCCATGCGGCGGAAGTAGACCGCGGTGAACCAGAGGAGCGCGGGGATACACACGATCGACGCGGCCGCCATGCGCCAGTCGAGCGAGAGCATGATCGGCAGCGGGATCAGGAGCATGAGCACCGCGCGGCCGACTTCGGGCGCCTGGTTCGCGAGGAAGACGCGCAGCGTCTCGATGTCGGAGGTGCAGCGCTGCACGAGGTCGCCCGACGGAATCCCGTCGAGCGTGCTGCACGGAAGCCGCTGCACATGGTCGTACATGCGGTCGCGCGTCTTCCGCGCCACGCGTTCGGCGGCGCCCGTCGCGAAGCGCGTCTTGAGATGGATGGCGAGGCCCGAGCCCGCCGCGAGTGACACCATCGCGAGGGCGGGAAGCCACAGCGCGTCGCGCACACGCTCGGCGCCCCCGAGGAGGTCGATCAGCGCGCGCGAGAACGCGGACGGCTCCGCCGTCGGGTCGAGCACGAGGTCGAACACGGCCTTCGGCACGAGCGGCGCGGCGTAGAGGAGCGCCGCCGACGCGACGAGCGCTGTCATCGCCGCGACGAACGACCATCGCTCGTGCCCTGCCAGGCGCCACACCGCGCGCAGCCCCTCGCGGGGCGAGGGTTGCGGAGGCTTGTCGGAACTGGCGTCGCCCGCGGGCTCGGACATAGGCCGCGAGGATAGGCGAGCGCGCGGTGGTTGTCCGCAGGCGGCGCCGCGCCTGCCGCTACTTCCCGCCCGAATCCTCGGCGAGACGCAGCGTCCGCTCGTCGTCGGGCGCGGGAAGCAGGGACGCCGTGCCGCGCTGCGTGCGCCCGGCGGTCGCCCCGAACCAGGTCCTCGCGATGCCCTGGTTGCTCACGACCGTCAGCGCGTCGCGCTCGTCGTCGAACGCGATCGCAAGCGGCATGCCGTTCGCGGCGTCGAGCCGCGCGATCGCGAGCGGGGGGTCGAACCCGACGATGCGCACCGATCCGTCGCGCGTGGCGACGAAGAGCCGGTCCTCCGCGGCATCGAGGCACATCACGCCGCCGTTGCGGGCGAGGGGCAGCGGCTGGTCGCTCGGCCGCGGCGCGTCGACGAGAAGCGGCCCCGTGACGCTGAGCGAGTAGATGCGCCCGTCGCGCGCGCGATGCACGGCGTCGTCGGCCTCGGCGCCGACTCCGATCGAGCGGGACGGCTCGATCGCGCCGTCGCGTGTCCTGAAGACCACGCGCGGCACGCCTCCAAGCCGCGCCGCATAGGTCACGAGCCGTCCACCGTCGAGGAAGACGATGCGCGAGACGAACCGGACGGCGAGCGGCGTGTACGACGCCTCGGCGGGAATCTCGCGCGTCCACAGCACCTCGCCGTCCGCCGCCGAGACGGCCGCGATCGACTGCCGCTTGTCGCCGCACACGATGAGCGACCCGTCGGGCGAGGCGGCGAGCGCCCAGAACGAGATCGGGAAGACCTTCGACCTCCACGACACCGTCGCCTTCCCGTCGCGAAGTTCATAGCGGTGGAGCACGCCGTCGGCGTCGCCGATCGCAAGCCAGTCGGCCGCGCGCGCGACGCGGATGGCGCGAAGAGGCCCTTCGCCGAGCCTGCGCGCGACGCCTTCACGCGCGTCGTACTCGACGATCGCGCCGTCCGAGCCGACGAGCGTGAAGACGCCCGGCTCAGGCCCCGCGGTCGCGGCCACCGCGTCGGCGTGCACCGAATCGTCGCGCACGGCGGCGTCGGACCCGACGAGCCATGCGCCGAGGCACTCGAGGATCCTCCCTTCGAACTTCGCCGCTTCGAAGGATGGCAGCACGCGCCCCACGATGCGCGAGCCGTCGGCCGTGAAGTCGATCCCCCAGACATGCGCGACGGTCCCGCTCAGCCTGCGCGTGAGCGCGAGCGTCTCGACATCGATGAGTCGCACCTCGTTCGCCCAGCTGCTCGCGGCCGCTGTCCTGTTGTCGGGCGAGATGGCGAGCATGAAGACGCTTCCGCCCGCAAGATGCGACTCCGCGACGACGGCGCCCGTCGCAGCGTCGTAGCGCCTGATGCGGTCGTCGCGCCATGCGACCATCGCGACGGATCCGTCGGGCGACACCGCGGGCGCGCGCGAGGTGAGCGCTTGCGGCGCCGTGCGCCAGCGCTCGCGCACGGCGGGCGCGTCGGCGTCGATGTCGACCATGCGCAGCGAGCCGTCCATCAAGGTGAGGAGCGCGCTCCGTCCGTTCTTCGCGATCGAGACATCCATGATTCCCGCGCTGCCCGCATCCGAGCGCGCGACGACCTCGGCCGTCTCTGGGTCGACGAGCGCGACCGAGCCGTCGACCATCGCGCACGCGACGAGCCGCCCCGACGGCCGCACGCGCATCGCGCCGCGCGCGATCCGCCTGAGCGAGTCGTCGCGCCGGTCGATCACGAGGACATCGAGCTCGTGCGTCACGAGATAGATGCGCGACCCGTCCGCAGAGCCCGCGACCGAGAGGATGTACGAGCCCTCCGCGTTCACGAACGCCCTGCGCAGGTCGTAGCGCACGGGCGGCCTCCGATGCAATCGATCGGCGACCAGTACCGATCCGTGCGTGACGCCGCCGACGACCTCGTCGGTCGCGTCGATCGAATCGACCGAGAGGATCTCGTTTGGCGACGCAGCGTAGAGCTCGTGGTTGTCGACGCGCGCGCGCAGGTGGCGCCACTCCCAGCCGCGCAGCTCCGAAGGCACGAGATCGAGGTGCGCGACGGCCTCCGCAGGTTCGCCGATGGCGATGGCTCCGCTCGCGGCCTGCACGCGCGCGCGCGCGGCGGAGACGCGCTCCGCATCCGCCGCGTCGGACGCGTGGACGGCGAACCGAAGCGACACCGCCGTTCCCGCGATCACGGCGATCGTCGCGATCGTCGCGAGCGCCGACGCGATCGGGTTCCGGCGCACGACGCGCAGAAACGCATCGGTCGCGCGCTCCTTCAGCGCGACGACGGGCTCGTCGTCGATCCAGCGGCGAAGGTCGTCGCCGAGCTCGGCGGCGGTGCCGTATCGCGCATCGGGGTTCTTCGCGGTCGCCTTGCGCGCGATCGCCTCGAGCTCGCGCGGAATCGTCGAGTCGATGCGCCGCAGCGCGGGCGGCTCCGACTCGCGCACGGTCCGCGCGATCGCCGCGAAGGGCAGCCCGCGCGTCTCGTAGGGAAGCCGCCCCGCGAGGAGCTCGTGGAGAATGAGCCCGAGCGCGTAGACATCGGCGCGCGAGTCGACCCGCGCTCCGCGCACGCATTGCTCCGGGCTCATGTACTGCGGCGTGCCCGAGAAAGGCGCGTCCTCTTCGCCAGGCAGCTCTTCGACGGAGCGCGCGATGCCATAGTCGATCACGCGGAGCGCGCCGCTCCGCGACACCAGCAGGTTGCCGGGCTTCAGGTCGAGGTGCGCCACTCCCGCGCGGTGGCCCGCGCCGACGGCCTCGCATGCGGTCGCGAGCATGCGCACGACCATGCGGCGATCGACGGGCCCTTCGCGCGCCCAGGCCGTGATGGCCCGGCCGCCCTCGACGAGCTCCATCGCGAAGTAGGGCCGCTCGACGCCGCTCGGCGGCGCGTGCAGCGTTCCCGCCGAGATCACGCGCGCGATGTTCGGGTGCTCGAGCCGCGCAAGAAACTCGCTCTCCCTGCGAAAGCGCTCGATCGCCGTCGGGCGCGTCGTGGCCGTGTGCAGCACCTTCACCGCGATGCGCCGCGTCGGCAGCACCTGGTCGGCCGCGAACACGGTGCCCATGCCGCCCACGCCGATCACGCTGCGCAGCGTGAACCCGCCCGTCGACAGGCCGATGCACGCGTCGGCATCGAAGTCGGCGGAGGGCTGCCCGCCGATCGTCGCCCTCGTCGGGCCGTCGAAGCGGAGCAGCGACCGCACCTCCGTGCGCACCCACGGGTCGTCCGAGCCCGCGTCGATCGCGGCGTCGCGCTCGGCCTCGGGCAGCGCCCGCACCGCCTCGAAGAGATCCTCCGCCGCGCGCTGCCGCGCGGCGTGGGCGGGATCCTGTGGCATGCGCTCAGGTTGCATCGTGTTCCATGCGTCACTCGGCCTCGGCGATCGCACGCCTGAGCCACGCGCGGGCGTAGTTCCAGCGCTTGCTCACGGTGCGGGGCGCGATGTCGAGGAGGATCGCGGTCTGCTCGATCGAGAACCCCGAGAGAAACCGCATGCGCGCGACCTCGGCGCTCTCGGGGCTCTCCGCTTCGAGGCGTTCAAGCGCCTCGAGCGCCGCGATCGAGAGCGGCGACAGCGCGCGCGTGACATCCTCGAGCTCGCCCGCGACCACCTCGATCGGCACGCGCATGCGGTCGCCGCCGCGGCGGAGCCGCCCCTCTGCGCGCGCGAGGTCGATCAGGAACTGCCCGAGCGCGCGGCCGACCGAGCCCCAGAAGTGGCGACGGTCGTCCCACTCCGTGCGCGCGACCCCGTCGCCGAACATCTTCAGGAAGAGCTCGTTCACGAGGAGCGTCGGCTGCAGCTGGGCGCGCGTTCCCTCGGCGTGGCAGGCGCGCCGCGCCATCTCGTGGATCTCGCCGTAGATCGCGCGCCAGACGCGGTCGAGCGCGGCCCTGTCGCCCGCACCAGCGGCGTTCAGCGCCTGCGTCAGGTCCTCCACATACGGCTGCTGCCCCATGATCGGATGCTCTCAGACGCGCAACGAACATTCAACCGTTCGTCGGTGAATCAAGTTCAGATCGGCGTCTTGAACCCGAGCGCGCGCACCGCGCACCAGCCGACGACGGCCTCGAAGATCACGAACATGCCCGAGATCCAGATCGCCGCGGCGGGCCAGATGCCCCACGAGGGGATCCACTCGAGGAACCACAGCACCCCGAGCAGAAGCCCGATCGTCTCGAGGAAGGCGCCGAGAACAAGGCGCACCGTCTTGCCGCGCTGGTCGATGTTGCAGGTGAACATGGCGCCATGCTAGGCGAAGGTGCGTGATTCCACGGTTCGGGGCGTCTGTGCTGCATCCGCAGCCCCGATGGAGCGATACACTCCCGACCTGCTCCGCTTCCGCGACCCATCGTGCACCGCAAGCTCGCCCAGATCCTCCTTCCGATCGTCCTGCTCGCGCAGGTCGCGGCGGGTTTTTCGCCGGGGCGGTCGCTGTGCGTCATGCTCGAGGCGTGCTGCGGGCACCATGTGCATGTCGAGGGCGCGTCGCACGCGCACGCGGAATGCCACGGCCACGCGCACGACCACGACCACGACCACGACCACGACCACGATCACGACCACGCACACGACGCGCCGTGCGACGACGACTGCACGCAGGATTGCGGAGAGTCCTGCGACGGCTCCACCTGCCATCTCCATGTCTCGCTTCCCGACGACACCGAGATGCCGCGCGAGCGCGTCGTCGGCGCGCCGCTCATCGAGACGATCGCGTCGCCGCATGCGCAGCCCGCGCCGTGCCTTCCCGAGGTGACGGAAATCGCGGATTTCCCGCGCTGGGATCCGCCGCCTGAAGCGTGGCCGAACACGGGCCAGCGCAAGGCCATCGAGACCGACAGCCTGCTGATCTAAGGGACGCGGAGCGACATTCGCCCCGTTGTCCTTGCATGGACCATTGTCCATTCGATCGCAGGAGGTCTCGTGACCGCGCCACGCCGTACTTTGCCCGTCCTTCTCTCCGTACTCGCGCTTGCCTCGCTTGCAGGCTGCGCGTCCTACGAGCGCAAGCCGCTCGATCTCGACTCCGTGCGCGAGGAGTTTCTCGCCCGCACGCCCGCGCTGCCCGCGTCATCGGCCGACGCTGCGTTCGATGTCGCCGACGGCCTCTCTGCCGCCGAGGCCGAGGCGCTTCTCCTCGTCTTCAACCGCGAGCTTCGCATCGCGCGGCTCGAGGCGGGCGTCACCCGCGCCAACGCCGAGAACGGCGGCCTGTGGGCCGATCCCACGCTCGGCGTCGACTTCACGCGCATCGTCGGATCGGCGTCGCAGGGCGTCGAGGCGATCGTGTCGCTCGGGCTGACGCTTCCGCTCTCGGGAAGGCTCGAGCTCGAGAAGGCGCGGCTCGATGCGGAGCACGCCGCGCAGCTTGCGCGCGTCGCCGCGCTCGAGTGGAGCACGGTCGCCGACCTTCGCCGTGCGTGGGCCGAACGCGCCGCGCTCGTGGCCGAGACGGAGTCCGCGCGCGAGACGCTCGGGCGCCTCGCCGAGGTGCGTGCGATCGTCGACCGCATGGAGGCGGCGGGCGAGGTCGCGCGCATCGAATCGCGGCTCTTCCGCATCGAGGAGGCGAAGCTCGTCGCGCGCGTCGCCGAGCTCGAGACAGAGCTCTCCGCGTCCACGCGTGCGATCGAGAGCCTGCTCGACCTGCCGCACGCCGTGGATGTCGTGCTTCTCGCCGATCTTCCGCCGCGCGGCGCCAGCGCAGGCCTGCCGCGCGAGACCGTCCTCGCGGGCCTCGCCGACGCGAACCCCGCGGTCCTCGTCGCGCGGGCCGAGCACGAGTCCGCCGAGCGCCGGCTCGAGGAGGAGATCCGAATGCAGTGGCCTGATCTCACGCTCGGGCCTGGCTACGGAAAGGACAACGGCGACCGCAAGTGGGTGCTCGGCGTCGGCGTCACGCTTCCCGTCTTCAACGGAAACCGCGCGGGAATCGCGGCGGCCGAGGCTGCGCGCGAGGTTGCGCGCACACGGGTCGAGGCGGAGCTGACGCGCGCGCTCGGCGACTTCGCAGCCGCGGAGGAGCGCCTGGCCGACGCGTCGCGTCGCCGCGCGAACCTCGAGGAGTCGCTGCTTCCCCTCGTCGCCGCGCAGTACGAGGAGACCCGCGAGGTCGCTCGGCTCGGCGAGGTCAAGACGCTCGTCCTCCTCGAGAGCCTGAAGCAGGAGCTCGAGGCGCGTGCCCAGCTCATCGCGGTGCGCCGCGACGAGGCGCGCGCCGCGATCGCGCTCGATGAACTTGTCGGCCCTGCGCCACGCGCGGCGGCCGCGGAAGGAGGCAATCCATGAACCCGAGGAATCCGATGAACACGAAGCTTCTCCGCGCGTTCGGCTGCGCGCTCGCCTCGGCGGCGCTCGCCGCATGCGGCGGAGGCGACGCGCAGGTCGAGGCTGACCCATACGCCGCCGAGCACGCCGAGCAGGCCGCTGCGCCCACGAACCGCGTCGACATTCCCGACGCCGTGCGCCGAAACCTCGGCGTCACCTTCGCGAAGGTCGAGTCGCGCAATGTGGCGCGCACGCTCCGAGTCCCCGGGCGGTTCGAGGCGCTTCCGACCGCGCATCGCGAGTACCGCGCGCCCCTCGCGGGCCGCGTCGAGATCCTCGTCGCGCAGTACGAGCGCGTCGCGGCGGGAACGCCGCTCTATCGCATCGACGCGCCCGCGTGGCGCGCGCTCGAGGAGGAGATCATCGCCGTCGCCGCGAAGGTCGACTCGATGCCGCCCTTGCGCGAGGCGCACCGCGTGCACGAGGAGAGCCTCGCCGAGAAGGTCGAGCTCTGGCGCACGCGCCTCGAGCAGCTTGAAGCGCTGCAGGCCGCGGGCGGCGGAAGCGCGCAGCAGATGACCGAGGCGCGCATCGAGCTCACCTCGACCAAGGCCGAGCTTGCGGATGTGATGGAGAAGGATGCGATCCTCGAGGCCGACGAGGCGCGCGCGCAGGCCGAACTGCGCGCGCTGCGTGCGCGGCGCGAGGCGATCCTCGCGTCATGCGGCTGCGGCGCGACACCCGATGCGTCGCTCGAGCACGCGCGGCCGATCCTCGTCTGCGCCGTCGCGGACGGCGTCGTCGAGGACCTCGGCGTCACGCAGGGCGGGCTCGCCGAGGAGGGCGCGCGCGTCGTCACGGTCATGCAGCCCGAGAAGGTCCGCTTCCGCGCCCACGCGCTGCAAGGCGACCTCGCGCGGCTCCGCGACGGCCTCGCCGCGCGCATTGCTCCTGCGGGCGCCGCGTCGCTTGCGTCCGCCGCGTCGATGCAGGGCGTGCTCGCGATCGCGCCCGAAGCAGACCCCGCGAGCCGGACCATCGATCTCCTCGTGACTCCCGATGCGCTCGCTCCGTGGGCGCGCGCCGGCGTGGCGGGCTCGCTCGAAGTCACCCTTGAGGGCGGCGGCGAGGAGCTCGCGATTCCGCTTGGGTGCGTCGTGCGCGACGGCAACAAGGCCATCGTGTTCCGCCGCGACCCGAAGAACCCCGACAAGGCGATCCGCCTCGAGGCCGACCTCGGCGTCGACGACGGCCGCTGGATCGTGATCCAGAGCGGCGTCCGCGGCGGCGACGAGATCGTGCTCGCGGGCAACTACCAGCTCATGCTCGCGACAAGCGGCGCCGCGCCGAAGGGCGGGCACTTCCACTCCGACGGCACCTGGCACGCCGAAGACCACTGAGAAGGACCGCCATGCTCTCCAAGCTCATCTCCTTCTCCCTGCGCAACTCTGCGCTCGTCGTCGCGATCGCGGGGCTGCTCGTCCTCTTCGCGGGCCTCAAGCTCCGCGAGATGCCCGTCGATGTCTTCCCCGAGCTCAACGCGCCGACCGTCGTGATCATGACCGAGGCCGGCGGGCTCTCGGCCGACGAGGTCGAGACGACCGTCACCTTCCCGATCGAGACGGCCGTCAACGGGCTGCCCGACACGCGCCGCGTGCGCTCGTCGAGCTCGACGAGCCTCTCCATCATCTGGGTCGAGTTTGACTGGGGCACCGATCTCTACCGCGCGCGGCAGATGGTCGCCGAGCGGCTCGCGGCGGTGCGCGAGTCGCTGCCGCCGAACGTGCACGCGGAGATCTCGCCCGTCACGAGCATCACGGGCGAGGTCATGCTGCTCGTGCTCAGCTCGCCCGACGGCAGCGTCAGCCCGCTCGACATCCGCGCCTACGCGGAGTTCACGCTGCAGAACAGGCTTCTCGCGGTCGGTGGCGTGTCGAAGGTCGTCGCGATCGGCGGAGAGCTGCCGCAGTACCAGGTCGAGGTGCGCCAGGACCGCCTCGCGGCGCACGGGCTCTCGATCGGCGAGGTCGTCGAGGCCGCGCGCGGGGCGCACAGCACCGCGACCGCGGGGTACCTCGCCGAGGTCGAGTATCAGGAGCTGCCGATCCGCCAGATGGCGCGCGTGCGGTCGGTGGAGGACATCGCGGGCACGGTGCTGCGGATGGAGAACGGAACGCCGATCACGATCGGCGATGTCGCCGACGTTCGCCTCGGCCCGTCGCCCAAGCGTGGAACCGCCGCCGATCGCGGCGTGCCCGCGGTCGTCGTGAGCATCCAGAAGACCCCTGGCACCAACACGCTCGAGCTCACGAAGCGCATCGATGAGGCGCTCGATGCCGCCGTGCGGGCGCTGCCCGAGGGCATGGTGCTGAACCGCGACCCGTTCCGCGCCGAGCGATTCATCAACCGCGCGGTCGACAACGTGGTGAAGGTCCTCGTCGAGGCGACGGTGATCGTCGCCGTCATCATCCTGCTCTTCCTCCTGAACTGGCGCGCGACGCTCGTCACGCTCACCGCGCTTCCGCTCTCACTCGCGGTCGCGCTGCTCGTCCTGTGGGCGTGGGGGCTCTCGATCAACGTGATGACGCTCGGCGGACTCGCGGTCGCCATCGGCGAGCTCGTCGACGACGCCATCATCGATGTTGAGAATGTTCTGCGGCGCCTGCGCGAGAACGCGTCGCTGCCCGCTGCGGAGCGCAGGCCCGCGGTCGATGTGATCTTCAGCGCAAGCAACGAGATCCGCTCGTCGGTCGTCTTCGCGACCGTCATCATCTGCATGGTGTTCGTGCCGCTCCTCTTCCTCGAGGGGCTCGAGGGCCGCTTCTTCCAGCCGCTCGGCATCGCCTACATCGTGTCGATCCTCGCGTCGCTGTTCGTGGCGCTCTCGGTCACGCCCGCGCTCTGCCGGTTCGTGTTCGCGAGGACCTACGGCGCGGGAGGCGCCACCGACGCGCGCGCGCATGGCGACAGCCCGCTCGTGCGCTTCCTGAAGGCGCGCTACGAGCCGCTTCTGCGGGCATCGATCCGACGCCGCGGCAGCGTCCTCGCTGGGGCGGGCGTGCTGACGGCCGCGTCGCTCCTCCTCGCGTCCACCTTCGGCAGCTCGTTTCTTCCGAGCTTCCGCGAGGGCACCTTCACGGTGTTCCTGATGGCCCCGCCGGGCACCTCGCTCGGGGAGAGCGACCGGCTCGCGCGCGGCGTCGAGCTGCAGCTCGCCGAGATCGACGGCGTCGTGAGCGTGACACGCCGCACGGGCCGCGCCGAGCGCGACGAGCATGCGGAACCCGTGAGCAGCTCGGAGATCGAGGTGACGATGACGCCCGATGCCGACCAGAGCGTCGTGCGGACGAGGATCGAACGCATCCTCGCCAACATCCCCGGCATCACCACGATGGTCGGACAGCCGATCGAGCACCGCATGTCGCACATCCTCTCGGGCACGCCCGCGGCGATCGCGATCAATGTCTTCGGCGACGACCTCGAGACCCTGCGCGGGCTCGCGAAGGAGATCGAGGCCGTGCTGAAGACGATTCCCGGCACGCGCGACGTGAACGCGAACCGCGAGGTTCTCGTCACCTCGCTTCCAATCCGCTATCGCGCGCAGGACCTCGCCGCGGCGGGTCTCACGCCCGCATCGGCCGCGCAGCAGGTGCAGCAGGCGCTCTACGGCGAAACGGTGGCTGAGGTGAGCGATGGCCCGCGGCGCATCGAGCTCGTCGTGCGCCTTGCCGAAGACGAACGCCGGCACATCGAGCAGGTCGGCGACCTCGTTCTGCGCGGCATGGGCGGCGCCATGGTGCGCCTGCGCGAGGTGGCCGACATCGGCCCCGAGCGCACGAGCAACCTCATCGCCCGCGAGAACGCGCAGCGCAAGGCGATCGTGTCGACCAACATCGCCGACGGCTACAACCTCGGCGAGCTCGTGAAGGCCGTGCGCGAGAAGGTCGACCCGATCGTCGCGCGCGCAGGCTGCACCGTCCAGTACGGCGGGCAGTTCGAGGCGCAGCAGTCGGCGAGCCGCACGATCCTCGTGATGGGCGCCGTGGTCGCCGTGGTGATGTTCCTTCTCCTTCAGTACGCGACGGGGCGGAGCCGCACCGCGGCGCTGGTCATGCTCAATCTGCCGCTCGCCCTGATCGGCGGCGTCGCGGCGATCTACATCACCGAGTCGCGGCCGTTCGTCGCCAACACGCTCGCCCTCGTCGGCCTCGGCGACGGCCGCTATGTCGAGCCCGTCATCTCGATCGCGAGCATGGTCGGCTTCGTCACGCTCTTCGGGATCGCCGTGCGGAATGGAATCCTGCTCGTCAACCACTACGCGCATCTCGAGGAACACGAAGGCTGCTCGCGCGCGGAGTCGGTGGTGCGCGGATCGATGGAGCGCCTCGTCCCGATCCTGATGACGGCCCTGACCGCTGCGCTCGGGCTCATCCCGCTCGCGCTCAGCGGCAACAAGCCAGGCAGCGAACTGCTCGCCGCGCTCGCGATCGTCGTGCTCGGCGGGCTTGTCTCGTCGACTATCCTGAATCTGTTCGTCGTTCCAGCGGGCTACGCGCTCGCTTTCCGGGTTCCACGCGACCTCAACCCCATTCAGAAGGAGAAGCCATGAAGACTATGCTTGAACTGCTCGGAGCCTCGTGCTGCGCCATCGCTCTGGCGGCAACCGCCGGTTGCGAGAAGAAGGACGCACCAGCGCCGGCCGCGAAGGCGGGCGATCACTCGCACGACCACGATCACGACCATGGCTACGATCACGATCACGACCACTCGCACGCCGAGGGCGGCAAGATGGACAAGGACCACGGTCACGGTGAGACCATCGAGATGGGCGAGCAGAAGGCAGGCCCCTACACCGTGAAGGTGTCGCGCGACGGCGACATCAAGCCTGGCGGCGATGTCCCAGTCGACATCTGGATCGATGGGGGCGCGAACGGCAAGGCCGTGCGCTTCTGGTTCGGCACCGAGGACGCGAAGGGCTCGATCAAGGCGAAGTGCGAGGTCGAGGACGGCCAGTGGCACACGCACGGTGAGGTCCCCGATCCGCTGCCCGAGGGCTCGAAGCTCTGGATCGAGATCGAAGGCGAAGACGGCACGAAGACCGTCGTCGGATTCGCGATCTGAGCGACGGTGGTGATGCTGATGGTCTCTAGGCCTCTCACGCAGGCACGGAGGCACGGAGATCAAGCCTTCCAGTCCGTTCGCGCAGCGCGCGTGCGGGCTTCGGAAGGCTTGTCTTCATTTCATCCTCTGTGCCTCCGTGCCTCCGTGAGAGATTCACAAGGCAAGATGCTTGCAACATAGAACTGAAACGGTGCCTGGCACGTGCCGTGAGGTGCCTGGCACCAGACGGCACGTGGTGGGCACCGCTCGTCTATCAAAGGAGTGAACATCGGTGCCTGGCACGCGCCAGGAGGTGCACGGCACCAGACGGCACGTGCTTGGCACCGTCTTTCCTCGGGCTCAGAACGCCGCCGTCTTCGGCGCCCTCGGGAACGGAATCACGTCGCGGATGTTCGCCATGCCCGTCGCGTAGATGATCGCGCGCTCGAAGCCGAGGCCGAAGCCCGCGTGCGGCACGGTTCCGTAGCGGCGCAGGTCGCGGTACCACCAGTAGTCGGCCTTGTGGAGGCCCATCTCGTCCATGCGCGCGTCGAGCCGCTCGAGCCGCTCCTCGCGCTGCGAACCGCCGACGATCTCGCCGATTCCGGGCGCGAGGATGTCCATCGCCGCGACCGTCTTCCCGTCGTCGTTCTGGCGCATGTAGAACGCCTTGATGTCCTTCGGGTAGTTCATCACCGCGACGGGCCGCCCGATGTAGGTCTCGGTCAGCCAGCGCTCGTGCTCGCTCTGCATGTCGATGCCCCACTTGACGGGGTACTCGAACTTCACGCCCTTCTTGACCGCGTCCTCGAGGGCGCGGATCGCGTCGGTGTAGTCGAGCTTCGCGAAGTCCGCGCTCACGAACTTCTCGAGCCGCTCGATGCAGCCCTTGTCGATCCGCTCCGCGAAGAACTTCATGTCGTCCATGCGCTCGGCGAGCAGCGCCTTGAACATGTACTTGAGGAGGTCCTCCGCGAGCTTCGCGTCGACATGCAGATCTGCGAACGCGATCTCGGGCTCGATCATCCAGAACTCGGCGAGGTGCCGCGAGGTGTTCGAGTTCTCCGCGCGGAAGGTCGGCCCGAAGGTGTACACCTTCGAGAGCGCCATGCACCAGGTCTCGACATTCAGCTGCCCGGACACCGTGAGGTTCGTCTCGCGCCCGAAGAAGTCCTGCGTGTAGTCAACCTTCCCCTCGGGCGTGCGCGGCGGGTTGAGCGCGTCGAGCGTCGACACGCGGAACATCTGCCCAGCGCCCTCGCAGTCGCTGCCCGTGATGATCGGCGTGTGCACCCAGAGGAAACCCTCATCGTGGAAGAAGCGGTGGACCGCCATCGCGAGGCAATGCCGCACGCGCGCGACCGCGCCAAAGGTGTTCGTGCGCGCGCGCAGATGTGCGACCTCGCGCAGGTATTCGAACGAGTGCTGCTTCGGCGAGATCGGATAGGTGTCAGGGTCGTCGACGAGGCCGTGGACCTTGCACTCGGTTGCCTGCAGCTCGACCGACTGGCCCTTGCCCTGGCTCGCGACCACGGTGCCCGTGATCTCGACCGAGCAGCCCGCCGTCAGCTTGAGGACCTCGGACTCGTAGTTCGCGAGCGTGTTGGGCACGACCGCCTGCACGGTGTCGAAACACGAGCCGTCGCTCAGCGCGACGAAGGAGATCCCCGCCTTCGAGTCGCGGCGGGTGCGGACCCAGCCTTGGACGGTGACCGTCGAACCGAGGTGCGAGGCGTGGTTGGCGAAGAGGTCTGCGATGCGAACGGCCATGGGACGGGGAAGATAGGGCGGAACGGGCCCGAGGGACGCAAGTGCCAACTTGGCAGACGGCGTGGCGCCGCAGCCGCCGTTGGCGCTGCCGAGCGGTGCCGCAAGACGCGGTAGCCGCGCCCAAAGACGGCCTCAAGTATCTGTAACAAATGGATTTACGGAGCAATCCCGCACAGCCGGCCCCTTTGGTCAGCCCGTCCCAACCGCATCGCCCTTGGCATACCCGTTGCATCGTCGCCCGCTCTCCATGCGACTGCGGCTCCACAGCTTCGACCCCGAACCTGGCGCGGGTTCCACCCGCGACGGCGGCGGTGTCTCCGAAGGTGGAACCGTCTCCAAAGGTGGATCTGAGGGCCCGAGGCGGCTGAACCTCCTCCTCACCTATGGAGGTTGGCGTGAGCACGCCTTCGCAGACCAGCTGCCTGTCCTCCTCGATCGGATCGGCATCCAGTGCCTTCGCGCCAAGACGGGCGACGAGGTCTCGGATGTCGTCCGCCGCGCCGCCGTCCACATCGCCGTCATCGACCTGTCGATTCCCATGCACGAGCGCCGCGGCGCGCAGAACGCGCCCCGCACGGTGCAGGCGGGCCCGCGGGTCCTCCAGCTCCTGCGGCGGCTCGACTGCCCGCCGCCGACGATCATCGTCCGCCCGCGCCAGGTCGACCCCGCAGAGAGCAACCGGATCCTCGCCGAGGCCCTGCGCGACGGCGCGTTCACGGTGCTCGACGATCCCGTTCCAGTCGAAACCATGCTGCAGGTCCTCGAGCGGTGCGTGCGCCGCTACTACCGGGATCACTGGCCTGCCGCGTGACCGTCCCCACCAGCCGTCCCCACGGACGGACGCCGTCGGAGGCCTCCGTCCTTTGCAAGTGTCAGCACAAGAGAACAGCCAAGGAGCACACCATGAAGTTTCGTCCACTCGGTGACAAGATCCTCGTGAAGCGCGATGAAGCCGCCACCAAGACCGAGAGCGGCATCTTCCTCCCCGAGTCGAGCAAGGAGAAGCCGAAGCAGGGCAAGATCATCGCCCTCGGCGACGGCCACCGCAGCAAGGACAACGGCAAGATCACGCCGTTCACCGTCAAGAAGGGCGACAGCGTCATCTTCTCGAGCTACGCGGGCACCGAGATCAAGATCGACGGCGAGACGCTCCTCATCATGACCGAGGAGGACATCCTCGGCGTCGTCGAGTAAGCGCCGCGAGACAGGCCGCGAGGAACCGCCCCATGCCGATGAACCCCGAAATCCTCCGACTCGCACTTGGCGAGCTGAACGCGCAGCGCGACCTGCGGATCGAGTTCGATCACGCGGCGAGCTGCATCGTGAAGCGCGCGATGCTGATTCCGACGGAGGCCGACGGGCTCGTGAAGGTCACCGACGGCTCGCATGTCTACATCGTGGACTCCGAGCGGGTGGCGTGGATCGAGATCGGATAGGCGAGTTTGAGCGGTCGCGGCGAGTTTGAGCGGTCGCGCCTGCGGGCGCTCCCTCTGGCGGGAAGAACGCGAGATTGAGCGGTCGCGCCTGCGGGCGCTCCCTCTGGCGGATTCGAAGATCGAAGGAACCCCAACGCGCACACGCGCAACGAAGAAAGAAGCACACACATGGCAGCCAAGCAGATTGCATACGACACCGACGCGCGCGAGCGGATCCTCCGCGGCGTGCAGAAGCTCGCCAAGGCCGTCAAGGTCACGCTCGGCCCCTCGGGCCGCGTCGTCGTCCTCGAGAAGTCCTTCGGCGCTCCCACGGTCACCAAGGACGGCGTCACCGTCGCCAAGGAGATCGAGCTCGAGGATCCCTACGAGAACATGGGCGCGCAGATGGTGAAGGAAGTCGCGTCGAAGGCGTCGAAGGACGCGGGCGACGGCACGACGACCGCGACCGTCTACGCCGAGGCGATCTTCCAGGAAGGCCTCCGCAACATCACTGCGGGCGCGAACGCGAACTCGGTCAAGCGCGGCATCGACAAGGCCGTGACCGCCATCGTCGACGAACTCCGCCGCATGTCGAAGAAGGTCTCTGGCTCGAAGGAGATCGCCCAGGTCGGCGCGTGCTCCGCGAACCAGGACACCTCGATCGGCCAGATCATCGCCGAGGCGATGGACAAGGTCGGCAAGGACGGCGTCATCACCGTCGAGGAAGGCAAGTCGCTCGACACCCATGTCGAGCTCCTCGAGGGCATGCAGTTCGACAAGGGCTACCTCAGCCCGCACTTCGTGACCAACCAGGCCGCGATGGAGTGCGTGCTCGAGGACTGCTTCGTCCTCATCCACGAGAAGAAGATCTCGAGCGCGAAGGAGTTCCTCCCGATCCTCGGCAAGATCGCCGAGAGCGGCAAGGCGCTCCTCATCGTCGCCGAGGATATCGACGGCGAGGCCCTCGCGACCCTCGTCGTGAACAAGCTCCGCGGCGTGCTCAAGGTCTGCGCCGTCAAGGCGCCGGGCTTCGGCGACCGCCGCAAGGAGATGTTGCAGGACATCGCCGTCCTGACCGGCGGCCAGGCGATCATGGAGGAGCTCGGCATCCAGCTCGAGAACCTCACGCTCACCGACCTCGGCCGCGCGAAGAAGATCACCGTCGACAAGGACAACTGCACCATCGTCGAGGGCGCGGGCAAGACCAAGGACATCCAGGGCCGCATCGAGCTCCTGAAGGGCCAGATCGAGGTCACGACGAGCGACTACGACCGCGAGAAGCTCCAGGAGCGCCTCGCGAAGCTGTCGGGTGGCGTCGCGCAGATCAACGTCGGCGCCGCGACCGAGGTCGAGATGAAGGAGAAGAAGGCCCGCGTCGAGGACGCGCTGCACGCCTGCCGCGCGGCCGTCGAGGAAGGCATCCTCCCCGGCGGCGGAACCTCCGTCATCCGCGCGCGCCGCGTGCTCGAGAAGCTCAAGAAGTCGGTCAGCGATGACGAGGCCGTCGGCGTCGACATCGTCTGGCGCGCCCTCTCGGCGCCGACCAAGCAGATCGCAGCCAACGGCGGTCTCGACGGCTCGGTCGTCGCGCAGAAGATCGAGGACTCGAACGATGTGAACTTCGGCTTCAACGCCGCCACGCAGAAGTACGAGGACCTCGTCGCCTCGGGCATCATCGTCCCCACCAAGGTCGAGCGCGTCGCCCTCCAGAACGCGGCGTCGATCGCGGGCCTCCTGCTCACGACCGACTGCGCCATCACCGAGATCAAGGAGAAGAAGGCGAAGGCCGCCGCAGGCCACAGCCACGGCGACGACTATTGATTTCACAGCTCCGCCGAGGAACTCGGCGAGGCCTGAAACCAAGAGCCGTCGGATCTCAAGATCCAAACCGTTCTGTCTGACACGCGCGGCCTGAGCCCCCGCGCCGGATGCTCGGACAAACAAACCGCCCCGGGCCGCAACTGCGGCCCGGGGCTTTCGTTTTGCGTAGGGCGAGCGACCGAGCCGTTCAGCGGTGCGCTCAGTCGGCGTCACCGACGAGCGTCATGGCCTCGGGCCAGGTCGTGCGCGTCTTCCAGCGGATGAGCGTCGGTGTCGCGTCTGCGCCGTCATTCCGTGCGGGGAGCGAGAGGGTCCACTTGAGGAGTCCCTGAGGCTTCGAGTCCTGCGTGAATCGTTCGTCGGTCGCAAGCGCGGGGGAGAGGTCGCGCAGCTCGACCTTCGCGCCTTCGTCGCGCGACACGGGCACGCGGTCCCACACCTCGATGTCGACCGCGCGCGGCAGCGTGTTCACGAGCGAGATGCGGTACTCGCGGTCGAGGCCCTTCGACTTGGAGAAGACGCCAGACTCGGAAGCCTTCTTCGACACGAGCTCGCGCTTGGCCGTAACGCGCGGCTCCTTGCCGAACCAGAGGTCTAGCTCGCCGCCAACGGGAATCTCGCCGATCGCAGCCGAGCCGATCGAGTCCGAGCCGAGGTACATGCGCGCTCGGCCCGCGAGCAGGATGTACGGGCTCTCGTTCACGAAGCGTGCGCGTAGATAGACATCAGCATCGACGAGCGGCTGCGCGACGAGGGTGAAGTTCGGCTTGGCATCGATCGTCGCGACGCGCGTGCGCCGCTCCGCCGAAGCGTCGCTCGCAGCCGTGATGGTGCGCGGGATGCGGTACTCGACCGCTGCGCCGCCGCCTCCCACCGATGCATCGGCGGAGAGGGTCTCGAGCGCCTTGGCCCTTGCGCCGAACTCGTTGGAACCGGAACCTGCCGCGTCCGCCATCGGTGCGCCAGGCGCCATGGCCATCTCGGCGACGGCACCACCGGGGCGCAAGCCGGCGGACGGCGGCGGCGGCGGAAGCTTGGGCTTGCTCGGGTCGAGCAGTTCGAGATAGGCAGGCGCGACCATGCGCGGGTTCGCGGCGCGCGTCGGCTGCGCGGTCGACAGGACGACCGCGGCGTCCGTCCAGTCCTCGCCCGTGGCCTGCCTGATGAGCGCATCGAACTCGATCGCGAGGCTTCCGCCATCGAGATCGCCGCGCACCGTGTACGCGGGTTCCCAGGTCGCGTTCGCGACGAGATAGGTGACGGACACAGGCACCTCGCCGCCCTCGGGAACGGCGACCGTGACCACCGCGAAGCGCTCGATCGGCGGTGCGCCGCCCGCATCCGCGAGGGCGCGCTGGCGCGCCTCGAGTTCGCCGACCGCCTTCACGCGCGCCACGGCGAGCTCCGCGGCGCTCTTGGTGAGCCGTTCGCGCTCGCTTTCGATGAACGCGATCTGCGCCCGCAGCTTCTCTGGGTCGAGCGCGCCGCCGATCGCCTGCGAGGCGTCGGCTGCGGCCTTCGCGGCGATCGAGTCGACCAGCTTGGTCGACGCTGCGTTGTTCGTCAGGCGCCGATCGATCTCCGCAAGCGCAAGCCGCGCTTCCTCGACCGCCGCGAGGGCCTCGCGGATGCGCGGGTTGTCGGTCGTCGGAGCGGGGCGTGCGACCGTCTCGGTCTTGACGTCGAGCAGCCGCCCGCCGTCGCCGATCCGTGCCTGCACGCTGTCGAGATCCGCATACTCGGGCAGCGGACCGACGCGCAGCTCATGCAGCCCCTGCGCAAGCGCGGCGTCGCCGGATCGTGTCACGGCCGCACGCCCGCGATAGAGCGTGACCGACGAGATCGGCAGATCGACCCGCGATGGGACGGGCGCGAGCGTGTCGTCGAGATGCGCCGCGATCAGCGGCGAAGCGTGCGTCGGCTCGCTGCGCGGGTGCGGAACGGCGGCGAGAATCGATGCGGAGCTGGAACTTGCGGCAAGGACCGCTGCGACGAGAAGCGCTGGTGTGTTCGACGGCATGGGCGCAGCGTATGTCAACCCCATGCGCGGCGTCTCGGACTCCGATGCAGGGCTTCGCCCTCATCCGCGCGGCGGTCCGCCGATCGAGACCGCGGCCCACGCAAGCGCCATCAGCACGAAGGTCGCCAACGCGAGCCTCAGCGCGATGCGCCGCTGCCGACGCTTCGCCAGCTCACGCACCACCCAGACGCAGCCGTCCTTCTCGCGCACGACGACGCCCGAGCGAACGAGCGGCTCGAGCACGACCTCGCGGATCCCGAGGCTTGCCGCGCGCCGCGCTCGCTCGGGGCAGTCCGCCTCCGCCTTGAGCAGCGTGCGCACTGGACCCGGCTGCGAGAACGCGAGCGCGAGCATCATGGCGGGCCCGACGACTGCGCCGAGCATGGCGAAGCCGCCTGCAGACGGAGGGAACGAAGCGGGCATTCGAAGAGGATAGCCGCGAAGGACACAGCCGCCCGCGCGGGGCGGGCGGCTGCAGAAGGCTTGTCGCTGTGCTGGGTGTCGGGACCCGCGCCCGACGCCGGCGCGCCTTCATCTCCCGTCACCTTCATATCTCGTCACCGTCATCTCTCGCGCCATCACCCCTCGTCACCGAGGACATCACGGCCCTCGATGCCATCGGTGGTCAGGATGTGGAAGCTCGTCCGCACGAGGAAGTCATAGGACTGCGCGCCGTAGTAGCCGTTCGCGCCGAACGGCGTGTTGCGCGACCAGACAGAGCCGTTCGTCGGCGCCACGCGGTTGTCGGCCTGCATCGACTTCTGGCAGCTGACGAGCTCGACATGCCCGTCGAAGAACATGCACGCCGGCGCGGAGTTGTAGCCGTGGTTGAAGAACCACGGCGTGCGCCCGCCCGCGAAGTTCGTGTTGATGAACGAGTCGGGCGTGTTCTGCAGCCAGTTGTGCTCGATCATGCGGGTCTTCAGGTCGGGGTAGCGGCAGCGCGACACGGGCGGGCTGCGGTACCCCGCCTTCATGGTGTTCGGGTTGGTGAAGCCCTGGCCGTTCAGCGCGTCGCCGTTGCGGCGGAACACGGCGGTGTCGAACATCGCTGCCGGCGAGAAGCAGTACGAGCTGTCCTCGTAGTTGGTGCCGTCGTAGGTGAACTCCGCGGCGCTCGTGAAGTACTTCGAGATCGTCGAGAGCGCGACGATGTCCTTCGGCGCGTAGAAGGTCGGGTCGTAGAAGCGGCGCCCCACGTAGTCGTGGAAGCTCTTCACGCCCGGCATGCGGAAGCTTCCGAAGGCGTTGCCTCCGCCTGGATTCGGCCCCGTCGTGAAGGTGAGCGGGATGTAGACGATCCAGTTGTAGCAGGCCTCTGGCCAGCCGTACTGCGCGCACTTGCCCGAGCTGCCGAGGAAGTAGCCCCACATCGCGCCGTTCACATCCCATCCGAGGAACTGCTGCGGCGGGCAGGCGATCTGCGCCTTGTACTGGTCGCAGCCGTTCACGAGCCCCGCGTCGTCGGGGCACGCCGTCCACTGGCGGTCGCCCCAGTCGCCGCCGTAGATCTCGTTCGCGGCGGCGAGGTTCTTGAGGTTCGCGACGGACTGCGAGATGAGCGCCTTGTCGCGCCCGCGCTGCACAGCGGGAAGCAGCAGCGCGATGAGGAGCGCGATGATCGACACGACGACGAGGAGCTCGACGATCGTGAAGGCGCGTGAGCGGAGGGCGCAGGCACGCGAACGGACCGCGAGGGAACGATCGCCGCTCGCCCGCGGGAGCGAAGGAAGGCTTGCATGCAGCATGTCGTGGCGTCTCCTGTGTGTTGGATCGATGACCTTGCATCGATGCGTGTGCTTCGACCCTCTCTCGCGCGACGCGAGTGAACGCGGGGCGCGAGACTTCGCGGCGGAGGGTCGAATCAGGAGCACGCCTGCGTCCGCACTCGCATCATGACACGCATGGGGCTCGATGCGCGGATCCGTGTCGCGCGCCGCGGCAATTTCGCAAAAAGACAGCCGCCCGCACGAGGCGGGCGGCTGCTGAATCTGCATTGGCGCTCGGTGCATCGGCCTGGCGGCCGATCAACCGAACCGCATCACATCAGGCACATCAGCCTTCGTCGCCGAGGACATCGCGGCCCTCGATGCCGTCGGTGGTGAGGATGTGGAAGCTCGTTCGCACGAGGAAGTCGTACGACTGGGCTCCGAAGTAGCCGTTCGCGCCGAACGGCGTGTTGCGCGACCAGACAGAGCCATTGCTCGGCGCGACGCGGTTGTCGGCCTGCATGGACTTCTGGCAGCTGACGAGCTCGATGTGGCCGTCGAAGAAGAGGCAGGCGGGGGCCGAGTTGTAGCCGTGGTTG
>WGMP01000018.1 GCA_016124975.1 Phycisphaera sp. | reverse complement strand
TCTATGGAAATGAGACCGCTTGACTTCGCACTGGACATGTGAGCCTGAGAGTTGACTCACTTTGGTGCCCCATGCTTCAGCAGGCGGAACGGATGATGCCAGCCGTCGACTCCGACGCGTGTCGTTCCGGGGACTTCGTCCCCGGGCACCCGTGGTTTGCGACTCCGGCGATCTAGATCGTTCGACACGACACGCACGGGTGCCCTTGGACGAAGTCCAAGGAACGGATGATGTCAGTCGTCGACTCCGGCGGTTGGCGTTCAGCAGACTGAAGTCTGCTGGCACACTTGGTTGGCGACTCCGACGACCGTCGTCACGCGGGCGCCCTCTGCGCGCTGCCTACCGCCTCATCTGCTCCGCGCGCATCTCCGTCGCGCGCTTGATCAGCGGCATCGCCTCCTGCTGCTGGTCGTGGCTCATCAGGAACTCGCCGAGCGCCTGGATGAAGCGCCAGTCGTCGGGCGCAAGCTCGAGCGCGCGGCGCAGGTCGCTCTCGGCCTCGTCGGCGCGGCCGAGGAGGTCGAGCCCCTCCGCGCGCACCTTGTGGGCGAACGGGTTGCCGGGCGCGATCACGAGCGTGCGCGTGACGAGCTCGACGCCTTCCTCGACCTCGGGCCGCACGCCGCCCTCGATGAGAAGGACGGAGAGCCTCCGCATGGCGGTGAGGTCGTCGGGGGTACGCACGAGCGCCTCGCGCGCGAGCGCGAGCGCCTCGACGCGCCGTTCGTCGGCGACGAGCCAGTTGACGAGCTCCTCGCGCAGACCGCCCCACTGCGGGTTCGCCTCCCACTGCGCGCGGGCGAAGTCGACCGCGCCGCGAAGGTCGCCGCCACCGCGCATCGTGCGCGCGATGCCAGCCGCATAGCCCTCGTCCATCCCCTCGCGCTCGGCGGCGCCACGCAGCACCTGCTCGGCGGACGCATAGTCGCCCGTCACGGCAAGCATCCACGACACGCGCGCCTCGATCGCGTTGCGCCACGGGCCGTCGAACCCATAGCCGTCCGGCGCGGGAAGCGCGAAGCGATAGAAGGCGATGCCGCGCGCCGCGTGGCGCTGGACATCCTCCGTCGCGCGCAGTCCAGAGCCGCTGTAGACGACCTCGGGCGGCACGCGCACCTTGCCGTAGGCGAAGTCGCCGAGCGCGATCGACGCGTTCAGGACGCCGACCGCGGCGATTCCCGCGAAGGCCAGCGCCGAGAGCGCCGCGACGACGCCGCCCGACGCGCGCACGCGGCCGTCGCGCTTCAGCTGGAAGCGATGGAGCCGCACATCGCTCTTGCGGACGAGCGATGTGCACAGCCATGCGAGGTAGGTCGCGCACGCCGCCACGCCCGACGCGAAGAGAAGCGGCAGGCCGATCGTGCCGCGCATGGCGAAGAAGACGGCGATCGCGACGGCGGCGAACGCGATCTCCTCGTTCCAGCTCAGGTCCCAGCGCTTCTGCGCGGGCGACTCGACGCGCGGCTTCGCGAGGAACGCAGGCGTGCCGAAGCCGACGCGCAGCGCCTGCTCGGGGCACGCGCTCACGCAGTCCATGCACTTCATGCAGCCCTGGTCGACGACCATGCCGTAGTCGCGAACCTCGGCGTGCACCTGCACATTCGAGGTGCACACCGCCGTGCAGTGGCCGCACTGGGTGCACGCGTCGCTCACGCGGATCCGCACGGGCGACAGCTCGTCGAGCGGCGCGAAGAAGCCGCCGTAGGGGCAGCCGTAGGTGCAGTAGCCCTTCGCGCCGAGGAGGTACACCGTGAGGAACCCGCACACGAGGAGGAACGGCACCGCCATCAGGAGCCCGGGGAAGGTCGCCCAGAAGTCCTCGGTGATGAAGTGGGTCGAGAAGCCCGGCCACGCGAGGTCGGGCCGCGTGTAGGGCGCGACCGCGAGGCGATAAGCGATCGGCCAGAGGAACATGTAGACCGCAAGCGACAGCGGAAGCCACAGGAGAAGCCGCGAGCGGAAGAGCTTCGGTCGGATGCCGACCTTCTTCATCATCCAGCCGCAGAGGTCCTGGAGGAGGACGACATGGCACGCCCAGCCGCAGAACCAGCGGCCGAGGAGCGCGGTCGACACGAGCGCGGCCACGAAGAGCACGGTGCCCGCGTTGATGACCCCGTACATCGAGGTCTGCATCGCCTCGGACGGCTCGAGGGGCGAGAGCGTCGTGCCTGTCCAGAGCCACTGGACGACATGCACGATCATCAGGAGCTGGATCGTGCCGAGGACGGCCGCGCGCTTCCAGCCCATGCGCGAACGCGGGGTCGCGGAACCCTTGGCGGGGCTGCCCGCGCGATCGGCGGAGACGGTCGCCGATGCGACCACGGGCAGGGAAAGTGACGCGCCGCCGCTGGGCGCCTTCGGCTCGCACGGCATGGGTCGCATCCTACGCGCTGCGCCGCGGACGGTTTCGCCGCGGCGCCCGTCCTATACTGCGCGCCTTCCATGCCCTCGCGCGACTACTACGAAGTCCTCGGGATCGGACGCGCTGCGAGCGCAGACGAGATCCGTCGCGCCCACCGCAAGCTTGCGCTCGAGTTCCACCCCGACCGCAACAAGGCGAAGGACGCGCCCGCGCGCTTCGCGGAGATCCAGCAGGCCTACGAGGTCCTCTCCGACAGCGAGAAGCGCGCGCAGTACGACGAGTTCACCAGGCTCGGCGGCTCGCCCGACGCATTCGCGGGCGGTGCGGGCGCGGGGCACGCGCGACCGCCATACGGCGACGGCGCATCGGGGCGCTCAGGCGGCGCGGAAGGCTGGAACTCGGGCGACTGGACATCGTCCGACAGCGCGACCTTCGAGTCGATCTTCGGCGACATGTTCGGGCCGCGCGGCGGCCGTGCGCGAGGCCGCGCGGGCACGGGGCCCGGCGCAGGCTCGCGCGCCCGCGCACGCGAGCGCAGCGAGGCGGAGGCCAGCGTTCCGCTCGAGGTCGCCATCAAGGGCGGAAAGATCGGCGTCGTGCTCGAGGAGAACGGCCGCCAGACGAGCGTGGATCTTCCGATTCCAGCGGGCCTCGAGGACGAGGAGCTGCTTTCGGTCCCGGGCCGGCTCGATCTCGTGGTACGCGCGCGCATCGCGCCGCACGCGTGGCTCTCGCGCGAAGGCCGCGACCTCGCCTACGACCTTCCGCTCTCGATCGTCGAGGCGACGCTCGGCGCATCGGTCGACGCGCCGCTTCCGACGGGCGGCACCGTCGCGCTCAAGATTCCCGCAGGAACCGCCAGCGGCAAGAAGATCCGCATCGCGGGCAAGGGCATGCCCGCAGGCAGCGGCCGCCCCGCGGGCGATCTCTTCGTCGTGGTGCAGATCGTGCCGCCGAAGGAAGTGAACGACCTCACGCGGTCGCTCCTCAAGGAAGTCGCGGGGTCGATCGAGAACCCGCGCGCGCGCGTTCCTCACCTGCGGCCATAGCGCTCGATCGCGTCGAGCACCGTGCGGTGCACGGCGTAGGGCGCGCGGAGCATCTCCCAGAACGCATCGAAGGTGCCGCGGCCTGCGGTCGAGAAGCCGAGCGTGCCGAGGCCGAAGAGGCGCTCGCGCAAGCGCTGCACCAGGATCGTGTTCTGGATGCGCGAGAGCGGCGCCTCGTAGAGCTGCGTGCGGAAGACGCCGTATCGCGCGAGGATTCGCCTGTCGGTGAGCGCGTAGAGGTGGAACCACCAGTCAACCGCCGCCCACGCGAGCCGCAGCGCCGCAAGGCCGCCGCCGATGAGGACCGCGTCGCCTTCCGTCCACGGGCTCCACTGGAAGCGCGCGGCGTAGAGAAGCGCGGTGCCGATGAGGACGCTCGCGACGAGCGTGCCGAGCGACGAGAGCGGGATGTAGAGAAGGCTCGGCCGCAGGAGCAGGATCACGACTTCATCGGGGCCGAGCGTCGCCTGCAGGAGATGTGGAAGCGTCTCCACGGCGCCGACGGCCGCGGGGGCCGCCTGCGCGGCGCGCGGCGCGGCGGGCGCGTCGGGCTCGATGGCGCCGCCGGATGTCATGCGCGCGCCTCGGGCTTCAGCGTGCCCACGAACGGCAGGTTGCGGTAGAGGTCGTCGTAGTCGAGCCCGTAGCCGACCACGAACTCGTCGTCGATGTCGAAGCCGCAGTACTCGCACGGCGTCGACATCGCGCTCGGGATCTTCTTGCGGAGAAGGACGCACGCGCGCACGCTCGCGGCGCCGCGCGACTCGAACTCGCTGCGCAGGAGCCGCAGCGTGCCGCCCGAGTCGAGGATGTCGTCGAGGATGAGCACATGATGCCCCTCGAGGTGCTTCGGAAGCGCGCCCGCGAGCGTGCTGCCGCGCGAGGCCGTGTTCTTTCCGCCATAGCTCGATACCGTCGTCAGCTGGATGCGCAGGCGCCGCTGCGGCAGCGCGCGCACGAAATCAGCCGCAAACAGCAGGCTTCCCGTCATGACGGGGACGACCGTGAGGCGGCCGTCGGCGTGGGCGTAGTCGTCGCCGACCTGCTGGGCGAGCTCGACGACGCGGCGTGCGATCGCGGTGCTTGAGACGAGCACTCGCCCGATGTCCTGATGCGTGTCGCTGGTGAATGCGTCGTCCATGGTGTCACACGCCGAGCCGCGACTTGATCGCGTCGTTCACGGTCTTCGCATCGGCCTTGCCGCCCGCGAGCTTCATCACCGCGCCGACGATCCGGCCGATCGCGGCCATCTTGCCCGCGCGCACATCGTTCGCGGCGGCCTCGTTCGCGGCGATCGCGGCGTCGATCCACGCGTTCAGCTGTCCTTCGTCGCGCACGACGATGAGCCCGAGGCGCTCGGCGGCGGCCTTCGCGTCCTCGCCGCTTCCGCACAGCGCGCCGAAGAGCGCGTCGACCGACTGCGGCCCGATCGCGCCCTGCTCGCGCAGCACGAGGATGCCCGCGACCTGCGCGGCCGAGATGCCGATCGCGTGCACGCCCGCGCCGCGCTCGTTCGCGTGCTTGGCGCCGATGTTGAGGAGGAGCTTGCCCGCGGCGTAGCCCGCGTCCTTCTCGCCCTTGAACGCGCCCGCGGCCTGCGCCGCCGCCACGCACGCCTCGAAGAAGAGGCAGGTGTCGCGCTCGGAGACAAGGTTGAGCGCGTCGATCTCGCTGAGGCCGTACGCCGAGATGTACCGCGCGCGCCGCGCAAGCGGCAGCTCGGGCACGCGCGCCGCGACTTCCGCGAGCCATGCGTCGCTCACCTCGACGGGCACGAGGTCGGGCTCGGGGAAGTAGCGGTAGTCGTGCGCGTCTTCCTTCTCGCGCTGGAGGAGCGTGCGCAGGTTCACATCGTCCCAGCCGCGCGTCGACTTCATGCCGCGGCCCATCGTGCGGCCCGTCTCGCGCCACTCCTCGACCTGGCGCTTCGCCTCGAACTCGATCGCGCCCTTCACGGCGCGGAAGCTGTTGAGGTTCTTCACCTCGACGACGGGCGTCTTCACGGTGTCGCCGTTCGCAAGCTCGAGGATCATGTTGATGTTGGGCTCGAACCGCATGTGGCCCTTCTGCATGATTCCCTCAGTGACGCCGAGGAAGCGGCAGATGTTGCGAAGCTCTTCCGCGAAGGTCACGACATCGTCGGCGCAGTCGAAGTCTGGCGCGGTGACGACCTCGAGGAGCGGCGTGCCCGCGCGATTGAGGTCGACGAGCGAGCCCGCGTAGTGGTGGCCACCCGGCAACTCGTGCCCGAGCTTGCCCGTGTCTTCCTCGAGGTGGGCGCGGATGATGCCGATCGAGCGCGTTCCGCCCGCGGCCACGGGGATATCCACGCGGCCGTCGTGGCAGAGCGGCAGGTCGTACTGCGAGATCTGGTAGCCCTTGGGGAGATCGGGGTAGTAGTAGTTCTTGCGGTCCCACTTCGAGAAGCGCGCGATCCCGCAGCCGAGCGCGAGGCCGACCATCATCGACATCTCGACCGCGGCCTTGTTCATCACGGGGAGCGCGCCCGGCAGCGCGCAGACGACGGGGTCGATCAGCGTGTTCGGCGCCTCGTCGAAGTGGTCGGGGTGCGCCGCGTTCGGCACGCGCGTGAACATCTTGGTGCGCGTCGCGAGCTCGATGTGGATCTCGAGGCCCACCTTCAACGAGGCGTTGAGGATCGTCGCTGTCTTCGGGTCGGCCGTGGTCGCCATGGGCAGATGGTAGTGCGGATTGCGGGCATAATGCGACTCGCCCATGCCTGTGCTGACTCCCCTCCTCGCCGCCCTCGCCCCCCACTTCATGCTCGCAGCCGCCGACCTCGCACCGAAGACGACCTTCGCGAAGCCCGACGGCGCGCTGGTCGCGACGCTCTCGGGCGTCGACGGGCCGTGCGAGCTCGTGCTTCTCGACCGCGACGCGAACGAACTCGCGCGCGCGGCGGCGGAGGCGGGCGACATCGATCTCGCCGTCCTCTTCCCTGCGATCCGCGGCGCGGAGCGCGCCGTGCGCGTGCAGCCGATCGTTGACGGCACACCGCAAGGCTCGCCCCTCGTCGTCGTGCCGCTCATGCCGCGGCCCGCAATCCGCACCACGACCGATCTGCGGCCCGACGGCGTCACCAGGTTCACGCGCGTGATCGGCTGGGGCGACGCGCTTCTCGACCCATCGAACGAGGCGCACAGGAAGCTCGCCGTCGAGTGGCCCAAGGCGGACCCGACGCCCGCGTCGGGCTTCCGCCTCGAGCGCGACCTCGATGTCGTCTTCGAGACCACCGCGGGAACGATCCGCTTCGCGATGCGCCCAGACGAGGCGCCGAACAGCGCGCGCAACTTCGTCGAGCTCGCGGCGCGCGGCTTCTACGACGGCACGATCGTCCACCGCATCGTGCCCGCCGATCGAAACGGCAAGCCCTTCGTCATCCAGGGCGGCGACCCGACGGGCACGGGCGACGGCGGCCCCGGCTACGACCTCCCGCTCGAACCATCGAAGCTGCCGCACGACTTCGGCGTCGTGTCGATGGCGCGCAGCGACTGGCCCGACAGCGCGGGCAGCCAGTGGTTCGTGTGCCTCTCGCGCGAGGCGACGGCGCGGCTCGACGGGCAGTACTGCGCGTTCGGCCACGCGGTCGAGGGCGCGGAGGCGATCCTGAAGATCGCGGACGGCGAGCTCGCAGACCCAGCGACGGGCCGGCCGAAGAACCCGGAGACCGTGACGCGCGCCTTCACGGTGCCTGCGCCCGCGTGGACGCCGGGGAAGGGCCGCCCCGATGCGCGCGTCGAGCGCCCTGCGGCGCAGCCAGCGGCGCCCGTCGGAGCCGATCGATGAGCGATCTCCCCGCGGCGAGCGATGCGGCCGCCGCGCGCGGCATGTGGAACCGCGGGTTTCTCTCGCTTCTCGCGACGCAGTTCTTCGAGGCGGCGAGCGACAACATCATCAAGACCACGATCGGCTTCGCGGTCGCCGTCGGCGGCCCGTGGGAGACGGTCTTCGGCCAAGGCGGAAACGGCGTCGTCGCGGTCGCGTTCACGCTGCCGTTCATCCTGCTCTCGGCCTTCGGCGGGCGCATCGCAGACCGAAGCTCGAAGTCGCGCATCACGGTGGTCCTCAAGACCGTGTCGCTCGGGGTGTGCGCGTTCTGCGCATTCGAGTTCGCGCGCGGTTCACCGATGGGCGCGCTCGCGGCGCTCGTCTCGTTCGCGGTCGTGAGCGCGTTCTTCGGCCCCGTGAAGTACGGCATGATCGCGGAGCTCGTCGCGCCCAAGGATCTCGCGCGCGCCAACGGCATCATCAACATGGCCACGAATGTCGCGGTCATCACGGGCACGGTGGTCGCGGGCATCGTGGCGCAGCGCTGGAAGGACGGCTTCGTCGACGGCGCGCCCGCGGGCGGCGCTGCGTGGCTTCCAGGGATCGCCATGGGCGTGTTCGTCGTGCTCGGCTTCCTCACCTGCCTCACGCTTCCGAGGCTCAAGCCGCAGAACCCGACGCTTCCCGTCAACCTCAACCCGTTCTCGACCTACATCTCGACCACGCGCGAGATGGCGAAGTCGCCGCTCCTCGCGGTGTGCGCGGCGTGGACCTTCTTTTACTTCGTCGCGGCGACGGTGCTTCTGATCCTGCCCGACTACTCGAGCCATCTCGGCGTGCGCGACGACCAGACGAGCCTTCTCCTCGCGGCGCTCGGCGTCGCGATCGGAGTCGGCTGCGTCGTCGCGGCCTACCTCGACCGCCCCGCTCGGCGCGCGCGCTTCATCCCGATCGGGGCGGGCGGCCTCGCGGTCGGGTTCGGGCTCCTCGGAGTCGCCCCCGCGTCGTTCGCCGTCACGATGGCGCTCCTCGTCGCGACGGGGCTCGTCGGGGGGCTCTACATCATCCCGCTGCAGGCGATGCTCCAGTCGCTCGCGCCCGACGACCTCCGCGGGCGCGTGCTCGGCACCGCGAACGGATACAGCTTCCTGATGGGCGCGATCGGAAGCGGCCTCTTCTTCGCGCTTCGTCAGGCCGACATGCCCTCGAACAGGATCTTCCTCGTGCTTGGCGGCCTGTGCGCTTTGGTCGGAGTGGTGATCGTCCTCTGGTTGCGCCGACGCGATGCTGCGCGCGCTGCGTAAACACCGCCGAAACAGGGGTTTACCGACACGATCGCGCCTTCGCCCCAGCCCCGCCCGCCAACCGCGTGCAGGCCGCACCGCCACTTCCCGCCGAATCTTCAGTCTTTTTCGGGCGCGCTCCGCATGGAGCACCCGATTCGCGCGTAGGTTCCAACGGTCTTCCGTCTCTCGCAGGAGTTCACGGGCGCGGAAACCGATGCCGACATCATCAGGCGAGGTGTCTGCCACGGACAACGCACAGCGCAACGAGCATGTCGCCCGTTGCTTTGGAGAAGCCAGCCATGCGCGCACGACACAATCCGACCACCAGCAAGCGCCACGGCCATGCCCGCGCGTCTCTCGGCCCGATCGCGCTCACGCTCGCCACGATCGGCTTGGCGAGCCAGTTCGCCGTCGCGCAGTTGACGCCACCCGTTCCCGCAGCGCCTCCCGCAAGGCCCGTGTCGCCGACGCAGAGCCCTGAGGGCCCCGCGCCCGACGCGATTCCAGGCCGCAACGAGCCTGGCGATCCGATCACGCCCGACGCGCCCGAGCCAACGGTGACGCCGGACCGCCGTGGTCCCGGTGAGCCCGCCGTGACGCCCTCGCGGCCAGACAACGGGCCAAGCACGCGGCCGGGCCGTCGGTTGCCAGACGGCCGCCCGATCGAGCGCCCGCGCGCCCCAGGCTTCGGCACGACGCCCGGCAAGAACGAGCCGGGCGACCCGATCAACCGTCCCCGCGCCCCAGGCTTCGGCACGACCCCTGGCAAGAACGAGCCCGGTCGACCAATCGCCCCGCCACGAGCGCCTGGCTTCGGCACGACCCCAGGCAAGAACGAGCCAGGCCGACCCATCGCACCACCGCGCGCCCCGGGCTTCGGCCCGAAGGACGGCCGCCGCGCGCCGGGCGACCCGATCGACCGCCCACGCGCCCCAGGGTTCTCCCCTGGCGACGGCCGACGCGCACCTGGCGACCCCGTGGCGCCGCCGCGCGCCCCGGGCTTCGGCGAAGAGGATCCGGGCCGCCGCATGCCCGTCACCCCGCCCCCGCCGCGACCGCCGCTCTTCAGGCCCTGCTGACGCGCGACGCCGCACCTGCCAGGCGAGCGCGGTCGCCTCGGAGCGGTCTGTTCAAGCGATCTTCTCGCGCGAGACCCTCCTCCGGCAGCTCCCGCGAGCCCGTACCAACCCAGTCTCTCCCTTTCGAATCGCTCGGCGTTCGGCAAGAACCCGAGCGCTTCTCTTTGGTCACCACCTCCCGTCCTCAACGGTGCCGGGTAGCTACCGGGTACTTGCGGGTACCAGCGGGTAGCTTCCTGGCACTGAAGGACCGCACGGCACGCCATTCGGGAAACACCACGCAACACGGGAACTCGCGTTTCGCGGCACTCGACTCCCTCGACTACCTCGTCTCCTCGTGGTGCCGGGTACCTCGCGGGTTCCAACGGGTACCGCGCGGTCGCTGCGCGGCACAGATGCTGTTGAACGCAGACCACGCGCTGTGCTCGATCCCCTTCAGCCGCTGCAGGTCGTGGTCGAAGTTCGCCGTGATCTGCTGCCTCGCCGCGGAGAGCTCGTAGCCGACCTCGCCCGACTCCGCCTCCCACTCCTACCCAGTTGACGGACCGAGGACCTCGTCGAGGTAGGCCTCGAAGCGGCGGTGCTCGGTCTCGGCGAGGCCACGCACCTCCTGTGCATCGGCGATGCGGTCGTGGATGCGCTCCGTGTGCTTCACGGCGATCGAGTCCGTGCCTGCGGCCTCGTACATCGCAAGGCGCGAACCGCCTCGCAGTCCGCCATGACGAGTGCGGGCACCTGACCGCGGTCAACCTCGAGTTCGAGAGCGCGGCGATCCGCGATCCAAGCCCGCGCGAGCGTCGATCCGCCGGGGAAAGGCCGCGTCTCTCTTGCTGCCTGTAAGAAATATCGTATATTGTTTCTTACATGACCACGGCCAGCCAGCCCCGCTCCGTCGACCAGAGGATCCTCGCCCTCGTGAAGCGTCGCGGCGACGGCGCCGTCTTCGTCCCGACCGACTTCCTCGCCCTCGGCAGCAGGCGCGCCGTCGATGTCGCCCTGCACCGCCTCGTCAAGCGCGGTGCGATCCGACGCATCGCGCGCGGCATCTACGACCTTCCGCGCAGGCACCGCGTGCTCGGCGAGATCGCGCCCTCCGTCGATGCCGTCGCGCGGGCGCTGGCGGGCCGCGACGAGATCCGCCTCCAGCCGAGCGGCGCATACGCCGCGAACCTCCTCGGGCTCACCGAGCAGGTCCCGATGCGCGTCGTCTTCCTGACAGACGGCGCCAGCCGCCGCGTGCGCATCGGCGCGACCACCATCGAGCTCCGCCGCACCACCCCGCGGAACATGGCGACCGCAGGCAGGGTGAGCGGAATGGTCATCCAGGCCCTTCGCGCGATCGGCGAGCGCCACATCACGCCCGAGCGCCTCGCGCGGCTGCGGCGCGCGATCCCCGCAGCCGAGCGCGCGCGGCTCCTCAAGGATCTCCGCTTCGCGCCCGCGTGGATGCACCCCCACCTCCGCGCCGTCGCGGGAGCATCGCGTTGAAGCTCGGGTTCCTCGCCCTTCCTGCGCGCGAGCGCCGGCTCTACATCGAGGAGGTCGCGTCGCGCCGCGATGTCTCGCCCGTGGTGGTCGAGAAGGACTTCTGGGTCTCGTGGTTCCTCGCGCTTCTCTTCAGGAGCGAGTGCGCCGACGCGCTCGTCTTCAAGGGCGGCACATCGCTCTCGAAGGTCTTCGGCGCGATCGACCGGTTCTCGGAGGACATCGATCTCTCGCTGTCGCCGGCGTTCGCGGGCATCGACGGACCGACCGCGACGCCGACCCGCACGCAGGCCGATCTCTGGATGGCACGCGCGCAGAAGGCATGCGGCGAGGCGGTCGCGGAGCGGATCAGCCCGGCGCTCGCGACGCTTGCGCGCAAGGAGTTCGGAGCGGGAATCGCGCGGCGGCTCGCGCCCGAGGGCGACGGGACCACGCTTCTCTTCAAGTATCCCTCGGTGCTGCCGAGCGGATTCGACTACCTCCAGCGGTCGGTGCGGCTCGAGTTCGGCTCGCTCACGGACCAGCAGCCGACCGGCCGGCACCCCGTGCGTCCGTGGCTCGCGGAGTCGCTTCCCGAGGCGTTCGCCGACTGGTCGTGCGAGGTGGTCGCGCTCGATGCCGAGCGGACCTTCTGGGAGAAGGCGACGATCCTCCATGTCGAGCATCACCGGCCGGCGGACCGCCCGATGCCCGACAGATACTCGCGGCACTACGCCGACCTCGCGATGCTCGCCTCGCACCCGACCGTCGGGCGCGCCGTCGACCGCACGGACCTTTGCGAGCGCGTCGTCCGCTGGAAGCAGCGCTTCTTCGCAAGCGCATGGGCGCGGCACGACCTCGCGCGCAGAGGCTCCTTCCGGCTGCTCCCGGCCACCCCGCGCGTCGAGGCGCTGCGCAGAGACTACGCGGCGATGCGCGACATGTACCTCGCGCCACCTCCGTCCTTCGACGAAGTCCTCGCGACGCTTGCGCGGCTCGAGGAGCGCATCAACGCGTGAGCGCCGCAGGCGTTCGTGGTGACGCCGGGGGTTTCGTCGCGATGAAGCCGTGGTCAGCGCCGCTCTGCACCATCGCGGCGCGCCCTCCGCCAAGTCATATGCGAAAAGTGCCACTTCCGTGTGGTTTCTGCATATGAACTGGCAGCCGCAATGCGCGGAAGCAAGCGCGTGTCCGCGGTGAGACGCGGAGCTGAACGCGACGACGCAGACCGCCACGCCGCGTGGCTCGACGCCCAGCAGGCCGGCGGACGGAACTGCAGATCCCGACGCCGACTGGAACCGCGACGGCGTCATCACCAAGCGCGACGTCGCGCAGTACGGCTCGACCGCGTACGTGACCGCGCTGCCGCAGGGCCGGCTCGCGCCCGCCGCGAGCGTCTCCGCCCCGCTCTCCGCCGCGAACGCCCGCTCCGACTTCAACATCGGCTTCAGCGGCTACCGCTTCAACGGCGACATCGGCGCGTACACCGTCCGCTTCAGGCACTACGACCCGACCCCCGGGATGTGCCGGTGGCTCGAGCGGGACCCCGCGGGATACCTGGACGGCCCGAGCCTCTACTCGTACCTCGGGCGAAACCCGATGGCGGGGACGGATCCGTATGGGTTGTTCCTCAGCGACTGGTGGCGGGACATGGGCGATGGCTTCGAGGCGCTGCGCGACTACTGGAGATCGCCGTCGTCTCCCTCAGACTGGTGGCGCGACACCACGGAAGGCTGGGGCGCGCTGCCCCTCTACCTCGACAGCCCGCTTGAGCGGTTTGGGCTCGGCGTGCTCAAGGGCGCGGTCGGAACAGTGATCTTCCTAGTCGCTGCTGCCGTCCTTCCGCCGGCCGCCGTGGTCACAGCAACCGTCGGCCTCGTTCTCTACGGTGGATACCAACTCATCACAAACTGGGATTCGCTCTCGTCGGGCGATCGCTGGGAGCTCCTTGGCACCCTTGTTGGGTCGTTCGGCATGTTCCGAGCCAGCGGATCAGCCGGCGTCGTGGCTACCTCGCGCATGCAGACGGGCGCGATGTCGCTCTCGAGGGGTGCTCAGGCGGCCGCTTCGGCAGCGAGAAACGGCTGGAACGGTGTCAGGGGCTGGTTCCAGCGACGCGGCCCCGCCTGCTTCCTCGCCGGCACCCTCGTCCTCACCGCCACCCCCGCGCTCGCGGTGCCGATCGAGTCGATCACGGAAGGCGCCGTCGTCGCAAGCGTCGACCCGGCGACGGGCGACCCCGTCCCCGCCGTCGTCACCGCGACGCCCGTCACGCTCTTCGAGGGCACCATCTACGACATCACCGTCGACCCGGGCGAACCGGGTGGCGGCGACGAGACCACCGTCTCCGCCACCGGCGAGCACCCGTTCCTCGTCGCGCGGGCGGGGGCGCGTGCGTCCGCGCTCGAGTCCCGAGCCGACCCCGAGGCCGTCGCGCTCGTCGAGCCGCTCGACACGCGCGACCGCACGGGCCAAGACCGCACGGGCCAAGACCGCGCAGGCCACGGCCGCTGGGTCCCCGCCAGCGACCTCGCCGAGGGCGACGCCGTCCGCACGATGTCCCCGCAAGGCGTCGCGGGCACGGCCACGGTCACGAAGATCCGCGGCCGCCACGCGGTCGTATCGGTCTACAACCTCACCGTCGAGGGCACGAGCCGCTACCTCGTCGGCGCGTGCGGGGTGGTGGTGCACAACACGAACGGGTGTGGGGCCGATACCGCCATCGCAAGGGCCTATTCGGTCGCCTTCGAGACTACCATCGCCAAACGGGGCATTGGCCAACGAGGCGCGCACTTCAAGGACGCCAACCAGAGCCTGTTGAACACGATGCGGCGAGATCCGGAGTTTGCACGCATGATGGACGACATGGGAATCGCCGCACCGGCCCGACTTGACCGAAGTCCGACAGGCTGGACATGGCACCACGTCGCTGGCCGGCCTGGCGTGATGCAACTCGTACCTCGGGCGCAACATCAAGGTGGGCCATGGCAGCCGCTTCTGCATCCGAACGGCGCCCGGGGCTTCCGAGAATGGGGTGGTGACTATTGAGTGCAAACGAGACCACTCTTGCGGCGCTTGTTGCGTTGCTCCCCGATGGGCTGGACGACCGGTGTTGTATCTTTGCGGCCCGACCCTGGCGTGCGGGTTCGGCTGCGGCCGCGGTCGTCGTTGACGAAGACTTCAAGCCCCCAGCGGAGATCAAAGAACGTGGCCTCGATTACTTTCTTGAGGTCGCAGTCGCGAACGAGGTGCTCGAGGCCATCGCCAACTGGCAAGCCTCGCCTGCCGACAGGTGCGATCTCCTCATCTACTACGCGGAAAACGACGCCTATCCGGCCTGGATCTACAAGAGATAAAGCCTCGATGCCGCAGTGCGGCAAACCGTCCGTACAAGTGTTGATCGCGTTGGGTGCACAGGCGTCCATGCACGCGATCTCGTGAAGGTCGATCCCTCGATCAGGTGCGACCGAACGGCCACTGTAGTTCAGGGCCTGATCACGAGACGACACACTGAGATGCTCGCGCAGCCGCGCCCTATTCCGACCTCTGAGGGACGCGATTAGTTGCTTTCGGTTGCGGTGCGTCAGCCGTTTTGACTTCGTTTCAGCAAACAGAAGGCACTCACGGGGCGACTACGCCATTCGCGTCGCGACGAGCAGTACACCCTCGACGGCCTCATGCGGCTCCTGAAGGCCCGCCGCGGCGACTTCACCGGCGCGGACCCCGCCCCTGCCTCGTTCACCGCAGCCGCAGGCACCCAGCGGTACCAGTACGACTTCGTCGGAAACATCCGCTCGACCGACATCCTGGCGAACGCGAGCGAGCAGCAGAGCGCCTCCGACCGCAAGCTCACTGCCAGCTTCAACGCCGTCAACGAGCAGTCGAACTACGTCGAGACCGTCGGCGGCGGCGGCAGCCTCGGCGCCACCTTCGCCATCACCCACGACGCCGCCGGCAACGTCCGCACCCGCGAGACCGTCGCGGGCGGGAACCGCCTCGCCTACCGCCACGACCGCTGGGGGCGGCTGACGGAGGTCAACTTCG
>WGMP01000025.1 GCA_016124975.1 Phycisphaera sp. | reverse complement strand
CTGAAGCATGCGGGCACCCCTGGCTTGGGGACTCCGACGATCTGAAGCATGCGGGCACCCCTGCTTGGGGACTCCGGCGGTTTGAACCGTGCGACACGACAATCAGGGGTGCCCGTGGACTTCAGTCCGCGGAACGGATGATGTCAGCCGTCGACTCCGACACCTGTCGTTCAGCAGACCGAAGTCTGCTGGCACACTTGCTTGGGGACTCCGACGATCTGAATCGTGCGACACGAAAATCAGGGGCGACCGCTCAAGCCACCGCGGCTCAGCCCACTTCCGCGGGCAGCGTGAATCCGATCGAATCCGCGCCTGGCTTCGTCAGCCTGCGGCCCTGGCGCGTGCGCGCGAGGTAGCCAAGCTGGAGGAGATATGGCTCGACCATGTCCTCGATGGTGCCGACGTCCTCCGCGAGCGTCGCCGCCACAGCCTCGACGCCGACAGGGCCGCCGCCGTAGATCTCTGCGATCGCGCGCATGTACTTGCGGTCGAGTTCGTCGAGCCCGCGCTCGTCGATTCCCTCGAGCCTGAGCGCGCCGTCGACGGCGGCGCGGTCTGCGCGGCCCGTGCCGCGCACCGCCGCGAAGTCGCGCACGCGGCGCAGCAGGCGGATCGCGATGCGCGGCGTGCCGCGGCTCCGCGAGGCGATCGCATCGAACGCGTCTGCGCTGATTCCCTGCATCGACAGGATGCGCGACGCGCGCTCGAGGATGCCGACGAGGTCGTCGTGGCCGTAGAACTCGAGGTGATGCGCGATCCCGAAGCGGCTGCGCAGCGCCTGCGTCAGGAGCCCCGCGCGCGTCGTGGCGCCGATCAATGTGAACGGCTTGAGCGAGATGGTGACCACGCGGGCGTGCATGCCCGAATCGAGCGTGAAGTCGATGCGGCGGTCCTCCATCGCGGGGTAGATGTACTCCTCGACCGACGCGGGCAGGCGGTGGATCTCGTCGATGAAGAGGACATCGTTCTCCTCCATCTTCGTGAGCGTGCCGACGAGATCACCCGCCTTCGTGAGCGCGGGCCCGCTCGTGACATAGGCGCGCGAGCCCATCTCGTTTGCGATCACATGGGCAAGCGTCGTCTTGCCGAGGCCGGGCGGGCCGTGCAGGAGCACATGCTCCATCGCGTCGCCGCGCGACTTCGACGCGGTGAGCGCAATCGTGAGCCGCTCGACGAGCGCCCGCTGCCCGACATACTCGCCGAGCGACCGCGGGCGGATCTCGAGCGTCTGCGGATCGAGGTCCGACTCGGCCTCCGCCACCTGCGCCGACTGCGAGACGATGCGCTCCTTCGCCATGCGCGCAGGATAGCGTGGCCTGAGCGTCCGCCGCGGGTCGGAGCGTCCGCCAATACGGCGGCGGCCTCCGGCGTTGCCCACACCAAAGCGAGCGCCCGCAGGCGCGAGCGCTCAAACACGCCGCGAGCGCTCAATCACGCCGCGAGCGCTCAAACACGCGGCGCCACACGCTCCGAGCCGTCCTCAAGCTCGAAGTACCGCATCTCGCGGAAGCCGAACACGCTGCCCACGAGGTTCGACGGGAACTCGACGCGCAGTGCGTTCAGCTCGCGCACGTTCGCGTTGAAGAAGCGGCGGCTCGCGGCGATGCGGTCCTCTGTGAGCGAGAGCTCGCGCTGGAGCTCGAGGAAGTGGCGGTCGCTCTTGAGCTCGGGATAGCTTTCCGACAGCGCGATGAGCCTCCCGAGCGAGCGGCCGAGCTCGCTCTCGCCGTCGACGCGCGCCTCGATCGCCCCGCCCGCGGAGATCGCCCGCGCACGCGCCGCGACGACGCGCTCGAGCGTCTCCCGCTCGTGCTTCGCATAGCCCTTCACGGTCTCGACGAGGTTCGGCACGAGGTCATGGCGCCGCTTGAGCTCGACATCCACGCCCGACCAGCTCTCGCGCACGAGCTGCACGAGCCGCGAGAAGCGGTTGTAGAGGACGACGACCCAGAGAAGAGGCACGCCCACGACCACGGCGCACAGCCCGCAGAAGATCCAGACGCCGTCACCAACATAGAGGGTCATGGCACGCCCTTCTGGCCCGACGGGCCCTCCGGATTCAGCACAGGGTCCAGCGCCCGTTCGGCGGGCGGGAGCCTTTCGGCGCGGACATGTCGCGGGATCCGCGCGAAGAAGCCGTCGAGCCACGCGAGCCTGTGCTGGAACCCCTCGACCGTCCACAGGATGGATGCATCGTCGATCACCACCATACCCCCCTGCACCTCGAGCTCGGGCGGCGGCGCGGCGAGGAAGAACTCGATCATGCGCGGATCGAAGAGGTCGTAGGCGAAGCGGCGGTCCGAGCACTTCACATGGAAGCGCTTGGAGAACTCGCTTGACTCGAAGTCGATGTCGTCGAGCCCGACGAACGCGCCGATCCTGTCGAGGAGGCGCTCGCGCCTGACGGAGAGATCCTCGCCGATCGACAACACGGGCGTGAGCGAGATGAACGAGAACTGATAGGTCCTGGTCGACCGGCTCTTGCCGCCGCCGCGGGTGACCTTGTAGCGGTAGTCGCCGAGGACCACAGACGCGCGCACTCCGCCGAAGGCCATGTTGCCCCAGCAGATGTTCAGGCCCTGGCGGGAGTGGCCGCGCGCGAAGTCGCTGAAGGAGCCCGAGAGCCGCCCCACGACGCTCTGGTCGGCGCCGACGAACCGGAAGCCGATCCTCGCCGCAAACGCAGCCATCTCCTGCGCTCTCTTGCGCGTGCGCCACCAGCCCGCGATCGCGATGCCGACGAAGAGCGCAACGAACAGCGGGATCCCCAGGCACCAGGCGAGGCCCACGAGCTTCCCCGTGGTTTCTTGGTCGAGCATCACGCGGCTGGCTCCTGCTCAGGCCCGCGTCGACCGCTCAAAACCGCACCTGCGGCGCAACGCGCTGCGCCTCGTCGTCGACCTTGAAGAACGGCATCTCCTTGAAGCCGAACAGGCCCGCGACGAGGTTCGTCGGGAAGACGACGCGCATCTGGTTGAAGCTGGCGACCATTCCGTTGTAGCCGTTGCGCGCGCCGCCGATGATGTTCTCCGTCGAGGTCAGCTCGCCCTGGAGCTGGAGGAAGTTCGTGTTCGCCTTGAGGTCGGGATACGCCTCGGCGACGGCCATGAGCCGCCCGAGCGCGGCGCTCAGGCCGCCTTCTGCGGCGATCTTCTCGTCGAGCGGGCCTGCGCTCACGGCGCGGGCGCGCGCGGCGATCACGGCCTCGAGCGCCTCGCGCTCGTGCTTGGCATAGCCCTTCACGGTCTCGACGAGGTTCGGGATGAGGTCGTGGCGGCGCTTGAGCTGCACGTCGATGTCCGCCCACGCGCCCTCGACGCCGACCTTGCCGCGCGCGAGGTTGTTGTAGACGGACATCAGCCAGAGGCCGACTCCAAGCGCGACCACCGCGAGCGCACCGCAACCGAGAACAAGGAAGATTGGCACGGAAAGCCTCCGAGAGGGCGCGTCTGCGCCATGTGAGAAGCCACCTTTCGCCAGGGGCCATCGTTCCCCTCGGCGCACAGACGGCGGGCCGCCCGATTCCGCGCACCGTCTGCGCGATTTCAGGCTGGCGGGGCGGATTCTAACGCGACTTGCGCCTCGCGCCGGCTGGGACGGGCGCGGCGGAGGACTTGACCGGCGACTTGCCTGCCGACTTGCCTGCCGACTCGACCGACGACTTGGCGGACGCAGGCTTGCCGCGCCCCGCACCGAGCGCGCGGATGGCCTCAAACTCCGTCTCCTCGAGCGGCGTGACGGAGAGGCGGTTCCCCTTGCGGAGGATGAGCATCCCAGCGAGCGCAGGCTCCACCCGCAGCCGTTCGAGCGGGACGACCTCCGGGAACCGCTCCACGAACTCGACCTCGCACATCAGCCAGGTGGGCGCCTCGCGGGTCGACTTCGGGTCGTGGTACTCGCTCTTCGGGTCGAACTGGGTCGGATCGGGAAGCGCCGGCCGCACGATCCGCAGCACGCCCGCAGCACCCGAGGGATCCGCGTTCGAGTGGTAGAAGACGCCGAGGTCCCCCGCCTGCATCTCGTCGCGCATGAAGTTGCGCACCTGGTAGTTGCGCACGGAGTCCCAGCCCGTGCGGCCGTCGCGCTCGAGGTCGCGGATCGAGTAGACATCGGGTTCGCACTTGAGAAGCCAGAATCGTGGCATGGTCGGAGCGTAGCGGAGCCCGCGCCGATCTACACTGCGCGCCATGCACGCCCCGCGTGACGGAAGCATGGCCAGCCCCCGCTCGCTCGTTCGGGCCGCGCTTGTCGGTGCCGCGCTCGCGTGGCAGGCGTCGGCCGGCGCGCAGACGCAGACGCCGGTGCAGGCCCGGCCGCAGACGCAGACGCCACGCGCGGAGCCTTCCGCCGCGGCCCAGCCGAGGAAGGACGCGCCGCGCGACGAACGCGAGCGTGCGCGCGCCGAGGCCCAGCAGAAGCTCGACCTGGCCGCGCTTCCACAACCGATGTCGGAGGCGCGCTTCACGGCGTTTCTCAAGGCGGTGGATCCTGCGCTCGCCGCGAATGCCGAGCTCGCCGCCAGCTACGCCGCCTATCGGGAGTCCGCAGACGCCGCGATCAAGGCAGCGTCGGGGCGGATCCGCGACAGGCTCCCCGCCGCCTACCGCTTCGACGGCGCGCGCGAGATCTTCGTGCCGCGCCACAACCCCGAGCTCGTGCAGACGCTCGTGCTGCGCGAGGCGGCGCTCGCACGCCTCGCGGCCGCCGAGCGCACGCTCCTCGTGGCGGTCGAGCGCGCGGCAGACCCCGCGCGTCGCCTCGCGTTCGTGGGCGAGCGCGTCGACTGGCTCGCGGAACGCCTTCCCCGCGACGGGCTGCTGCCGTCGACGAAGCTGACGCTTTTCGAGCTCGTGGCGCGGCTCGAGCTCTCGTCGGAGGTCGCGGCCACGATCGAGCCGGTCCTTGTCGCGCACGCCGAGCAGCTCGGCACGCTGCTTGCGAAGCGTGCGGACATCCTGTCGGCAGGCGACCTCGCCCGCGCACGCATCGAGACCGAGGCGGGTTCGCTCTGGCGATATGGTCTCGAGGAGCCCGTGCGCGCGACCGAGGCGCGGCTGGCCGAAGTCGACGACGCGGAGTTCGCGAGCGAGCTTGCGATCCGCGACCTCCACTTCGAGTCGCTGCGCAGGCTGCGCGGACGGCTTCCCGCGCGCGAGGGCCGCAGGCTCGTCGAGGAGTGGCAGCGCTCGGTGCATCCAGAGCTCTTCGACGACGAGCGGCTCCTTGCGGAGCTCGTCGAGAGCATGCTCGGCCTTCCCGCGAGCGCGCCGGGAACCGACGAGGCGATCCTCGAGGCGGTCGACCTCGCCTTCCGCCGCGTCGAGCCGCTCGCCCGCGACGCGTCCGCCGCGGCCGATCTCATTCTGCCGCGGCTCGTCGACCGCTCCGACCTCGCGGTGCTCGAGGAGCTCGCGGCGCGCATCAGGCTCCTCGAGATCCAGGCGAAGCGGCGCGCGGCCGTGCGCGACGCGGTCGCGCGCGTGCGCGGCGTGGTGGCGACGGGAGACGACGCCGTCGCCGCGCGCTTCACGCAGCTTCTCGAGACGATCGGCGCGCTCGAGCGCGCGGACCAGTTCGACCGCAGCTCCCATGAGTCGCTCGCGGCGCAGATCGCAGCGGCGATCGCAGCGGCGGCCGAGCGATCCATCGACACGGGCGGCGCGTCGTCCGCGCCAAGCGCGCCCTGAACGCCTTCCACCCCGAGAGAGAGCGACAGCTCGATGCAGACGAAGCCGACGACGACCCCGTTCCAGGATGCCGATGCATCGCCCCGTGCGCGCAGCGCGTGGATGGCCCCGCTCGCCGCGATCCTGTGCTGCGTGCTGACGCTCGCCTCGTGTGGCCGAGAGGGCGCGGCCCCACCCACGCCGGCACCGTCGACCGCACCTCCCGCGACCACCGCGGCCCCCGCCGAAGCGGCGCCGACGCCCGCCGCGGACACCGTGCTCCACGCGCGCTTCGTCTGCGAGTCGGGCTCGTTCCGCGTGCTGCTCGCCACGAAGGAGGCGCCGAGCCTCTGCGCCAACTTCATCAATCTCGTCGGCCGCGGCTACTACGACGGCCAGACCTGGGGAGACTTCTCGCGCGTGGTGCGGCAGACCGGCAAGAACCCGGGCAAGGACCCCGTCTACACGATGCCGCGGGAGTTCTCGCGCAAGCTCTTCTTCGATGTGCCGGGAAGGCTGTGCGCCTCGAACGACACCGACAACCCGAGCTCGGCGCGCGCCATGGCCACGCGCATCTTCATCACCGTGCGGCCGCAGGACCGCTGGAACCTCCAGTACTCCGTCTTCGGCACGATCGTCGAGGGGCTCGACGTGGCGGCCGCGCTCACGGAAGGCGAGAAGATCGTGCGGGTCGAGATCGAGGGAGATGCATCGGCCCATCTCGCGGCCCACGCCGCGAAGATCGCGCAATGGAACGCTGCGCTCGATGCGGCGGGGATCCGCGCCACGCGCTGAGCGCGCGCGGTCAGTTGAGCGTCACGCCGCGCATCGTCGGCGCCGCCGTCCGCTCGCAGGCGCGCTCGAGCTGCGACCCGAGATGCGAGAGCTCGCTCAGCACGAAGCGCGCGCGCTCGCGGCAGCGCGGCTCCGCGAGAAGCCCGTAGCGCGTGTCGTCGTCGCGCGCGAGCATCGACAAGAGCTGCTCCACGACCACCTCGGAAGGCACGGCGCCGCGCGCGAGCCAATCGCGGATCGTGCCGAACCGATGGATGCGCTGGAGCGCGGGCGACTCGAGGATCGACCCGAGCATCTGGTTGAACCCCGGCAGCCTGCGCGGCGCGCCCATCGTCGACTCGAGCGGCGCCAGCTTCGCCACGCGGTAGAGCCGCCGTCCGTCGGGCTCCGAGATCGACTCGATGCGCGCGCGGCCGAGCCCGTGGATGATGAAGCGATGGTGGCCGTTGTCGAGCCTCACATGCTCGACCATCTTGCCGACGCACACGACGGGCCTGAGCGGCGGATCGCCGAGCCGCTCGCCCGACCAGCTTCGGCCCGCGTAGGTGGCCATCGCGATCGGCGCCGCGCCGAGCACGGGACCGTCGCCGCGCGCGCGCAGGCAGTCCTCGACCATCTGGCGATAGCGCGGCTCGAACGCCTGCAGGCACTCGGCCGTGTGCGGGAAGAGCGAGACCGCGGGAAGAGGAAAGAGCGCGATCGGTCGCGAGAAGTCGATGCGCACGGACGCGGACATGGCGCGATGCTACGCGCGGCCCCCGTCTGGCGGCAATCGAAGTGGCAAGATCGCGCGAACGGGGTGGCGCAGCGCGCGCAAGGTCACAGCGCCAGCGTCACGCGTTCATGGTCGCGCGTGCCTCGTCGAGCGCCTTGTGAAGGCTCGCCAGGCACTCCTGGAGCTGCGGGACGCCGATTCCGAGGGCATCGAGCGCCTCGTGCGGGACGCCCTGCCCCAGGATGTCGGCGCGGAAGGCGCCTTCGGTGGCCGCGACGCGGTCTGCGACATAGATGAGCCACGCGATCGGCTGCATCGAGGCCTCGGCCTGGCGTGGCTCGTGGTGGAAACCGCACGCGGCGCGAAGCCCCTTCGTGAACTTCCACTGCTCGCACAGGGCCTGACCGAAGTGGCAATGGTCGGCGCCGAAGATGCCGCGCTCGACCATGCGGAAGTCGATCAGGGGCTGGCCCTCCGCGTCGAACTGCATGTCGGCGAAGACACGCGCGAGCTTGGCGCGGTCGGTCTGCAGTTCTACGACGATGCCGATGTCGTGCATGAGACCCGCGAGGAACGCCTCGTCGGCGGGAATCTTCGATCCCGCGCTTGCGAGCATGCGCGCAGCCGTGCCGACTGCGAGCGAGTGCGTCCACAGTTCCTTCGCGTCGAAGCGGTCGCAGAGCGCGCCGCCGCGGAAGAGCTTGGCGAGGCTGGCGGCGATGGCGATGTTCTTGACGGCGTTGAGGCCGAGGAGCGAGATCGCGCGGTTGATCGAGCCAAGTTGCGACGGAAGTCCGTAGAAGGCGCTGTTGACGACGCGGAGGACGCGCGCGGAGAGCGCGGGGTCGCGCTGGATGAGCGCGTTCAGCGCGGAGGCGCTCGAACGCGGGTTCTCGACGAGCTCGATGATCCCGAGCGTCACCTCCGGCAAGGTCGCGATGTGGCTGAGCTGCTTCACGGCCGCGTTCGCAACCTGCATGCAGTCGCCCGCACTCGCGGCTGGTGTGATCTGTTCGGGCATCTCGACCTGACCTCCCTGCAGCCGGACAGAGTCCGACGATTCCCCGCTTCATCCATCGCGACACGAAAAACGGCGTGCCGCACGGTGGTGATCGGCCTGTTCGGACGGGTGGTTGACCTCGAGCGCGACAAAGCGCGCGAAAGTCCGAACCTTCACTCGAACCGATGACGGTGGCGTGGATGGAAAGACCGCACGGGCGGCCTCCGCTCAGTAGGTGCAGCGCTTGGCGAGGCCGTGGACCGAGAAGTCGCAGGTGGCGAGAATCACGGCGATCCGAGTCGATGCGCCCGCCTCGAGGTACGGGTGTCGGCCCGATGGGCGCCAAGAGTCGAGGGTGTCGAGGGTGTCGAGGGCCTCCGCGAGGCCGTCCCATGCAGACGCGGCGTCGCGCGCGTTGTCGGCGCGTTCCCGCCCCGCCTGGCGCGACCCGATGTTGACCGCGCGCACGCCGAGGGCCGCGCACTCGATGAGGCCCGCGCTCGAGTTGCCGACGATGGCGCGCACGCCGGGGTGCTTCAGGAGCGCGATGAAGAGCTCGCGTTCGATGTGCCTGAAGGCGCGGAAGTGCGTGCGTCTTCGCTCTGCGACGATCTCGATCGCGCGGGCGATGCCGTTGCGGCCCGGGTCCGAGTTCGGCGCGAGCGCGGTCACGCGGCCGCGGGCGGCGAGCGCCTCGAGCACCGCGTGGGCCTCGCGCTCCTCCTCCGCGTCGGGGCGTCCCACGGGATGCATGAGGAAGACGAAGTCAGGGGCGCCGAGCTCCGCGTACTCATGGTCTGACAGCGGCCGGATCGCGCCAAGCCCGTCGACCGCGGGCGAGCCCACGAGATGGATCCGCGCCGCGTCCTCGCCGAGCCGCGCGATGCGCGCAGCGCTCGCCGCGCTCGCAGCGAAGTGAATGTGCGCGAGCTTCGTGATGGCGTGCCGCATCGCTTCGTCTGCGACGCCCTCCGCTCGGTCGCCGCCGTGGATGTGCGCGACGCGGATGCCGCCGATCGACGCTGCGCTCGCGGCCGCAAACGCCTCGATGCGATCGCCAAGGACGACCACGATGTCGGGCGCGAGGCGCGCGAAGATCTCCGTCAGCGCTGACACGCCGCGACCGAGCGCCGCCGCGTCCGCGAGGCGGCCTGTCTCGCCCGCGCGCTGCATCTCGAAGCGGTGCGGGCGGTGACCGCTCGACTCGACCCAGATGATCGTCGGCTCGAACGGCGGGGGTTCGCCGAAGACGGCGCGGTGCAGGGCTCGGTCTTCTGCGACCGGCGGTTGGAGGAGATGCGCGCCGCCCGCGCAGACCTCGAGCGCGAGGTCGCCGCGCGAGACGATCGCATCGCAGACGGGTGAGAGCAGCCCCCACTCCGCGCGCGTTCCAGTGACAACTGCGATCTTCCGCCGCTTTCCGTCGTTCACGGCGCAGTCCCCGCCGCGACGGGCCACGCGATGTCCGCCTCGGTGAGGACGCGGTCCGCCTCGACCGCGCGCGCGAGCCTGCGGCCGACGATCTCGTCGAATCGGCTTGCGCAGATGCCCGTGCCCGGGCGCTTCACGCAGAGATCCTCGGGGCGCACAAGATGCCCGAGCGGAAGGTCGCGCGCGGCGACGAGCGACTGGCGGCTCACCGCGCGCACATCGCGCTCGACCGCCTGCAGCTCCTTCGACGGTGCGCCCATCATGCGCGCCGCGCGCCGCGCGAGCTGCACATACGCCGCGAACTGGTTGGGATCGAGGCTCGCGGCGTGGTCGGGGCCTGCGGCGCCGCGGTCGTAGGTGAGGTGCTTCTCGAGGATCGACGCACCCGCCGCGACGGCGATCGCGCCCGTGTCGACCGAGGCCGTGTGGTCGCTGTATCCGACCGCGCGCCCCGTGATCGCCGCGATCTCGTGCATGCCGCCGATCGCGGCGCAATCGTCGCGCGCGGGATAGCTCGAGGTGCACTGGAGGAACGCGATGTCGCGGTGCGGCTCGAGCCAGCGCGCCCCTTGCGCGACCTCCTCGCGCGTGGCGGCGCCCGTCGACACGACGAGCGGGCGACCGAGCGAGGCGACCGCGCGCAGAAGCGGAAGGTTGACGAGGTCGGGCGAGGCCGTCTTGAAGGCCTGCCACGGCTGCGCGCACGCGATTTCGACGAGCGGGATCGAGAAGACCGTGACGATCGGCACGATTCCGACGCGCACGCATTCACCCGCCAGTTCGCCGAGCGCCTCGGGCGGAAGCTGGAGCGCCTGCAGCAGCTCGCGCGGATCGCGCGCGCCACGCTCGCGCTGGTAGGCCGCAAGCACCGCGTCGCGCGACATGAGCATCGCGGCGTCGAACATCTGGAACTTCGCGGCGTCCGCGCCCGCGCGCCGCGCCGCGTGCACCAGCTCGCGCGCACGCGCGGGGTCGCCGTCGTGGTTGACGCCGATCTCGGCGATGATGAAGGGCGCGTGGCCCGCGCCGACGGTGCGGCCGCCGATCGAGAGCGTGGGTGCAGAAACGCCGTAGTTCATGCGGGAACTCCTTCGCGCTCGCGCGCCGAGAGGATCGCCTCGGCGACGGCGAGGTCGAGCGCGCTGTCGACATCGATCACATCGCCCTCGCGCGTCTCGATGCCGCGGCGATCGCGGCCGAAGAACGCGTGCGGCTCGCCCTCGCGCACATCGAAGAGGCTCGCGCGGCGCACGGCGATCACGCCGCCATCGGGCATGAAGAGCGGCGGCAGCTCCTGACGGCGATAGATGCGGTTCTTGATGAACTGCGAGACGCGGCCTTCTTCGTCGAGGCGCGACATCCAGAAGGGATGCGTCTTGCCCACGCGGTAGTAGCTCTGCACGCTGTCGGCGCCCGTCTCGCGCAGCGCGCGCACGGCGCGGTCGGCGAGGTCCGCGGGGCGCACGGGCACGTTCCCGTAGAGGATGACGACGGTCTCCGCAGCCGATGCGCTCGCGAGGACCGCGTGGCGCACCGCGCTGTCGACGGTGGCCTGGTCGTGCGACACGCTCTCCGGCCGCAGGAAGACCTCGACGCCCTCGTCGCGCGCGATCCGCGCGATCTCGTCTCCGTCGGTCGAGACGATGACGCGGTCGATCTCCTGCGAGGCGCGCGCAAAGCGGACCGTGCGCGCGATCATGGGCACGCCCGCCACGGGCAGCGCGTTCTTGCGAGGAAGGCCCTTGCTTCCCGCGCGTCCGATGACGACGGCAAGCGTGGAGTTCCCGTCGAGCCCGCGGTGGGTGTCCGTCATGGGATGCGCGTCCTCAGGTCGGGGTGGGACTCGCCGTGGTCGCGGCGGATCTGCTTGCGTCGCGCCACGAGATCGCGCCAGATCTGGAGGAGCGGCGCGCGCTCGATGTGCGCGAAGATCCGCTCGCCGCGGAGGTCAAGCTCCGAGAGCGGCACGGATCCATCGGCGAGGACCTGCATGCGCCGCAGCATCTCGCGGAACATCACGCGCGACGGCGCGCGCGCGCTCGCAAGGCCGTCCGCGGGCATCTCGGCCGACGGGTCGTGCGGCGGCGCGCCCTCGAGGACGGGCGTCCCGAGCGTGTGCTGCCAGCGGTCGAAGAACGCCTCGATGTCCTCGATGCTCTCGACGCGTCGCTGCAGGCGCGGCACGATCCAAGGCACCGCGAAGCCCGCGGCGTCGTTCGGGCCGGAGAGATGCGTGCGCGCAAGGAACACGCGCTGGATCCCGTCGATCACCTGGCGGAAGCGGTCGACCCCGTGCATGCGGCGATAGGTCTCGGGCGTCTCCGCGTCGACCTCGATGGAGACCACGTCGACGCCCGCCGCGACCATGGCGTCAATCGCCTCGGCCGACGCGAGAAGCTCGGTTCGCACATGAACGCCGCGCACGCCGGCGTCCTTCGCCATTCGGATGAAGTCGGGCAGATCGGGGTGGAAGAGCGGATCGCCCGCGCCCGCGAAGCTGATCACGCAGTCGCGGCTCTCGCCAACCTGCTCGACAAGCCGCGCAAAGCGGCGCTCGGTCATGACGGGCCGCTGCAGCGATCCGTGGCGATGCGGGCTCGACGCGCCCGACCCCTGGCGGCCCGTGTTGAGCTCGACCATCAGGTGTTGCGGCGTGAAGTACGGAACCGTGTCGTAGAGCTGGTGCTCGAGCAGATCGACGATGGCGCGCGCCTCGAGCGCCTCGAGCGCCCGCTGCGCGGCATCGGCGTCGAGCCCTGAGAGAAGCGGCTCGATGGCGCGGCGCATGCGCGTCATGCTGCGCGGCGTGTCGAACACGGCGCGGATGAGCGATCGACGCACGGGCTGCTCGATCTGCACGCACAGATCCTTCGAGATCGGATCCTGCTGCGCACGCGTCGGCTCGTAGGCGAGCCGCGCGCCGATCGTCGCGTGGCGTCCGCCCTGGCGGAACTCCTGCATGAGCGAGCGCTCGACGAGGACGCCCGAGAGCCCTGGCGGCGACTGATTGAAGACGAGCCGCAGCGCGTCGGGCTTCAGCCTGTGGCGACGCACGAGGGCGTCGCATCCCGACGGCCCGTCCACGAAGACGAGCGGCCAGTCCGGCCCGACCACGACGGCGGCGGTGATCCCGAATCGCTCCATCGCGGGCGCCATCGACTCGGGCGAGAGCACCTCGTCGTAGGCCGTGAGGCCCGCGATTCCGCCGCGCCAACTCGCGTCGCTCCAGAGGCGTCCAGCGGCGACCGCCGGGTGCGCCGCGCGGAGCGGGCTTCCCTCCGTGCGGTGGATCTCGACGGGAAGCCCGATGCGGCGCCTATCGATCAGCCGCTCGATGTCGAAGCCCTCTGGCACGAGCAGCACGATCGCCGACGCCTCGCGCGACCGCCCCAGCCGCTCGAGCGTCCACTGGATGACGGGCCGCCCCGCAAGGGGTTCCGACAGGCTGCGCGCCGTGCCGAGGCCGCCGCGCACGGGGTCGACGGGCACGATGAACGCCGCCCGCACCTCGACCGCGGCCTCCGCTTCGCCAAGCGCGCGCCCGAGCGCACCATCCGATCGCGCCGCGACCGCGGCCTCGTCCTCGACCGCATCGCCGTCGGCGGAGAGTCCGCGCTCCTCGAGGTCCGCGGGAAGCCCGAGGCGATGGCTGAGTTCCTCGAGAAGCCGCAGGTACTCCTCCGCGGCCTCGCCGATCCAGCGAACGTTCACGATGTCGCGCTCGAACTGCAGCTTCTGCCTGCCGACCTCGTCGAGGCCGCGGGTGTACTCGATGCGGCGGTCCGCCTTCGCGCGCTTGAACGCGCCGAGCGTGCTGAATCCGTCGAGGAGCGCGAGGGTGTCGAGCCGCCGCGAGACCTTGTCGCGCTCGCGGTCGAGCGCCTTCCACAGCGCTCCCTCGGGCTCGCGCCGCGGACGCGCGTCCGTCAGCTGCTCGAGGAGGTCGCACGCGCGGTGCGACGCCTGGCGGATGATGCGCACCGCATCGATGACCTCCTCGACGCGCGTGCGCGCCTTGCGGAGGCGGTTCGCGTCGAGGGCGCGCGCGGGCACGGGAATCTCGGGAAGCGGCTCGCGCGCGAAGCGCTCGAGCGTGTCCTTCAGCGTCGCGATCTCGGTGCACTGCTTGCGCACGCCGCCCTCGCTCGCGTCGATCGTGCGCAGGCCGCGCCGCTCGTCCTCCGCGAAGAAGTACTCGAAGCGCTGGAGGTACGCCTCCATCTGGCCGTCAGTGAAGATGGAGCGGTCGTGGATGTCGCGGCGCCGCACGAGATGCGCGCGGTGGCGCACGATGCGCGTCCACTCGAGGTTCTCGAGCGTGTTGAACGGGTTGAGCTCGGGGCTCCACACCTCGTCGATCGCCGTGCCGCGCGCGTAGTAGACGCCGTCGGTGAAGCCGAGGTCCTGGCCGATCAGCGCCACAGGATCGCAGCCGAGGTAGCGCGCGATCTGGTAGCAGAGATGCGCGACCGTGGCGCACGCGGGAAGCCTGCCCGTGTCGCGCGCGATCGGACCGAGCACGAGGTCGAGGTGCGGCGCCGAGATCACGCGCACGGGGCCCGGATAGTGCGCGGGCACCGCGGGATTGACCTGTGGGTCGAGCACGAAGGTGGTATCGCGCACCTCCTCCGCCGTCAGGCCCTCGAAGAAGCGCGTCGAGATGTGGTGCCAGTCGAGCGCCGCCACGAAGTGCGGGCGGATGCCGTCTGCGAGCAGCGGCTTCAGCACCGTCGGCGTCGCCACGATGAGGCAGCGGTCGCGGACGCCGGGATCGGCGAGGAGATGCAGGTTGCGGCGCAGGCTCGGGCCCGCGCTGACCACGACGCCGAGCCGGCCCTTCGCGGTTCCCGCAAGGGGCGCGAGCGTCTCGCCGCCCACGTAGCGCCGCGCGTTGCGGAAGACCGACCGGATCGTGTGCGCGCTGCGCGCGAGGTTCGTCGACGCCGTCACGCGCGCGATGCGCACAAGCTCGGTGAGGCGCGCGGAGAACTCGCGCACGGGCGGCACGGGAGCGCCCTCCGCGGTCTCCTTGCCGTCCGCGCAGGCCTGCGCGGGCACGCGCACCTCTGCGATGCGCGCCTTGCTCGGCGCGTGCTCCACGATCTGCACGCCCTGGATGAGAAAGCCCTCCGTGCCTGCGAAGCGCTCCGCATGGACGGCCGAATTCTCAGCGCCGCTGAAGACGAGGATGTTCGAGTGCCGCAGCGACTCGCTGATGTCGATCTCGGAGAGGACCGCCCGCATCAGCCCGAGGTCGGGCTCGAGCACCGCGGCGAACCCCGTGCGCTTCAGCCGCTCGCACACGGCCGTCACATGGAACCCGAGGCCGAAACCGACGATCACCACGACGGCCTTCTCGCGGTAGTCGATCGCGTCGGCAAAGGTCTCGGCCTCGCGCCGCGGCGCGTGCCTCGAGGCGAGGGCACGGCCCTGGAGGCTTGCCACGCGCGAACCATCGGCGGCGGTCGACCACTCGAGCGGGGCGGGTGGCACGGCGCGGATCTGTCGCGCGAGGTCTGCGTTCCGCGGGCCGAGCGCGAGCAGGTTCCGCTCGAGGACGGCGTTTGCGGCGGGAACGCCGCACTCCATCTCGACGGTTCGCACCGCGTGGCCCAGTGCGGCGCCTCGGTCGTGATGCACGGCCGTCGCACCCGACGCAGACGCGCCGATCCCCTGCACCCCCGACGAGCGCGGCGATGCCTCGGGCGGTCGCCCTGCTGGATCTGGTTCAAGCGCGTGAGGTGGGGCTGCCATCGTGGACCTGCCACGGAACGCGGCCGCGACGAGGCAGCGTCCGCGCGGCTCCGCCGCTCGGCCTCGTCGTTCGGTACGCGGCTCCGCCGCGCCCCGCTCATCGGCCGCGGGGGCGGATTCGATGCAGAAAATGCGCGAAGCGCCCCCCGCCATTCGCCTCCCACGCATGATCGTGCCACAATCGTCCGCGATGCTGACGCGCTGGCTCTTCGAGAACCCGTGGCCCCTTGCGATCGCCCTCGGCGTAGCCGCCGCGCTCCTCCTCGTCCGCTGGCTGTCGGACCGCAGGCGGCCGCTCCTCGTCGGGGGCGGCGCGGCCGCGGCGCTTGCGCTCGCGGCGCTCCTCACGGGAAACCTGGTGACGACCCCCGGCGAGCACGCTGCAGCGGTCGTGCGGCAGCTCGTGGAGCACGCGGAGCGCGCCGAGACCGACGCTGCGGTCGCGCTCTTCGCCGACGGCGCCGTCCTCAACTATGGCCGCCGCGAGAACCCCGGCACGGCGATCGAGGACATCCGCCGCGCGCTCAGCGCGCTCGAGGGGCGCCATCGCATCGAGTCGAACCGCATCCGCCGCCTCGAGGCCGTGACGCTCGACGGGACGACGGGCGAGGTCGAGCTTTCCTGCTCGACGACCACCAGTTCGTCCTCCGGCGCCGTCCCGACGGACTGGATCGTGCGCGTGCGCCTCGTGGACGGCGCTTGGCGCATCGACAGGCTCACCTTCGAGCGGCTCTTCATGAACCCGCCGTCGCCTGGCGTGTGGCGATAGGTCCGCCGCGCGGCGCTCACCACTCTTCGAGCACCTCGTCGGCGGAGCGCCCGCCCTCCGCGCCCGCGATCGAGCCGCCCTGCCCCGCGCGCACCGTTCGGACGGCGGCCGCGGGCGGAAGGAGCGGCGGAATCGGCACGCGCGTGAGGTAGCGCGCGTCGAGCGCCGTGTCGTGGACGCCTGTGCGGATGTCGCGGCCCGAGAGCCTTCGCACGCCGTCCGCGAAGTGGAACACGCGCACGGCGGTGCCGCCGGGGTCGAGCGAACTCACGGGCTTGCGGCTCTGGGTGTAGCCGTCGGCCACCGCGAACGCCTCGATGTCGAGGGTCGTGTTTCCCACGTTCGTGACCCGCAGCGTGAGGACGAGGTCGAGCGTCCCGCTCTCGATGCTGCGCGCAAGGCGCCACGAGGGCTCCGCCTTGATCGCCTTGTATCCGAGGATGATCGGAGTCTCGAGCTCGAGGCGGAACGGCTCGGTCGCCGTGCCCTGTATGACCACGCGCACCATGGTCGGTCCAGACGGCATGCTGCGCGGCACGCTGTAGGTGATGGGCATGCGCGCCTCGGCGCCTGCGTCGATGCTGAAGGTGTGCGTGCGCGGCGTGATGCCGAGCGACTCGGGGCCGAGGATCGTGAGCGTGCCTGCGATCGAGGTCGGCCACGGATTCGCCAGATAGAGCGAGCCATCCTGCGGCGCGCGCTTGCTGATCGAGACAGGCGGGTCGATGCGCAGCCCGCGGCGGAGGAGCGCGAGGTACGGGTCGATCCCCTCGATGAAGACGGGCTCGCGCCCGATGCGAAGTGCGTGGCCCTTCGCGGTGGCGGCGACGCGCGTGCTGCGGCCCCAGAGGTCGGTCACCGTCAGCGCGCCGCCGCCGAGATCGGTCGTGCACTCGACGATGCCCGTCGTCGCGTCGCTCCATGCGACGAGGACGGGCCCGCGCGGTCCGTCCGCAAGCCATGCGCGCAGGTCTGGATGCAGCGGAATCTCCGCCACGAACCGCCGCCCCGAAAGCCGCACCGAGAGCTGCCTCCACGCCGCGAGTTCGATCGGCGGCCCTGGAATCGTCTGCACGCTCTCGCCGCGCACATCGACCGCGATCGCGTCGAAGCCGTATCGCCACGCATCCATGGCCCGCACGGCGAGATCGACCGCGCGCGCGCGGTCGTCGACCGTGCCCGGGGCAATGGGGACGATGCGCGCGATGCCGCGCTTTCCGCTGGGAAGACCTTCATAGACCTCCCCGCCCGATTCGCGCCAATATGGGTCGACCACGACCTCGAGCACATGGCGTCCGTCGACGATGGTCGACTCGAGGTCGGAGGGCAGGATCTCCGCGGGCGACCACGGCACCCCGACGCTCGGGCCCGCGATCGCCGCACGCATCGCCTTCGCAAGCGAGCCGATGCGCGCCGCGAGGTCGCCGCGGTTTCCGTCGACGGGGGGCGTTCCGATGATCCAGTGGTCGATCTGCTGGCCGAACCCGAGGAGCCAGGGCTCGAGCGCGGGGCGCCATCGCTCCTCCTCGAGCGCGAACAGCGCCAGCGAGTCGTCGATGTCGATGCGGTTCTGGCGCGCGAGATGCGCAGGGACCTGCGCGATGCGCCCGACCGTGCCGACCTCGCGGTCGAGGAGCTTCAGGAGCAGCTCGCGGAAGCGGTCGAGGTCCTGCTGCGGGTCGCGGGTGTCCGTCGCGGCCGTCCAGAACGGAAGGATGGCGAACGCGCTGCGCGAGAGGTCGATCGCGGGCAGCACCCGCTCATCCGAGATCGCGAAGCTGGTGCCGAATCGCGGGGCGTCGTCCGACGCGAGGCCGTCGGAGGGAAGCACCGTGAAGCGCGCCCGCCGCTGGGAAACCTCGGTTCCGCCCTGCATGTAGCTCACGGACGCCTCGTACCAGCCCGTCGAAAGCTGCGGAAGCTCGAGCCTCACCCCTCCATCGCCCGGAACATCGAGCGTGCTTTGGTGGACGAGCGACTCCTCCGCGTCCCGCACGACGACCGTGGCGCTCGTGCGCGGAATCGACGGATCGCTGCACCGGAGCTGCAGCACGGCGCGTGAGCCAGCGGGGACGACTCCGCTCGACTCGGCCTCGAAGACCACCGTGGGCACCTGCCACACCTCGATGTCGTCGAAGTACGCGGCGCCCGACACATCGTCGACCGCGATCGCATACGGATCATCGCGGTCCCGATAGATGCTCGGCTGAACCACCTCGAGCCACAGCGAAAGCCCCGTCGCGCCGACGGGCGTCGGCGGTGGCTCGACGGCGAGGCTCCGCCAGTTGCCCTCGCTGCGGAACATCGCGCTCGAGTAGACGCCTGGAAGGGCGATTCCCTCCTTGTCGTGGAAGCGGACGCTGAGCCGCATCGATGCTTGCTGCAGTCCCTCGGTGCGCCCGAAAGCCCGAACCAGGAGCTGCGCGCCGGCGGCGACCACGATGCGGCTTGGTTCCGATGCAAGCCGCATCGACGCGCCATCCACGGTGAAGCGCACCGCCCAGTTGCCGACGCCGCGCCCACCGGGCCTGCCCGCTCCGCGCACCGACTCGATGCGCCCGAAGGCGCGCACGCCCGACGAGCCATCCGCCTGGCCCTCGCGGTCCGACCGCGCGGCGAGATCGTCCTCGATCGCGGTCAGCGCGCGGTAGAACCCGACGGGGATCTCGCGCGCGAACTCCTCGCTCTCCTCGAAGTCGAACTTGGCGACGAGCCGCCTCGGAAGAGCGTCGTCGCGCTGCGCCTGGCCCGGCGACTGCTGGAGCGCGGCCGCGGGCGCGGCCTCCGCCATCGCGCAAGGCCCGGTCGACAGACCCGCTAGCGATGCGACGACGGCGAACGCCACAGGCGCGCCGAACCCGAGGGCCGTGCGGTGTCGATGGAGTGCTGTCACGCGGCCTTCATCGGCATTCTCGGACAGCGTCTGCAGCGGTCGGGCGCGGTTCCCGACCGCCCGTCGCCGCGGCCCGAGGCCCACGAGCACCGCACAGGCCCCGTTCCCATGGCGGGCACTCCGTACCATCCCCGTCCCGATGCCGACCACCGCCCTGATCGACCTCCGCAGCGACACCGTCACGCGCCCCACCCCCGCCATGCGCGCGGCCATGATGGCGGCGCCGCTCGGCGACGATGTCCTCGGCGACGAGCCGACCGTGCAGGCGCTCGAGGCGAAGATCGCGGCGCTCCTCGGCAAGGACGCGGCGCTCTATGTGCCGTCCGGGACGATGGCGAACCAGCTCGCGATCCGCACCGTGTGCGAGCCGGGCGACGAGATCGTCGCCCACAGGGACAGCCACATCATCCACTACGAGACGGGCGCGCCCGCCGCGCTCGCGGGGTGCATGATCGCGCCGCTCGATGGGCCGGGCGGGTTGTTCGAGCCCGCGCAGGTCGCGGCGGCGATCAAGCCGAAGGACCAGCACGCGCCCTTCTCGCGGATGCTCGTCCTCGAGAACACCCACAACAGGGGCGGCGGCACGGTGTGGCCGCTCGAGCAGTTCGCGGCGTGCGCGGCGACGGGCCGCGAGCGCGGGCTTCATGTTCACATTGACGGCGCGCGGCTGATGAATGCCTGCATCGCGTCGGGCCACGCGCCGCGCGAATATGCGCAGCACGCGGACAGCGTGTCGGTGTGCTTCTCGAAGGGGCTCGGCGCGCCTGTCGGCAGCGCGCTCGTCGGCGGCGCCGCGTTCATCGCGCGCGCGCGGCGGTTCCGCAAGATGTTCGGCGGCGCCATGCGGCAGTCGGGGTTGCTCGCGGCCGCGTGCATCCACGCGCTCGACCACCATGTGGCGCGGCTCGCCGACGACCACGCGAACGCGAAGCGCCTTGCCCGCGCGGTGGCCGCGATTCCAGGCCTTTCGCTCGAGGGGGCTCCCGAGTCGATCCCGACGAACATGGTGTTCTTCACGCTCGACGCGCGGCTTGGCAACGCGCAGGAGTTCTGCGTGCGGCTCGCGCAGCACGACGTCGCCGCGATCGGCATGGGCCACAACCGCGTGCGGCTCGTGACGCACCTCGATGTGAGCGCCGCGGACATCGACCGTGCAGCCACCGCGATTGCAAACGCAGCGAGGAGCGCCTGACATGCACGCCGCGATCTTCGACCTCGACGGAACCCTCGTCGACAGCTACGACGCCCACTACGAGGCCTGGCGCACGATCAGCGCCACGCACGGCGTCGCCGTCACCGTCGACGACTACTACCGCCACTTCGGCCGCCGCAACGAGGACCTGCTGCGCGAGTGCTGGCTGCGTGCGGGCAAGGGCGAGCTCACCGCCGACGAGATCCACGCGCTCGACCACGAGAAGGAGGCCGCGTACCGCGCGCTCGTCGCGCACCGCTTCCCGATCATGGACGGCGCGCGCGAGCTCGTCGCGTCGCTGCGCACCGCGGGCTTCCGCACCGCGGTCGGGTCATCGGGGCCGCCCGCGAATGTGGCGCTCGCGATCGAAGGCCTTGCGCTCGCGAACGCATTCGACGCGGTGGTGACCGGCCGCGATGTCAAGCGCTCGAAGCCCGACCCCGAGTGCTTCCTCCTCGCGGCCGAGCGCCTGTCGGTGCCGCCCGAGCGCTGCGTCGTCTTCGAGGACGCGCCCGCGGGCATCGCCGCCGCCAAGGCCGCGGGCATGCGCTGCATCGCCATCACCTCGAAGGGACACACGGTCGAACGCCAGGGTGAGGCTGATATTGTGTTTCCGACCGTAAAGACAGTCACGGTCGCCGCAGTTCGCGCGCTTCTCGCGTAGATTGCGTTGGTCTCCGCATCTCTCCCAGAGGCTCCCATGGACCCCCGCTACCAGCAGCTCGCCGACCTCCTCGTCCGCCACTCGACCAAGCTCCAGAAGGGCGAGCATGTCCTCATCGAGGCGTTCGACATCCCCGTCGAGATGACGATCGCGCTCATCCGCGCCGCGCGCGCGGTCGGCGCGCATCCGCACGTCGCCGAGCGCTCGAACCGCATCGTCGCCGAGCTCTACCGCAACGACGAGGCGGGCCTCGCGATGTGGGGCGACAACGACCTCCACCGCATGAAGTCGATGCAGGCCTACATCGGCATCCGCGGCGGCCACAATGTCAGCGAGCAGACGATCGTGCCGGGCGACCAGATGAAGCGCGCCGCGCGGCTCTACCAGAAGCCCGTCCACTTCGAGCAGCGCGTCAACCACACCAAGTGGTGCGTCCTGCGCTGGCCGACGCCATCGATGGCGCAGCTTGCCGGCAAGAGCACCGAGGAGTTCGAGGACTTCTACTTCCGCGTCTGCTGCGTCGACTACGCGAAGATGGCCGCCGCGTGCGAGCCGCTCGCCGCGCGCATGCGCAAGGCAGACACCGTCCACATCAAGGGCCCGGGCGACACCGACCTCACCTTCTCGATCAAGGCCGTCGGCGTCGTCCCGTGCTGCGGCGACAAGAACATCCCCGACGGCGAGTGCTTCACCGCGCCCGTCCGCGACAGCGTCAACGGCGTCCTTCAGTACAACACCCCCACCGTCTACAACGGCCAGAGCTTCGAGAACATCCGCTTCGTCTTCAAGCACGGCAAGATCGTCGAGGCCTCGTGCCAGGGCGACTCGAAGAAGCTCAACGAGATCCTCGACACCGACGAAGGCGCGCGCTACATCGGCGAGTTCGCGATCGGCTTCAACCCGCACATCACGCACGCGATGAAGGACATCCTGTTCGACGAGAAGATCGCCGGCAGCTTCCACTTCACGCCCGGCCGCTGCTACGAGGACACCGAGAACCACAACCGGAGCGAGATCCACTGGGACCTCGTCTGCATCCAGCGCGCCGACCACGGCGGCGGCACCATCAGCTTCGACGGCGAGGTGATCCGCAAGAACGGGCTCTTCGTGCCGGCGGATCTGCAGGGGTTGAACGGCTAGCTTGAGCGGTCGCGGCTGCGGCCGCTCCCTCTGGCGCTTGCATGCGCGGCGGCGACTTGAGTTCAAGTGTCGCAGGATGCCGCCGCGAAGCGGCGGGTGCCACATGTCTTGCGAAGCAAGCAGTGCGAGCTGAACAATTCGACCGTCGACAGCGCGGCCCGCAGGGCCGGTCATCCCTCACCCGCGCCGCGCCATGTCACGCGCCATGTCACGCACCAGCTGCACCGCCTGCACGCCGCGCGACTCGTCGGCGGCGTAGACGCCGCGGCGCGCGAAGGTCGTCATGCGCGCATCGTGCGAGCGGACGCCGCGCGCCGTCCGCATCACTTCACGACCGCACCACATTCGGGACAGCGCGCAAGCCCGGCGAGCGGATGACCGCACGCGCGGCACTCGCCGCGGCGGGCGCGAAGCACGCGAGGAACCGCGAGCACCGCCCCCAACGCGCGCCAGACGCACCACAGCGCAAGCGCGTAGATCGCGGAGTTCAGCACCGCCCCGGTCCAGAGCGGCTGGATCGCGACGCCAACGCTCGAAGCGGACTGCTTGAACGGGTCGGAGACCCCGACCCTGACGCCGTCGTACGACAGAACTTCCCAGTCACGCGCATACCACTGATCGACCCCACCCTCGACGAAGCGCAGCGGCCGCCTCTGCAGTTCCGCGCGCTCGATGACTGAGCGAAACGGGAAACCCCACGCCCTCGAAAGGAGCCCGAACGGGCGCAGTGGATCATCGGTCTTCGCAGCGGCGCGATCGAGCAGTCCCTGCAGGTCCACCCAGCGCGGAGGTGTCACGCGGAGAGTCGAGGTATCAAGAAGGTGTATGAGCCAAGCGTGACTCTGCCCAACATGACCGTCAAGGTCGAAGAATAGGCCCTCGGGATAAGCCCTCAGTCGCGGAGTCTGCCACTCGCGGCACCACCAGTCGTTCACCAATTCGACCGTTGGAGCATCATGCTGACTAGATTCCTGCTCGGGATCGCGCAGCTTGATCGGAGCGAACGCCACCCAGGTCTCACCGAGGAACCCGCCGCCTTCAAAGCACTGGACGAGGCTGACGGGGAGCCCGGACAACTCAACCGCGAACCCAGGCTGCTCCCGCCACACGCTCGCGTCGAACGGGCTCCACGCGGGGTCCACTCGGAGTTCGGGCCGATCGTCCGTGTTCGTGTCCGCAGGCCACACCTTCCCCTGCCCTATCAAGGCGCGAGCGTCGCGCGGGTCGTGAATGAACCGCTCCAACACCCAGTCCGCCCACGCAACTCGATGCTCCGAAGGGTAGATCCCCTGCTGGTGCACGAGAAACGATGACACGACCGCGGCGGCGTACTGAAGCGAGAACCCAGCTGCCAAGAAACCAAGCACGGGCAGCGCACGGCCCCACCCTGCGCGCGGACGCGGCTGGTCGCGCTGCGAGGCTTCACCGACCGTGGAACGCTTCAACCGTGGATCCTCTCGGGAGAGACCTGCGAACGGGCGCCGCGCCCATCGGCGCACGGTTACCTCGAATGTACACGGCACGTGCCGTGCAGTGCCTGGCACTGACTGGCACCTGCGGTGCAGCATGCGCGCTACGTCCTCAGCGCGCCGACCGGCGCCGGCCTCGGCCCACGCACATCAGGCCCAGCGCCACGGCCGAGCCGGCCATCGGCGCAGGCACGATCGTCGCGAAGGACATGCCGTAGCCGTAGCCCCCATACCAAGTATTGTCGCCGACCGCATTCACGCGGATGCGGTCGAAGGCCACCGTGCTGATCAAGCCGAAGAACTGTGGCTGCCACGTCGACTGCTGGGTGTACTGGAAGATTCCGGAACCGACGACCTGGCCGAACTCTCCGCCGCTCAGGAGCTCGAAGTAGAACGGCTGAACGAAGACCCAGTCGAACGCGATCGAGTGGATCGGTGCCGCGAACTGCACATGGTTCTGCGACTGCCACCCCGCAGGGGTGAGGAACGCGACCGTGCCAGTCGGCACGTTCCACAGCGCCGACTGCTCGTCGTTGAGCGGAGCGCCGTACATCTGGAGATCAGTCACCCCCTGCGACGCGAAGTGATCGCCCATCCCGAACCAAGTCTGCGGAACGTTCGGGATCCCGATCGTCGTCACCGCCCCCGTCGCCGCCTCCCATGGCGCGCGCGCCTGGTAGTGCGTGACCGCCGCGGAGGCCGACTGCGTCGCGATCGCCAGACCCGCGACGACCAGCGCGCGTCCCACGGCCACCCGCACAACATCCGCTTGAATCGAAGCAAACATCACGAGCCTCCCTTCGCGATATCCCAGAGCACGCCATCCACGATCTCGGCAAGCGGCGCCGGCGCCGTCTCCCGCCACGCACGGTAACCCAAAACCGTCACCGTACCTAACGAATCTGGACGAAAATTCGACGGATTCCATCGCGAGCCGCACGGGCTGCGGCGGCACATTCTCGGCGAGCGCCGAGCACTGCGGCCACGAGCAACTCCCGCCCCAGTTGGCAAGGAAGATGGAGAGGTCCTGCGCCCCGACCGCGCCGTCGACATTGAGATCGGCGATCGCCGACGCGGACGAGCAGTCTTGCGCGGCACACCAGTAGCTCAGCAAGATGGCGAGATCCTGCGGCCCGATCGCACCGTCGCGGTTCAGGTCGCCGACGCACGCGATCGGTACTGCGCGAAGCAGGACCGCGCGACGCGTCGTTTGCGGGGCCCCCCGTTGGGGTCCTGCCCCACGACATCCGCGCTACCCACGCAGTCGCCGAATCGGTTGACGCCCTCGAGATTCACGACACGAACCGTCTCGGTCGCGGACTTGCGCGGGGAGGCCATCGAGCTCACTCTCCGATACTGCCAGTCCTGCGTTGTCCAACCGGAGGCTGAGTCGGGCCGGAACCAGATCGCGCCCATTTGGCCTGGGTCGTCAGCGGGACGATTCACGCGCCCGACGACCATCCGCCCTGGGGAGAGTTGGGCGTCCAGCGACTCCATATCGCTCGCAGCGAAGCCCTTGCCAGCGTCCGGGTGGGTCAGCACATCCAGGAGAGGCGCACCATCCGACAGGTTGCCCGGCCGCCAGGCATATGCCATCACGCAGTTTGACCCGTTGAAAAAGGGCGAGTCCCAGGCTACTCCAGCGGCCGAGCCGTCCGGAAGAATGGCCTCGATCTTGGCGTTCTTCCAATCGTTTCCCGGGAAGACATCTGGGTTTCGGTCCGAACCAATGAGGGCGGTCGGTGCGGCACCGAACATCCACGCGCGCGCCTCCGCTGGCTCGCCACCGCAAGAAATGCCCGAGCAAATCACCCGCGACCCAGCGAGCCCCGCCGCGTCTCTCGACACCGCGCGCGCCGAGCCAGCGCCCCCGTCGGGATCGATCTCCCATCGATAGAGCTGGCTCGGGAGCGAGTCGATCCGAACTGCGGTCGCGGCGTACTTCGGACTACTGAATCCAACGCCGCAGCTACCGTGGGTGCGGAAGTGCCCGACCGCCCATGTGCCCGAGTTCTCGGTCGAGGACACCGATTCGAACCTCCCGAAGCCTCCCTGGTTTGGGGCGGAGCCATAGGGGCGAAACGCAGCATCCGTCGGCGGGCTGACGACGGCGAGCGTCGGCGATGATCCCGCAAGCAGGCGCCAAACAGCGCTTCGCTCCTGACTGAAGTTGGTACTCATTGGAAGCTCTGCGCCCACGGAGCCCACAACGACGCCCGACTCGTTCACGTCAAAGGCCGCCGAAAATCCGCCGTAGCCAGGATCTGGATTCGGGAGTTCGACGACAGTACCAGCAGGTATTCCATACTGAGAAGTCACGGCGTAGACAAATGCGATACGCCGTAGCGATGGGTCCGACGAAGAACATGCACCCCCGGCGAGCTGCCTTGCCCGCTGCCCCACCACCAGGCCGCAGTCCGTGACCTCGTAGGCCGCATTGTATTGGTCGCCGCACGGAACATCCTCTCCGAGGACGACGACCTCGAAGTGATGGATTCCTCCGATCGGCGCGCCTTGCTGCGCGTGGGCAAAGCCCGCCAAAAATGTCGCGCCGAGGACCGCGAGCGTAGTCGTCGCGAGCGGCGTCATCCGGGCCTCTCCAAGCCGCATCCATTCCGTAAGGGTCGCCATCGTGCCGTCTTCTGCTTGAATCAGTTCCCGCCGCACCGCGACGAGCGACACGCTCGGCCGTGGGGACTAGTCGAACCTACCACCGCGCTCCCCGCCATGTCAATACGCAGCGCGGCATTTTCTGTGAACAAAACGAATCGCTGTACATGGATGGAGCGAGTCGCAGCCAAGTGAGCGTTGAGGTCGATCCGCTCGGTGCACGGCGGGGTGACCGCGCGGCTGCGGGCGCTCGTGCTTGCATGCGCGGGATGGACCGCCGCTGCGCGGCGCGCTGTCGACGCTTGAAAGATTCAGCGAGCACTGCTTGCTTCGCAAGACATGTGGCACCCGCCGGCCCTTGGCCGGCGGCGACTTGTGACATCCCGGCGCGAGTCGCCGCCGCGAAGCGGCGGGTGCCACGTGTCTTCCTCGCGAAGCGAGGAAGCAGTGCGAGCAGAACTATCCGAAGCGTCGACAGCGCGGCCCGCAGGGCCGGTCATCCCTCACCCGCGCCGTACCATGTCACGCGCCATGTCACGCACCAGCTGCACCGCCTGCACGCCGCGCGACTCGTCGGCGGCGTAGACGCCGCGGCGCGCGAAGGTCGTCATGCGCGCATCGCGCGAGCGGACGCTGCGCGCCGTCCGCATTACTTCACGACCGCACCACACTCGGGACAGCGCGCAAGCCCGGCGAGCGGATGACCGCACGCGCGGCAGGCGCCGCGGCGGGCGCGGGCGACACGCGTGTCACGGAGAAGAAATCGAACCCCCGTGCGCGCGCCCCGAGGAATCCATACGACGCATAACGCGATCACGAAGAGGATGGTTCCGTGAACGAGTGCGTTGCCAATCAGCCCAACCCAACTAATACGCGTGGGGAGATAGAGCGCGGTGGGGACGCTCTGGTAGACGCCGCTGGGAAGCCGGATCCACTGAAATGCGCGCTCGGGAGCCTCCTCTCCACCCGTGACGGTGTGCCAGGGCGGCCCGAGCCATGAGAGGCGGATCCCCTCGGTGGCAGACAACTCGTGCACTCGGGCGCCTTGCACGACGAAGACAGGAGGAAGTGGCTGGTCGAGGGAATCTCTCCCATCCGAAACCTCGACATCCTCGCTCACCAGACAGATAAACGGCCACCCAAACCCTGCCTCGTAATGCGCGCACCATGTGGTCTCGCTGCTCTGCGCACCCTCGTAGGGAAACATCGACGCGCTCCAGCGAGGCGGTGGCCTCTCGGGAACGGTCTCGCTTCCCGGCCATGACGCGATCCGTCGGACACACACGCCCGAAGAGCCAGGAATCCTCTGCGCCTGCCAGATCCATCCGTTCCAACGGCCGCTCTCAAGTCTCCCTGATCGGTGGGCGTTCCATTTGTACAAGCCATACGCAGAGTTCGCCGACGGCCCCGTTCGAGTCATCGCGCGTCCAGCGGCAAGTCGAGCAGCGGACCAGCTCGTCGCGACCCCAAGTCCGATGAGAGTCACTGCAAAGACAACAAAGAGCCGAATTCTCTGCGGCATCGGCACATGCTACTCCTACTGCCACTCCGTCATCGTCGTGCGCTGGCCGGACGCCGGCGGACAGGCGAGAGCATCGCTCGTGCAGATTCCTGCGCCTTGCGAGTTGAATGGCGCACAAGGCGCACCAGTAGGACAGTTTCCCGATATCGTTGGCTCCTCGCATCCCGGTGGGAGGAACCCTGATCGCTGGCAACTTCCTTCGCTGACGTAGTACTCGGTCCGAGTCTCGGAGCGCAGACTCGTCGTGCAGTCCCAGTGAAGTCGCCCGACCGTACGTGACTGCGTGCGCTCGTACCGCTTCTCATACATGCAATGATGCGTGCAGCCCGATATGTTCTGTCGCTCGCAGCCCACGCTGACATAGGTAGCCGACCCGCAGTTCCATTGCGACCAAGGACCCTCCGTTTCCACGGTCGTTGGGATGCACAGCATTCCGCAAACACCGAGCATCCAGCGTAGATCTCCGAGGGCGGCGCCGAGGCCGTCGGTCGCCGCAACCTCGACCGTCGTCGCCAACGCCGCCAGCACCACCCCCTGTGGACACGCGACCACACCAGGCTCCGCCGTCGCGAGCTGCCCGCCCTCCAGCGGGCCGATCCAGGCCGCCTTCCAGCCCGCGTCCTCGAGCATCTCGACGAGCGGCTGCGGGTCCTCGAGGTCCGCGACGAGCGGCGCGAGCGCGTCGGTCTCGAGCACGCCCTTGACCATCAGCTCCGGCTCGGCCGCTGCGACCGCTCCCACGGCGACGGGCCACGACTCGTCGGTCGAGTCCGCAAGCGCGAGCGTCTCCTTCACCGCGCGGATCGCCTTCGACTGGTCCTGATCCTCGAACGCCTTGGTCTCCCACGACTCCGTACCGTCGGCCAGCGCGAGCTTGCGGTACCAGACTGCGGTGAGGTTCTCGCCGTAGGCCATGTCCTCGCGGAGCGCGAGGAACGATTCGACCTTCCCGTCGAGCAAGGTCGGCACGAGCGTCCAGCGGCGGCCTTCCTCTCCGATCGAGATGCGCACGCCCGAGACACTCCGTTCGCCGGTCGCCGCATTCGCGGCATCGGCGCCTTCGGGCGCGATCCACGCCATCGCCGCGCCGAGCGCGAGGGTTGCGAGCTGTGTCATCCGGGCCTCGCCCAGCCGCATCCAGTCCGTGAAGGTGGCCATCGTGCCGTCTCCTGCTTGAATCGGTTCCCGTCGCACCGCGACGAGCGACACGCTCGGCCGTGGGGACTGGTCGAACCTACCACCGCACCCCCCCCATGTCAAGAAAAAGCGCGGCCTTTTCTGTGAAATACCACGATGGATGTACATCGATGGAGGGAGGCGCAGCCAAGCGAGCGTTGAGGACCATCCGCGCCGTGCACGGCGGGGTGACCGCGCGGCTGCGGCTGCTCGTGCTTGCATCCGCGGGGTGGACCGCCGCTTCGCGGCGCGCTGTCGACGGTCGAGAGATTCAGCTAGCACTGCTTGCTTCGCAAGACATGTGGCACCCGCCGGCCCTTGGCCGGCGGCGACTTGTGACATCCCGGCGCGGGTCGCCGCCGCGGAGCGGCGGGTGCCGCGCGTCTTCCTCGCGAAGCGAGGAAGCAGTGCGAACAGAACTTTCCGAAGCGTCGACAGCGCGGCCCGCAGGGCCGGTCATCCCTCACCCGCGCCGCGCCATGTCACGCGCCATGTCACGCACCAGCTGCACCGCCTGCATGCCGCGCGACTCGTCGGCGGCGTACACGCCGCGGCGCGCGAAGGTCGTCATGCGCGCATCGTGCGAGCGGACGCCGCGCATCTTCATGCACATGTGCTCGCCCTCGACCATCACCACGACGCCCGCGGCGTCGAGATGCGCGACGAGCGCATCCGCGATCTGGTCGGTCAGCCGCTCCTGGAGCTGCGGCCGCCGCGCGAACACCTCGACGGTGCGGGCCAGCTTTGACAAACCCACCACGCGGCCGTGGTTCGGGATGTACGCCACATGCGCCTGGCCGTGGAACGGCAGCAGGTGATGCTCGCACACCGAGAAGAAGTTGATGTTCGTGACGGTGATGAGCTCGTCCGAGCGCTGCTCGAACACGCGCGCGAGGTGCGTCGACGGGTTCTCGGAGAGCCCGCGGAAGATCTCCGCGTACGCCTTGGCCACGCGCTTCGGCGTGTCGAGCAGGCCGTCGCGGTCCGGGTCCTCGCCGATCGCGAAGAGGATCTCGCGCACGGCTCGTGCGATGCGCGGCTGGTCGACGGCGCCCGCCGCCGAAGGCTGGCGTGGCGCGTGCAGTTCTGCGGTGCAGGCGCAACCCTCTTCGCAGGCATCGAGTTCACCGAAGTGGTCCTCGTCGACGAGGTTGCTTCCGACTTCGTTCGCGGCGTGGTTCGACAGCCCGTTCTGCGGTGCGATCATGGCGGCTCTCCTCTCGCCGGCGGGGGCATCCCGCGGCGCAAGGTGGTCAATCGCGCCCGCTTTCGGCGCGGATTCACCGCACACGCAGGAAACGGGCGAACCGACCGCTCCGCGGGAGCTGCGATCGTCGAGGATGACAGCGCAAAGCCAGTACCAGCATGAAGTTACGGGTACTTGCCTTCCGCAGCCTCCTCGAGCTTGCGGTTGTACTCCGCGACCTCCTCGTTCACGAGGCGCTCGGCGCGCTCCTTCGCCTTGCCGAGCGCGCTGCGCGCACCTGGCTCGGTCTCGAGCGTCGCACCATCCTCGCTCGCTGCGGGGTCCGCGGGCGCTGTCGCGGCCTGCTGCGTCGCAGCCGACTCCCCCGAGAGGTCCTCGCAGCCGAGGAGACAGAGCGGAACGATGGCCACGCACGCGCCCGCGGCCTTCATGAAGTTCCCACCGATCGATCGAGACAACGCGCACTTCGACATGACACGCTCCTTCTGGCCGCGCGCCGCGCGGATCTGCGAATGCTAGCATCCGCCCTCACGGGTCGAGCGCCCGCGCCACGACTGTCTTTCCCGCCGACATCGCCTCCGCCATCGCCTCCTCTAGAGATCAGGAGCCCACCATGAACCGCCTCGCGTTCCTCTCGACGACCCTCGCAGCCGCGCTCGCGGCCCCGCTTGCCCTCGGACTCTCGCCCATGCAGCAGACCGACTACACGACCGTCCCGCCCGATCCAGCCGAGGTCGAGCAGACCCTCGCGGCCGCACCCGTCTCGATGATGCAGGCGATCGAGCTCGCCGAGAAGGCCGCGGGCGGCGCGTGCGTCGATGCGCGGGCCGTGCTCGCGGGCGCGCTCCGCTACGAGATCACGGTCGGCACGGGCACGGGCGCGCGCAAGGTCATGGTCGACGCGACGAGCGGCACCGTCAGCGCGCCCACCATGACGATCGGCGCGGCCATCAAGTCCGCGCTCGAGCGCCACAACGGATCCGTCCGCTCGGCGCGCCTCGACTTCGAGGGCGAGCCCGCCACGGCCAAGATCGAGATCTTCAACGGCGGAAAGGCCTACGAGGTCGTGCTGAACGCAGTCGATGGCTCCGTCATCTCCGACACGGCACGCGCGCGCTTCCCCGGCTCGCCGTTCGAGGGTGAACTGCTCACGACGCCTTCGGGCCTGCAGTTCGTCGACCTCGTCGAGGGAACGGGCGCCATGCCCGCGGGCCGCAACACGACCGTCGTCGTGCACTACACGGGCTGGCTCACCGACGGCACCAAGTTCGATTCGAGCGTCGACCGCGGCCAGCCCGCGGAGTTCATGCTCGGCGGCGTGATCCCAGGATGGACCGAAGGCGTCGGCGACATGAAGGTCGGCGGCAAGCGCAAGCTCGTCATCCCCTACGCGCTCGCGTACGGCGAGCGAGGCCGCGGGCCGATTCCGCCGAAGGCGACGCTCATCTTCGATGTCGAGCTCGTGTCGGTGAAGGAGCCTGGCGAGCAGCGCTGAAGCACGGCGTGGTTTGAGCGCTCGCGGCTGCGGCCGCTCGCTTTGGCGTGGATGAGGCGGACGCACGCGCGGCGGCCGCTCGCTTTGGCGTGGACTGAGCGTCTGCACGCGCGTGGACACACTGCCGCACTTCCCGCGCGCGGGCGCTCAGGCCCCGTACCGCTCCTCGATCGCCATGACCTTGGCAAGGCGCTTCTCGTGCCGCGGCTCGCGCGTGTACTCGGCCGCGAGGAACGCGCGCACCATCTCGGCGGCGACCGCTGGGCCGACCGTGCGGCCGCCGAGGACGAGCACGTTCATCGCGTCGTGCTCGACGCCCTGGTGCGCCGAGTAGGTGTCGCTGCAGTTGCCTGCGCGGACGCCCGGGATCTTGTTCGCGGCGACGCTCGCGCCGATCCCCGAGCCGCAGAAGAGGATGCCGCGCTCGATCTCGCCAGAGACGACCGCAAGCCCGAGCTTCTCGGCGTAATCGGGATAGTCGACCGAGTCGGTCGAGTGCGTGCCGAGATCGAGCACGCTGTGGCCGAGCGCCTCGACCTCCTTCTTCATCGCTTCCTTCAGCGGGAAACCCGCGTGGTCGCTTGCGACGGCGATCTTCACCGCGCACCTCCCGCATGCGCGCCGCGCACGCGCGCAAGCGACGCACGCGCAGCCTCGGCCACGCGCTCGGGCGTGAAGCCGAAGTGCTTCGCCACATCCTTCGCCGGCGCGCTCGCGCCGAAGGTTGTCATGCCCACGCACTCGCCGTCGAGGCCCGCGTAGCGGTCCCATCCCATCGTGCTCGAGGCCTCGCAGGTGACGCGCGCGCGCACGGCGCTCGGCAGCACGCTCGCGCGGTACGCCTCGTCCTGCGCGTCGAAGAGCGCCGTGCACGGCATCGACACCACGCGCGCGCGCACGCCTTCCTTCGCGAGGATCTCCTGCGCGCCGAGGCAGAGGTGCACCTCGCTGCCCGTCCCGATCAGGATCACGTCGGGCAGGCCGCCCTCCGCATCGCTGAGGACATACGCGCCGCGCGCGCAGCCGTCGGCGCTCGCCACCACCGAGCGGTCGAGCGTCGGAAGGTTCTGCCGCGTGAGCGCAAGCACCGCGGGGTAATGCGTCAGGTTCATCGCCGCGCGCCAGCACGCATGCACCTCGTTCGTGTCGCACGGCCGGAACACATGCATCCCCGGAATCGCGCGCAGGCCGACGAGCTGCTCGATCGGCTGGTGCGTGGGCCCGTCCTCGCCGACATAGATCGAGTCGTGCGTGAAGATGTGGAGGACAGGCAGCTCCATGATCGAGCTGAGTCGGATCGCGCCGCGCGCGTAGTCGCTGAAGATCAGGAAGCCCGCGCCGTACGGCCGCAGGCCCGAAAGCGCGAGGCCGTTGCACACGGCGGCCATCGCGTGCTCGCGGATCCCGAAGTGCAGGTTGCGGCCGAGGCGATTTCCCTTCTGGAAGCTGCCCGCGCCCTCGAAGGTGAGGAGCGTCTTCGTGCTCGGCGCCAAGTCGGCGGAGCCGCCGATCATCCACGGCACCTGCTTCGCGATCGCGTTGAGCGCCGCGCCCGAGCTGTTGCGCGTGGCGTTCCCCTTCGCGTCGGCGGCGGCGGGCTTGAGGTCCTTGTCCCAGCCCTCGGGCAGCCCGCGCGAAAGCATCGTGCGCACTTCGTCGGCAAGCCACGGATACGCCTTCGCGTACGCCTCGAAGCGCTCGCGCCACTCGGCGCTCGCAACGGCGCCGCGGCGCCCGAGCTTCTCGGCGAAGCGCTCGCGCACGCCGTCAGGGACGAGGAACTTCGCGTCCTCGGGCCATCCGTACGCGCGCTTCGTGACCTTGATCTCCTCCTCGCCGAGAGGCTCGCCGTGCGCGCTCGCGGTGTCCTGCTTCTTCGGAGAGCCGTAGCCGATGTGGCTGTCGACGATGATCATCGTCGGGCGGTCCGCGTTGCGCCGCGCGGTCTCGTAGGCGCGTGCGAGCTGCGGAAGATCGTTCGCATCGCCGACGCGCAGCACATTCCAGCCATAGCCCGCGAAGCGCGCCGCGACATCGTCGGAATACGCGAGGTCGGTCTTCCCCTCGATCGTGATGCGGTTCGAGTCGTAGATCCAGCAGAGGTTCGCGAGCCCGAGGTGCCCCGCGAGCGACGCGGCCTCGGCGGAGATCCCCTCCATCAGGCAGCCGTCGCCGCAGATCGCCCATACGCGGTAGTCGAAGAGCGCGTAGCCGGGACGGTTGTAGCGCGCGCCGAGCCACTGCGACGCGATCGCCATGCCGACGCTCGTCGCGAGGCCCTGGCCGAGCGGCCCCGTCGTCGTCTCGATGCCCGTCGTGAGGTGGCTCTCGGGGTGGCCCGGGCACACGGAGCCCAGCTGGCGGAAGCGCTTGATCTCCTCGAGCGGCACCGACAGTTCGCCCGTCGCCCTCCCGTCGTGGTCGACGCGCTCGACGCCCGCGAGGTGCAGCAGCGAATAGATGAGCATCGACGCATGGCCGTTCGAGAGGACGAAGCGGTCGCGGTTCGCCCACGAGGGCTGCGCGGGGTCGTAGCGCAGCGCCTCCTGCCACAGCGCATACGCGACGGGCGCGAGGCCCATCGGGGCGCCCGGGTGGCCGGAGTCCGCGCCCTGGACCGCGTCGATCGAGAGCGTGCGAATCGTGTTGATGGCGAGGTCGTCGATCGCAGGCGTGCCGCTCGGCGTGCCTGCGTGCTGCTTGGGGAAAGCGGTCATGGCGGTGCTCACGGGAGGGCTCCTGCGGGGTGGAGCGGATGGTACGGACGCACGCGAAATCGTGCGCGGCGCGCACCGCGAATCCCATCGCCCTTCATGCATCGAGCGCCCCGCGCTACCGCGACCAGTCCGCAAGGAGAAGCGCGAGATCCCGCGCTCCGACGACGCCGTCGCGGTCAAGGTCCGCGGCACGGATCGATCGGTCACCGAGGTCGGTTCCGCCCCACGCCGCGACGAGGGCCGCGAGATCGCCCTTCCCGACGATGCCGTCGGCGTCGAGATCGCTGCGCGCGGGTGCGGCGAGCGAAAGCCGTTGGTTCGGCGCCACCGCCCCGATCACGCTCGTCTGGCCGGTCGGCCACTCGACCCGCATGTCGACGGGCGCCGTGGCATCGGGCAGTCCGACATGCACGAGATGCTCGCTGCTCGCGTTGTAGCCCGAGCCCGAGTGGACGAAGCGCCTGAGCACGATCTCCTCGCCCGCGCCCTTCGCGCCCTTGGCAGGCTGCGTCTGCCGAACCTCGACCACGGACCCGATTCCGTGCGGCGCGACGCGGCTCCCCGCTCCGGCCGCGAGATCGAGCTGCAGCCATCCGCCCGTCTTCGCGGAGTCGTTGCGATAGAGCTTGAGCGGGCCCGCGTTCACGAGGATCAGCACATCCATGTCGCCGTCGCGGTCATGGTCGATCAGCGCGACGGCGCGCGCGTCCGCCGCGAGCGAGAGCCCCGTCGGAGCACCCAGCCGCTCGAAGAATCCATCTCCGATGTTTCGATAGACATACTCCTGCTCGTTCGCCCACTCAGACGCGTTGCGGCCGTTCACCTCGACGAGGTCCTCCCACCCGTCGTGGTCGAGGTCGACCGCCGCGACGCCCCAGCCCCACCCGCCGTCGGAGCAGCCGCGCTTCAGCGCCTCCTCGCGGAACCGAACGCCTTCCGGGCGCTGCATGTACAGCGTATTGCCGTTGTACATGCCCGGATTCGGCGTGTTCATGTGGATGCTGGTCACGAAGTAGTCGGGCAGCCCGTCGCGGTCGAGGTCGGCGACGCAATGGCCCATGCCGTTGTCGTCGATGCCGAGGCCGAGCTCCTCCGTGGCAAGCTGGAACGAGCCATCGCGCATGTTGACGAACGCGCGCCCCGTCTCGAAGTCCGACGCGATCAGAAGTTCAGGAAATCCATCACCCGTGAGATCGACGAATGCGGGTTGGAATCCCCAGGTGACCGCGGAGAGCAGCACAGGCGGCGTCACCTCGGTGAACACGCCGCCGTCGTTGCGGAACACGCGGTTCCCGAAGTGCACCGACGACCAGCCCGCCACGGCGAGGTCGAGGTCGCCGTCGAGATCGAGGTCGCCCCACGCAGCGCCGTTCGCCACGGATCCGGTGGTCGCGCTGCGATGGACGCCGACCGCGGGCGCCACGTCGACGAACGCAGAGCCCGTGTTGCGATAGAGCCTGTGGCGGCCGACCTGCCCGAGGTTGTCGAGCGCGGTGCCGTAGCTCGTCACATAGATGTCGGTGCGTCCGTCGCCGTCGAAATCGGCGCACGCGACGCCGTTGCCCGCGTGCGCGAGCGAGATGCCCCACTCGGGCGCGCGGTTTGTAAAGGTGCCGTCGCCGTTGTTCATGAAGAGGCGGTCGGCGCCCGCGCCGCCGCGCGGCACATAGACATCGGGCCAGCCGTCGTCGTTGAAGTCGCCGACGCCGATGCCGCCCATGATCCACTCGTTGAGCCCGGGCACGGCGAGCGAGTTCGGCGAATGGGTGAAACCTCCGAGACCGCTCGCGACGGTGGCGTCGACGAACTGGATTTGCGCGGAGGCGACGCCGCATCCCGCCGCGGCAAGGCCGACGGTGAACGCAGCCAGCATGTCTCTGCGGTGGCCCCGCATGGCGGAAGCCTACTACGGGGACGGCAAAAGTGAAGCGGCTGCCCTCAAGGTTGGCGGGAATCCGCGGATGTCTCCGTGGGCGCGGGGTCGGGCACCCCCGCCTCCGCCGCGTCCTTCGCAGGGATTTCGTCGAAGATCGCCCGCCTCGGTGGCGTATCGAGGTCCTCGAACTGATCGTCCTTGGCGGCCCACGCGAAGGCCACGAGGGCCGCTCCACCGATGACGAGGGCGACGGGAAGCGCGACGAAGACGAGTTCCATCAGCGGACCTCCTGGGGAAGGCCATGCTCGAACGGACGGTCGACGCCCGATCCCGCGGCCGAGGCATCGCGATCCCCTGACGACTCGCCCGCCCGACGCGGGCGGCCCGACTGCGGAATCGCAAACGACGGCATCCGCAGCGCGACCACGAGCACGGTGAGTCCGCTCAGCGGCATGATCACCGCCGCGACGAGAGGGTTCACGAGCCCGAGGAACGCCAGCGCTCCGCCGACGATGTTGTAGCCGATCGAGATGAGGAGATTTGCCTTGATCGTGCGCATCGTGCTGCGCGAGCCAGCGAGGAAACGCTCGAGCGGGCGGATGCCGCGCGCGGCGAGGCACACGTCGGCGACATGGTGCGACGCCTGCGCGCCGTTGCGCACGGCGACGCCGACATCGGCCGCCGCGAGCGCGGCGAGATCGTTCACGCCGTCGCCCACCATGACCACGGGGCGCGCGAGGTCCTCGCGCCTCACGAGCTCGAGCTTCGCCTCGGGCGAGAGTCCTCCGAGCGCATCGCGCGGATCGATGCCGAGCGCGCGCGCCACGCCGCTGACGACGACCGCATCGTCGCCCGACGCGAGCATCACGCGCCAGCCCGCGCGCTTGAGCCGCGCGACGGTCTCTCGCGCATCGCCGCGGATCGCGTCGCCGATCCCGAGCACGGCCTCGACCCGGCCCTGCACCGCGACGAAGACGGGCGCGAGGCCGATGCCTGCGAACCGCTGTCCCTCCGCGCGGATCTCGTCGGGCATCGTCGCGCAGACGGACTCCATGAAGCGCGCGCTTCCCACGCGCACGAGCCTCGTGCCGATCCTTCCCTCGATCCCGAGGCCTGGGATCTCCCGCACGTCGCTCGGCGTGATCGCGGGGCCGTCGTCCGTCAGCGCCTCCACGATCGCCCGCGCCGAAGGATGCGCGCTGCGCGCCTCGAGCGCCGCGGCGAGCCGAAGCGCCTCGCGGCCACCGAGATGCGCGAGCACCTCGGTGCGTCCCTCCGTGACGGTGCCCGTCTTGTCGAGGACGAGCGTGCCCACGCGCGAGGCGCGCTCGAGGACATCGCCGCCCTTCACGAGCACGCCGCGCCGCGCGCCCTTGCCGATCCCCGCGACGACCGCGAGCGGCGTCGCGAGCCCGAGCGCGCAGGGGCAGGTGACAACGAGGAAGGCGACGGCGCGCCCGAGCGATTCCTCGGCGCCCACGCGCGGCCACCACCACGCGACCGTCGTCGCAGCGAGCGCCACCACCACGAGGAGGAACCAGCCCGAGATGCGGTTCGCAAGCTCGACCACGGGCGCGCGTCGCTCGCTTGCGTCGCGCACGAGTTCGAGCAGCCGCGCGGCGCGCGTCTCCGCGCCAGCGACCACGACCTCGAGGCGCGCAGGCGCACCAAGCACCCGCGAACCCGCGAAGACCTGCCCGCCCCGCGACACGCGCTGCGGCACCGACTCGCCCGTGAGATGCGAGAGGTCGAGATGCGCATCCTGGTCAACGAGCCGCCCGTCCGCCGGGCACGCCTCGCCCGCTGTCACCTCGACGACATCGCCCGGCGCAAGCGTCTCGACAGGCGCCTCCACGACGCGCTCCCCTCCGAGCGCGTCGCGAACGACCTTGCGCGCGACCGAAGGAACGATCGCGAGGAGAAGCTCGACCTGCTCGCGCGCCTTGCGCTGCCGCGTGTACTGGAAGAACCTGCCCACGAGGAGCAGGAAGACGAGCATCGCGGCGCTCTCGCAGTAGATCGAGCCCGATCCGTAGATCGTGGATGCGATGCCCGCACCGACCGCCGCGACGAGTCCGAATGCGACGGGCATGTCCATGTGCGGCGTGCGTGCGCGCACCGCCATCCACGCATTGGTCAGGAAGACGCGACCCGGAAACGCAAGGGCGACGAGCGCCAACGCCACCGTGCACCACTGGAAGAACAGTCTGTAGGCAGGCTCCATCTCGGCGAGGATGCCGCCGTACAGCGCGAATCCGATCGCCATCGCGTTGGTGGCGATCGCGCCTGCGATGCCGATCCGCACGACCCAAGCGCGCGTCATCGCGCGCTCGCGCGCCACGGCGTCGGGATCCGCGAAGGGCACGAGCTGGTATCCAAGCGCGTCGAATCGACGCGCGATTCCCGACAGTGCGACCGCCGACGGCGCCCAGCGAATGCGCGCGATCCCGCGCGCGCCGTCGATGCGCACCTCGTGGACGCCACGGACGATGCGCGGCATCGCCTCGAGGAGCCACACGCACGCGCCGCAGCGGATGCCGTCGATGCGCAGCTCCGCCGCGGCCAGCCCCTCGCCGCCATCGCGGACATGCCGCGCCGAGAACACGGCGTCGTCAAAGGACTCGAAGCCACGCCCCGTGACGCGGGCGGGCTCGATCGCGTCCGCCGAGACGCGCTCGCGCTCGCGCATCTCGTAGTAGCGCTCAAGACCGCTCGCATGAAGCGCGCCATGCACGGCACGGCATCCGCCGCAGCAGAACTGCAGCGCGGCGCCCGCGCAGAACTCCGCCGCAGGAACGGGAAGCGTGCAGTGCGCGCATGCGTGGTCGACGCCGCCCACAGCCGTCTCGTGCGTCGATGTCATCGCGAGCCTCCTGCGTCGATGGCGACGGTGTCCTCAGGCGCGGCCGGGTCCTCGGGCGCCGCCGGGTCCTCGGGCGCGGCCGGGTCCTCGGGCGCCGCCGGGTCCTCGCACGGCCCGACCTTCTCCCTGCAGCACGGAGGCAGCGTCTCGCCCGCCTCGTCCGCCTGCTCGACGAGCGACTCGATCGACGCGGGCGCCGACGCACGCATCGCACGCACATCCGACATCGCGACCTCGGCAAGCCCGCCGCGACCGATCGCCGCGTGCAGCCCGACCGCGATCATGGCCACGCCGGCCGCGACGGGTGCCCATCGCCCGAGCTTCGCGAAGGCGAGGCGCGCGCCGCTTGCCGCAAGCGCGACCGCGGGAACGGTGCCGAGCCAGAACGCGGCCATCACGAGCGCGCCGGTCGCCATCGACGCGCTGGCCGCCGCGATCGCGACGAACGCATACAGCCATCCGCACGGAAGAAGCGGCGTGGCGAGACCGATCGGCACGCCCCGCCACGACGGCGGCAGCCTCAGCGCACGCGCGTGCACGCGCTGCGCGATCACCACGAGCGGCCTCGGCGTGCCCGCCATGGGAACACGCGCACCGAAGGCCCGGGCGATCGCGACCACGCCGAACACCGCGATCAGGACCCCCGCGGCGATCGCAGCCACCCGCTGCACGCCCACGAGGACGCCCGCGTCGTCGACGACCTGCCCCGCGAGGCCGGCCAACGCGCCGACGGACGCGTACGACGCGAGCCTCCCGCCGTGATAGCCGATCTGTCGCGCCAGCGCGCTCTTGCGGTCGCCGCCGACGGCGACGAGCGCAAGCCCGCCGCACATGCCCGCGCAGTGCGCGCTGCCGAGCAGGCTCGACGCGAGCACGGTGCCCGCGAGCGCGATGACCGCGGAGTCAGCCATCGATCGCCCCCCGAGACGCGGCCGCAGGCGTGAGGAACCTGCGGAACGCGTCGGTGTAGCGCATCTCGCCATCCTCGACGGCCACGCGGAACTCCCACTGTCCGCCGATCGGCGAGTCGAAGCCGCCGCTGAAGATTCCCTCCGCGTCGCGGTGGAGCGCGATCTCGACGCGCGCCTCGGCGTTCCTGATGGGAATGCACTCGACGCGCACGCGCTCCGCGTCGATGCGCGCTGCGTGCTTGTCCTCGACGGTGAGGGTGAGCGTCCGCCTCGCGCCCGCCGAGGCGATGTCGGGCGTGACCACCCAGCGCAGCCGCTCGTTCATGGCGCGCTGCTCGCGCTCGGCGTCCCACGACGCAGCCTTGCGGTCGTACGCGGGCTCGGTGCCCAGCGGATGACCGACCACAGCGCTCATCACCGTGGCGAAGCCCGTCACCACCGTGAATGCGAGCAGCACGATCGGCACGAACATCCAGCGGTCCGAACGCAGACGGGAGAGGAGTCCGCCCCGGCTCATGGCACGGACTCCTTCCCGTCCGCGGCGCGGTCGCGGCCCCCCAGGCCGCCCGCGATCGGACCAAGGACCCCGACCTCGACGGTTCCGTCGAAATCGCGGTCTCCACCCGCCTCGTCGCGCACATGAAGCGCGACCTTTCGCCGCCCGAGCGTGAACTCGGACGGATCGCTCAGGACGACGACATCGACCTCCGCGCTCGCGTCGCGCTCGACGGTGATCCGCTCGGAGCGCACGAGACGCACGCCCTCGCCGCCCTCGACGAGATAGGTGCGCGCATCGCGCGCGCGGTTGTCGACACGCAGGCGCACCGTGCTCTCGACCACGGCGGCGGGCGTGCCCTGCTCGCGGACGATGTACGGAATGCCCTGCGTGCGCAGCACCGCGACGAACGCAGGCTGGCGGTTCACCGCGAGCAGCACGACGCCCGTCAGGAGCGCGACGAGGATCACGGGATAGACGATGAGCCGCACCCGCACGCGCTTGCGCGGCGCATGCTCGATCGCGCGCTCGGAGGAATAGCGGATCAGGCCCTTCGGACGCCCCAGCTTCTCCATCACCCCATCGCATGCGTCGATGCACTGGGTGCACTGGATGCACTCGAGCTGCAGGCCGTCGCGGATGTCGATGCCGGCAGGGCAGGTCTGCACGCAGAGCGTGCAGTCCACGCAGTCGCCGCGCGGCGCGGGCTCCTCGACGGCGGCCATCGCCGCGGTCGCGTCGTGCGCGGCGTCGTGCGCGGCGTCCTGCGGGGCACGCGTGCTGCAGCACCCTCCGCCGCCACCACCGCACCCGCCTCCGCCTCCGCCACACTTTCCGGCACCGCCGCAACCCCCGCCGCCGCACTTGCGCGGCGCACGGCGCGCGCCCTTGCCACGCGGCTCGCCGCGCGCGCGGTCATAGGCGACCGTCAGCGAGTCCTTGTCGAGCAGCGCAGACTGGAAGCGCCCGTACGGGCAGACCAGCGCGCACAGCTGCTCGCGGAAGAACAGGAAGTCGAACAGCATCAGGCCCGTGATCGCGGCGAAGACCGCGAACGCGACGGGATGCTCGAACGGCGTGCTCGTGAAGATCCACTCGGTCAGCCTGTCCGCGCCAACGAACCATGCGAGGAATGTGTTCGCGAGGTGCGCCGACACGACGACGAACGCCGCGTACATCGCGACGCGTCGCCATGGCGACACGCTCGCCTTCGGATTGGCGTAGGCCTTGCCGAGGAAGAGCCGCTCGAGCGGACGGTAGACGAACTCCATGTAGACCGTCTGCGGGCACGCCCACCCGCACCACACGCGGCCGAAGACGGCCGTGAGCAGGAAGATCCCGAAGAAGACCGACAGGAAGAGCAGCGCGAAGAGCAGCGTCTCCGTCGGACGGAACACGGCGCCAAAGAAGACGAACTTGCGCTCGACGAGGTCGAGCAGGATCGTCGGCATTCCGTCGACCTTCGTCCAAGGGATCACCGTGTAGAGCACGATCAACGCCCACGCGACGACGAGTCGCCTGCGCCACCACGGGCCGTTGCTCGGCTTCGGGCGAAGCCAGCGCCGGCGGCCATCCTGCTCGAGCGTCGCGAGGACGCGGCCCTCTGGCTTCAGGAACGGGCCCGCGGCCTCTTCCGCACGGGCGGCCCCCGAGCCGCCGTTCGCCACGAAGTTCATGTTGAGGACTGGAAGCTGCATGGTTCGTTCGTGTCCTGGTTCCGGCTTCGATGCGCGTGGGCGCTCACTCGTTCGTCTCAGCCGCGGGCTTCGCCGCCACGCTCCACTCAGCGATCTTCTCGCCCTGGGCTTCCTTGGCAGACGCGGGCGTCGTGCCGCGCAGCCCGGCGACGTACGCGGCGAGGAGCACGAGCTGCGGATCGCTGTACCGCTTCTCCCACGAAGGCATGCCCTTCGCGATCACGCCGCCCTTGATGACCTTGTAGAGGTCCTTCGGGGCGCGCACGTTGATGTACGAGTCGTCGGTGAGGTTCGGCCCCGTGCGGCCGCCGCCGTCGGGCGCGTGGCAGGTGGCGCAGTTCGCCTTGAACATCGTGCGGCCCGCGAGCATCTTCTTGTCGTCGCTCATCAGCGCGAGGATCGTCTCGTCGTCGGCCTTGAGGTCGCCGAGCTTCGCCGCCTGCTGCTCGTAGAACGCGCCGACCTCCGACTCGTATCCCTCGGAGAGGGTCTTGCCGACGCCGCCCGCGTGATAGAAGACGAAGTACGGCACCGAGAAGATGAAGGTCGCCCAGAAGATCGCGCTCCACCAGAAGGGCATGGGGTTGTCGTACTCGCGGATCCCGTCGCAGTCGTGCGGCAGCAGCTCCGCCTCGCCCGATGCGCCGTGCGCATCTGCAGCGTGCGGCCTGCGCTCGGGGCGTTCCAGGGTCGCGGCGACGTCGTGCGTGCTGATGTCAGACATGGTTCTCTGCTCCGTTGCGCGCCGCGTCGGCGCGGCTCCTGTCCTTGGTGCGGTCGTCCTGGGGGTTCAGGTCGTCGAGCGGCATGCGTGCGTCGCGCGCCCAGCGCGTGGAGCGCGACAGGACGAGCCGGACGACCATGCCGATGAAGAGGGCGAGGAAGAAGATGAGCGAAAGCTCTGGCCAGCTCATCCCGAAGAGCCCGGAGGCGTCGGCGGTGAGCAGCTTCACTGTCCACCACCTTGGTCCGCGGGCTCGGCGTCGGTCGCGCTCCGCGCGATCTCGGTCGTCGCCGCGGCGGGAGCTGTCTCGGGCACGGGCTTGTTGAGATCGGTGCCGAGCCGCATGAGGTATGCGACGAGCGCGATGACCTGGCGGTCCTCCATGCCCGCGGGCCCCTGCTCCTCGACGACCTGCGCTGCGATGCGCTGGGCCTGCGCGCGCGCCATGGCTTCCGCGCCCGCGAGATCCGCATCGCTGTAGGGAACGCCGAGCGCCTTCATCGCCGCGACGGATTCGCGCGCCTGGGCGAAATCAAGGGGTTTCTCCACGAGATGCGTGTATGACGGCATGATCGAGCCGGGGCTCGTGTCCGTCGGCTCGATGAAGTGGCGGATGTGCCAGTTCGCCGAAGGGATCTTCACGCCCGAGCGCGCGAGGTCGGGGCCGATGCGGCGCGAGCCCCACAGGAACGGATGGTCGTAGACGAACTCGCCCGGCTTCGAATACTCGCCGTATCGCTCCGTCTCGGCGCGCAACGGACGAATCATCTGCGAGTGGCAGTTCGAGCAGCCCTCGGAGATGTAGATGTCGCGGCCGACGAGCTCGAGCGGCGTGTACGGCTCGACGCTCGCGATGCGGACGATGTCCGACTTGCGCGCGAAGAGCGGGATGATCTCGCCGAGGCTCGCGGCGACGACTCCGATCGCGACGAGGATGGTGAACACGACGGGAAGTCCCTCGTACTTGCGGTGCCAGCGCAGCTGCCCGAACACATCGAGCTTGCGCGCCACGCCGAGCACATACCCGGGAGGCAGGTCCGAACCAGGGATCGCGGGCTCGCGGAAGTCCTTCGAGAGCGCCGCAGCCTCGTAGACGGGAACGTCGTAGGTCTTCGGCCTGTTCCGCCAGGTGAGCACGAGGTTCACGCCCATCAGTACGGCGCCCGCGAGATAGAGCGTTCCGCCGATCACCCGGATCCAGTAGAACGGGATGAGCACGGTCACCGTCTCGATGAAGTCGGGGAACTGCAGCAGGCCGTCCTGGTCGAACGCGCGCCACATGAGGCCCTGCGAGAGGCCCGCCCAGTAGATCGCGCCGATGTAGAGGAGGATTCCGATCGTCGCGATCCAGAAGTGGAGCCCGACCCACGAGGGCTTCGCGATCTCGGTCTGGAACAGACGCGGCGCGAGCCAGTAGAACATGCCGAAGCACATGAAGCCGACCCAGCCGAGCGCGCCGCCATGGACATGCGCGATCGTCCAGTCGGTGTAGTGGCTGAGCGCGTTGACGCTCTTCACCGACATCAGCGGACCCTCGAAGGTCGACATGCCGTAGAAGGTGATGCCCACCACGAAGAACTTCAGGACGGGGTCGCTCGCGACGCGGTGCCATGCGCCGCGCAGCGTGAGGAGGCCGTTGATCATGCCGCCCCACGACGGCATCCACAGCATCACGCTGAAGAGCATGCCGAGCGTCGACGCCCACTCGGGCAGCGCCGTGTAGTGGAGGTGATGCGGACCCGCCCAGATGTAGAGGAAGACGAGGCTCCAGAAGTGGACGATCGAGAGCCTGTAGGAGAAGACGGGGCGCTCGGCCGCCTTCGGCAGGAAGTAGTACATGAGGCCGAGGAACGGCGTCGTGAGGAAGAAGGCGACGGCGTTGTGGCCGTACCACCACTGCATGAAGGCGTCCTGCGAGCCCGCGTAGATCGAGTACGAGCGCAGCCAGCCTGCGGGCATCACCAGGTTGTTGAAGATGTAGAGGATCGCGATCGCGACGACGGTCGCGATGTAGAACCAGACGGCCACATAGAGATGGCGCTCGCGCCGCGTCAGCAGCGTGCCCATGAAGTTCACGGCGAAGACGACCCACACCGCGACGACCGCGATGTCGATGGGCCACTCGAGCTCGGAGTACTCCTTGCCCTGCGTGAATCCGAGCGGCAGCGTGACGGCGGCCGCGACGATGATCGCCTGCCAGCCCCAGAAGTGGATGTTGGACAGCAGGTCGCTGAACATCCTCGTCTTAAGGAGGCGCTGCGACGAGTAGTAGACCGCGGCGAAGATCGCGTTGCCCGCAAAGGCGAAGATCACGGCGTTCGTGTGGAGCGGCCTGAGCCGGCCGAAGCTGAACCACTCGAGCCCGAGGTTGAAGCGCGGGTCCGCGAGCTGGAGCGCGACCAGCACGCCGACAAGCATGCCCACGATGCCCCAGACCACGGAGGCCATCATGAACTTGCGAACGACGGCGTCGTCGTAGGAGAAGCGCTCGAGCGCGGGAGCCCCCGCCTGGGCGTGCGAAGAGTCGATTGCGGTCGTCACGGCGGCCATCGATGCGTTCCTTGCGTGCAGTCCGCGGAGGCGGCCGCACCGTTGATATCTCTACCGCTTTCTCCGTGATTGTCTGGAAGGCGACCGACGCCTGTCCGCGATCACGGTTCGGGAGGGGAGGCTCGGGTGCCTCCAACTACGGACATATATATCAGGATTTCGGTGATTGCAACCCCAGAAGTTCCCGCGAGGGCGCGGAACATCGGGAGCCCCAGTCAGGCCGCGAGCAGGGCCACGAAGAAGGACCTGCATCAAGACATGAGGAGGACACCCCCTGCTGCGCCCGCGGAGAATGTCCGAGAACGAATGATGAAGGAGCGTCTCCCGAGCGGATACGCCCTGGCCGCAGGACCCTCCCATGCCCGCCGCGCCCCCGCTCCCCACCCTCCGAGCCGCAGATGGCCCGCCAGCTGCGCACGGCGACCGACTCCGAGCGTGGCGTAGACGCGCTTTCCGATCGACGCGACCGTGTCAACCCAGACGCCGAAATCGGTCCCGATCTCAGGGCGGCTTCGGCCATCGGCCATCGCGACGGAGCGCTCTTGCGGCGAGAGCTGTTCAAGCCTGAACCGCCCGCACGACCTTCCCGTCAGGAATCGAGACGCTTCGCGTCGGCTGTCGCTTCATGGCTTGCACCATGCACGACGAGGACACCTTTCGCATCTCCTTGCGGCCCGACGGAGAGAGATTCCCGCCGAGCTGCACCCGAGAAGGGGAGGATTCCGCGTAGATCGCCCCACCGAGGCGTCCCCCACGCGCGTCGGCCGAGCTCATCCACGAATCTGATTCGCGAGTTCCGCACGGCTCCTGACCTTCAGCTTCGCATACACCCGCTTGCTCACCGTGGCGACGGTGTTGACCGACAGTCCAAGTTCGCGCGCGATCGCGGGTCGGCTCTTGCCTTCGGCGAGGGAGAGCGCCACGGTTCGCTCGCGCAGCGAGAGGCTGGGCATGCCCGCGCCCGACACGAGCGACGCGGCGGCGCCGACCTCGGCGCGGGGTGCGATGATGAACTGCGGCAGGGGAAGAGTCCCCGGCCTGCAGGGGTGCACCTCGATCAGCATCTGATGCGTGCAGAGGGCCTCCTCTTGGCCAGGGGCGACGGAACTCGTGCTGGCCGACTGCTCGAGCAGGGTTCGAACCTGTCTCAAGAGCGACTTGAGCCGCGTCAGCTGCTCCTCACTGAGGCGCGCGGGCCGCGCGTACTCGAAGGCGAACGCTCCTGAGCCTGGGTACTCCGCGAGCGAGATGCTTCCCGCACGCCCCAGCTCCTTGAACCGTTCGCCGATCCGTCCGAGTTCGGCCAGCTGGCCAGGATCATCCGGATCGAACGCGATCACCAGCGCTTGCGTCGCAGTCGCGTATCGGCTCACCCGCGATGACGCGGATGCCGCGTGAGCGACGACGAGCCGCAGGGCGACGAGTGCATCGACGACGGCTTGGGCGATCGACTCGTCGCATCGGATCACGCGCGCGATCTCGCGAACCGGAACAGGGCAATCGAATCTGCGGAGGACCTCCCAGACGGACAGGTGGGTCGGTTCCTTCAGAAGCGCCCTGACTCGGGCATCGCGCAGGTCGAGGATCAGGGAGGGTGCGGCTGGGCGGGACATTGCGGCGCTCGTGGACAAAGATGCGGAGAGTGGCCCGCGAGAATACGGGGCGCTCCATGTGCACCGCAAACGAGAAGGCCGCATCGCGCGCGCGGAAGTCGTGCATACGCCGCGACCCAATCGGGCCTCCAGAGGTCGACCGCATTCCCACTGTGCCAGCGCCGTGCGATCCACTCAGTTGCCTGCGAGGCGCCGCTCTCGCAGCGACCCCGGCGCCATGTCTCGCGGACAACGATCACGCCTCCGTCATGGTGCCTCGTCTTCCAAGACCAACGGCCGTGCGCGACGCGCCGTGTGCGCTCCCCTGCACTTCGCTCTCCTCCGTTCCTCAGAGTCTCCCCGCGCTCGACCTGAAGTGAAGAACGGAACCGAGGTCACGAGTCCAAGGTCACGAGTCCAAGGTCACGAGTCCAAGGTCACGAGTCCACGGTCATGAGTCCAAAGTCATGAGTCCACGGGCATGAGTCCAAGGTCATGAATCCAAGACCCTCAGCTCACTCGCCACGAGCCTCGAACCGAGAGCCCGGAGCCCTCAGCCCAGAGTCATGACCCTCAACTCCAGAGCGCGAACTCCACACCCTCGCGACCGCGACCTGAAGATCGCGACCTGAAGATCGCGACCTGAAGATCGCGACCTGCAGCGCAAAGCCCGATGGAATGAGCACGAAGTCAGGAGACTGGCCCGTGCCGGCTGCAGGGTTGCTGCATCGCGGAAACTCCCGAGATGCAAAAATACAGCCAGCCCTACGCGAACGCAGGGCTGGCTGTTTTATATCAAGCAGCAGTTGGAGGCCTTCGTCGACTGTTACCAGGCGACTATTCCCGCGAACGGGAGCGAGGGTGTCTTGACGGTTTCGCGATCCAGATTGCTCTGGACACGCGTCTAAGTACATTCCCTTAGAAAGGAGGTGATCCAGCCGCAGGTTCCCCTACGGCTACCTTGTTACGACTTAGTCCCAGTCACCAGCCTCGCCGTGGGCACCCATGAACTTGGGCGACTTCGGGCGCTGCCAGCTCCCATGACTTGACGGGCAGTGTGTACAAGGCTCAGGAACATATTCACCGCGGCGTAGCTGATCCGCGATTACTAGCGATTCCGACTTCAAGGAGGCGGGTTGCAGCCTCCTATCTGAACTGGGGCGGACTTTAAGCGATTTGCTCCACCTTGCGGTCTTGCATCGTTCTGTATCCGCCATTGTAGCACGTGTGCAGCCCCAGGCATAAGGGCCATGAGGACTTGACGTCATCCCCACCTTCCTCCGGTTTGACACCGGCAGTCTCGCTAGAGTCCTCAGCATTACCTGTTAGCAACTAACGATAGGGGTTTCGCTCGTTGAGGGACTTAACCCGACACTTCACAGCACGAGCTGACGACAGCCATGCAGCACCTGTCCTAGTTCCGGTCTTGCGACTGTCATCCTACTTTCATAGGACTAATACTAAGATGTCAAGCCTGGGATAAGGTTCTTCGCGTTGCTTCGAATTAAGCCACATGCTCCACCGCTTGTGTGAGCCCCCGTCAATTCCTTTGAGTTTTAGCCTTGCGACCGTACTCCCCAGGCGGCGCACTTAACACTTTTGCTTCGGCCAGGAGGGCGTCAAACCCCCCCGACCCAGTGCGCATTGTTTACGGCGTGGACTACCGGGGTATCTAATCCCGTTTGCTCCCCACGCTTTCGTCCCTCAGCGTCAGGACGAGCCCAGCGACCTGTCTTCACCTTTGGCATTCCGATAGATATCTACGCATTTCACCGCTCCACCTATCGTTCTGATCGCCTCTACTCGCCTCAAGAACTGCGGTTCGCCGAGCAGTTCCACGGTTGAGCCGTGGGATTTCACTCGACGCCTGCAGTCCCGCCTACGGACTCTTTAAGCCCAGTGATTCCGATTAACGCTCGCACCCTCTGTATTACCGCGGCTGCTGGCACAGAGTTAGCCGGTGCTTCCTTTGGGTATGGTCATTGTGTTCCTAGACCCTGACAGTGGTTTACACCCCGAGGGGCTTCATCCCACACGCGGCATTGCCCCGTCACGCTTTCGCGCATTGCGGAAGATTCGTTACTGCAGCCTCCCGTAGGAGTCCGGGCAGTGTCTCAGTCCCGATGCGGCGGGCCGTGCTCTCACACCCGCTACCCGTCTTAGCCTTGGTGAGCCGTTACCTCACCAACTAGCTGATAGGAGATTCCCCGCTCCCAGAGCGTAAACTTTGCTCTTTCGAGATCATCAGGTGTTAGCCACCGTTTCCGATGGTTATCCCTGACTCCGGGGTACGTAGGAATCTATTCCTCGCCCTTTCGCCACTCGTGTATTGCTACACGCGTTCGACTTGCATGTTTTAGCCATGCCGCCAGCGTTCAATCTGAGCCAGGATCAAACTCTTCAATAAGATTTAAGCAGCTTGCGCTGCGTACCGTTGAAGGTTTGCCCGGCCAAACCGACGATCGACTGTTCGATTCGTCGGCCGGTCGTTCTCTCGGTTCCATTCACTTGCGTGCCGAGAGTGGTGGACGGCAAATCCACCATTCTTTGATGAACATCACTACCAGTCGAGATCTTGCGACTCGATCTGACAGCGACCACTGGAATTGATCATTGTCTTTGGCATCACGGAGGATGTTCATCTGCTGCCGCTGTGGCGGCAGCGATTTGCGCATCAGTTGCCGGCCGTGCCGTACAACCTGCGCGAAACATCCTCGCGGCGTTCCAACTGCTGACTTGTCAAAGAAACGGCGGCCGAAGCCGCGCCCGCAACTGCAATCAGTCGCGGGTCGAGGAGTGTAGCGAAGCCACGAGGGCTGTCAACCCTCTTGAAGCGTTGCCCTCGGCAAATTGCAAAGGTTTTCAGGCGCGTTCCGCCACGCGCCCGAGAACCGTGGATTCAAGACAGTTTCCTGTCCGAGAACGCAGTTTATCCTGACCCAAGGGGATCCGCAAGCGATTCCGACGCCCGAGAACGGTTCCGATTCGCCATCGCGGCTGGTCTACCCCGTCGGAGGAGTCAGGTTGTCCACAAACGCTCCAAACCCGACCCACCTCACGGGGCCCTGCGCTCGCCGTGGCGCCCTGGCGGATCGGTCGCCGCGGCGCACGCTGCCGTCACGCGGCACACGCCCGACGCCCGAAGCAGGCTCGCCGCCTCAGCGAGGGTCGAGCCCGTAGTCCGCACATCGTCGACCAGCAGCACGGTCTTCCCCCGGAGTCCGCGCGCCGCGCGGGTTGCGACGAATCGACCGCCTCGTTCGATGCGATGGCCCCTGCCGCCCCCCGTCTGACGCAGGGCCAGCCGGGCGCGCAGCGCTCTCACGCACGGGACGCCGAGCTCGAGCGCGACCGAGCGGGCCAGGCGCTCGGAGTGGTCGATGCCTCGGAGAAGTCGCCTCAGCGGGTGCGTGGGAATGAAGGCGACCGCTTGCGGGAGCTCCATCAGATCCGCGGTGCAGGCGTCCCGAACCTGCGCCCCAAGCTCGCAGCCGAGCGCATCCGCCATGCGCGACCAGGCGCGACGCTTGATTGCGGGCACCCACTGCGACAGCGGTGGCGCGTATCGCCCGAGCCGAACAAGCGCCGCGTACGAAAGCGCGCGACCGCGGCACGCGGAGCACCCTCCCCTTCGGTCCTCGAACGGCACGAGCGTGGTGCCGCAGCGCAGGCAGAAGCGATTCATCGAATCGCGCGTCCATCCCGCCGCGACGATGAGCGACGCGGGGTCGGGCATGCGCGAGCCGAACAGCGTCTCCTCCAGCCCGCGCAGCATGACCGCGCGCTGGGCGGCCCTTTGGGCGGCGCGCCGAACTCGATAGTCGGCCCGTGCCGCTTCGCTCGCGGCGCGGAGCGCGCGCGCGGCCGCCGCGTGCGCCCTCCGATCGGCCTCAGTGGCGGTCTCTTCCTCTCTTCGCATGACCTTCTCCCTCCGTTTGCGACGCCAGGCTCTGCCCCTTCGCGGATCTGGGCCAGGAGCACTTCAAACACGCGCATTTCAAACACGCGCATTTCAAACACGCGCACTTCAAACACGCGCATCTCGACCGCGAGGATCTGAGCCACGAGGGCGTGAGCCGCGAAACCCCGAGGACCTCCCGCGCGCCGAACCCGCGGTGAGCACCGAATGTACGGCGCGCTCGAGACAAAACGCGAAATCGCCGCAGTTCTGCAGGACAGAATGCGGCGACTCGGCGCAGAAGTCCTGCGCGTCACGAAGTGTGGGCTGGCGTCACGCCATCATCTTGCGGAGCACGGTGTTGAGGATGCCGCCGTTGCGGTAGTACTCGACCTCGACGGGCGTGTCGACGCGGCAGAGCGTGTCGAACTCGACCTTCGAGCCGTCGGCGCGGGTCGCGACGACCTTGATGTTCTGCCGCGGCTTCAGGTCGGACGGGATGTGGACATCGAAGCTCTCGTCGCCCTTCAAGCCGAGCGAGTTGCGGTCCTGCCCCGCGAGGAAGGTGAGCGGCATCACGCCCATGCCGACGAGGTTCGAGCGGTGGATGCGCTCGAAGCTCTCGGCGATCACGACCTTGACGCCGAGCAGGAACGTGCCCTTCGCGGCCCAGTCGCGCGACGAACCCATGCCGTAGTCCTTGCCGGCGAGGACGACGAGCGGGATGTTCTTCGCCTTGTAGTTGACGCTCGCGTCGTAGATCGCCTTCACCGTGCCGTCGGTGAAGTCGGTCGTGACGCCGCCGGTGGTGCCGGGGGCGAGCTCGTTCTTGATGCGGGTGTTCGCGAAGGTGCCGCGGGTCATGACGCGGTCGTTTCCGCGGCGCGAGCCGTAGCTGTTGAACATCGCGGGGGCGACGCCGTTCTCGACGAGGAACTTGCCGGCGGGGCCGTCCTTCTTGATGTCGCCGGCGGGCGAGATGTGGTCGGTCGTGACCGAATCACCGAGCTTCGCAAGGCAGCGCGCGCCCACGACCGAGGTGATCGTGCCCGCTTCCTTCTTCATCTCGACGAAGAACGGCGGCTCCTGGATGTAGGTCGACTTCGCGTCCCACGAGTACATCTCGCCGCCGCCGGTGGCGATCTTCTGCCAGGCGTCAGAGCCCTTGAAGACATCGGCGTACTCCTTCTCGAACTGGGCGCGGGTGACGAACTGGTGCACCGCGTCCTCGACTTCCTTCGCGGAGGGCCAAATGTCCTTGAGGTAGACGGGCTTGCCGTCCTTGGTGGTGGCGATCGGTTCCTTCTGGAGGTCGATGTCGACCGTGCCGGCGATCGCGTAGGCGACGCAGAGCGGCGGCGACGCGAGGTAGTTCGCCTTCACATCCTGGTGGACGCGCGCCTCGAAGTTGCGGTTGCCCGAGAGCACGCTCGCGACCGCGAGATCGCCTTCCTTGATCGCGGCGCCGATGTGGTCGGGCAGCGGGCCGGAGTTGCCGATGCAGGTCGTGCAGCCGTAGCCGACGGTGTTGAAGCCGACGGCGTCGAGCGATGCGGTGAGGCCCGCGGCGTTCAGGTACTCGGTGACGACCTTGGAGCCCGGGGCGAGCGAGGTCTTGACCCACGGCTTGCGCGTGAGGCCGAGCGCGGCGGCCTTCTTCGCGACGAGGCCCGCGCCGATCATCACGCTCGGGTTCGAGGTGTTGGTGCAGCTCGTGATCGCGGCGATCACGACCGAGCCGTGCTTCAGCTGGTACTCGTGGCCTTCAGGGTCGCGGACGCTGACGCCGTCGGCGGCGGTCATCGTGGTCGCGTTCGGCGCGGCAGCGTTCGGGCCCTTGTTGTAGATCTTGCCGAGATCGCGGCGCCAGTTCGACTGCATGTCGGTGAGCGCGACGCGGTCCTGCGGGCGCGCGGGACCAGCGAGCGACGGCACGATGGTCGAGAGGTCGAGGACGAGCTCGCTCGAATACACAACGCGCGAGTCGTCCTCGCGCCAGAAGCCGTTCGCCTTCGCGTAGCTCTCGACGGTCTTGACGAGGCCCTCGGGGCGGCCCGAAAGCCGCATGTAGGCGAGCGTCTGCTCGTCGACGGGGAAGAAGCCGATCGTCGCGCCGTACTCGGGCGCCATGTTGGCGATGGTCGCGCGGTTCGCAAGCGGCATCTCCGCAAGGCCCGGGCCGAAGAACTCGACGAACTTGTTGACGACGCCGTGCTTGCGCAGCATCTCGGTCGCGCGCAGCACGAGATCGGTGGCGGTGACGCCTTCAGGGAGCTTCCCGACGAGCTTCACGCCGACGACCTCGGGAATCAGCATGTAGATCGGTTGGCCGAGCATGACGGCCTCCGCCTCGATGCCGCCCACGCCCCAGCCGACGACGCCGAGGCCGTTGATCATGGTGGTGTGGGAATCGGTTCCAACCAACGAATCGGGGTAGAGGACGCCGTCCTTCTCCCACACGACCTTCGCGAGGTACTCGAGGTTGACCTGGTGGACGATGCCCGTCGCGGGCGGAACCACCGAGAAGTTCGAGAACGCGCCCTGGCCCCACTTGAGGAACTCGTAGCGCTCCATGTTGCGCTCGAACTCCTTCTCGCCGTTGATCGTGAGCGCGACCTTCGAGCCGAACGCGTCGACCTGCACCGAGTGGTCGATGACGAGATCGCACGGAACCAGCGGATTCACCTTCTTCGGGTCGCCGCCGAGGCGCTTCATCGCGGCGCGCATCGCGGCAAGGTCGACGATGCACGGGACGCCCGTGAAGTCCTGCAGCACCACGCGACCCGGCATGAACGGGATCTCGTTCTCGCCGACATTGCGCGCGTCGTAGGCCATGAGCGCCTTGAGGTGCTCCTCGGTCACGATGAAGTCGTCGAAGTTGCGGAGGCAGCTCTCGAGGAGCACGCGGATCGAGATCGGCAGCTTCTTGTAGTCGCCGAACTTCGCGAGGGCGTCGAGGCGGTAGTAGTGCTTCGCGCCGTACGGGGTGTCGAGCGAGGTGCGGGCGCCGTAGCGGTCGTTCGTGGTCGTCATGGTGGTATCGGGGGAAGGAGGTCCTGCCGAGGGCAAGCCGTCGAGTATAGAGCGCGCGGCGATGCACGCTCAGGGCTCGGGATTCGCGCGGTTTTCGGAAGCATCGGGGTCTTGCGCGCGGCCACACTCGGGGCACGCGGCGCGGGGCGAAAGACCGACGAGCGCATAACCGCATCCCGCGCAGCGTGGCCCGTCGTCGGCGCGCGTCCCGGGCATCGCCCACGGCAGCGCGAGGAGCGGCGGCAGGCCGACGGCGATCGAGAGGAGGAAGAAGCCCTGGTAGCCGAGCTGCTCGACGAGATAGCCGCTTGTGGCGCCGACGAGTGAACCCGCGAGGAACATCAGCCCCGAGAGGATCGCGTACTGCGCGGCGGCGAACCGCGGCTCGCAGAGCGTCATGAAGTAGGCGACGAACGCGGCGCTGACGAGACCGTTCGAGAGGTTCTCGACGACGACGACGCCAGCGAACGCGGGGATCGACTTCCCCGTCTCGATCAGCACGAGGTATCCCGCGTTCGACGCGACCTGAAGGACGCCGAAGGCGACGAGCGCGCGGAAGAGGCCGAAGCGCTTGACGCAGATCCCGCCGATCACGGCGCCGACGATCGTCATGGCGAAGCCGAGGAGCTGGCGGATCGTGCCGATCTCGGCGATCTCGAAGCCGAGCTCCTGGCGGAGGAACGGCATCGTCATGCGGTTTCCGAGGAGGTCGGGAAGTCGGAACAGGAGCGCCACAAAGAGGACGAGCGCGAGGCGCGGGCCGAGCGCACGCGCGAAGGACCGGAACGGCGCGACGACCGCCCGCGAGAGCGACTCGGGCGGTCGGCGCTTCGGCGGCTCGGGGGCGAGCAGCGCGGCGCCGACCCCGAAGAGCATCGCGAGGCCCCCTGCGCCGACGGCGATCTTCCACGCGAGCGCCTCGGCGGCGGCGTCCGCCTCCGGCCCAAGCAGCAGCGCGATCCTGCCGTGCAGCATGAGGATCGCCGCGCCGATCGACACGAACGCCACGCGATAGCCGAGGACGAATGCGCTCGCGGCGGGGCCTTCCTCGCCGCCGCTCGCGCTGTCGGTGCGGTGGGCGTCGACGGCCGCGTCGAGCGTGGCGGAGAGAAACGCGATGACGAGGCCCGCGATCGCCGCGGGGAGGACGGGAGAGCCAGCGGCCGTCGGGCCAACCGCGGCAAGCGCCACGAAGCCAAGCGCCAGCAGCGTGCAGAGGAGCGCGATCCAGCTGCGACGCAGGCCAAGCCACGCGAAGCCGGGCGCTGCGTAGCGGTCAAGGAGCGGCGCCCAGAGCAGCTTGAGCCCGTACGGGAGCGTGATGAGGGCGAGAAGTCCGATGTCGGCGGGCTTGAAGCCGAGATCGGAGAGCCACGCGGCCAGCGTGTCGTTCACGAGCACATTGGGCAGGCCGCTCGCGAAGCCGAGCACGCCGATCGCGCCGATCAGCTTCGCGCGCGCGGCGCTCAGATTCCACCGCCCATCGAGATCATGCGGAGCTCGAGCTTCGGTCCCGTGACCACATGGCCTGCGGGCACGCTCTTCGTGAGGAAGACGCCGCCCGCGACGACCGAGCCCTTGCCGATCACGGTGTCGCCGCCGAGGATCGTGGCGCCCGCGTAGACGACGACATCGTCCTCAAGGGTGGGATGACGCTTGTAGCCGCGGCGCATCGAGCCGTCGGGCTCGCGCTCGAAGCTCTTCGCGCCGAGCGTGACGCCCTGGTAGATGCGGCAGCGGTGGCCGATCGACGCAGTCTCGCCCACGACGACACCCGTGCCGTGGTCGATGAACACAGCGTCGCCGATCTGCGCGCGCGGGTGGATGTCGATGCCCGTCTCGCGATGCGCGTACTCGGCCATCATGCGCGGGAGGAGCGGCACGCCGAGAAGGTCGAGCGCATGCGCGACGCGGTGGACGAAGAGCGCACGCACGCCCGGATAGCAGACGACGACCTCGAGCTCGCTCTGCGCCGCGGGGTCGCCTTCGAACGCCGCGCGCACATCGAGCTCGAGCCGCGCCGCGATCGCGGGGATCTGCGCGAAGAACGCAGCGGTGCGCGCGCCGTCGTCCGTCGCGCCCGAGGCGGCGCACGCCGCGCGCACGAGGTCCTCGAACGCGTGCACGACTTGGCGCGCGAGTGCGTCGCCATGTGCGCCCGACGCCCGCAGCGGCGGGAACACGAGGGCGCGAAGCGCCTCGGTCGCCTCGATGAGCTGCCGTTCGCACGGCGGCGGCGGCGTGGAAGCGCCGCGCGCGGCGACGGCCGAGAGATGCGCGAGGCAGGCGTCCGTTGATCGTTCGTGCACGGAGGCAAGATAACGCGGGCGCCGCACGCGTTTCCGCATACGGCGCCCGCGATCAGGGGGCTCTCAAGCGTGTACGAGGGATCTCAGGCGTCGGGGGCGCCACCGCGGCCGCCGCGGCCGCCTTCGCCACCACCACCACCACCACCGCCGCCGTTGTTGCGGAAGTTGTTGAACTGCTCGCGCATGTACTGGCGCAGTCCGTCGCGCTCGTCCTCGTCGATCTGGCCGTTGCCGTTGCGGTCGACGGCCTGGAGAAGCTGGCGGCGCTGCTCCTCGGGCAGGCGCTCGAGCATGCCCTGCATGCCCTCGGCACCGCCGCCGCCGAAGCCTCCACGCGCGCCGGCCTGGCCACGCGTGCGGGGCAGGCGCTCGATCTGCTCAGGCGTGAGGAGCGCGCGCAGGCGCTCGAGGTACCGCTCGCCGACATCGCTGCGCTGCTCGAAGACCTCGCGCATAGGGTCGGCCTCGGGAGCGCCGAAGCCTTGGCCTCCGCGCGCGGCGCCGAGCGCCATGCCCGAGACGCCCTGGCTCATCATGGAGACGAAGCGCTCGCCCTCGGTGACAAGGCGCGACGGCTCCTCGGTGCGGGCCATCGACTTGAGGCGCTCGTTGATCGGGGCGATCTCACCCTTGTACTGGGTGTAGAGCTCCTCGATCGACGCGAGCACGGCGGGGTCGAGGTCCTCGAAGCCGATCGCCTCGCGGAACGCACGGTCGGTGCCCGTGGCGCGGAAGATGCGCTCCCATCCGCCCTCGAGGATGGCGGCGTCGAGCTGGCGCGCCCAGTCGGTGTCGCCGAGCGCGGCAACCATGGCGCTGCGGTACTCCTCGTTGACATCGCGCACGGCGGCGCGCAGCTCGGACTGGCGCTTGAAGATGCGGCCCGCCGCGCCCGAGTCGCCAGACTGCATCGCCTCGAAGAGCCGCGGGAGCGACTGCTCGATGTAGGTGTTGCGGGTGCGGAGCGCGTCGTCGAGGCGCGTCTCGTAGGCGTCGAAGAGCGGCTCGAGCTTGGCGAACTCGGCAGGCGGCAGACGCAGCTCATCGACGATGAGGAAGAGGTTGACATTCTCGCCCGAGATGCGGCCGCGCGGCAGCGTCTTCTCGCGGGTGAGGAAGCGCTCGAACGCGGGCCACTGCGCGACCTGGTCGTCGTCGAGGACGACCTTGAGTCCCGTGGTGAAGTCGTCGCGCAGCTGGTTCTTGCGCGTGCTCCAGGCCTCGAGCTTGCGCAGCATGTCGCCCATGACGGCCTTGACCTCGGCGTCGAGGCCCGAGGCCTGCGCATCGGCGGCGAACTGCTCCGCCATCTTCTGCATGCGCTCGCGGAAGAAGTTGCGGCGGGCCTCCTCGTCCATCGGGCCGTTCGCGGCCTCGGCCGCCTCGATCTCGCGGCGGATCGAGTCGGTCATGTCGCGCATCTGCTGCTGCCGCTCGGGCGTGGCGAAGCTGCGCATGAGGTTGCGGCCCATGTCGGCCATCGAGGTCATGATCGCCTCGGCCTCGGGCTGGAACGCCGCCTCGTAGTCGACGAAGAGCGTCTCGAGCACGACACCCTGGTCCTCGGTGAGGTTGAGCTGGCGCACGAAGATGGGAATGTCGCGGCGCTGGAAGTCGGCCTCGAGCACCTCGCGGACATCCTGCATACCGCGGCCCATGCCACCCATTCCACGGCCCATGCCGCCCATGCCGCGTTCACCGCGCTCGCCGCGCTGTCGCCCCTCGGGCGGACCGCCCTGCGCGAAGACCATCGTCTCGCTTGCGACGAGTGCGGAAAGGGCGACGACAGCGCCGAGAACGGCGCGACCACGGGCGTTGGTGGCGATGCGGAACATTTCGGGGGACTCCGATGGCAGGTCGCGGGGGCGTGCGCCCGACCGCATGGGGAAATCTGTGCGCTGACCGAGAGGCGGCGTCCGCAGACGCTGCGGAAGCCAAACGACCGAGACGGGAGAGTATGACAGGCGGCGTGACCCGAATTCGCCGATTTGCGGTTCCGCCACCGGCTGCGGCATGGAGCTCGGTCGGCACGGGTATCCGCGAGTGCGGCTTATTCGATTCCGATAACGATTCGATCGCCGATTTTGCCCCTCCCGCATCCGTCTCGGTGCGCGCAAAGCCGACAGAACCTCCAGACATGCCGCCTGTCCACGGCTCCCAGCCTGTCGGAGATGAGCGTGTGGCGTCTCCGCCACGCGTGGTTGTCCACGAGCCCGATGCCCACGCGTCGGCGGCGGTGCTGCGTCATCTGAAGGAACTCGGTATGGCCGCGGTGGCTGTTTCCGACCTGAAGTCCGTCGGCGAGGCGGCTCGGCGGAGCGGCGCGCAGATTGTGGTTGCCGATCTCGGCGACGACAACCGCCGGCTCCACGCGCTCCTGTCGGATCTCTCCCCCCTGCGCCCGCGACCCACGGTGATCGCCATCGCGACGCACCTTCCCGCCGCGCGCGCGGTGCGCTGGATGCGCGGCGGCGTCGACGACATCGTCTTCAAGCCGCTGCGCGCCGCTGAGTTCCGTGCGGCCCTGGAGCGGGCGATCGAGCGGCACGCCCTCGCATGCCCCGACGGCATGGCGCGGAGCCCCGCGCCCAACGCGCACGATGGGCCTGTCTCGCGCGTGGAACGCACGCGGACGGCGGCAACTCCGCAGTCGGACGGCGATGCCGTCCTGACAGCGCTCGTCGGCGACGACCCTCGGCTTCGCCGCGCGCTCGAGCTCGCGCGCGCTGCGAGCCGCGTGCGCTCGACGGTGCTCATCCAGGGCGAGACGGGCACGGGCAAGAGCACGCTCGCGCGGGCGATCCACCTCGCGTCGCCTCGGTGCGCCGCGCCCTTCGTCGAGATCGCGTGCGGGTCTGTGCCCGAGTCGCTCCTCGAGAGCGAGCTCTTCGGCCATGTGAAGGGCGCCTTCACGGGCTCGGTCGCCGACAAGAAGGGCCGCTTCCTCGCGGCCAACGGCGGCACGATCTTCCTCGACGAGATCAACACCGCACCGCCGCAGATGCAGGTGAAGCTGCTGCGCGTCCTGCAGGAGCGCGCGTTCGAGCCCGTCGGAAGCGACGAGACGATCGAGGTCGACGTGCGGGTGGTGGTCGCGTCCAACACGCCGCTCGAGCGGCTCGTCGAGCAGGGCCGCTTCAGCCCAGACCTCTTCTACCGCGTGCATGTGCTGCAGATCGACCTCCCGCCGCTCCGCGAGCGGATGCGCGACCTCGAGCGGCTCGCGAACCACTTCCTGCGGCAGAAGGCGGACGAACTCGGGCGACGGATCGTCGGCTTCTCGCAGGCCGCCTTCGACGCGCTCCGCCGCCACGCGTGGCCCGGCAATGTCCGCGAGCTCGAGCACGCGGTCGAGCGCGCGGTGATCCTCTCGGACGGCGACTGGGTGGAGGCGTCCGCGCTTCCAGACCGGGTGCGGCGCGGGGACTCGGACCGTGCTCCGCGCACCGACCATCCACTGCGACTCAACACGGACGGCGCCGATGCGCGCGGGTCCGAGAGCGTTGCGGCGACGGAATCGGCTCCGCGAACGCGAGAGGATGCGTCGCTCGCGGCGCAGGTGCGGGGCTCCGAGCGCGCGGCGCTTGTCGAGGCGCTGGAGGCCGCCGCCTGGAACCGTTCGCGCGCTGCGCGTGCGCTCGGAATCAATCGGACGACGCTTTATAGGAAGATGCGCGATCTCGGACTCGACGGCGGCCGCGCCGCGGGCTGAGTTCCGTCTGTAAGGGGCGGATTCTTTCCGCTCGCGCAGAACTCGCCGCCTTTCCCCTTGATCGCGTCCGAATCGGAGACATCTTCTCAATCGCAGCGGAGGGAGAACTTTTCCCGTCTGCGCCGTGTACATTGGTCGGCGAGGGAACGCCTCGTCGAGGTCAGGGAAGATCTCACCCGCAAGGGCACGGATGTGCCGACAGCGGGCTGATGTTCCGCCGTGACGGGCTTCCGGGAAGCTCGAGCGGCACGTGTGTGGGCTTCAGGAAGAGGAATACACAAATGAAGAATGTCTCTCTGCTCTCGGGTTCTGTCCTCAGCGGCGTTGCCGTTGCTTCGCTCACCGTGTCCGTCGCCCTCGCTGGCGGAGACGGTCCGACCATGCCTCGCGTCGATGGCTACCGCTCCCCGAGCGACAGCCCCGCGTCGGGCCCCGTCACGCTCCCCGACTCCCTGATCATCGAGAACTTCGAGTCCGAGGTGCTGCAGCCCGGTCTCACCGTCAGCAGCGGCGAGGTCGGCGACGGCAACTCGGTCGACTCCGACGACGGGCTCCTCGACGGCAGCGCCAACGGCAAGTCGCTTGGCCTCGGGTCGTGGTTCCCCTTCGAGCCGTCCAATGTGACGCTCACCTTCGGTGCCGACGACATCGGCGGCGCGCCGCGCTTCGCGGGCGTCGTGGTCACCGACGCGAGCGGCGTCGAGGACAAGCTTGGCAATCCCGTGCCGGTCTCGGTCACGCTGACGGTCTACCTGACCGACGGCACGAGCCTCTCCAATGTCTTCGACATCCAGAGCCAGCCGGCCGATGCGACCGACGACGTCTTCATCGGCGTCGAGCTCGGCGCGCTCTCGCTGACGGGCATCGACTCGATCGCGGTCTCGGCCGCGACGCCGATCGCGATCGACCATGTTCAGTACACGGGCGCCGCGCTCCTCGCGCTCCAGTATGTGCGCGACGACCACGACGGCGACGGCCGCTCCGAGATCGCCTGGTTCAACGAGCCCGGCGCGAAGAGCGCAGTGTGGCATGTCGACGGTTCCACCGTCTCGGGCGGCTACACCAGCATCGACCCGTCGTCGAACTCCACCCGCATCGTCGGAACGGGCGACTTCGATGGCGACGGCCGCGCGGACATGCTGTGGTACGACGCCGCTGCGTCGCGCTACTCGATCTGGCTGATGAACGATCTCTCGGCCACCGCCACCCAGATCGTGCGCCATGTCAACACGCAGTGGTCCCCGGTCATCGGCGACGTGGACGGCGACCGCAAGGCCGATGTGATCTTCCGCCGAACGGGCAACGGCAAGACCGACATCGCGGTGTGGGTCATGAACGGCACCGCGCTCAACGGCACGGGCCTCGTGGCCCTCGACGGCGAGTTCGAGGAGATGTTCGTCGGCAACTACGACAATGACCCGCAGAGCGAGGTGCTCCTGCGCAAGCTGAAGGGCGCCGACGCGGGCGCGCTGTTCCTCGCGAACTTCAACGGTGCGCTTCTCGGAACTCCCGCCCGCCTCATGAACGCGGGGGGCCAGATGGAGGCTCCCGTCGCCCTGAGCAACCGCATCGCAGGCACCGCGGACACCTCCGCGGACGGCGTCGACGACATCATCTGGACGGGTCCGAACGGCGCCGTCGAGCGATGGGGAGTCGTGAACGGCGCGGTGACCACGAAGACCGTCGTGTCGCCCACGACGGGCTCGCAGTGGTCGATCGCCGGCTTCCCCGACGTGAACGGCGACCGTCGCCGCGACATCTTCTTCCGCGCGACGGACGGACGCAGCTGGGTCTGGCAGCTCAATGGCTCCAACATCGTGAGTTCGGGAGCGCTGAAGACGGTCGGCAACAACTGGAAGACCCGCGATCTTCCCCGCTGAACGGTCCGCGCTGAGGACGGGCGGAGCGCCGCATAGGTCGGCGTGACTCCCCAGACGAATCGCAGAGAGAGCGCCGCGCCTTCGGCGCACATCGAACCCATCCCCCGCGGATGGATTCCGATGTGCGGCCGAGGGCGCGGTCGCTTTCATTCGGCCACGCGGTCCGTCTGTGCGGGGCGTGCCGTCTGTGCGGGGCGTGCGGCGTGTGACGCCCCGCGACAGGCAGAAGTCGCGTGCGGCTCGACGGGAAAAGTGAGAGTTGCGCCCGACTGCGCGGTCGGGCTCATTCGCACCACAGGCACCGCCGATTCCCGTGCGTCACAGGAGGTGGTGCATGAGGTGGTCGTTCATTCCTTTCGCCCTGCTCGCCGTCGCGGCCTCGCCCGCGGTCGCCGACTTCTCGGGCTTCACTGCGATTCGCTCCGAGGTGATCGGCGCGTCCGAGTCGTACCGCGTCGTCCGCGTCTATGCGAACTTCACGCGCGCCGAAGACCGCCTGCTGAACGCCTTCGATGTCTCGGTTTCGCTCAGCGGCGCGGCCGACCCGAGCTTCCTGCAGGCCGAGGACGCGGACTCGGAGATTCCGCCCTCCTTCCTGCCGATGCCGTTCAACCTCCCCGGGGAAGAGTGGATCGTGGACAGCTTCATCACGGTCGGCGCGGAGCAGGGAACCTTCGCGAACGGCACGGTCGCCGACCCCGACTTCGACGACTCGGGCGCCGCGTCTGGCGCGGGGATCGCAGGTGGCGGCTGGTACAACCTTCCTCCGACGAACTCGTTCGGCCTCGCGGGATCGGACTACCGCGTCCTGCTCGGTCAGTTCACGGTGCGCGAGAGCGAGTTTACGCCCGACGCGCAGCTCCACTTCACGGCGACCCTCGGCGTCTCATCGGGCGGCTCGCTGCAGTTCGCTTCGCAGACGCGGTCGTGGAGCCTCGCGACCGCCGCGGGCGACATGGCCGCGATCGACGACATCGACGGCGACTTCAAGAGCGACATCATCTTCGTCCATCCGACGAACAACCAGATCTTCGGCTGGCTTCTCGACGGCTTCGACCTGAAGGGCTTCTCGCTGCTCGCGGCGCAGGGGCCTGCGGGCGCGGCGTTCCAGGGAATCGGCGATGTCGACGGCGACGGCAAGGCGGACATCCTGTGGCGGCACCGCACGACGGGTCGCTTCTCCGTCACGCTGCTCAACGGGCTCGGCGCCGCCTCGACGGTGCAGTTCGGGCATAACCCGGGCCTCCAGTGGCGCGCGATCGCCGTCTCGGATGTGGATGGCGACCGAAAGGCCGACATCATCCTCCACAACCCAAACAACGGGCAGGTCGCGGTGTGGCTCCTCAACGGTGCCTCGCTTACGGGTGGCGGCGTCGTCGGCACCTTCGCGGGCGCGACCGTCCTCGGGACGGGTGACCTCAACGGCGACGGCAGGCGCGACATCCTCTGGCGACGCTCGAACGGCGAGGTCTGGGGATGGCTCATGAATGGAGCATCCGTGCCGACGGGCGGGCGCATCGCGAACTTCAATGCGACCGTCGGCGCCAACTGGCGCGTGGCGACGATCGCCGACCTGAACGGCGACGGCATGGAGGATGTGGTGTGGCGCTCGTCGACGACGGGAATGGTCTCGAGCTGGCGCATGAGCGGGCTCGCGATGACGGGCTCCGCGGTGCTCCACGCGGGACTGAGCTCGGCCTGGCGCATCGAGGCGTCGCCCGATATCGACGGCGACGGCCGCCGCGAGGTCCTGTGGCGCAATGCGAACTCGGGCCAGACCGCGATCTGGACCATGAACGACTTCGACAGCTACGGCGGCGGCCTCTTCACGAGCGCAAGCACCTCGTGGCGCATCGCCCGACCCGGCGACGCGGAGTGATCGACGGCCGCGCGGCGGGATCGACGGCCGCGCGGCGGGATCGACGGCCGCGCGGCGGGAACGCCGTGACACGCGGCCCAGCGGCGCTGTCGATACGCTAGCGGACGACCTCCGTTGTCCCGCCATGCCTGAGAGCGCCGTCCAGCACCACATGACCCGCAGGTCGGGGTTCCCGAAAGCGCTCGGGATTCTGCGCTCGGTCCTCGGGAGGAACCGGGAGCTCGTGATCGAGCTTTCGCGGCGGGAGCTGGCCGATCGCTACATCGGAAGCGCCCTCGGCGGCGGCTGGGCGGTGCTCGCCCCGCTCCTCACGATGGGGGTCTATGTCTTTCTCTTCGGCGTGGTGTTCCCCGCGCGGTTCGGGGTCGATGGATCGCCCTGGCTCGGCGCGGCGCTCGTCCTCGCGGGGCTTCCGCCGTGGCTCGCGCTCGTCGAGGTGCTGACGCGGGCGCCAGGGGTCTTCCTCGCGAACCGCTCGCTGGTGCGGCAGGTCGTGTTCCCGACCGAAGTGCTCGCGGCGCGCACCGTGGCGGCGACGACCGTGGCGTGGGCGGTCGGCAGCGCCGTGTCGGTGGCGATCGCGCTCCTCGCGCACGGCTTCTCGCCGACGATGCTGCTGCTTCCCGTCCTCTGGGCGCTGCAGCTCGCGGCGATGCTGGGGCTGTCGCTCCTCCTTTCGCCGATCGGCGCGTGGCTCCGCGACACGCGCGAGGTGATGGCGTTCGTCGCGACGATCGGGCTCTTCCTCACGCCGATCCTCTTCATGCCCGCAACGCTCGCGTCGCTGCCGAAGGCCGCGCAGCTCGTCATCGAGCTGAATCCCGTGAGCCACATGATCTACGCCTATCGTGACGCGCTCGTCCTCGGGCGCATCGAGCACCCGTGGTCGTGGGCGATCTTCGCGGCGACGGCGCTTGTCCTTCTCGAACTCGGAGCCATCGTCTTCGCGCGCGCGAAGCAGGGCATCGCGGAGGCGCTGTGACGGACGCAGCGCGACCGCCTGTCATCGAGGCGAAGGCCCTCTCGAAGGCCTTCCGACGGTACGCGCATCCGCGCGACATCCTGCTCGAGGCCGTCCTCGGCGGCACGCGCCACAGCGAGTTCCGCGCGCTCGACTCGGTCGATCTCGAGATCCGCGAGGGCGAGATCGTTGGGATCCTCGGGCGAAACGGCGCGGGGAAGAGCACGCTCCTCAAGCTCCTCGCGGGCACGCTCGAGCCAAGCGCGGGGTCTGCGCGCGTGCGCGGGCGGCTGTCGGCGATCCTCGAGCTCGGCACCGGCTTCCACCCCGACTACAACGGGCGCGAGAACGCGCTTCTCGGCGCGATCTGCCTCGGGCTCAGCCGCCGCGAGGCGCGTGCGAAGCTCGATGCGATCATCGCCTTCGCGGAGCTGGGCGAGTTCATCGACCAGCCGTTCCGCACCTACTCCTCGGGCATGCAGGCGCGCCTCACCTTCGCGACGGCGCTTGCGTCCGACCCCGAGGTGCTGATCGTCGACGAGGCGCTCTCGGTCGGCGACGCGCGCTTCCAGCTGCGGTGCTTCGACAGGTTGCGCGAGCTGCGCGCGAGGGGCTGCACCATCCTGTTCGTGACGCACTCGACCGAGCAGGTCGGCGCCTTCTGCACGCGCGCGATCATCCTCGAGCGCGGAAAGAAGATCGCCGACGGGGACCCCGACTTCGTGACGCGCGCCTACACGCGGCTCCTCTTCGCGGAAGAGGACACCCGCGCCACGGACGCGCGCCTTGCGGAGGGCGCCTCGCGCGCGTTCGGCGTGGGCGGGTGGTCGATCGCCGAGGTCGCGCTCCTCGGCGAGGACGGCCTGCCCACGCGCAGGCTCCGCGCGGGCGAGCGTGCGACGCTTCGGTTCCGCGCGAGGGGAACGGCGGCGGTCGCCGACATGGTCGCGGGCTTCCTCGTGCGCACGCCGCAGGGGCTCGTCGCCTACGGCACCGACACGACGGCGGCGATGCCCGATGGCTTCGCGGCAGACCCTGGAAAGGACCTCGAGGTCGAGATCCGCTTCACCTGCACCCTCGCGGGCGGCCGCTACTTCGCGAGCTTCGGGCTTGCGCGCCGCGACGGAACCAAGCTCGACTACCGCTACGACGGGCTCGACTTCGAGGTCGAGCGCGCGAAGGCGACCTACGACGCCAGCATCGCGGAGCTCGGTGCGGAGATCGTGATCGAGCCACGCGCGCCGCACGGCGCGGAGGACGCGCGATGGGCCTGAGCGCACCGCTTCTCGCTGCGCTCGGCGGCGTTGCGCGGCAGTACGGCCTCGAGGGGCGGCTGCTTGCGCTCGGCGTCCAGACGATCCGCTGCGACGGCGCGACGGCGGCGCGCGCCATCGGCGCGACGCGGGGCGCGTGCGCGTGCGCAGTCCCGGAGACGGCCGACCACCGCGCCATCTACGCCGCGCTCGGCTTCGCCTCGTCGACGAGCGTCGACCTCTTTCCCGACGAAGGGCCCGACGAGATCGTCGACCTCTCGCGGCCGCTGCCTGTGTCGTTCCACGCTGCGTTCGACGCATTCCTCGACGCGGGCACCCTCGAGCATGTCTTCGACGCCCCCGCCGCCCTGCGCGGGCTGATGGGCGCGCTCGCGCCGCGCGGCGTGGCCATGCACATCTCGCCGATGGACGGATTCGCGAACCACGGCTTCTACCAGTTCGGGCCGAAGCTCTTCGCACGGCTCTACGCGGCAAACGGGTTCGCCGAGTGCTCCGCGTGGCGCATCGTGCTCGGCGGCGACGACAACGCGGGCGTCGTCGAGCCCATCGCGGACCTCGACGCGCCGTTCGCGCCGTCGGAGACGGGCGCACGGACGCTCGTCCTCTTCGCCGCGCGGCGCACGGCCTCGGTCAGTGCGTTCACGGCGCCGATCGACACGCACATCGCCGTCGAGGCGGGCGTGCGGCAGGCGCTTGCGCTCGCGCCTCTCCCCGAGGTGCTCGAGGGCCTGCGCGCGCTCGGGTTCGCGCCACGCCCCGCGCGCGGCGGGCTCGGGAGGTTGATGCCATGGCGATAGGTTCGGGTGGCGGACTTGGCGCGCGTCTTGCGGCGCTCTTCGTAGGGGAAGGCCCCGCGCTTGTGGTGCGCGACGGCGCGCTGCGCGCCGTGCGCGGCTTCACGACCGAGCATGCGCTCGAGCGGACCGAGTCGGGAACGCGCATCGCGATCGGCGCAGGCGCGACGATCGGCGCGGGTACGCGCATCGAGCTTCTCGGCGGCACCGTCTCGATCGGTGCGGGCACGCGCATCGGCGAAGGCGTGGTGATCCGCCCGACGGGGTCGATCTCGATCGGCGCGGGATGCGCCATCGACGACCTCGCGCAGCTCGAGTCGGACCTCGCGGACGCAGCGTCGTGGCTCTCAGTCGGCGACGGCACGCGCATCGGACGCGGCACGAGGCTGTGGGCGCACAGGGCGCCGCTCTCGATCGGCGGCGCCTGCGACATCGGCGCGTCGAACACCTGGATCGCGACGGGCCGAGGCATCTCGGTGTCGGAGCGCTGCGACTTCACCCATGCCGTCACGCTCGACAGCGCCGGTGGATCGATCGCGATGTCGACGGGCTCTGGCGTCGGACCGAACTCGATCCTGTACGGCCACGGCGGGCTCACGGTCGGCGCGGGATGCGCGATCGCAGGTCTCGTCATGATCGTGCCCGCGAACCATCGCTTCACGCGCATCGACCAGCCGATCCGCGCGCAGGGGTCGGAACTGCTGCCGATCTCGATCGGCGACGACGTGTGGATCGCGGGAGGCGCGGTCGTCCTCGGGGGCGCGGCGATCGGCGAAGGCGCGGTCGTGGGCGCGGGTGCGGTCGTGCGCGGCGTGGTCGGCGCGCGCACGATCGTGGCGGGCGTGCCCGCGCGGGAGATCGGCAGGCGTGGTGCCGACGAAACCCGCTGATCTGCGGGGCAAACGACGGCGTTTCGCGATGGGCGCGAACCGTATACCATCGACCCCGTGACATCCGTGACGACCGAGCAACCAGCACCTCTCCGCAATCCGCACTTCGACGACGACCTCGTGGTCTGGGACGACTCGCTCTCGGGCCGCTACCAGCCAGTCGCCTACGACCAGCAGTTCGACGACCAGTGGCGGCTCTTCCTCCAGGGCCAGACGGGGTTCCACACCCACACGGGCGTCGAGACGACCGACGAGTACATCGACGACCGCATCGCCGAGCTGACGGGCGTCGAGGATCATCTCTGGCGGAAGCGCTGGGGCGCGCTTGCGCCAGTCCTCTCGCGGCTCTCGGGCCGCCACGCGCGGCAGGTCCGCAGGGGCCTCGGCGGCCGGCTCATCCTCGAGCCGAAGTTCGGAATCGACTTCTTCGAGGGTAAGCGCTGCCTCGACGCGGGCTGCGGCGCTGGCCGCTGGTCGAAGACGCTGCTCTCGCTCGGCGCGAACATGAAGTCGATCGATGTCTCGCAGCACGGGCTCGAATCGACGCGGCGCTTCCACTCCGACGTCGAGAAGCTGAGCCTCTTCGACATCCCCACGCGGCCCGATCTCCAGCGCGCGTTCGACTTCACGATCTGCTGGGGCGTGATCATGTGCACGCACGACCCGAAGAAGTGCTTCGAGGCGGTCGCCGAGACCGTGAAGCCGGGCGGCCACCTCTACATCTTCGTCTACGCGCCGACCTACCACTCGTCGCCGCAGATCCTCGAATGGCGCCGCGAGTATCACCGTACCTGCCGGACCTTCGAGGAGAAGCTGGCGTTCGCGTACCGCATCTCCGACCAGCCCGAGAACTGCATCAACCAGCTCGACATGCTGAACACGCTGTACAACTGGGTGATTCCGCTCGAGGTCGCGAACGGCTGGTTCGAGCGCGCGGGCTTCGAGACGCCCGTGCTGCTCAACAAGCGCGAGACGAACGTGTGCGGGCATCACCTGCTGGCGAAGCGGCGGGTTTGAGCGCTCGCAACCTGCTTCGCAACTTGCTTGCTTTGGTGCTGCGGATGCTGCGCGAATGACGGTGGTGGCCGCGAGCGTGTCGGACTTCGACTCCGACGCGCGGGGTTCCGCATGCTGAAGCATGCGGGCACACCTGGTTTGGAGACTCCGACGAGTATCATCCACGCCAAAGGAAGCCGCCGCAGCGGCGACCGCTCAAACCACGCCGCCGCAGCGGCGACCGCTCAAACCTCGTAGCACGCGAGCGTCTCGGCGACCATCCGCTCGAGCGAGAAGCGCTCGGCGATGAATGCGGGGCCGTTCGCGGAGAGCCGCGCGCGCAGAGACGCGTCGTCGAGGACGCGCGCGGCGTTCATGAAGAGCCCGTCTCCGTCGGACGGGTCGACGAGGAAGCCCGTGACGCCTTCGGAAACGGCGTCGGGTGAACCTCCCGCCGTGGTTGCGACCGTCGGGCAGCCGAGGTGTGCGGCCTCGAGGAGCACGTTCGGCGTTCCTTCGTGGAGCGCCGCATGCAGCAGCAGGTCGCTCGCCGAGAGGAGCGCGGGAATGTCGTTGCGGCGGCCGAGGATGCGCAGCGTGCCTGCGGCGACGAGGTCCTTCGCAGCTGAGGCGAACTCCGACGCGAGCAGTCCCTCGCCCGCGTGGAAGAAGGCGACATGCGGCCGCTCGCGCGACAGCCTGCGGACCGTCTCAAGCCAGAGGAGAGGCTGCTTCTCCTCGGAGAGCCTGAAGACGCCGCCGACGAGCTGGGTGCGCGCGGGGCGACTCGAGGTGGCGTCGCCGAGAAGCTCCGCGCGCAGGCGCGCGGTCTCGGCCGCGTCGGGCCTGCGGATCCACGCGGGATCGATGCCGTTGAGCACCACGCGGAAGCGCGACGCGGGGATTCCCATCCACTCGGCGTAGTCTTCCGCGCCCTGGCGGCTGTTGTTGAGGAGCGTCACGCGCGGGCTCGAGGCGAGCAGTCGATACCACTCGCGGAACCACGGCTGGTCGAGGTACGGGAAGTGCGACGGGTTGACATTGCGCGTCGAGAGGACGATGCGCGGCACGCCCACCGCAAGCGCCGCGACGCCCGACCAGATGTTCTGGTGGTCGAGCCACGCGTGCACGCAGTCGGGGCGAAGGCTGAGGAACTCCCCCGCCATCTCGTTCACATACGGCCTGAGATAGCCGGGGAGCGAGAGCAGGCGCTCGCGCAGGACCTTGTCGCGGCGCAGCCGGTCGAGCACCGCGACCTCTGGCGCGGCGCCCGCCGCGACGATGCGCACGCCCGCGTCGCGGACCATCGGGGCGTAGTGACCGTACTGCCCTTCGGGGGCATGGATGAGGAGCACGATCGGTTCGACCACGGCGCGCGTGTCGCTTGACGCAGCGAAGGCCGCGAGCTGCCGCTCGGCGCCACCCGCGGAAAGCGAGCCGATCGAGAGGACGACGCGCGGACGCTCGCGCGCGGGAGGCCGATCCTGGGGGATATCAAGCAGAAAGGCGAAGTCGTCGGCGCGCGGACGCGACGGCGCTGCATGCGCGGCCGCCGTCATCCGCCTGCGCACGGCATGTGCGAGGCGCTCGAGGTGCGAGGATCGACGCACGATGCGCCGCGCCGCGCCGCGCGCGATCCGCATCGCCTCGGCGCGCAGGTCGATGCGCTTCGAGAGCCGTGCGAGGGATGCGTCGTAGCCGGCGTTGAACATCGCGGAAGATGCCGATGATACACTCGCCCGAATGGCGCACGGATCGACGGTTCACGGGCCGAATGCGCGGGAATCCATCGATCCCGCGAAGGAACTCGACGCAATTCTCTCGGTCTTCGCAGCGCTTGGCTACCCGCGCGAGGTGGTGACGCAGTGGTCGCTCCCCTCGAGCGACGTGGCGGATCTCCTGCGGCTTGCCGCGGAGTCGCGCGCGCGGCGCGTGCTCGAGGTCGGCTCGTTCGTCGGCACGAGCGCGTTCCTGATGGCGCGCGCCCTTCCGGATGCCGAGATCCACTCCGTCGACCCGAACCTTCCGCTCGAGATCGAGTTCACGGCGATGGGCTCCGCCGACCGAAGCGCGGACCTCGCGCGCCGCACGCTCGAGATCGCGCGCGACTCCGCGCAGCGGCTCGGGCTCGATGGCCGCGTGCATTTCCACGAGGGCGGGTTCGCCGTGGGCGCGACCTTCGCGCTCTCGGATGTCGCGATTCCCGTCATCGGCCCCGAGCTCTGCGCGCGCGAAGGCCCGTTCGACTTCGCCTTCATCGACGGACTCCACTTCGAGGACGCGGTCGAGGCCGACATCGCGCTTGCGCTTGCGCACATGACGCCCGACGGCGTGGTCGCGCTGCACGACGCGATCGGCTACTGGGGCTCGCATGTCCGTCGCGCGGTGCATCGCATCCTCGAGGGCGACCCGTCGCTCTCGTTCACGCATGCGCCGTATCTCGACCTCTACCGCGGGATCGGCACGCTTGCGCGCAAGGGCCGCGCGACGCCGCCACTCGAGGCGCGCGCAGGCGCCGCGTTCGGCGATCTCGGCGCACTGACGGAGCACCTCGCGCGGCTCCTGCGCACGACCTTCCCGCGCGCGCGGTTCGAGCCGCGCGACACGATCGCGCAGGCGATCGCTGCGAAGATCGGCGCGGGCGCGGGCGACGGGCCGCGCGTGGTCCTCGCCTTCGACGCGGTCGACGCGATCGCGCCCGCCGAGCAGGAGAGTGCGCTCGCGCGGCTTCTCGAAGGTGCGGACGCGGCGGTGCTTGGCTTCTCGCCGCCAGGCGAGGACGGCGCTGCGCCTGCGTGGGCGCGGCCGCTCGCGTCACGCGTCGCGGCGCTCGATCGACTCGGCTTCGGCGCGCACGACCTCGTGTACCCGTTCCTCGAGCCCTACACGCATCCCTATGGCGGGCCGACGGCGCTCACGCGCAAGACGAGCGCGCTGCTCGACACGGTGGTCGCGGTGCGGCGCGGGTCGGATGCGCTCGGCATGCGCACCGCATCGGTACGCGGCGAGGCGTTGACCGCATCGTCCGCGCGCGCGCTGACGGACATGCGCCTTCAGCTTCTCTATGGCGTTCGCTGCTTCGCCGCGATGCGGAGCGCGCGTGATGCGGTCGACGCCGGCTTCGCAGGACTGTCTGCGGCGCACGCGCGCCAAGCCGAGCTGCTCGCGCACTGGACGGCGTGGAGAGTCCACATCGGACGCCTCCACTTCTGGCGACGGCCGACGGTCCAGGGCTGAGCAACCCGCGGGCACGACGCAGCGCTCAGGCCGCGCGACGCGGCCCGGCGCAGCGCAGTCTCTTCAGGGGATCACGGCTTCAGCACGGTGCTGTTCGCAGGCAGCGAGCGCAGCAGCGCGCCCGAGTCGAACGCGATGCCGTCGAGGAGCCAGCCGAAGACATTGTTGCCGCTGCGCCAGATGAGGTCGGTCGTGCCGTCGCCATCGATGTCGGCGAGTGCGGCAATGTCGGAGGACGGACCGGGGTTGTAGCCGACCTGTCCCCCGCCGAGCTGCGTGGTGCCGTCGAGGTACCAGCAGAAGACGGCGCCCGTGACCTTGTTGCGCCAGAAGATGTCGGCCTTGCCGTCGCCGTTCGCGTCGGCGAGCCCGCGGCCTTCCCAGTCGCTGTTGAGCGAGGCGCCGCCCGAGATCTGCGTGAACGCGGAGAGCGCGCCCGCCTGCATGACCCACACGAAGGAGCGGCCCGTCGTCGTGTTGCGGAAGACGAAGTCGTCGTCGCCGTCGTCGTCGACATCGCCGGAACCGACGAACACCGTGCCCACGGAGTTTCCGAGGAGGCCGCCGCCGACGAGCACGGTGCCCGCGAGGCGCCAGCCGTAGACCTTGCGGTCGCCTTCGTCGATCCACACGATGTCGTCGTCGCCGTCGCCGTCGATGTCGGCCATCGTCAGCACCTTGTAGCGCGAGGGCAGCGCATAGCCGATCTCCGCGAAGCTGGCGACGGCCGTGCCGTCCATGAGCCAGCCGAAGGTGCGGCCGTTCGTCGCGTTGCGCACGATGAAGTCGAGCTGTCCGTCGCCGTCGATGTCGCCCTGCGCGACGGGCGCCCAGCCCGACGCGACCGCGGTCTGGACCTGCACCGTCGAGCTCACGGTCGTTCCGTTGAGATACGAGAAGTTGATGCGGCGCGTGGCTGGGTCGAAGAAGACGAGGTCCGACTTCGCATCGCGGTTGTGGTCGCCGCGCGTGATGACCTGGCAGCTGTCTGGGATGCCGTCGCCGTCGTCGTCCGCGACATCGCCCGACGCGATCTCGCAGAGATCGGGGATGTCGTTCTCGTTGCAGTCGGCGACATCGGTGCGGAAGCGCACGCTCATGCGCGCGGAGCTCGCGCTGCACTCGGCCGTGCTCACGAACGCGCTCGCGCGCAGCTCGAAGACGGCGTCGCGATTCTCGTCGAGGAGCGCGAGGTAGTCCTCCGCGGGGAGGAGCAGCGTCGCGGTCTGCGCCTCGGTCGGGCAGTCGGAGCCGCCGACATTGAAGAGGTAGTCGATGTCGGTGTCGTTGACCGAGAGGACGAGGAACTCAAGGCTCGAGCCGAGGTCGGCCTTCACCGTGATGGTGATCTCGACGGGAAGGAGCGGAGTCGGGCTGTCGCTGATCGTCGCCGTGACCGTGCTCGCCGATCCGAAGGGCGCGACATTGGCCGAGGTCACCTCGACGAACTCGTCGATGCAGCTGTCGAGAAGGCCATCACCCGTGCAGTCGAGATCGGGGTCGTCGCGGATCTCGATCTCGTCGGGAGTGCCGTTCGCATCGCAGTCGGTCGGATCGGCCTCGATGCCGAAGGCGAAGGTGTCGCCCGCGCCGATGAAGGTGACGGGCTCGAGATCGGCGGGCACGGTCGTCTCGCCGTCTGTGTCGAGACCCCAGGCCGTCACGGTGCCGTCGCGCTCGAGCGCCATGGAGAAATTGCCGCCGGCGGCGACGGCGATGACATCGACAAGGCCGCCGGGCACGGCGCACTGGCCGTCGGTGTTCGAACCCCAGCATCGGACCTCGCCCGCCGTGTTGACGGCGATCGAGTGCGACGCGCCCGCCGCGATGGCGAGCACGGTGCCGAGGTCGGGCGGAACGGTCGCCTGGCCGTCAAGGTTGCGGCCCCAGGCGCGCACCGTGTCGTCGGTGCGGACTGCGAGCGAGTGGAAGTCGCCCGCTGCGATCGCCTTCGAGACGCCGAGGCCGACGGGGATGTCGCACTGGCCGTCGTCGTTGAGGCCCCAGGCGCGCACGGTGCCTGCGGTGGTGAGGCCGAGCGAGTGGCTCACGCCGCCCGCGAGCGCCTGCACGGTTCCGAGATCGACGGGGAAGGTGATCTGGCCGAATGTGTTGTCGCCCCAGCCGCGCGCGGTGCCGCCCGTGAGGATTGCGAGCGAGTGCTGCGCGCCGGCCGCGATCCAGATGACATCGACGACATCGGCGGGGACATCGCACTGAAGCTGAGCGTTGCTGCCGAAGCAATCGACCGTGCCATCTGGAAGAAGCACGATGGTGAATGCCGCGCCGCCATCGACGCGCGTCACAGTGCCAAGGTCGACGGGCACGGTCGTCTCGCCCGAGGCATCGCTGCCCCATGCGCGCAGCACGCCGTCGACCGCGGAGGCCGAGGATGCGACGCCGAGGGCGGCGGAAGCGACGAAGAGACCGAGGATCGCGGGGCGACGAGCGAGTGTCATGGCAAACGGCTCCGAGGAGAGAAACGGCTCGAGACTGTCTGAATCGACCGTCGACAAGGCCGATCGGTGGTGCGACATCGACCAACGGAGCCGTGCGACTTGATCCGTCAATTGACGGAAGAACCGCACGGCAACGATGCGTGGCCCGAGCAGCCAGCCGCCTACCAAGCACATCGACTGCACCCGGACGAGGCACTACGGACGGCGAAGACACCGCAGTTCGCGCTTCGACCCTGTCCTCTGCGTAAAGCGATGGTCTTTCTAGTCAATGAGACTCGAAAGACGGGCGTTATCACCCGATTTCCGAGTGCTTCGGGCCCGCGAATGGGTCGCCGTGACTGTCTACATGCAGCTTGAAGGGCGATTCACCGCCTCTGCGGACCACCAGGCGCCCGCTGATGGCGCGGTACCAGTCCCTCGGCCAGTCGCGCACAGTCGGGTGAAGACGCGGCATGAGGCCTTCGATGTAGGAGTCGTCCGCCCACATGTTGGCGAGGTGGATGGCCTCGAAGCCGACCTCGCGCGCGAACGCCTCGAACTGCTGGCCGCGCAGGCGATTGCCGCAGGAGCCTTCGACCTTCTCGAAGAGCGCGCGGAACTCATCGGGCGCGAGCGTGAGGTACTCGAGCGGACGCGAGAAGTCGCGGTGGTCGCGGAGGTCGATCTGGTGGAAGCCGACGCCGCCGGGCGCCGTGACGGCGAAGAGCGCCTCGATGGCCGCGCGTCCGTCTGCAAGGTGCTCGAAGGTCGCGTTCGAGTAGGTGATGTCGATCCCTGCGGTGGGAATCGCGTGCCGCTCGCGGAGGCGCGGGTCGAGAAGGTCCTCGAGGCCGAGGTCGGCCCAGTGCAGCCGGCGCGCGCGGTGGGCGCCCGCCGCGAGGCACTCCTCGATCGGAGTCGGGTCGAAGTTCGGGAGCGTGGACTTGGCGCGCTCGAGGAGCAGTCGGTAGACCTCAGGGTGGATCTTCGGGTCGAACGGGCAGGGATAGCGGTCGATGGCGTAGGCCTCTGCGCCGAGGCCCGCCGCGAGGAGCGGGACGCCGAGATCCATGCCTGGGCCGATCTCGAGGATCGAGCGGCCGCGGAGGGCGTCGAACCCGCCGACATAGCCCGCGATGCGGCCGATCTCGGCGAGGGCGAAGCGCGTGGTTTCGTCGGCGGAGCGGTAGGCGCCGCCGTAGCTGGCGGCCCAGCCGCTCTCGGCGCCGCCGCGCGAGGAAAGCAGCCGCCTGCGGAGGCCCGCGAGAACCCTGTCGAGCACTTTCATGGTCGGGAGCATAACGACTCGCGCTGCCTGCTCGGAGCGAGCGGCTATTCTCGCGCGCCTCGGATGTGTGGAATCGCCGGCATCATCGACACGGGCCTCGGCCTCGGACGCGACGAGATCGCGAGGCTCGCGACCGCAATGCGCGACACGATGACGCACCGCGGCCCCGACGACGGCGCGACCTGGACCTCGGACGACGGCATTGTGGCGCTCGCGCATCGCCGCCTGTCGATCATCGACCTCCGGCCCGAGGGTCGGCAGCCGATGGCGAACGAGGACGGCTCCGTGCAGGTCGTCTTCAACGGCGAGATCTACAACCACCGCGCGCTGCGCGCCGAGCTCGAGCGCGAGGGCCATGCGTTCCGCTCGCGGAGCGACACCGAGGTCCTCTGCCACATGTTCGAGTCCTGCGACCTCGCGCAGTGCGCGCGGCTCTCGGGCATGTTCGCGTTCGCGGCGTGGAACGCGCGCGAGAAGAAGCTCGTGCTCGCACGCGACGCGTTCGGAAAGAAGCCGCTCTTCGTCGCGGAAGGCGAGGGATGGCTCGCCTTCGCGAGCGAGCTGCAGGCGATCGAGGCGCTGCCCTTCTTCGAGCGCAGGATCTCGCGCGACGCGATCGCGGCGTATCTCCTGCTCCAGTATGTGCCGACCGAGCTCTCGATCTACGAGGGCGTCGCCAAGATCGACGCGGGCGAGGCGGTCGCGATCGACTTCGCCGAGCGCGGGTGGGAGCGCAGGCGCTTCTTCGAGTTCGAGCCGCGGCGCGAGACCGAGGCCTCGCTCACGCCCGACGAGGCGAAGTCGCGGCTGCGCGGGCTCGTGCGCGACGCGGTCGAGAAGCGCCTCGAGAGCGACGTGCCGCTCGGAGCGTTCCTGTCGGGCGGGGTCGACAGCTCGCTCGTCGTCTCGGTGATGGCGCGGGACTTCGGGCGGAAGGTCGACACCTTCTCGATCGGATTCGACGACCCCGAGGCGACCGAACACCTCTTCGCGCGCGAGACGGCGCGCCTCCTCGGCACGAACCACCATGACGAGGTGCTGTCGCCCGACGCGCTCTCGATGCTGCCCGAGATCGCGTCGCGCCTCGACGAGCCGAACGGCGACTCGTCGTGCCTGCCGACCTTGCTCTTGTCGCGCTTCACGCGGCGATTCGTGACGGTCGCGCTCTCGGGCGACGGCGGCGACGAACTGTTCGGCGGCTACGGACGCTATCGCGACACGCTGAACGAGACGGCAGGCGACGCGCGCGGCGTGCTCGCGCGGCTCGCGCTCAGGCTACGCGGGCGGCGCGCGTCGACCGTGGCCGACCGCTACCTCTCGCCGCGCTGGCTGATGCTGCAGCCCGAGGCCGTCGAGCGGCTGCTCGGGTCGCGCATGCCGACGGGCGCCGCGCAGCAGCTCTTCGCGTGGCGCGCGCTTCTCTCCGACAGGAAGCGCACGCCGCTCCAGCGCATGCGCGCGCTCGACGCGTGGACCTACATGCAGGGAAGCGTGCTGACCAAGGTCGACCGCATGAGCATGCAGTGCTCGCTCGAGGTGCGCTGCCCGCTCCTCGACAAGGATCTCGGGGCGTTCGCGGCGACCTTGCCCGACACGCTCCTCTGGCGGCCGCCGCAGGGGACGAAGTGGATCCTCAAGGAACTTGCGTCCGAGTACCTGCCGCGCGAGTGGATCGACCGGCGCAAGGTCGGGTTCGGGCTTCCGCCGAAGAGTTGGTCGCAGTCTGCGCTCCTCTCCCTCGCGGGCGACGCGCTCGGGCTCGACGCCGTGCTGCGGGAACACCTTGATTCCGAGGCGCTCGACCGATTCCTCGCCGATCAGCGCGATCCGCGGCTCTTCTCGATCTACCGCCTGTGGCCGATGCTCATCCTGGAGTTCTGGCTCCGCGATCGCGCGGCGCGGCCGCGGGCCTCTGCGGGCGCCGGGCCGGGCGCAGTTTCCCTTTGAGCGTTCGCAGGAGCGCGGATAGACTGCGCCCCTCGGTCCACTCCAAGTGCGCGTCGTCCACCTGATCACAACCCTCGCCGTCGGCGGAGCAGAGCAGATGCTCGTGAAGCTCCTTCGCGCCATGGATCGCTCGGAGTTCGAGCCGACCGTGGTGACGCTCGTCGACGACGGTCCGCTCCGCGAGGTGATCCGCAGCCTCGGTATCGAGGTGCTGAGCCTCGACCTCAGGCGCGGCGAGGTCAGCCCGCGCGCGCTGAGCAGGCTCGTGCGCATCCTCCGCGCGACGCGTCCCGACCTCGTCCAGTCGTGGATGTACCACGCGAACGCGGCCGCCATGCTCGCGCGGCCGTGGCTGCCGCGGCGGACGGGCGTGGTGTGGAACATCCGCCAGTCGCTCTACGACATCTCGCGCGAGCGCTACCTCACGCAGGCGGTGATCCGCTCGGGGCGGCTGCTCGCGCCCTACGCCGACGCGATCGTGAACAACTCGCGCGTGAGCCGCTCGCAGCACGCACGCATCGGCTATCTCAACCAGCGGAGCCTCGTCATTCCGAACGGGTTCGAGGTCGAGCGCTTCAAGCCCGACGCCGCGGCACGCGCATCGCTGCGCGCGGAGCTCGGCGTGGGCGGGGGCCGCGTGCTCGTCGGCATGGCGGCGCGCGTCCACCCGCAGAAGGACCACGGCGGATTCCTCGCGGCCGCTGCCGATGCGGCCGCGCGCGATCCGCGCCTCGAGTTCCTGCTCGCGGGGCGCGGCACGACGACGGACGATGGAATCGTGGCCGCCGCGCGCGGCGCGCTGCGCGGGCGGCTGCACCTTCTCGGCGAACGCGAGGACATGCCGCGCATCGTGGCGGCGCTCGATGTGGCGGTCAGCTCGAGCGGCTGGGGCGAGGGCTGCCCGAATTCGGTGGGCGAGGCGATGTCGGCGGGCGTGCCCGTCGTCGGGACCGATGTCGGCGACACGGCCGATGTGATCGGCGCGTGCGGGCGCATCGTGCCGCCGAAGGATCCGTCGGCGCTTGCGGAAGGCGTGCTTGCGCTCGCGTCGCTCGCACCGCACGAGCGCGCGCAGCTTGCCGAAGACGCCCGTGCGCGGATTCGCGCGCACTTCTCGATTCCCTTCGTGGCGGCGCGGTATGCGCGGCTCTATCGCGAGATCGCGGCCGAGCGGCGCGGCGGCGGCATGCCTGTCTTCGCGGCGTCGCCGCTTGAACCAACCGACGCGGATGTGCCCGCGGAGGCGGCGGTCGGACGCTGAGCGGCGTCGCGCGGCCCGCGGAGAGCTTTCCATGGCCACGATCGCGATCGTCAACGGCATCGGCGACACCGTCGTCGCCTTCCGTGGCGCGCTGGTGCGCGACCTCGTCGCACGCGGCCATGCGGTGACGGTGTCGACGCCACGGCCCGTGGAGGTCGACGCCGACGCGGTCTCGCGCGCGGTTCAGGCGCTCGGCGCGCGATGCGTGTTCTCGCCGCTCGATCGAACAGGCATCAACCCGCTCTCGGAGCGGCGTGCACGCGCGCACTACGACGCGCTCTTCCGCGAGCTCAGGCCCGACGCCGTGTTCGCCTCGAATCCGAAGCCGATTTTCCATGCGATTCCCGCGGCGCGCGCGGCGGGCGTCGCGCGGCGCGTGGCCATGGTGACGGGGCTTGGCTATGCGTTCACGGGCTCGTCGTTCAAGGCACGCGTCCTGCGCGCGGTCGCGACGCGGCTCTATCGCGGCGCGCTCGTCGACGCGACGACCGTGCTCTTCCAGAACGCCGACGACCGCGACGAGCTTGCGCGCGCGGGCGCGCTTGCGAAGGCGCCGACGCCTCGCCTTGTCGCGGGGAGTGGCGTCGACCTCGACGCCTTCGCCGCGATGCCGCCCGCGGAGGAGCCGCCCGTCTTCCTCATGGTCGCGCGGCTTCTCGGCGACAAGGGCGTGCGCGAGTTCGCGGAGGCTGCACGCGTCGTGCGCGCACGGCGGCCGTCGTGGCGGTTCAGGCTCGTCGGCTGGATCGACGCGAATCCGGCTGCGATCCGCCGCGAGGAGCTCGACGCGTGGGTGCGCGAGGGCGTGCTCGAGTTCGCAGGGCGGCTCGACGACGTGCGCGGCGAGCTTGCGCGCGCGAGCGTGTTCGTGCTGCCGTCCTATCGCGAGGGCACGCCGAAGAGCGCGCTCGAGGCGCTTGCGACGGCGCGGCCCGTCGTCACCACCGATGCGGTCGGATGCCGCGAGACGGTGCGCGACGGCGTCGAGGGACTGCTCGTGCCGCCGCGCGATGCGCGGGCGCTGGCCGACGCGTGCCTGCGGCTTGGCGACGACGCTGCGATGCGCGCGGAGATGGGCGCCCGCGCGCGGCTTCGCGCCGAGGAGCGCTTCGATGTGCGACGCGTGAACGCGGAGATCATGGAGGCGCTCGGCGCATGACGCTTCCCGCGACGCCATGGCGCGACGCGCGTGCGCCGCTTCCACGCGCGTGGCCGCCGCCCTCCGCGGCGTCGACCGCGGAGGTCCTTCGTGCGGTGCGCGCGCATGACCGGCATGGCGATGCGCTGCATGTGCTCGCCGCCGTCGCGTTCGCGGCGCTCTGCGGGCTCGACCAGGCGCCGAGCGCGATCGGCTTCGCCATCCTCATCTCGGTGGCGGTCGTGCGCTTCGCCGTCCATCCCCTGCTGCTGACGCCGCTTCTCCGCTGGACGCCGTTCTGGCTCGGGCTTGCGTGGGTGTCGTGGAGCGCGCTCAGCGTGCTCTGGAGCCCGCTCGGAAGCGAGGCGCTCGGCGACCTGAGCCCGCAGCGCGCGCTGCTTGCCGCGGTCGCGCTCTTTCCCGTGATCGACCGCGCGCGGCTCTTTGCGTGGACGCTCCTGCTCTCCGCGTCGCTCAACGCGGGTGTGCAGGTCGCCCAGCGCGTCGGCTGGGTCGAGCCGCCGAACGGCCCGACCTGGCGGCCGTCGGGCATCGTGGCGCTTCCGTCGGTCGCGGCGATCAACGGCGGCATCGCGCTCCTACTCGCGCTCGGACTCGCGGTGCACGCGCGAGCGGCGGCGCGATGCACGCTCGTCGCGCTCGCGGCGCTCTGTGCGGCAGGCATCGTCATAACCTCGTCGCGGCATCCCGCGCTGTCGCTTGTGGTCGCGCTCCTTCTCGAGGGCGCGATCCTGCTTGCGGCAGGCCATGTGCGGCTGCGGACGGTCGGCGTCGCGGCGGCGGTGCTCGTGCTTCTCGGAGGATCCGCGCTGGCGCTCGTCGGCGGAGACTTCCTGCGCTATCTCGGCGACCTGCAGCGCGACGCCGCAGCGAGTGCGCGCGGCGAGGTCGGCTTTTCGTCGATCCACCTCCGCTTCTTCTGGTGGCGCGTGGCGGCGGAGCAGTGGCTCGCGCACCCGCTCGCGGGCGGCGGGCTCGGCTCGTTCCCCGCGCATCTCGCATCGCATGCAGACACGGCGGGCTTCATCGCGGAGAGCGGGATCGACCGCACCGAGGTCCTGCAGCGGCACCCGCACTCGAGCTATCTGCGCGCGCTTGCGGAGACGGGGCTCGTCGGCTTCGCGCTGCTCGCGGGGCTTCTGTGGTCGTGCGTGCGGCGCGGGCTTCGCGCCGCAGCGCGCGACCCCGTCGCAGGGGCGGCGACCGCGGCGCTCCTCTTCGTCGCGCTCGCGACCGCAGGCGAGTGCGTCGAGCTCATGAACGTGGCGTACGGGCCCGCCGTCGTCGTCGCGGCGATCGCGGCGCTGCCACCGGCGGAAGAGGCGCGACCGCGCGTGTGATACCCTCGCGACATGTGCGGCTTCGCTGGCTTCGTCGACCCGAACGGGCGCATCGCGCGCGGCGGTGACGACGCGGAGCGCGCGCTGCGCGCGATGGCGTGTTCGCTCGTCCATCGCGGACCCGACGACGATGGCGTCGCGTTCGACGCACCGAACGGCGTCGGGCTCGCGTTCCGGCGGCTCGCGATCCTCGACCTCTCGCCCGCGGGGCATCAGCCGATGGAATCTGCGCGCGGCCGCTATGCGATCGCCTTCAACGGCGAGGTCTACAACCACGGCGCGCTGCGAGAGGAACTGCGCGTGCGCGGCCACGCGTTCCGCGGGCACTCCGACACGGAGACGATGCTCGCGGCGTTCGAGGAATGGGGCGTCGAGCGCGCGATCGCGCGGTTCGAGGGCATGTTCGCATTCGCGGTCCTCGACCGCACCGAGCGCGCGCTGTGGCTCGTGCGCGACCGCTTCGGCGTGAAGCCGCTCTTCTATGGATTGACGCACGCGGCGCGCGTGCCCGGCGGGTCGTTCGCGCTTCCTGCTGGCGCCGCGCTCGTGTTCGCGAGCGAGCTCAAGGCGCTGCGCGCGTGCCCTGCGTGGTCGGGCTCGGTCGACCGCGGCGCGCTCACGCTCTTCGTGCGGCACGGCTATGTGCCCGGGCCGCTCTCGATCCACCCCGAGGCGCGCAAGCTGCGGCCGGGGCACCTGCTGCGGCTCGACCTCGCGAGCGCGCGCGTCGAGGAGCGCTGCTGGTGGCATTCGCGCGATCTCGTGCGCCGCGGCGCGGCGAACCGCTTCGCGGGCGGTGACGCGGAGGCGATCCAGGCGGTCGACGAGGCGCTCCTCGAGAGCGTGCGGCTGCGCATGGAGGCCGATGTGCCGCTCGGCGCGTTTCTCTCGGGCGGCGTCGACTCGAGCGCGGTCGTGGCCGCGATGCAGGCGCAGTCGCCGCGCCCCGTGCGCACCTTCACGATCGGCTTCGGGCCGAAGGATCTCGACGAGGCGCCTTACGCGCGTGCGATCGCGAAGCACCTCGGCACCGAGCACACCGAGGTCTATGTGTCGGGCGACGACGCGCTCGCCACGGTGCCGCGCCTCGCGGAGATCTGGGACGAGCCGTTCGCCGACAGCTCGCAGATTCCGACGCTTCTCGTGAGCGAGATCGCGCGGCGGAGCGTCACCGTGTCGCTCTCAGGCGACGGCGGCGACGAACTCTTCGGCGGCTACTACCGATATGCATGGGCGCAGGCCATCGCGAGCCGCTCGCAGCGGCTGCCGCGCGGCGCGCGCGCGGTGATCGCGGCATTGCTGCGCGCGACGCCGCGCGGCATCGCCAACCGCACGGGGCGCGCGCTGTCGTCGGTCCTTCCGTCGCGGCTCTCCGTCGACCGCGCGGGCGACCGCGCGCATCGGCTCGCCGAGCTTCTCTCCCACGACGACGCGTGGTCCATCTACCTCGACCTCGTCGCCAACTGCCCGCAGGCCGATGCGCTCGTCCTCGGCGCATCGCGGCCCGTGACGGCGCTCACGGACCCCGATGCGCTCGTTCCCGAGCTCGACATCGAGACGCGCATGATGCAGGCCGACATCGCGAGCTACCTCGTCGACGACATCCTCGTCAAGGTCGACCGCGCAAGCATGGCGGTGTCGCTCGAAGCGCGCGAGCCCTTGCTCGACTCGCGCCTCGCGGAGCTCGCCTTCGCGCTGCCGCTCTCGATGAAGATCCGCGACGGCGAGCGGAAGTGGGTGCTGCGGCGCGTGCTCGAGCGGCGTGTGCCGCGCGCCTTGTTCGACCGCCCCAAGATGGGTTTCGGAGTGCCGCTCGCGGAGTGGCTGCGCGGGCCGCTGCGGCCGTGGGCGGAGGCCCTCCTCGCGCCCGAGCGCCTCGCGCACGAGGGATACCTCGACCCCGCCGCCGCGCAGGCCCTCTGGGCGCGGACGCTCGACCCGACGCGCGGCTCGAGCGGCTACGACGCGTGGAACCTGCTGATGTTCCAGGCGTGGCTCGAGCGCTGGGGCGGCGGGTGACCGCGGCGCCCACGCGGCCCGCTATCCTGAAAACGCGCGGGAATTGCCGATAGAGCCGACGCCGCTCCGAGTTCTCCGTCGGGCGACGCGCCCGCGGGCGATGAACCGCCGATAGCGAGCCAGGAGCGTGCGCCGCGACGCACACGGAAGACGCCATGCCGACCGACGAGCCGAAGCCGATCCTCCTCTCGCCTCCTCACCTGTCGGGCGCGGAGCGCCACTTCGTCGACGAGGCGTTCCGCACGAACTGGATCGCGCCGCTCGGGCCGAATGTCGACGCGTTCGAACGCGAGCTCGCGGCGCGCCTCTCCTCGGCGGGCGCGGAGATCCACTGCTGCGCGACGGCGTCGGGCACCGCGGCGATCCACCTCGGCCTCATCGCGCTCGGCGTCGGCCCGGGCGACCTCGTCCTCTGCTCGAGCTTCACCTTCGTCGCGACCGCGAACCCGATCCGCCAGCTCGGCGCGGAGCCCGTCTTCATCGACAGCGACGACGCGAGCTGGAACATGTCGCCCGCCGCGCTGCGCCGCGCGCTGCACGGGCTTGCCGCGGAAGGAAGGCGCCCGCGCGCCGTCATCACGGTCGACCTCTACGGGCAGGGCTGCGACTACGGCGCGATCCTCCCGATCTGCGAGGAATGGAACATCCCGATCCTCGAGGACGCGGCCGAGGCGCTCGGCGCCACCGTCGACGGGCGGCCCTGCGGCAGCTTCGGCGCGGTGAGCGCGTTCAGCTTCAACGGCAACAAGATCATCACGACCTCGGGCGGCGGCATGCTCGCCGCGCCCGACGCGCGCATCGCCGAGCGCGCGCGTTTCCTCGCGACGCAGGCGCGCGACCCCGCGCCGCACTACGAGCACTCGGTTGCGGGCTTCAACTACCGCATGTCGAACATCTGCGCGGGCGTCGGGCGGGGCCAGCTCCTCGTCCTCGACGAACGCGTGGCGCGGCGACGCGAGATCTTCGCGGAGTACCGGCGCGCGCTCGGCGGCCTCGACGGCGTGGAGTTCATGCCCGAGCCCGCCTGGAGCCGCTCGACGCACTGGCTGACCGCGCTCACGATTGACCCCGCGCGCGCGGGCGCCTCGCGCGACGCGCTGCTGACGGCGCTCGCCGCGGAAAGGATCGAGGCGCGCCCGACCTGGAAGCCCATGCACCTGCAGCCGCTCTTCGCAGGCTGCCGCATGTTCGCGCACGATGAAGGCCGCGCGCCCGTGTGCGAGCGGCTCTTCCGCGACGGCGTCTGCCTCCCCTCGGGCTCGTCGATGGGCGACGCCGACCTCGCACGGGTGATCGATGCGTGCGAACGCGCGCTCGCCCCCGCGCGCCCCGCGCACGGCGCCGCGGCTTCCATCGCAGCGGCACGCAGCGTGTAGACTCCACCCATGGCGGTTCTTGTCACAGGCGCCGCGGGCTTCATCGGCTCGCATGTCTCCCATGTCCTTCTCGACCGAGGCGAGGAGGTCGTCGGTCTCGACGACCTCAACGACTACTACGACCCGACGCTCAAGGAGGCGCGGCTCGCGCGCCTCGCACCGAAGCGCGGCTTCTCGTTCGTGAAGATGGATGTCGCCGACCGCTCGGGCATGGAGGCGCTCTTCGCGCGGCACCGCTTCGACCGCGTCGTGCACCTCGCCGCGCAGGCGGGCGTGCGCTACTCGATCACGAACCCGCACGCCTATGTCCATGCGAACATCGTGGGCTTCCAGAACATCCTCGAGGGCTGCCGCAGCGTCCAGGAGAAGCACGGCGGGTGCCGCCACCTCGTCTACGCGAGCTCGAGCTCGGTCTACGGCGGCAACGCGAAGCTGCCCTTCTCGGTGAACGACTCGGTCGACCACCCGCTCTCGCTCTACGCGGCGAGCAAGAAGGCGAACGAGCTCTTCGCGCACACCTACTCGCACCTCTTCGGCGTGCCGACGACGGGCCTGCGCTTCTTCACGGTGTACGGCCCGTGGGGACGGCCCGACATGGCGCTCTTCCTCTTCACGCGGAACATCCTCGAGGGGAAGCCGATCGAGGTCTTCAACCACGGCCGTCATCGCCGCGACTTCACCTACATCGACGACATCGTCGAGGGAGTCGTCCGCACCCTCGACCGCCCCGCCGCGGCGAATCCAGCGTTCGACGCGATGCGACCCGACCCCGGCACCTCGTCCGCGCCGTGGCGCGTCTACAACATCGGAAACTCGCGCCCCGTCGAGCTCCTCGACTACATCGCCGCGATCGAGCGGGCGACGGGCCGCAAGGCGGAGATGATCCTCAAGCCGCTCCAGCCAGGCGATGTGCCCGACACCATGGCCGACGTCGAGGCGCTCGAGCGCGACACGGGCTACCGCCCCTCCACCCCCGTCGAACAGGGCGTGGCGCGCTTCGTCGAGTGGTATCGCGGCTACTACGGGGTGTAGGTTCTGCGCGTTCCGCTGCGAACGCGGGCCTTTCGACGCGACCCTCGGCTACGCTGCGCCCATGGCCAGCGTCTGCTTCTACTTCGAGTTCCACCAGCCCTACAGGCTCCGGCGCTACTCGGTCTTCTCGACCGACCCGTTCTACTTCGACAACGAGGCGAACGAGAAGATCATGCGCAAGGTCGCGGACAAGTGCTATCGCCCCGCGACGGCGAAGATGCTCGACCTCGTGAGGCGGCACGACGGGCGCTTCCGCTGCTCGTACTCGATCACGGGCACGGCGCTCTCGCAGCTCGAGATGTGGGCACCCGACGTGGTCGACACGCTCAAGCGCCTCGTCGACACGGGCGCGTGCGAACTGATCGGCGAGACGAGCCACCACTCGCTCTCGTTTCTCTTCTCGCGCGCGGAGTTCGACCAGCAGGTCGACCTCCACCAGAAGCGCATGCAGGAGGTCTTCGGGGTGACGCCGAGGATCTTCCGCAACACCGAGCTGATCTACTCGAACGCGCTCGCCGAGCACATCGCGCGCCGCGGCCAGCACCGCGCGATCATCTGCGAGGGCGTCGACCGCCTGCTCGGCTTCCGCTCGCCGAACTACCTCTATGTGCCCCCCGGGGAAGGCGACCTCGCCGACCGGCCCGTCAAGCTGCTCCTCAAGAACTACCGCCTGAGCGACGACATCGCCTTCCGCTTCTCGAACCGCGGATGGAAGGAGTGGCCGCTTTCCGCCGAGAAGTTCGCGGGCTGGGTGAACCAGATCAACGGCGACGGCTTCTGCTGCAACCTGTTCATGGACTACGAGACCTTCGGCGAGCACCAGTGGGCCGACACGGGGATCTTCGAGTTCCTCGATGCGCTGCCCGGCGCGGTCTACGACACGAACCACGGGCACAACGACTTCCTCACGCCGTCGCAGCTCCTCGACTGCTACGAGCCCGTCGGCGAGTACGACGTGCCGCACTGGATCTCGTGGGCCGACAGCGAGCGCGACCTCTCTGCGTGGCTCGGAAACCCGATCCAGGATGGCGCCGCCAAGGAGCTCTACGACCTCGAGGGGCCCGTGAAGGAGCGCCACAAGGCGGGCGATCCGTACATCCTCGAGGACTGGCGCAAGCTCACGACGAGCGACCATCTCTACTACATGTGCACGAAGTACTGGTCGGACGGCGATGTCCACAAGTACTTCTCGCCGTACGACTCGCCGTACGACGCGTACATCAACTTCATGAACGTGATCGACCACCTGAAGTCGCGCGCGGGCGTGGGGCCTGCGCTGCGCGCCAAGTCGGCGCGCTGACGGCGGTCTGGCGCGGCCCGGCGGCCGTCGCAGCCGCAGCCATCGACGTCGAAATCGAAATCGACATCGAAATCGACATCGCCATCGAAAGGGCCGTCACGCCCCCGCGCCGGCCAGCGCGCGCTTCGGCGTGGCCTTCGGGCGCGCGAGGTGCGGGAAGTAGTCCTGGATCGCGCTCACCGTCCATGCGCCTGCGCGCAGCGCCGCGATCGCATCGACCGTCGCGCGCGCGGCGGACACCGTCGTGATCATCGGGATGCCCGCGCGCACCGCCGTGGCGCGGATGCGGCCCTCGTCGGTCTTCGCGCCCTTCTTGGTGGGCGTGTTGATGATGAGGTGGATCTCGCCGTTGGCGATGACATCGAGCACCGTGGGCCGCGCGCCCTCGCTCAGCTTGTGGAGCGTCTTCGTCTCGACGCCGTGCTCGGCGAGATAGGCGCCCGTGCCGCGCGAGGTGAAGACCGTGAAGCCCATCTTGCCGAGGTCGCGGGTGATGCCGACGATCTCCTCGCGGTCGCTCTCGCGCACCGAGAGGAAGACCGCGCCCTTCGTGGGCAGGTGGACGCCCGCGCCCATCTGCGCCTTTGCGAACGCGATCGGCAGCGACCGGTCCGCGCCCATCACCTCGCCCGTCGAGCGCATCTCGGGGCCGAGGACGACATCGACGCCGGGGAACTTCGCGAACGGGAAGACCGACTCCTTCACGGCGTAGAAGCCCGTGTCGGGAATCTCCTTCGTGCCGAGGCGCGCGAGCGAGCGGCCCATCATCACCTGCGCGGCGATGTAGGGCCACGCAACGCCCTTCGCCTTGCCGACGAAGGGCGAGGTGCGCGACGCGCGCGGGTTCACCTCGAGGATGTAGACGACGCCGTCCTTCACGGCGAACTGGATGTTCATGAGCCCGCGCACGCGCAGCTTCTCCGCGAGGCGACGCGCGGTCGAGCGGATCTCCTCGACGGTCTCGGGCGGCAGCGCGAACGGCGGCACCACGCAGGTCGAGTCGCCCGAGTGGATTCCCGCCTCCTCGATGTGCTCCATGACGCCGCAGTAGAGCGCCTGCGGCGGCTCGGGGTCGTGCGAGATCATCCGCGCGCGCGTCCCTTCGCTCGGCTCGAAGTCGGCGACCACATCGACATCGACCTCGGTCGCGTCGTTGAGGAAGCGGTCGATGAGGACGGGCGCGTTCGCGAGGTCGCTCACATTGACGGCGCTCGTCATGTAGGTGCGCAGCGCGGGTTCGTCAGGGCAGATCTCCATGCCGCGCCCGCCGAGCACATAGCTCGGGCGCACGAGCACGGGATAGCCGATCCCGTTCGCGCAGGCGACGGCCTCCTCGAGCGAACGGGCGATTCCGCTCGGCGGCTGCTTGAGTCCCATCTCGTCGAGCATCGCCTTGAACCGGTCGCGGTCCTCGGCGAGGTCGATCGAGTCGAGGCCCGTGCCGACGAGCGGCACGCCCGCCTTCGCGAGGCCGTGCGCGAGGTTGAGCGGCGTCTGCCCGCCGAACTGGACGATCGCGCCGACGACCTTGCCCGCGCGGTCGGCGCGGTCGATGCCGCCGCCGTTGAGGCGCTCGATCACATTCAGCACATCCTCGAGCGTGAGCGGCTCGAAGAAGAGGAGGTCGCTCGTGTCGTAGTCGGTCGACACGGTCTCGGGGTTCGAGTTGATCATCACGCTCTCGAAGCCCATCGACTCGCACGCGAACGCGGCCTGGCAGCAGCAGTAGTCGAACTCGATCCCCTGCCCGATGCGGTTCGGACCGCCGCCGAGGATGACGATCTTCTCGCGGTCGGTGACGCGGATCTCGTCGTCGAGCACGGGCTTCCCGTTCACAGTGAACGGCGCCTCGTAGGTCGAGTAGTAGTAGGGCGTCACGGCCTCGAACTCGGCGGCGCAGGTGTCGACGAGCTTGTAGACGGGCTCGATGCCGAGCGACTTGCGGTGCGCGCGCACGGCGAGGATCGTCTCCGCCGAGATCGTGCCGAGGTAGAGGTTCGCGAGCTGCGCGTCGGAATAGCCGAGGCGCTTCGCCTCGAAGAGCACCTCGCGGGGCACGGCCTCGAGCGACGCGTGCCGCGTCAGCTCGTCCTCGAACGCGACGAGCTGGCGGAACTCCTCGAGGAACCACGGGTCGATGCGGCTCAGCGCGTGGATGCGCTCGGCGCTCCAGCCCATCTTGAACGCGTAGCGCACGTAGTAGAGGCGCCCCTGCGACGGAACCGCGAGCTTGCGGGTGAGCGTCTCCTCGGGGAGCGGCCACACCGCGTGCGAGCGGTCGGCGACCTGCACGCCCTTCGCGAGATCCTCGGCACTTGCGCGCTGCGCGGCGAGCCACTTGTCGTTCCGGTCGAGGCCGAAGCCGAAGCGCTTCACCTCCATCGAGCGGATCGCCTTCTGGAACGCCTCCTTGAAGGTGCGCCCGATCGACATGGCCTCGCCGACCGACTTCATCTGCGTGGTGAGCGTCTCGTCGGCCTCGGGGAACTTCTCGAAGGTCCAGCGCGGGATCTTCACGACCACATAGTCGATCGACGGCTCGAAGCACGCGCTCGTCGTGCCCGTGATGTCGTTCTTGAGCTCGTCGAGCGTGTAGCCGACCGCGAGCTTCGCCGCGATCTTCGCGATGGGGAAGCCCGTCGCCTTCGACGCGAGCGCCGAGCTGCGCGAGACGCGCGGGTTCATCTCGACGACGACCATCTCGCCGGACGCCGGGTCGATGGCGAACTGCACGTTCGAGCCGCCGCAGTTGACGCCGACGGCGCGCATGATCGCGAACGCCGCGTCGCGCATGCGCTGGTACTCCTTGTCGGTCAGCGTCTGAATCGGCGCGACCGTGATCGAGTCGCCCGTGTGGACGCCCATCGGGTCGATGTTCTCGATGCCGCAGACGATGATGCAGTTGTCGCGCGTGTCGCGCACGACCTCGAGCTCGTACTCCTTCCAGCCGAGCACCGACTGGTCGATGAGCACCTGGCCGATCATGCTCGCGGCGAGGCCGCGGCGAATGATGTCGTCGAACTCCTCGCGGTTGTAGGCGATGCCGCCGCCCGTGCCGCCAAGCGTGAACGCGGGGCGGATGATGGCGGGAAGGCCGATCTCCTGCAGGAACTCGCGCGCATCCTCGAGCGTGGTGACGGTCTTCGCCTTCGGCTGCTTCAGCCCGAGCGCCTCGACGATCTTGCGGAACTCCTCGCGGTCCTCGGCGCGGTGGATGACGCGGCGGTCGGCGCCGATCATCTCGACGCCGTGCTTCTGGAGGACGCCCGCGTCCCACAGCTTGCAGGCGCAGTTGAGCGCGGTCTGCCCGCCGAGGATCGGCAGCAGCGCGTCGATCGGCGTGCCGAGCTCCTTCTCGCGGACGATGATCTTCTCGACCGCCTCGGGCGTGATCGGCTCGATGTAGGTGCGGTCGCTGAACGCGGGATCGGTCATGATCGTCGCGGGGTTCGAGTTGACGAGCACCACGCGGTAGCCCTCCTCGCGGAGGCTCTTGCACGCCTGGGTGCCCGAGTAGTCGAACTCGCAGCCCTGACCGATGACGATGGGGCCGGAACCGATGATGAGGATCGTGTGGATGTCTTCGCGGCGAGGCATGTGCGTCGTCGGTGAGGGTGTGTGCCCGCCGCATCCGTGGGGGACGAAGGGTGCGGCGCGGCCTGGCTTGGTGTCGAACGGGCCCGCCGAGCGGCGGGGTGCGGGCAAAATCCGCACGAGTGTACAGCAAGTCGCCTCGGCCTGACGCGACGGCGCGGTTGACAGGCGCGCACGCGGACGCGACCGTGCCGACGATGGTGGATGGAGCCCCCCCGCTCGGCCTCGCGCTCGGAATTCCCGCCGTTCCGTCGTGGATCGGCGGCGTGTCGCCGCCATGGTCCGTCGCGGGCGCGGCGGCGCCCCCCGGGCTCGCGGCCGCGGCGCTCCTTCTCATCCTCATCGGGCTTCCCGCCCTCCTCTTCGTCGTGCTGCGAAAGGTCGGGCGGCGGCTCCATCCCGATGACGCCCTCGTCGGGTGGATGCGCCTCGTCGCCATCCCCTACACGCGGCTGTTCCAGCGGCTCACGGTCGAGAACGCCGCGCTGATTCCGCAGTCGATCGGCCCGCGCGGACTCGTCGTGGTCTCGACGCACGGCTCGGGGCTTGACCCGATCGCCATCCAGACAGAGATGCGCCACCCGATCCGCTGGATGATGAGCGCGGAGATGATGCACGCGCCGCTCGCCTGGTGGTGGCGCAAGCTGCGCGTCATTCCCGTCAGCTTCGACGCCCGCGATGCAACCGCGCTCAAGACCGCGATCGCGCATGTCGAGGCGGGTGGGGTGCTTGGAATCTTCCCCGAGGGTGCGATCGAGCGGCCACCGCGGCACCTGCGGCCGTTCTCGGGAGGGCTGCGCCTGATCCTCACCCGCACCCAGGCGCCCGTCCTCGTGGCGACGATCGACCCTGGGCGCATCGCGGAGACCGCCTACGGCGCCCTCTTCACCCCGACCCGTCTGCGGCTGCGCTTCGTCGCGCTTGTCGAGCCGGGCCCCGACGGCCACGGCCGCGATGCGGTCGAGCGCATCTTCGACCTGATCGCGAAGGACACGGGCTGGCCGATCTCGACCACCGAGCTGCCGCCGCCCAACGCCGCGACGATCGAGCGAAATCTCGAAGCCTTCGGCCGTCGCGCCTGACGGCGGGCGCTTCCGCCGTAGGATGCGGCCCGCATGATCGCGCGGATCGAAGGAACCCTCGAGGATGTGATCGACGGCGTCGCAGAGGTGCGCGTCGCGGGCGGGCTCGTCTACGAGGTGCTCGTTCCCGCGTGCGACGCGGGCGAACTCCTCGCGCGGCAGGGCCGCGAGGTGTCGTTCTTCACGCTCCACTACCTCGAGTCGCAGGGACAGGGCTCGCACTTCGCACCGCGGGTCATCGGCTTCAGGTCGCGCGAGCAGCGGGCGTTCTTCGAGCTCCTGACGACCGTGAAGGGAATCGGCAACCGCAAGGCGCTGCGCGCGATGCAGGTGTCGCACGCGCGCATGGCCGAGGCGATCGCGGCGGGCGACGCCAAGTTCCTCGCCACGCTTCCCGAGATCGGCAAGCGCACCGCGGAGAGCACCATCGTCGAACTCAAGGGAAAGCTCGATCCATTCCTGGCCGACCCGACTGCCGCGAGGCGCGCGGCGCAGGTGGCGGCCGCCGCCGCGAGCGCGGTGGCGCTCCCCGTCGGCCCAGCGGCCGATGCGGAGGAGGTCCTCGTGGCCCTCGGCGAGCCGCGCGTGCAGGCGCGTGCGAAGATCGAGCGCGTGGTGGGTGCAGCGGGCGGCGAGTCGCTCGGCGCCGACGAGATCGTGACGCGCGCGCTTCGGACGCGCGGCGTCGGGTGAAGAAACGCACGCAGCGGAAGGCGAGCGCGGCATGGAAGTCAACGAACACCGCTACGCAGGCATCATCGCCGGAGGCGCGGGCACGCGGCTCTGGCCGCTCTCGCGCCGCGCGCGTCCGAAGCAGCTGCTTCCCGTGGCGGGCGGCGAGTCGCTCCTGATGCACGCGTGGCGGCGCGTCGACGGCGTGGTGGCGCCCGAGCGGCGGCTGCTGTGCACCACCGAGGCCTTCGCAGCGGCGATGCGCGGCGCGCTTCCCGAGCTGCGCGCGGAGAACGCGCTCCTCGAGCCGATGGGCCGCGACACGCTCAACGCGGTCGGCCTGCTGGCCTTCGTCCTCGCGGAGCGCGATCCGCGCGCGCCGCTCGCGATCCTCACCGCCGACCACTTGATCGAGCCCGTCGAGCTCTTCCGCGAGCGCCTTCGCGCGGCGTTCGCGGCGGTCGAGGCGGCGCCGCGACGGATCGCCACCTTCGGCGTGGCCCCGACCTACGCGGCGACGGGCTATGGATATATCGAGCGCGGCGGCCCCGTCGACGGCGTCGAGCACGCGTTCCGCGCCACGCGCTTCGTGGAGAAGCCCGACCGCATGCGCGCGGAGGAGTACCTGCGCCTCGGGAACTTCGTGTGGAACTCGGGGATGTTCGTCTTCCGCGCCGACACGATGCGCGCGGCAATCGCGCGATTCGCCCCCGCATCGGCGGCGGGGCTTGCCGAGATCGCTGCGGCATGGGACTCGCCCGCCCGCGCCGACGCGATGCGCCGCGTCTACGCGACGCTTCCCAAGGAGTCTTTCGACCGCGCCGTGATGGAGCCAGCGGCCGCGTGCGAGGACGGCGCATTCGAGGTCTGCGCGCTCACGCTCGGCGCGAACTGGCTCGACATCGGAAGCTGGTCGAGCTTCACCGAGTCGGTTCCGCCCGACGACCGCGGCAACCGCGCGAACGCGCACTGGCTCGACGACGGTTCGCGCGGCGTGCGCGTGATCTCCGACGAGCCCGGGCATCTGATCGCGACCGTCCGCTGCGAGGACCTCGTGATCGTGCACACGAAGGACGCCACGCTCGTCGTGCCCGCGGCCGAGGCCGAGCGGGTGAAGGAGCTCGCCGAGCGCGCACCAGAGGCGTGGCGCTGACGATGCGGTTCCTCACGATCGATCTCGGCGACAAGCGGACCGGCTTCGCGGCGGGAGACGACATCGTCGGCCTGGTGCAGCCTCTGTCGGTCGTCGAGGCGCCGACGCGCGCGCTGCAGGTGCGCGCGTCGATGCGCGCGATCGACGAATACGGCCCCGACGCGATCGTGGTCGGGATGCCCTTCAACATGGACGGCACGGAAGGCCCGCGCGCGAAGCTCGTGCGCGAGTTCGCGGCCGAGCTCGAGAAGGCGTTCCGCGCCGACCGCGGTCCGCACGCGCGGTTCGCGCTCCACTTCCACGACGAGCGCCTCTCGAGCTTCGACGCCGAGGAGCGCCTGAAGCGCACGGGCCGCACGCACGGCGAGAAGAAGGCGCTGCGCGACGCGCTGGCGGCGTGCGCGATCCTCGAGGATTTCCTGCGCGCGCGGCGCGGCGACGGGACCGGCGGGTGAGCGCGCGCGTCCACCTCACCGACGAGCAGCGCGCTGTGGTCGAGGCGCGCGGCGACGCGCACCTCACCGTGCTCGCGGTCGCGGGCAGCGGCAAGACCACGACGATGGTGCATCGCCTCGCGGAGCTTTCGATCCGCGGCGTACCGAGCGCGCAGATGCGCGCAGTGATGTTCAACAAGGCCGCGCAGCGCGCGTTCGAGGCGCGGCTTGCGGCGACGGGCGTCGATGTACGCGCGCTGCGCGTCCAGACCTGGCACGCGCTCGCGTTCGGCCTCGTGCGCCATCTCGAGGATGTCGCCGCGGTGCCGCGCATGCGGCTCGTCACCGAAACGGGCGAGGTGCTGCGCGCGGTCGGAGACGCGATCCGCGAGGAGTTCGCCGAGCGGAACGAGCACCCGGAGGAAGACGACGGCCGCGACGCAGAGAGTGCGCTCGAGGCGATCCGCGAGTGGAAGTCGATGCTGGTCGCGCCCGCGGATGCGGGCCACGCAGAAGACGAGTTCCTCGTCGGCGTCTACGCGCGCTTCGAGAAGAAGCGCCGCGCCGAAGGATTCCGCACCTTCGACGATCTCGTCGTCGACAGCGTGCGCGCGCTCGAGTCAGACGCCGCGCGGCTCGGGCTCGCTGACCGCTTCGAGCATCTCGTCGTCGACGAGTTCCAGGACTGCGACCACGCGCAGTTCCGACTGCTCGAGCTCCTCGCAGGTACGCGCGCGCGCGTGACCGTCGTCGGCGACGACGACCAGACGATCCACGAGTGGCGCGGCGCGCGCAGCGCGTTCATCCGCGGCGAGTTCGCGAAGCGCTTCACCGCGCACCCGCACGAACGCTTCACGCTGTCGACGAGCTTCCGCTTCGGGCCCGACCTCGCGGCCGCGGCAGAACGCGTGATCGCGGCGAGCGGCTCACGCGTCCCGAAGCGCATCGTCGCGGCCGACCCAGAGCAGGACACGCGGCTCGTGGTCATCACCGAGTCCGGCGACGAGCCGCGCGCGCTCGATCCGCTCGTCGCAAAGCTCGAGGAACTGCGCGCCGCGGGCACGCCCCCGCGCGACATCGTGGTGCTCGGCCGCTCGTGGGCGCAGCTCCTCGCGTTCGAGTGGCGCATGCTCGCGGCGGGAATCCCCTTCGCGATGGACGAGCACGCCGCGTTCGCGAACGATCCGTCGCTCGCGCTCCTCCTCGCCTATGCGCGCGCCGCGCGCACGCTGCGCGTGCCGCTCGATGAAGAGCTGTCGAAGAATGCGTCGCGTATCCTCAATCGCCCGTTCCGTGGGCTCTCGCGCAAGGGTCTCGACCTTCTTCTGCGCGACGCGCAGCGCGACGGCCTCACGCTCGGCGACCTCTGCTTCGAGGACGACCTCCATGTGATGGCGGGATTCCACGGCGGCGCACGCAAGGAGCTGAAGGCGCTCGGCAACACGCTGCTCAAGGCGCACCGCCGCGCAGGAGACGAATCGGGTGCTGCGCAGGCGATCCGCGTCCTTCGCAGCGAGATCGGCTTCGAGGAGGCGCTTTCCGCGCACCGGAGCCCCGCGAGCGTGCAGGAATGCCTGCGCGCCTACGAGGTGCTCGAGGACTTCGCGCGCGCCGCGCGCTGTCCGCTCGCGGAGCTCGAGTCGCGCCTCGCCGCCGTCGACACCACGCAGGGCCGCGCGCGAGAAGACTGCGTGCGCGTGACCACGATCCACCGCGTGAAGGGCCTCGAGTGGGACTATGTCTTCATCCCCGAGTGCGACGAAGGCTGGATGCCGCTCCCGGGCGACGAAGAATCGGGCTGCTTCGCGAAGAAGAACGCCCGCGCCACGCTCGAGCGCAGCCCCGCGATCGAAAGCGAGCGACGGCTCTTCTATGTTGCGATCACGCGCGCACGCACCGCGTGCTTCGTGAGCTACGGCGACGAGGAGTCGCGCTCCCGCTTCGTGCGCGACGCTGTGCAGGCGGCGGCGGTTGGCAATCCGCGTCGATGAGCGTTCGTGCTGACACCGGAGAGTCTCTCACGGAGGCACGGAGGCGCGGAGATCAGGGGCAGTCGCGTGATTTGCCTGGGAAGACGGTGACAGAGAGAGAGGGAGGGAGAGAACTGCCTGATCGCGCGCGCAGCGTGACGGTTGCAAGACTTGGCCTCCGTGATCTCCGTGCCTCCGTGAGAAACTTCTCTGTGAAGATGCACGCAGCGCAGTCGCAACAAAAGCCTCATCCCCACCGCGCGGCGTCGGCGTCGAGGTACCACCGCTGCTCACCGCCGATTGGACTGATGCCCTTGATCGGGATGTCGCGCACGGGGTCTGCGCCCGTCGCGATGCGGTGCACCATGCCCGCCTTCTTCTTGCCGAGGACGAGGATGCCGATGAAGCGCGCGCTGTTGATGAGCGGGTATGTCATCGTCACGCGGTCGGGCGGCGTGACCTGCGGGCCTCGGTTGAAGCACGCGAAGCGGTCGTCGACGCGCAGCGCGTCGGAATGCGGGAAGAGGCTCGCGGTGTGGCCGTCGTCGCCCATCCCGAGCAGCACGAAGTCGAGTCGGTCGTGGCCCTTCTCGCGCCAGCCGAGCGTCTCGCGCAGCTCGTCCTCGTAGAGGGCGTCGGCGTCGGGCTCGTAGGCGTGGATCGGATGCACCTGCGACCTCGGGATACCCGAGTGGTCGACGATGAGCTCCGCGATCTGCCTGTAGTTCGAGCGTTGGTCCTCGAACGGCACGCAGCGCTCATCGACGATCCACAGGTGCGTGCGCCGCCACGGCATGTCGCGGAACGCAGGGTCGATCATCATGCGCTGGTAGAGCGGCATCGGGGTCGACCCGCCCGAGAGCGCGAGGTGGAAGTCGCCGAACGCGCGCACGCAGGCCTTGGCCTGGCTGACGATGTCGAGGCCGACCGCGTCGATCGCGCCGTCGGCGTGGTCGAAGAGCGACACCGACCCAGGAAGCCGCGGCGTCGGCGGCATCTCGTCGAGGATCCTGTAGGGGCCTGTGTCGTCGTCGCTCATGCGGAGGTCACCAGAGGCGCAGCGCGCAGGGTACCCGAGCACGCCGCGCATGGAGTCACGGCTCGTTCCGCCACGCGCGGCCGTCGCGGGCGAGCAGTTCGTCCGCGGCCGCGGGGCCCCACGAGCCGACGGCATAGTTGGCACGGATCCCCGCGCGCGCGGCGGCGGAGCGCGCGTCGAGGAACGGCATCACCGCGTTCCACGCGCCCTCGACCTCGACGCGGTGCTTGAAGAGCGTCTGGTCGCCGCGCATCGCGTCGACGATGAGCGGTCCGTAGGCCTCGACGGGCTCGGCCTTGAAGTGGTCGGCGTAGTCGAGCTGCATGTCGACATTCGCGCCGCGCAGGCCGAATCCCGGCACCTTCACCTCGAAGCGCAGGTTGAAGCGCTCCTTCGGGGCGATCTCGATGACGAGACGGTTCGGCGTCTCGTTGCCGAAGCCCGCGACCTTGCGGAAGAGGTTCGCAGCGGGCGGCTTGAACTGCACCACGACCTCGGTGCGCTTCTGCGCCAGCTTCTTTCCCGTGCGGATGTAGAACGGCGTGCCCGCCCAGCGCCAGTTGTCGAAGTGCACCTTGATCGCCGCGTAGGTCTCGGTGGTCGAGCCCTGCGCGACGCCCGCGAGCTCGTGGTACGCGCCTTCCTTGCCGTCGGAGGCAAACTGTCCGAGCGCGCAGTGCGTTGCGACCTCGTCGGCGGTCGGTACCGAGATCGAGTCGATGATCTTGATCTTCTCCGCGCGCACATTCTCAGGCGTGTAGAGGCTCGGCGGCTCCATGGCCACGAACGCGAGCACCTGGAAGAGGTGCGACTGGATCATGTCGCGGATCGCGCCCGTCTCGTCGTAGAACGCGGTGCGCTGCCCGACCGACACGGTCTCGGCGGCCGTGATCTGCACATGATCGATGTACTGCCAGTTCCACACGGGCTCGAAGATGGAGTTCCCGAAGCGCAGCACGAGCATCGACTGCACCAGCTCCTTGCCGAGGTAGTGGTCGATGCGGTAGATGGCCTCCTCCTCGAACGCGCGGCCGAGCGCGCGGTTCAGGCTCGCAGCGCTCGCGGCATCGTGCCCGAACGGCTTCTCGACGATGATGCGCTGCCAGCTCCGCGTGCTCGGGTCGATCGAGCACCAGCGCTTCCCCTCGACGACGAGGCCCGCCTCGTCGATACGCTCGACGATGGGTTCGTAGAGGCTCTCGGCGACCGAGAGGAAGAAGAGCAGGTTTCCGCGCGTGCCCTTCTCCTCCGCAAGCTCGGCGAGCCGCGCCTCGAGCGGCGGATAGCACTCGCGCTTCACGGCGTCGCCCGCGAAGTAGAAGAGCCTGCGCGCGAACTCTGCGTACTTCGCTGCGTCGAACTTCTTCACCTGCCGCTCGACCCATGACTTCAGCTCATCGCGCCACGCGTCGTCCGACTTCTGCGTGCGCGAGACGCCGAGGATGACGGTCGACGGGTGCAGCTGCCCCGCGACATGCATCTCGTACATCGCAGGCACGAGCTTGCGCGAGGCGAGGTCGCCCGAGGCGCCGAAGATGACGAGGATGCACGGGTCGGTCGTGAGCATGGCGTGCGCGGGAGGCTACCGCCTCTGCGCACGGCGTGGAGCGCGGTGGACGCGAAGACTCCGCGCACACGGCGACGCCCCCCGCGCCCACGCGAGCCGCCGCAGCGGCGCGATCGTCGGCAGACCTCCGAGCACCAAAGCGAGCCGCCGCAGCGGCGAGCGCTCAAACCACGCCCGCGCAGCCCTCAGTGGCCGAATCGCGGATGGAACTTCGCCGCCACCTCGCGCAGGCGCGACTTGTCGACATGGGTGTAGATCTGCGTCGTCACCACACTCGCGTGACCGAGGAATTCCTGCACGGTGCGAAGGTCGCAGCCGCCGCGCAGGAGATCGGTGGCGAAGCTGTGTCGCAGGACATGCGGGTGTACATCGTGGAGCCCCGCCGCGGCGGCATACTTCTTGACGAGCATCCACACGGCGACGCGCTCGAGCGGGCGGCCTCGGTTCGAGACGAAGAGGCGGTGGTCGGCACGCACCTCGTCGCCCTGCACGATGCCCGGGCGCACCTCTTCGAGCCAGCGCGTGAGCGCCTGCGCCGCGGGCGTCCCCACGGGAACCACGCGCTGCTTCGAGCCCTTGCCCACGACATGGAGCGACTGGATGGTCGGGAACCACTGGTTGAGCCTGACGGAACCGACCTCGCTCGCGCGCAGGCCCGCGGCGTACATCAGCTCGAGGATGGCGCGGTCGCGCTCCCAGAGGTCGCTGTTGTCGGGCGTGGGCGCCGAGATCAGCTTCTTCATCTGCGCAGGCGAGATGACGCCCGGCAGCTTGCGCCACTTCGTCGGCCGCTCGAGGAGCCGCGCAGGGTTCGACGGGATCAGGTTGCTCGCGTGCAGGAAACGGAAGAAGACCCGCACCGTCGAGACATGCCGCACGATGGTCGACGGGTCGAGGCTTCGGTCGCGCGAGAGGAAGCGCACATGCTCGACGAGGTGCGCGGGCTCCGTCGCGGCGGGAGTGGCGACACCGCGGGCGGCGAGGTCGGCGACGAGGTCGTCGAGGTCGCGTCCGTACGCGGCGATGGTCGCGGGCGCGAGGCCGCACTCGATGCGGATGTAGGCGAGAAACGCGCGCAGCGCGGGTGCGAACCCAGAGGAAGCTGCTGCGGCGCCCTTCGGCGCTGGGCTCGCCGTCGGCGCGACCGTTCGTGCTGCGTCAGGCACGGCCGTGGCCGTGCGTGAAGTCGGAGCGGGTTGCGACCTCGCCGCACGGCGCGACGGTCGCGTCGCGCTCGATCGGGCCGTCGCAGGATCGGAAGCGGGCGTCGTCGCGGGCGATGCCTGGCTCGAGGCCGCGCTCAGCGGCGCCCGCGCGCGTTCCGGCCGCGAAGTCGAGGTCGCCGAGGGTCTCGAGTTGCGCGATGCAGGATCGGAAGGCTTCATCGAGGTTGCCGAGGGTCCAACGGAGGAGGGCAGGCGCCGCAGACTCGTCGACCACCGCCGCCTCGGCTGTCAGCGCGGCGCCGAGCCGTGCATGGTCGCGTGCGTTGTCGGAAGAGGAGTTCGCGTCTTCGCGGGCCATCGTTGAGTCGTCCGTGATCGGCAAGAGCTGAGATCGGGCGCGAAAGATGTGGCGCGGCGCGGCCTGATTCCAACAGGCACGCCGCTTGCATGGAGGTGGCTGGGCGGTGCGACAGGAGGTTGCGCCGCGCAGGTTCAGGCCGTCCAACGGCCAGCACAGAAGGCAAGGAGTGCCGCATGCCCGAGGCCCATTCAGCCGCCGATTCGCTCGTCTTCCACGCGATCCGCCCCGATCGCGAGGCTCGGCGGGCCGAAACCGCAGATCGGCAGGAATTGCCGCGCCTCGACCTCGTGGGCGCAGCGATTGCGCGCGCGGCGCGGCTTGCCGCTGCCGAGGACCGCGCTCGGCGCGTGCACCAGATCCTCCGAAACTCGCAGGCCGCCGCGCTGCTCCCGCCGAGCGCGCGAGATGCAATCGACGAGGCGGCCACGGCCACCGTCGCGGAGACCCCACGCGCAGCCCGCGAGGCCCACATGTTCTCGGAACTTTTGGCGGGGAGCCCCGACGAGGGCCGCGTCGTCCTGCTGACCGCCGCAGCCCGCGGCTTTGTCTGGCGGCTCCATCCGGCGCCCGCGGAGGCCGCCGATCTCGCCTCTGAGGACGCGCCCCGCGCCGATGGCGACTGTGGCAAGCCGCTTGCTCCCCTGCACTTCGGAGCAGGCGCATGAACTACGGATTCCACCTCTCGACCGCAGGACTCGTGACGGGCATGCGACGCCTCGACACCGTCGCGAACAACCTCTCGAACGCCATGACCATCGGCTACAAGGCCGATGTCCTGACGCTCGAGGCGCGCCGCCCCGAGAACCTCGAGAACGGCGGCCTCTACCCCGACACGAACCAGGCGCTCGACGCGCTCGGCGGTGGAACGCTCTTCCGCCCGACCTCGATCGACCTCACCCAAGGCGTGCTGCGCGACACGGGCCGGCCGCTCGACCTCGCCATCGAGGGCGAAGGGTTCTTCGTCCTCGAGAAGGCGGCCAACGCAGCGGGGCCTTCGAACGATGTCCTCGTGACCCGCGCGGGCGCGCTCACGCGCGACGCGCAGAGCCGCCTCGTGCTCGCGACGAGCGGGGCGGCCGTCCTCGGGATCGACGGCAACCCGATCACGCTCGAGGGCCAGTCCGCGGACCTCCTCATCGACGCATCGGGCAGCATCTTCCAGGGCGGCGAGGAGATCGGCCGCCTGCAGCTCGTGATGCCCGCCGACCTCGCGACCCTGCGCAAGGAGGGCCGCGACGCGCTGCGCATCGCGGGCGGCAAGACCGTCCCCGCGCCCGAGGGCACCGCCATCCGTCAGCGCGCGCTCGAGGAGAGCACGGTGGACTCTGTTGCCACGCTTGCCGAACTCATGCGCATCTCGCGCGGCATCGACTTCTCGATGCGCCTGATGCAGTACCAGGACCAAATGACGGGACGCATGGTCGAAGCGTTTGGACGCTTTGCCTGACATATGACAGACTCTGACGCAAGTCTAAGTTGACAGATCTACGGCCCGCACGCGACTCGACCGAGGGCGCGCCCGCCACGAAGGAGCCCACCATGAGCTACATCGCACTCAACACGGCCGCCACGGGCATGAGCGCATCGGCCCTCAGCCTCGACGTGACGGCCAACAACATCGCCAACGCCAACACCAGCGGATTCAAGAGCTCGCGCGCGAACTTCGAGGACCTCTTCTACCAGGAGCTCGCGCAGCCCGGCCTTCCCGCGGGCAACGCCGTGCAGCGGCCGACGGGCCTCTATGTGGGCCTTGGCACCCAGATTTCGGGCACGCAGCTCAACTTCTCGCAGGGCCCCGCGGAGTCGACGGGGCGCACCCTCGACATCATGATCGAGGGCGACGGCTTCTTCCAGCTCGTCATCCCGCCCGATCTCGGCACGGGCATCGGCTTCACCCGCGCCGGCAACTTCACGCTCAACAGCGAGGGCTCGATCGTCCTCGCCAACAGCCCTGGCTACCGCCTCGAGCCCGAGATCCAGATTCCCCCCGATGCGCAGGAAGTGAGCATCTCGCAGGACGGCATCGTGTCCGGCACGCTGCCGGGGCAGACGGAGCCCGCCGAATTCGGTCAGATCACGCTGGCTCGTTTTGTGAATCCATCGGGCCTCAAGACCGTCGGGAACAACGTCTACATCCAGACCGCGGCGAGCGGCGAGCCTCTCGAGGGCCAGCCCACGCTCGAGGGAATCGGCGGTCTGCGCCAGGGCTTCCTCGAGGCGTCGAACGTGGACCCCGTCACCGAGCTCGTGACGCTCATCAAGACGCAGCGCACCTTCGAGATGAACAGCCAGGTCATCCAGGCCGCGAACGAGACCCTGCAGAACGTCTCGAACATCCGCACCTTCTGAGGACAGCGCCATGCATCGCACCGCACCAGACGCCATCCGCGCCGCCTCGCCCCGCGCACGCCTGCTTCTCGCGCTGGCGGCGGCACTCGCGCTCCTCGCCTCGGCGGCGACCGCGGTTGCGGACACGGTGACGCTGCGCGCCTCGGTGCGCGTCGCGGCCGATCGCGCCGTCTCGCTCGCCGACATCGCAGAGCTCGAAGGTGCGCGCGCCACGGCGCTCTCGACCGCCGTCGTCGCGGACGCCTCGTCCTCGGCGCGCGAGGTCACGGCCGATGCCGTGCGTGCGCGGCTCGCGGCCGCGGGCGCCGATCTGTCGGAGATCCGTTTCCGCGGCGAGAGGAGCATCGTGCGACCGCTCGCGGCGGGCGCCACCGCGCCACGCGAGGCGGCACGCGAGAAGGCGCCCGCAACCGAGCCGCGCCCCGCGCGACACGCGGCGCCCGTCGTCGTCGATCCATCGCGACACGAGGGCCTCGCGACCCCGCTCGGCCTTGTGAGCGACATGCTGGTCCATGCCTTCGGCGTCGACGGCGCGCAGCTCGAGCTCCACATCGCGGAGGAAGACCTTGCACGCCTCGCGCCGCGCGGGTCGATGCGCGTCGAGATCGCGGCGCGGAGCGCGCTTCGCGCGGACTCCGTCGCCTTCGAGGTGATCTTCCACGACGGCGACGAGATCGCGTCGCGCGAGCGCGTGCGTGTCCTCCCGCGCGTCGTCCGCGAGGTCGCCGTTGCCAGCGAGCCGATCCGCCGCGGCCGCCCCGTCGCGCCCGAGTCGGTCTCCATCGAGCGGCGCGCCCTCGCGCCGACCGTCGCGGCGCGCGCCGCGGATCCGACCCTTGCCATGGGCGCGACGCTCACGCGCAGCATCAACCGAGGCGCCGTGCTCGCGCAGGAGGACCTCGTGGCTGCGGCAAGCATCCGCCGCAACGACCGCGTCCTCGTTCGCCGCGAGGTCGGCGGCGTCGTCATCGAGCTCGAGGCGGTCGCCCTCGAGGACGGGGCCGTCGGCGACACGATCGCGTTCACGCGTCCGGGCGTCGGCCGTGCGCGCGACGCCAAGCAGATCCACGCCGAAGTCGTCGGCAATGGCCGGGCGATCGTCCGCTGAGAACCCGCAGAGATTCGCGCGAGAGCCGCAGCCCACCGCACCGACGCCGCGAGGCGAACCGACCGACGAGCGAAAGAACCAGCAGACCAACGAACGAACGAACGAGCCCAACATGCCGATCCCAGCCCTGCTCCCGCCACTCGTCGCCATCGTCGCGCTCGCCGCAAACGACGGAACCAAGCCCGCCTCGGCCCCGCTGCCATCGGGCGAGCCCGCCCGCAACGCCGCCAGCGACGACGGCGAGGCCGCCGCCCCGCCCCGAGTCTCGCGCTCGGTGACCGCGATGGCGCTCGCGGCGCAGCAGGCCGCGCCCAAGCCCGTCCGCGGCCCCGGCAACTCAGACCCGGGCAGCCTCTTCGCCGTGAAGGACCCCGAGCCGCGCACCTTCGCGGTGCACGACCTCGTCACGATCGTCATCAGCGAGTCGAGCAAGTCGAAGAGCTCCTCCGACGCGAAGGCCGACAAGAACTACGAGATGTCCGCGGGCGTCGACGCCTGGATCAACCTCGACCCCGCCGCGCTCGGCAGCGGCTTCCTCACGCCGCTCGCGGGCGGCGAGCTTCCCGAGGTCGGCGTGAGCGGCGACAAGACCTTCAAGGGGAAGGGCAGCTATGCGCGCACCGACGACTTCACGGCGCGCGTGACGGCCGAGATCGTCGAGGTGCGGCCGAACGGCCTCCTCGTCCTCGAGGCGCGCCGCGAGATCGCCAACGACGGCGAGTCGCAGGTCATCGTGCTCTCGGGGATCTGCCGCCCCGAGGACATCGACACGAACAACCAGGTGCAGTCGCAGCGCGTGGCCGACGCGGTCATCAAGAAGACGACCACGGGGCAGCTGCGCGACACCACCGAGAAGGGCGCCATCGCCAAGCTGATCGACGCGATCTTCGCGTTCTGACAGGCGCCGCGCTCACGCGTCACCAGGGCGATCGTCGGGACGCGCGTCCGAATCGGGCGACGCGGCCGCGTTCGCCAGCGCAAGGCGCGTGTTGTGGCGGAAGAGCCCGTAGATCGACGCGAGGCCGAGCGGAACCATGACCGTCAGCTCCGCCGCGCGGTGCACGAGCTCCGCGACCACGGCCTCCGGGGTCGAGACGCCGTCCTGCGAGATCCACGGCGCGAGGAACCCGATCACGAACTCGCGGACACCGAACCCGTTCGAGATGCCGGGGATCAGCGTGGCGATCACGCTGACGCTTCCGAGCACGATCGCCGTTTCGAGCTCGACGGGCGCACCGACGAGCTGGAAGACGGCCCAGTAGCGCACGGTCCAGAGCGCAAGCTCGCCCTGCCGCACGAGCAGCGCTTGCGCCAGCGTCCTGAGTCGCGGCACGAACACCCCGAGACCGAGCACCGACGGAGCGAGCAGCGCCAATTCGCCCTCGATCGGGTGGCCCCAGAGCGTGAAGCCCTGCCGCGCGAGGGCGCGCAGCGCCAGGAGCGAGAGGAGGAAGAGCGACGCGACCGTTCCCGAGAGCGCAATCGCCTCGAGGATCGTGCGCAGGGTGTGCGTGGCGCGGATCCCGTGGCGCACGCGGTGGTAGGCGACGCGGCCGACGAATCCAGGCTTGAGCGGAAGGTAGTTCGCGACGGTGCTCGCGGCGATGATCGCGGCCATCTCCCAGAACGGAATCCGCGCGAACCGCCGCATCAGGATGTGGAAGAGAAGCGCCGTCAGCAGCGCGCCCACGAGGATCGAGCCGAGGACGAGCGCCACCGCCGCGGGGGGCGGGTCCCGCAGCGCCGCGAGCGCCCGCGCGAACTCCTCGCGCTCGCGCATCGCGAAGTGGATGGCGACCGCGAAGAGCCCGAGCCCGACCACGAGCCCCGCGACGCGCAGCACGCCGCGGCGGCGCGCAGGATCGCGGATCCATCGCGGCAGTCGGGTCTTCGTCGTGCGCTCGTCGGCTTCCACGCCGCGCAGACTATCGGAGATTCAGCGAGCGACGCCGCTCTTCCTGGACATCGAGGAGCCACGAGCGGTAGGTGCGGGCGAAATCCGCAAGCTCTTTCGGCTCCATCGACTCGGTGGCGACCAGGACGGGGTCCTCGGGCTGCAGCGAGCGCACGGCGATCCACGCCAGGCGCGTGATCGGGGTCGTGTCCTCGCGCAGCACCGCGGCGAGCGCCGCGAGCTCGGGCACGCGCACATCGGCGCCCAGCACGCGGGAGGCCGTCTCCTCGTCGAGGTCCTTCAGCGCGTCGGCGCCTTCGTCGGTGGCGGCGTGCGGCGTCGCGAAGACCAGCCACGCGCGCGCCTCGGGCCAGAGCCGAGCGGCCGCGTCCGCGATCGCGGGCCCGACGGGCGCAAGCGCCTCGCGCACCGACGGATCGAGCGCGTCGCCGCGCCGCGCCGCATGCTTGAGCGAGTGGGCGAGCATGGCGATCGTCTCGGGGTCGGGAACGCGCGAGCGGTCCGCAAGCTCTGCGAGCCGCGCCTCGATCCACGCCCGGTCGAGCCGCACGCCCCGCACATGGACCACCGTCGACTCGACCTCGACGCCGAGCGGACCCGCCTCGAGGCCCGACGCGGTGGTGCGCCAGTTCAGGATGCCGTGGACCGACAGGAACGCGCCGCTGACGGGGTCGTCGCGCAGAAGGATCGCAGCGTCGGTGAGCGACGCGTCGATCGGCACGGTCATGGTGCCGTCCTTCGGCAGGACGAAGCGACGGTTGAGGGCGACGATCGCGAACGGCGGCAGCGTGGGAGCGCGGCCCGCGGCGTTCACGCTCGCGGTGAGGGTCATGGTGTCGAGGAGCGGCCCCTCGCTCGAGATCGCGAGCGGCCAGCCGCTCACATTCGTCAGCTCGATCTCGAAGCGGAGCGGGTCCCACGCATTGACGGTGGTCTCGCGCGACACGATGCGCAGGAGCACCTTGCGCGAGTCCTTCTGCATGAGCCGCGTGAACTCCTCGGGAAGCGCGGCGGCCGCCTCGACGAGCTCCGCGCCCTCGATCACGGCAAGGTCGGGCTTTCCGAGCATCGCGCGAAGCTTGTCGCGCGACCAGATTCCCATCGCGGTCGCGGGCGTGCCGCGGGCCACCGCGAGAAGCCCGCGCGCCGCGGCGCGGCGGTCGCCCTGCGCCTCGTGCACGAGCGCGAGCCCCAGCTGCGCGGGCAGGTCGCGGTCGGCCACCGACGCGAGCCGTTCGGCGGCGGTCGCCAGGTCGCCGCGACGGAACGCGACCCATCCCGCGAAGCGCGCTTCCGCGTCTTCGGAAAGCGGAGCCGTGCGGCGCGCTGCGGAAATCCACTCCTCCGCGCGGTCTGTCTTTCCACCAAGCCAGAGGAGGACAAGCGCTCCCTGCAGCTGCGCCGAGGCCATCTCCGACTCGATCGCGGCGCGGTCGCCCTCCTGCATGCGGTTCAGGCCCTCGATCCGGGTCTCGTAGGCGATCTCGGCGTTCGAGATCGCGATGTCCGCATCAGGGCGCCCGATCGCGCTCGCCATGGCCGCGAATCCTGCCGCAAGCTCGGGAGCGATCGGCATGCGCGTCTTCTGGCGATCCTCGAGCGAGAGGATGGCGCCCTCGCGGTCGAGTTCCGCAAGCAGCGCGAGGTCGAGCATGCGCTGGCGCTTCACCAGCACCGCAAACGCCGCCTCGTGGCGGTCGGAGCCCCAGAGCGCGAGCTGGAGGTCGGAGAGGACCCCGTCGAACACGGGATCGGGACGCGAGACGGTCAGGAGCTCCGCCTCGATGTTGAGGATCGCCGCGGCGGCGCGGTAGGCGGCGTGCTCCATGCAGAGCGCGGCGAGCCCGAGCGCCGCGGGCGTGCGGACGGGGTTGGCGAGCATCGCAAGGCGCATGGCCTGCGCGTCCTCGACAGCGCCGGGCGCCTGCATGCGGAAGTAGCCTGCGGCGAGCTCGGTCGCCTCGGGGAACGCGGGGTCGAGGTCGACCGCGTGGAGAAGCTCGCGCTCGAAGCCTCCGATGTCGCCCGTGCGGCGGAGGAGGAGCGCGAGATCGAACGCGATGCGCGCGGCCACGGGGCGGCCGATCGCGGCGATCGACGCGGGTTCGAGCAGCCTCGACAGCGCCGCCACGCGTTCCTCTGCGGTCTGCCGCGCGTCGACCGCGCTGAGCAGGCGACGCAGGCGCATGACCTCGTTGTCAGGCTCGAGCTCGGTCAGGCGGCGAAGGGCCTGCGCCTGCAGTTCGACCGCGCCAGCGTCGCCGTCCTCCATGGCGGTGGCGAGATCGAGGGCGATGCGCCAGATGAAGGGGTTGTCGGGGTTCAGCGCGACCGCGCGGCGGATCAGGGCGTCCGCGCTCTGAAGCATGCCGAGATAGATCTGGTCGCGCTGGAGCAGGTTGCGGGCGCGCTGGGCGAAGCCGCGCGCGAGCCGTTCCTCGACCTTGGCGCGTGCCTCACTGGAGACCTCGGGTAAGACTCTGGGGGAGACTTTGGGGGTGGCTTCGAGGGACGCCGCCGACGCGCCCCCGCCTTCCTGGGCTGGGAAGGCCACCGATGGCACCTCCGAGCGCCCGAGAAGCGTTTGGGCGCCCGGGCCGAGGAGGACCGCTGCGACCGAGAGACGGGCGGCTGTGTGGGTGAATGATCGCATCGGAAGTCTCATCGGCTTGCTCTTGGGGCTGCGCTTGGGCTTGCTCTGGGGCTTGCTCATGCGCCTTCTCATGCGCCTTCTCATCAGCCCCTTCACGGGCCCTCTGATCGGCGGCCTGCTCGGGCATCTGGTCGGGTCGTTCGATGCGGGGACGGACGCCCCAACTCGACAACCGACCGGAGCCCCGCCCATCCGCCTGCTCCCCTCATCGGCTCGAAGCCCGCCCCCCGTCGAACGAAGACGCCCTTTGGCCCCCTCGCAACGCGGCCGATCGGTCCGCGGTTCGTTGACAGTCCGCCTCCGTTGGATTAGCGTCCATGTCTTCGGACGATTGCCCTCGGGCCCCCGTCTGACCTCGGAGCGGCGCGGGAGCCTCGCGGACATTCCTCGGGGCCGAGCGTCGGTTCGGGCGTGGCATCGAATCGCCGGCCGCACCGGCCCCGCTGAAATCGGGGCCTGTGCAGCGGATCGACGCGGCTGCTGGAACACCCCCCTGGAACCAACCAGGAACCCCCACCTAGGAAACCATGGCCTTGTCCCTTTCCGACCGCTCCAACCGCCTTCGATCGCTCCTTCTCTGCGCGCTGCTGGCCGTTGGCGGCGCTGGCGAGGCGTTCGGCCAAGGTGCCACCCTCGAGCGCTCCATCGTCGCGGCCTCGGGTTCGCTCTCCTCCGCGCAGAGCGCCACGCTCGCCTCGTTCATCGGACAGCACGCGACCGTGCTGCGCGAGTCGACCGACGCCCGACGCATCGAGGAGGCCCGCAACGCCCTCATCAACCCCTCGCGCGACCCGGCCGCGACCATCGCCTTCCGCAAGGCCTTCGCGGCCGCGCTCGCACCTGAGCTTGCAGACGCCGTGAACGGCCGCGACCTCCGCCGCGCGCTGCAGGCGATGCAGGTCCTGCGCTTCACGCGGTCGCCCGAAGGGCTTGACCTCATCATCGCCCGAACCGACGCCAAGGCCGAGTCGAACGCAGGCAAGCGCCTCGCGGCCGCCAGCCTCGTCTCGGACGCCTTCGAGGACCTCGACGCCAACAACGCCTACTACGAGTCCGCGGCGCGGCGCCTGCGCGACGCCTGCGCGGGCGAGAGCGACTGGATTGCGCTCCAGCAGAAGCTCCAGGCGATCGGCGCGGGGGCCCGCCGCAAGGATCTCCCGTCCGACACGGTGCGCTCGATCCGCCGCTCGCAGGCGGAGGCGATCGCCGAGCTCGCGCGGTCGATGAAGGCCGCGAAGACCGCCGATCCGCGCATGCAGTCGCTGCAGCGCGCGCTCGTGACGCTGCGCAACGATCTTCTCCTCATGCAGACCGCGGATCGTTCCGCGATGGCGAAGGTGCTGGCGCCCGCGCTCGCGGATGTCATCGCCACAGGCGTCGCGCACTGGGATTCCGCGCACGATGATGCGGCGCTGTCGCAGTCCTATGCGGCGACCCTCAACAGTTGCGAGACGCTGCTCCGCCTCATCGACCGCTCCGAGCGGCCGCAGGCCTACTCGGGCACCCAGCCCGACGCCGATGGCCGCGTGCTCAGCCCGGCGTGGGACGCGAAGGACAAGGCGGCGTTCGAAGCCGAGTCGAAGCGGTGGTCGGGCATCGTGGCTGCCGCGCCGTACAAGTCGTGAGCGGGAGTGGTCTGAGCGGTCGCCGCTGCGGCGGCTCCCTTTGGCGTGAAAGAAACGCGTCGGAGTCCCCAGGCAGGGGTGCCCGCATGCTTCAGCATGCGGAACGACGCGCGTCGGAGTCGACGACATGGCGCGCGCAACGCATTGGCCGCGCGCGGTCGCGGCTATTCTGACCCCATGCGGCTCTTCGTCCCGATCATCCTGCTTGTCCTCGCGCTCGTCGCGGCGGTCTCGCTCGATCGCCCGCTGCCGCCCGCGGACCTCGTGATCGTCGACCGCAGCGATGTCTATACGCTCGATCCGCAGCGGATGAGCTACCAGCACGAGCTCCGCCGCGCGCGCGTCATCTACGAGACGCTCGTCAACATCCGCGCAGAAGATTGCGAGATCGTCCCTGGCGTCGCCGAGCGCTGGGAGGTCTCCGACGACGGCACCACCTACACCTTCCACCTGCGCGACGACGCGAAGTGGTCGAACGGCGACCCCGTCGTCGCAGAGGACTTCCGCCGCACCTGGCGCCGCGCCATCCTTCCCGATTCCGCGGCCGACTACTCCGCGCTCTTCTTCTCGATCAAGGGCGCGAAGGAGTTCTTCGACCACCGCCAGCGCCTTCTCGCCGACTTCGCCGCCGCGAAGGCCGCAGGCGGCGCGCCCGACGCGCAGGAACTGTGGCGCGACACGCTCGCCGCCTTCGACGAGATGGTCGCGCTGCGCGCCCCCGACCCGCGCACCTTCGTCGTCGAGCTGAACGCGCCGCTCGCCTACTTCCTCGACCTCTGCGCGTTCCCCTGCTTCGCGCCCGTCCACGGCCCCACCGTCGACGCCTTCGTCTCGATCGACCCCGCCAGCGGCCGCATGATCCAGCGACACGACTGGACGAAGCCGGGGCGCATCGTGACGAACGGGCCGTATGTGCCGACCGTGTGGCGCTACAAGCGCGACATGCGCCTCGAGCTCAACCCGCACTACTGGAACAAGGGCGCCGTCGTCGCGCGTTCGATCGAGTGCCGCACGATCGAGAACCCGAACACGGGCGTCCTCAGCTACGAGTCGGGCGCGGTCGACTGGCTCACGGATGTCGGCCCCGAGTACAAGACGGAGATGCTCGCCGAGCGCCGCGCGTATCTCGAGCGCTTCAAGGCCGAGCTCGATGCGGGCCTCGCGCTCGGCGGCCGCGTCGACGATGTCGTGGCGGCGCTGCCCGAGCCTGGTCGCGGCGAACGGCGCAATGTGCGCGGGTTCAACGCCTTCGGCACCGACTTCTTCAGCTTCAACTGCCGCCCCGCGCTGCCAGGCGACAGGGCGAACCCGTTCCACGACGCGCGCGTGCGCCGCGCGTTCGCGCTTGCGGTCGACAAGCAGACCCTCGTCGACCGCGTCACGCGGCTCGGCGAGCGCGTCGCCTCGACGCTGGTGCCGCACGACTCGATCCCCGGCTATCCGCGCGTCGACGGGCTCGGCTACGACCCCGAGCGCGCGCGCGCCGAGCTCAAGGCCGCAGGCTGGGAGGACCGCAACGGCGACGGCATCGTCGAGGACGCGAACGGCGTGAAGTTCCCCACCGTCGACATCCTCTACTCGACCTCGAGCCCCCGCTACCAGAACCTCGCGCTCGCCATGCGCGACATGTGGAAGCGCGAGCTGCGCGTCGCCGCCGAGTGCCGCGGCAAGGACTCGAAGCTCTACAAGGAGGACCTCAAGAAGGGGAACTTCATGATCGCACGCGGCGGCTGGTACGGCGACTACGGCGACCCGACCACCTGGCTCGACCTCCAGCTGAGCGGCAACGGCAACAACGACCGCGGCTACTCAAACCCCGAGTTCGACCGCATGCTCGCCGAGGCGAACGCTGAGAAGGACCCCGCGCGGCGACTCGAGCTGCTCGCCGAGTGCGAGCGCTGGCTCTTCACGGTCGAGATGCCGATGCTTCCCCTCTGCAACTATGTCTCCGTCTACGGCTACGACCCGGTCGAGACGGCGGGCATGACCGATCACCCGCGGCTCGAGCAGGATCTCTCGACGCTCGGCCCGCGCGAGCGCCGCGCGGAGGTCGCTGGCGGACGGGGGCGCGCCGTGCAGACGCCCGCCGCACAGGACGGCCTCCCATGAGCGCGCAGCCGACCTCGGTGGCGGGCCTCGTGGGGCGGCGGCTCTTGCAGCTTCCGTTCATCGTGCTCGCGGTCTACACGCTCACCTTCATCCTCGCGTGGAGCGTGCCCGGAAACCCGCTCGAGAACCCCGAGGGCCGTCGCCCGCCCGCGGAGATCGTCGAGGCGATGAAGAAGCAGTACAAGCTCGACGACCCCGTCGCGTTCTACTTCGACTATCTCGGGAAGGCGAGCGGCGTCGCGTGGCTCCTCGGGCGCGACGATGTGCCCGCGGATCTCCCCGCGGACCTGCGCCCGCCCATCTTCGACCTCGGCCCGTCGCTCAAGCAGCCCGACTGGAGCGTGAACGAGATTCTCGCGACGGGCCTTCCCGTGTCGATCACGCTCGGCCTCTCGGCGATGCTTCTCGCGGTCGCGATCGGCGTCTTCGCGGGGGTCGTCGGCGGGCTCAAGCCGGGAAGCGCGGCCGACTTCCTCACCCAGCTCGTCGCCATCGTCGGGATCAGCCTGCCGAGCTTCGTCATCGGCAGCGCGCTCCTCATGCTCTTCGCGGTGCAGCTCGGCGCGTTCCCAGTCGGAGGCTGGGGCGGCGTTTCGTATGTCGTCCTCCCCGCGCTCACGCTGTCGCTTCCCTTCGCGGCCTACATCTCTCGCCTCGTCCGCTTCGGCATGATCGAGGAGATGGGCGCGGACCACATCCGCACGGCGCGCGCGAAGGGCCTCCCCCGCTGGAAGGTCGCGTTCAAGCACGCGCTCAAGAACGCGTTCCTTCCCGTCCTCTCGTACCTCGGGCCCGCGACGGCGATCGCGCTGACGGGTTCGTTCGTCGTGGAGAAGGTCTTCGCGGTTCCGGGCGTCGGCCAGCACTTCGTCGACGGCGTCCTCGGCAAGGACATCACGCTCGTGATGGGCGTGGTGCTCGTCTACTCGACGCTGATGGTCGTCTTCAACCTCGCGGTCGATGTCCTTTACCGATTCGTCGACCCGCGCATCGCCTGAGCGTCCTTCGCGGCGTCCGCGGCCGGCGTGACCTCGAGGCTGCGCCGCACGCGCTCGAGCAGCGCGCGCTCGAGCCGCTCGTCACGCGCCACGGGCGTCCACAGCGAGCGGTCGCGCGGAAGCGAACCGTCGTCCTCGGCGGTCGTGTCGCGCCAGAAGCTTCCGAGCGCGCGCGTGTATGTGGACCCTTGGTAGCCGGGGCGGAACTGCCGCTCGACCGAAACCGCCACGCGCACCTCGAGGGCGCCCTTCTCGTCGAGCGACGGCTGCGCGCCAGCGTCCGCCTCACCCGCCGCATAGGCCTCGATGTCGGAACCGACGCCACGCTCGGAGCCAGGCAGCACGGGGCCGACCAGCGGAGCGCTCGACGCCCCACCTGACTCGCCGCTCGTCGTGACGCCAGTCGGCCTGAATCCAGCAGGCACGAACTCAAAGCGCGCGCGGCGGCGCTCGAAGCCGAATGTTCCCTCGAGGATGTCTCCCGCGGTGCCCTCGCCCCAGGTCCAAGGCTCGACCAGCGAGCCACCGAGGCGCGGCGCGGTCTCGATCGTGCCAGCGCGTCGATCGACCACCTCGGGCACCAGCCCCTCCGCGCGCGCCGCATCGCATGCGGCCTCGAACGCCTGCGCGTAGCGGTCGCCCGACACGCTGAGGAAGGAGGGCCCGCCGGGGTCGCTCGCGCACGACGCAAGTCCGACCGAGACAATCACCGACATCGCGGCCGCGATCGCGCGTGGCGCACGGCGCACGGCCTCGCCCGTCGTTGCGGCCCTCGTTCTGGACCTCGTTCTGGACCTCGTGCCGGCCCTCGTTCGGTTTATCGCGGTCGCGCCAATCGTCATGGCGCGAAGTGTACCGCCCGTCCGATAGGGCGGCCGCGTAGACCGACGCACCCGCAGAAGAAGGGAACCTCCTCTGTTCCCCACGAACCTTGGCGCAAACCTTGACCCGCGTCGAGCCGATCGTACGCTTGGCGATCAACCGTCCGCACCTCCGCGAGGAATCGCGGAGGGTTTGGGTTTTTCAGGAAACGCAGCCGTCCCTGCTGCGAACCGACCGACACCCCGCGAGAGTCCGTCGCGAGCCTGCGAGACGCGATCACGAGAGCACGAGGCATGCACAAGCGAGTCCACCCCAAGCGTCCTTCGTCCGAGCCCGCCCGAACCCGTTCGGTGCGTCGCGGCGTGGCCGCACGCAGGGCGCTCGCCCTCGCGGGGATCGGCGGCGCAATCGCCATCGTCGCGCTCATCACGAATTCCTCGAGCGCGCGCGGCGGCGGCCAGACCCAGCTGCCGAGCACGATCGCAGACTTCTTCCAGCCGGGCACGCAGCCTGACCCGTCGGAGCAGACGCTCATCCCGATCGTGCCCGCGATGAACTGCACCTTCTGCCACTCGGAGTACGGCGTCGAGGTCGCGCCCTACGACACCTGGGTGGCGAGCCTGATGGCGCAGAGCGCGCGCGACCCGATCTGGCACGCCGCGCTCGCGATCGCGAACCAGGACGCGAATGTCGGCGGCGAGACCTGCATCCGCTGCCACGCCCCCGGCGCCTGGCTCGGCGGCCGCTCCTCGACGGGCACGACGGACAACTTCGTTCCCGACGACTTCGACGGCATCAACTGCCACTTCTGCCACCGCGCGGTGAACCCCGTGCTCGGCGAAGGAAGCGCGATCGGATATCCGGGCGACCCCGCGGAGCCCGATGTCCCGATCATCAGCGCGCTGCAGAAGCAGGGCCTGATTCCAGAGGGCGCGGGCAACGCGCGCTACATCATCGACCCCGACGACAACCGCCGCGGCCCCTTCGACGATGTGCCGCTCAACCTGCACGGCAGCGAGACCAAGCTCATCACCTCGCCCTACCACCGCACGAGCGAGTTCTGCGGCACCTGCCACGATGTGAGCAATCCGCTCTACTCGAAGAACAAGAAGGGCGAGTATGTGCTGAACGCCCTCGGTTCGCCGCACCCGACGCAGGACCCGATGGACATGTATCCCGAGCAGCGCACCTACAGCGAGTGGCTGCACAGCGCGTTCCCGAACGGCGTCGCCTATCCCGACGGGCGCTTCGGCGGCAACGACCCCGACGGCATCGTCTCGAGCTGTCAGGACTGCCACATGCCGAAGGTCATCGCGGGCGGCTGCCGCTTCGCGGAGTTCGGCGATCCGTGGTTCGAGCGTCCCGACATGCCGCAGCACTCCTTCGCGGGCGCGAACACCTGGGTTGTGCAGGCGATCCGCAACATCATGGGCGCCGAGGAGGCCGATGGAATCGGTCTCACGCAAGAGCGCATCGACGAGGCCTCCGCGCGGACCGTCCTCATGCTCCAGGCCGCGAGCGACATGACGCTCTCGCAGAAGGGCTCCGCGCTGCGCGTGCGCGTCACCAACGAGTCGGGCCACAAGCTTCCCTCGGGCTACCCCGAAGGCCGCCGCATGTGGCTCAACGTGAAGTTCAAGGACGCGAAGGGCGCCGTCATCGCCGAGCGCGGCGCATACGACAGCAAGACCGCCACGCTTCAGGCGAAGGACACGAAGGTCTACCAGGCGAAGCACGGCATCACGCCCGCGATCTCGAAGCTGACGGGCATTCCCGCGGGGCCTGGGTTCCACCTTGCGCTCGCGAACAAGGTCTTCTTCGACAACCGCATTCCGCCGCGCGGCTTCACCAACGCCGCGTTCAACGCGATCGGCTCGGGTGCCGTGGGATACTCCTACGCCGATGGTCAGCACTGGGACGACACGAACTTCCCGATCCCCTCGGGCGCGGTCGCCGCGACGGTGACCCTCTACTACCAGACCACGACGCGCGAGTACATCGAGTTCCTGCGCGACGCGAACGTGACGAACGACGCGGGGCAAATCGCCTACGACGCGTGGGTCGAGGCAGGAAAGAGCGCGCCTGTGGCCATGGACACCGCGACGCTCACGCTCTCGACGGGCAACCCCGCCGACCTCAACGGCGACGGCGCCGTCAACGCTGCCGACCTCTCGATCCTGCTCTCGAACTGGGGCGCGGGTGGCCTCGGCGACATCAACGCCGACGGCATCGTGAACGCGGCGGATCTCTCGATCCTGCTGTCGAGCTGGTCGTGACTTGAGCGGGCGTATTTTGAGCGGTCGCCGCTGCGGCGGCTTCCTTTGGCGTGGATCGCGCGCGTCTGAGTTGCCAATCTGGGGTGCCCGCATGCTTCAGCATGCGGAACGGATGATGTCAGCCGTCGACTCTGGCGGTCAGAAGCCTCCGACACAACACGCAGGGGTGCCCGCATGCTTCAGCATGCGGAACGGATGATGTCAGCCGTCGACCCCGGCGGTTGGCGTTCCGTGGACTTCGTCCACGGGCAACCGTGGGTTCCGTATCCTCTCCCCGTGCAGACCCAGTCCGACATCAAGGCGATCCTCCTCGCGCGAGGGCTCTCGCCGAAGCATCGCTTCGGGCAGAACTTCCTCGTCGACCAGAACCTCCTGAGGAAGCTCGTCGACACAAGCGGTGTCGGCGAAGGATCGCTCGTCCTCGAGATCGGCCCGGGCACGGGCACGATGAGCGAGGAGATCCTCGCGCGCGGCGCGGAACTCGTCGCGATCGAGCTCGACCGCGACCTCGCAGCGCACCTGCGCGAGCATTTCGCCGCGAACCCCCGCTTCACGCTCGTCGAAGGCGACTGCCTCGACGGAAAGCGCGCGCTCAACGCGGAAGCGCTCGCGAAGCTCGGCGCGCGGCCGTTCACCCTCGTCGCGAACCTCCCCTATCAGGCCGCGAGCCCCGTGATGGCGATCTGCGCCACCATGCCCGCCTGCCGAGGCCAGTTCGTCACGATTCAGCGCGAGGTCGGCGACCGTCTGCGCGCTGCGCCAGGCTCAGGCGAGTACGGCCCGCTCACGATCATCGTGCAGGCGTTCTGCGAGGTCGAGCAGATCGCCGTGCTGCCGCCGGGCTGCTTCTGGCCGCCGCCCGAGGTCACGAGCGCGATGCTCGGGCTGCGCCCGCGCGCGATGCCCGCGCTCGCGCCCGACGAGGCCGAGGCGTTCGGCGCCTTCATCCACACGCTCTTCTCGAAGCGCCGCAAGCAGCTCGGCGCGATCCTCGGCCGCGCGCGCAGCTGGCCCGAAGGCATCGATCCGACCGCGCGCCCCGAGTCGCTCGCGGTCGCGGACCTCGTTCGGCTCTGGCGCGCGGGTTAGGTACCGCGCGGACGCGGCGTCACGAATCGCGGGCACCACCGCGCGCAGCGCTCTCGCTCACGAACCCCAGTTCGCAAGCAGCACCGCGAGGTCGCTTGCGTCGACGAACCCGTCGCCGTTGAGATCGGCCGCGCATGGCGCGCCGCACTTGCCCCAGCGCGCGAGAAGTTCGGCGAGGTCGCTCGCGTCGATCGCGCAGTCTGCGTTGATGTCGCCCGCTGCGTCGCAGATCGCGTCGACCTGGTAGATCGCGAGCGTTCCGCTGATCTCGTGCGCCACGAGGAGGAGCGCCTTGCCGTTCGGAGACTCCGCCGACGGGACGAAGGTGATGCCCTCGGGGCCGAGGTCGCCCGAGCCTGCGACTCCGGGCGCGAACGCGAAGCTGCGCGAGTTGATGTAGCCCTCGAAGACGGGCGAGGCGGGGTTGTCGAGCGAGTAGGCGAAGATGCCGCCGATGCGCTCGCAGATCGCGAAGGCGTACTGCCTGCCGTTGATCGTGCCCACCGCCACGCCCTCGGGCTCGGGGCCCTTGGCGCGGCTGCGGTTGTCGCGGGTGTTGTTGGTATTGCTCGCGTTGAAGTTCGCGGGGAACTGCTGCGCGGTGTACTGCTCGAAGAAGTCGCCCGAATCCCACACGCGCTCGATGGCGGAGTTCCAGATGGTGATGCCGCGGCCGCCGATCGGCACGATGCGGTCCCAGTCTCCGTCTCCGTCGAGGTCGCCGAGGTCCTTGCGCACCTGGAGACGGCCGAGGCGCTGGTTGTTCTTGAGCCACGCCGCGCCGCGGAAGGCGTTCGCGTCAAGGACCACCGACGAGGAACCCACCGTGGTCAGGTCGACGAAGGTGCCCCACTCGCGCGAGTCGCCTTCGTTCGCGGTGACGAGGTAGCTCTCGCCGCCCGCCGTGAAGAGCGCCATGCCGTCGGGCTGGTAGGTGCCCTCGACGGGCCATCCGAGGATGCGGTTCACGGTGTCCTGGTCGCTCGGGTCGAGGCCGTTCCCCGAGAAGGTGATCATGCCGAGGGTCGGCGCGGGAGCGCTTGCGTTCGGCACGAAGGTGCCCGTGGCGATGTCCCATGAGAGCGGCATGCGGAAGTCGTTGTCGTTGAGGACGAAGATCGTGCCTGGATCGCGGATGGCGATGCCCTCGACCTTCTCGATGCCATTCGCGTAGCCGATCGCCGCGAGATCGACATGCACGGTCTTCTTGACCGGCACGATCCCAGCAGCCGCGAGTTGCGCGGGCGTCATCTTGTCGAGCGTTCCACCGGGGCCTGCGATCGCGGGCGAAAGCGTGGAGACATCGGTCGCGCCCGCGAGGTCGATCTCGAAGATCTTCTTGAGGGAGCTGCCGCCGACGGCGCTGTCGCGCTCGACCACGAGGAACTTGCCCGGGCCGTAGGCGTGCGCGTCGCCGATCTTGTCGCTCGCGCCGCCCTCGAGCACATAGACATACTCCGCCACGACCGAGCTCGTCGCCGGGTCGAACTTCGCGATGCGGATGTTGCGCGAGCTCTTCGAGTTCGCGTCGTTCGCGACATCGGGGTTGTCGAGCGGGCTCTGCACGAAGCAGTAGATCTTGTCCTGCCACACCGCGATCGCCTCGAAGCCGCGGTTGTCGCGGCGCTGCGCGTAGACCGCCGGGAACGCCTCCGTGCCCACGGTCGCACCGAACGCGTTCGATCCTGCGGGCACGAAGCGCTCGAGCATCAGGCCCGTTGCGTCGAACTTGTAGAGCGCGGGGCGATACTCGTCGCACATCCAGATCGAGCCGTCGCTCGTGCGGCAGAGGCCCTCGAGGTCGCCGCCGAGCGGGTCGTTCGGAATCGGGTTGCCGAAGAGGTCGACGGGCTGCTCGTCGGTGTAGGCGAAGCCAGGCGCAGCGCCCTGGATGTTCGGGAGGCCCGTCATCGGCGAGCCATCGGGCTTGCGCAGCAGGATCTGGCCCGTGAGCGCGATGGCGTTCGTGGCGGGGTCGTAGGTGAAGGTTGCGATGCGCGGCTGGAACGCAGGCAGCGCGAACGGCCGCTCGAGCGCCGCGTCGCCGTCGACATTGACAGGCTCGAGGTTCGGGCCGCGGTCTGTGTTCGCCCAGAAGGTGATGACGCCCGTCGTGGCGTTGACCGAATCGATCCACAGGCCGCTGAGGCCGCCGAGGAGGATGTCCTGCCCCGCGGCGGTCGTGCCGATCGACGGCAGACCGCCGAGCACAGCCGTGGTCAGCGCGGGCGTTCCCGCGTAGTGCTTCTTCGTCCCGAGCGGCGTGACCGAGACGATCGCGTTCGTCACGAGGTCGACCGTCGCGATCGCGCTGTGCTCCTGGATCGACACATACGCCGTCGTCGAGTCCGCCGAGACGACGACATACTCGGGCTCGAGGTCCTGCCCGATCGTCGGGTTGCCCGGGCCGAAGGGAACGATCGACGGATCGATCACGCCCGCCGCGAGGCCGTTGAAGCCGAGCGTGGTCACATCGGCCTGCGTGATCGACTTCCCGCTGACATCGATGATGCTGATCGAGCCCTCGGGGTCGACCGCGTAGGTGTCGCTTGGCTCGCCTTCGTTCGCGGTGATCGTCTTCGTTCCATCGGGCGTGAAGGTGACCATGTCGGGCAGCGCGCCAACGGTGACGGATGCGATGAAGTTGAGGTCGAGGTCGAAGAAGACAACGACGCCGGGGTCGGTCTTCACCGCCGCGGAGACCGCGCATGCGACCTTGCCGTTCTTGATCGCGACGCTCTGCACGCCTCCGCCGTAGGGAAGCAGGGAGAAGCTGCCCGCCGCGACGGGCGCCGCAGGGTTCGAGAGGTCGAAGACATCGATCGCGTTCGCGAAGCCGTTCACGACGAACGCGCGCTTCGAACCCGCGTCGAAGGCGACGATCTCCGCGCCCGCGACATCGAAGCCGACGCGCGGGGTGCTCGCGAGGTAGCTGAGCGAGATCTGCGGGCCACCCGCGAGCGCGCTCGGCGCGAGCAGGACGGCGGAAACGGCGATGGACGCTGCTGCCAACTGACGCATGGAGATCTCCTCGGGTGAGGAGCAGAGCGTCAGCGCGGCGGGTCAAGACGCCGTCACGGTTGCGTCAGCGTCGAGTCAAGATGACAGGCGGCCTGCTCGTGCCTGCGATCAGCCAAGCAGGTTTCTCACGGAGGCGCAGAGGCGCGGAGGCAGACAGGCCTGGTCTTCCATTCGTCTCGCACGGTGCGCGTCCGGACTGAAAGAGCGGCCCTCTTCTCCGTGCCTCCGTGCCTCCAAGAGAGACTCCTTCTCGCCAGCAGCACGCCCGCTCACCAGGTGTAGGTCACCGTATAGCTGATGTCTGCCTTCCCCTCCGCGGGGATGTCGAGGTCGAACGCGATGGTGCCCGAGTCGATCTTCGTGAAGCCCCGGTTCTGCATCGTGATCTTCCAGTTCGACCAGCGGTAGAGCGGCTCGATCACGCGGATCTTCTGCGCGACCGCCTTCTGGTTGCGCACCTCGATGCGGAAGGTCTCTGTCATGCGCTTCGCGGCGCTGTCGATCGAGAAGTCGGTGCGCGTGCGCTCGCCGACCACATCGAACGCCTCGCCGAGACGCACCTTCACCGTCTCGTTGCGAGGCGTGTGCGAGATGATGTCCTCGCCGATGAACTCGAGCGTGCCGTCGGCGTCGTCCATCTTGTAGCAGCGGATCTTGCCCGCGGGGAACGGCATGCCGAGCGAGTTCTCCTCCTTGTTCTCGAAGCTGACGAAGATCGAGGGCTTCGCCTGCATCGTGTTGCCGAAGAAGTCGCGGTCGAGGACGGGCATGTTGCCGCCGCCGAAGCCGCCGATTCCCGACAGGAAGTTGAAGACGAGCTCGCGCTTGAGCGTGAAGCCCTCGACCGACGGGAAGAGCGCGATCTGCTGCGTCGAGTTCTGCGCGATGTCGGTGCGGCGGGGCAGCGTGTAGAGGTGGAAGTCGGCGAAGGACTTCGACTCGAAGCCCGCCGCATCGGCCATGGCCAGCGCCTCCTGGCGCACGGCGCGGCCCATCATGCCGCCGCGCGCCTCGACCTTCTGCACATCGCCCGCAACAAGCTTCAGCTCCGCGTCGGGATAGGAAGCCCCCGAGAGGTTCATGAGCGTGACCCACGCCGAGATGCTTCCCGCCGTGTCGCTCTCGTCGATCACGATGTTGTAGTCGGCGCGCCAGGTCATGCCGCTCGTCTGATAGGTGGTGCGCACGAGATGGTCGCCGCCCGTCTCGCTCGCGAGCTTCCACATGAGGGTCGGCTTCGTGAGAAGGCCGCCCGGAAGCTCGCCGAGCTGCACCTGCCCGCCCTGCGGCACGATGCGCACGCCGTCCGCCGTCTTGAGGACGAGCTGGCCCTGGTTCGCGCTGAGGAGTTCGCCCGTCACATTCGACACGGAGTCGCCCATCGGCACCGACACGGAGATCTCGCGGCCGATGTAGCGCTCCATGAGCTTCGTCGGGCTCACGAGGTCGAACTGGAAGTTCTGCTCGAGCACGGCGGTCGACGGGTCGTCGAGATCGGTGAACGACACCGTGGTCGGGTCGATCCACGCGGCCACATCCGTGAACGCGAGCGTGCCGATTCCCTTGGGAACGGGGACCGTGCGCACGACCTTCACGACGCCATATCCCGGCACGCCCCACACATTGTCCATGCCGCTCATCCGCTGCTGCTGGACGAACCGCTGCGGGTCGAAGCCCGCGGGATCGGCGGACGAGTAGACCGTGAGCGACACGCCCTCCGCGGGCTTCGTGTTCTCGTCGGTCGTCGCGACGGATGAGGCGGCGAGAACGGACGCGGCGAGGGTCGAGGCGAGCACGAGCATGAAGGTCTCCGTGAGGGTCAGCGTGAAGGTCAGCGTGAAGGTCGGCGTGAATGCGAGGCGCCGCGCGAACGGCTCGCGGGGCACGGTACATGACGATTCGTCGGGACGCGTCTCGCCGCGCGGGCATTCACGGCGGGAATCGCACCTGAACTCGCAGCGTGCCGCCGTGTTCCCGGCCACGCGGCGGGCGCCACGCGCTCAGCTCGTGCCCGCGAGCCGCCGCACCACCATCATGAAGCCGCGCTTCATCGATGCGTGCATCAGGAAGCAGGCGACCCCGTAGAGGACGCAGGCGACGACCGTGCCGACCGCAAGGCTCGTGCGCATCGCGACCGGGTCGTTCATGCTCTCCTCGACGGAGGTGACGGGGGTCACGGTTGCGAAGAGCATGTTGAGCGGGCTCGCGGCCGCGGCCGCGGCGCCCACATACGGCACGCTCGCGCCGAGCGCGGTGGCGCAGGTCCCGAGCACGATTCCAAGGAGGCCGAGGACGCCGATCGCTGCCATGACGGAGCCGATGGTGCCCTTCGTGCGCAGCGACCACTGCAGTCCCACCATGATGGCGAACGCAGTCACCGCCACGAGGTTGACGAGCACGAGGAGCGCGCCCTCGGGAAGGACGAGCGGCCCCGTCACCGTGGCCGTGAGGAAGGGCTCCGTGACCATGACGCCCTGCGCCGCGCCGAAACCGCCGAAGAGGACATAGAGCGACACCGTGCCGAGCGTGACGAACGGGACCAGCAGCATCGGCACGAGGAACTGCACGATTCCCCGCAGCTTGCCCGCGAGATACGGCCCTGGCTGGATCGGCGTCGTCAGCAGGATGTCGAGCGTGCCGTCCTCGCGCTCGCGGCTGACGGCGGTCGCGCTGACGCTGACGGCGGTGAGGAGCACGACCGCGATCTCCGCGCCGACGATCCCGAGGAGCGCGAGGCGGAGGTCGGAGGAACTGATCGTCCCCTGGTGGTGAAGCCCGCACACGACGAGCCCGACGCACGCGCCGAGCCCGAGGAAGAGCCAGCGGCCGAACATGCCCGCGACCGACTGCGAGCGGAGCATGTTCTCGCGCCAGGCGATCGGGTTCGAGCCGACGCGGCGCGACTCGCGCGTGCCGCGCGCGCCCGCGCCCGTGCCGAGAAGCGCGCGCCACCACGAGACGCGCGGGCCGCGCGTACCGATGACGCGCAGGCGCATCGTCGACCAGACCACCATCGCCACGCTCGCCGCGATGCAGATGAGGCAGAAGCTCCGCGCGGGCGTCTCGTAGAGCGGCGCGAAGGGCGTGAACGGCGCCGTTCCCGGCGCATAGGGCACATAGTTGGTCGAGCTGAGCGCGCTCTCAAGGGCGAGGAACGGGTTGAACGCCGTGAAGATCGTGGTCTGGGTGGCGCCTGTTCCGATTCCGATCACGGCCCCCTGCCGCGCGTAGGCGTCGGCGGCGTAGGTCGCGAAGAGGTACATCACGACCGCCGCGTAGAAGACGAAGACGGCGCGCTTCCCCGCGCTGCGGGTCACCGAGAGCGTGACGGCGGTCGTGGCGACGATGAGCGCGCTCGAGGCGGCGATCGCGTAGCTCGTGAAGATCGCCTCGCCGGGGACGCCGCCGAAGAACTGGGTCAGCACGAACAGCGGAAATGTCGAGAGAAGCAGCGCAATGATGAAGAAGAGGCGCCCGAAGATGTTCCCGAGCACGATCTGCAGGTTCGAGAGCGGCGTCGTGAGCAGGATGTCCCAGGTCCTCGGGCTCGCCTCCTGGACGATCGCCCCCGCCATGAAGATCGGGGTCAGGACGCAGATCAGCGCCACCTGCCCGAACGACACGACCGAGAACGCGCCCGCCCCGCGGGTCGCCAGCTGCTTCATCGACCCCTCTCCCCCGAGGAGTCCGATCAGGAGGATGGCGATCATCAGCGCCAGATAGCCCGAGCGGAGCAGGAGATGCTGCGTCCTGCGCGAGCCGCCCGCCACGATGCGAACCGCGATCGGGTTCGTGGGGAGCAGGTTCGAGAGCCAGACCAGGATCGGAGGCATGGGGAGAGCCGAATCCTACCTTGACAGTTGGCGCAGGGAGCGGATACTTGCGGGGTCCGCGGATGCGGGCCGGGCGGCATCTCGGTGAGGAATCGGTTCACGCCGACCCCCAGCGAGGACCCTGCCGACCGTTCACTCTTCTCGGCTCGTCGAACAGGCCAAGCCGTTCGCGTCCGTTCACAGGTTCGCAGGGTCCGCCAAGGTCCCTGTGAACCCGCGGGTCCGACCACCTCAGTGGCGTGCCCGTGATAGATCGATCCAGACCAAGGCCGCTCCCCTCGGGGGGCGGCACCCGAAGTTGTTCCCGACAAGGTCATTCTCGACAAGGTCGTCCCCAACTCGGTTCCTCCCAATTCGGTTCTTCGTAACTCGTGACCGTTTCGAGCCTTCAACATCCGCCTCGGCACGACTCGGCCGCGCATCTGCGCGTCCAGGGACCGTTCCGCAGGCTCGATGCGCTGTGCGAAGGCGCTGAAGACCACCTGAAGCACTGAAACGGGACCGCTGGATCATCTTCGAGCGCCGCACGCTTGGCGGGTGCCCTTCGCACCCGGCGGGTGTTCCTTTGTCAGGAGGCGCGTGTGTCCATCCTTCTCCAGAACTCAAGCGGTGACTTCGGCGTCGCCGCACTCATCACGGCGGCGGCCATCGGGCTCGTCGTCGGCGCCGTCGTCGGCATCATGATCCTGACCTTTGCCTCGGGCCGCGGCATCAAGGCCGCGCGTGCTGAGGCCGACCGCATGCTCGCCGACGCCAAGGCCCAGGCGGAGCTCGCCGCGAACGCGGTACGGAGCGAGTCGGAGAAGAAGGCCCGCGAGATCGAGCTGGCGGCGGAGAAGCAGGCGTCCGAGAAGCGGGCCGCGCTCGACCGCGAGTCGAAGGCGACCCAGGCCAAGCTCGACGAGAGCCTCGCCCGCGCCGCCAAGCGCGAGGAGACGCTCGACAAGAAGCTCGAGTCGATCGGCCAGCGCGAGCAGAAGATCGAGGGTCGCGAGGCGGACCTCAAGCGCCAGGAGGAGGACCTCCGCCGCATCGCCGACGAGAACGAGCGCAGCCGCGCCGAACTCCGCGGCGCGCTGTCGAAGGTGTCGGGCCTCTCCCGCGAGGAGGCCCGCGAGCTCTACCTCGCCGAGGTGCGCGTCGAGAGCGAGCACGATGGCTCCGCGCTGCGCCAAAGAATCCTCGACGAGGCCGAGCGCGACGCGAAGGGCAAGGCGCGCGAGATCACCCTGATGGCGATCCAGCGCTACGCCGCCGAGAATGTCGGCGAGTCGACGGTGCGCTCGATCAAGATCACGAGCGAGGACATGAAGGGCCGCATCATCGGCCGCGAGGGCCGCAACATCCGCGCCATCGAGAAGGCCACGGGCGCAGACATCCTCGTCGACGACACCCCTGGCGTCATCAGCGTGTCGTGCTTCGACCGCGTGCGTCAGGCGATCGCGGCAGAGGCGCTGCAGCGGCTCGTCGCCGACGGCCGCATCCACCCGACGCGCATCGAGGAGCTCGTGGAGCAGACCAAGCGCGACATCGAGGAGAAGGTCGTCAAGGTCGGCAACGAGGCCGTCGTCGAGGCCGATGTCCGCGGGCTCCACCCGAAGGTCATCGAGGCGCTCGGCAAGATGCACTTCCGCACGAGCTACGGCCAGAATGTGCTGCGCCACTCGATCGAGGTCGCATTCCTGTCGCAGATGATCGCCGACCAGCTCGGACTCAACGGCGCGATCGCCCGTCGCGCGGGCCTTCTCCACGACATCGGCAAGGCGATGGACCACGAGATGGAAGGTGGCCACCCCGCGATCGGCATGGAGTTCCTCAAGAAGTACGGCGAGAAGAGCGAGGCCGTGCTCAACGCCTGCGGCGGCCACCACGGCGACATCCCCGCGACGACCGCGTACACGCCGATCGTCATGGCGGCCGACGCGATCTCGGGCGCCCGTCCTGGCGCGCGCCGCGAGTCGATGGAGATGTACATCAAGCGCCTCGAGCAGCTCGAGGCGATCGCCCGCGAGCAGCCGCATGTCGACGAGGCCCACGCGATCCAGGCGGGCCGCGAGATCCGCGTCATCCTCAATGCGAAGAAGGCAGACGACGCGCTCGCCTTCCAGATCGCAGAGTCGATCGCCAAGCGCGTCGAGGCAGAGATGACCTTCCCCGGCGAGATCAAGGTGACCGTGCTGCGCGAGACGCGCGCGGAGGCGATCGCGCGGTAGCGCGACGAACCCGCCATGGAGGGGAAGGAGCCTGCCCAGCCGAACGCCGCCGCGCCCGAGTGGTCGATCACGAAGGCGGAGTGGGATGGGCTCGGTTCGCGCGCCCAGAAGCTGCACATCTGGCTGTGGGTCTCCGTCGGTGGGACGGTGCTGTTCGGCGTGCTTCTCCTGTGCGCGCCGCTCTTCCTCACGAGCGTGCCCGAGGCGCCGCTCCTCGACACGATCAAGCGCGTCGCGTCCATCGCGGGCGTGGTGGTGATGCTCCTCGCCATCCCCGAGTACTTCTGGATGCGGCGCAGCAGCCGCACCTGGGACGCGCTCCACGCGGAGGTCTGGGAGTCGCGCGGCTGCGCCTGCCCATGGTGCCGCGAACGCGTCGACACCGCCCCCTGCCGCGGGCACGGCTTCACGCGCGCAGAGCAGCCGCTTCTCCTGCGCTACTGGGAGTCGATGGCGACCACGGACATCGGCGGGCTGACGAAGTACGGCGACCAGCTGCTCGCGCGGCAGGCCGCTCCCACGGGGCTGGCGCGCGCGCGCCGCGCCATCTCGAAGGCGGCGAAGCGCTCCCTCTTCTCGTTCGGAGACCCCGATGCAACCCCGCTGCAACGCCTGCGCGCCGCGCTGCCGAGCATCTTGGTGCAGTACGCGATCATCGCCCTGCTTGGATTCGCAGTCTGGCACTTCTTCGGCCGCTCGGTGCTGCTGCCGGTCCTCGGAGGATGCTGGTGGATCATGCTGTTCATCCCGATCTCGGCAATCTCAGGACCCGTCTGGAAGGTCGGCAAGCTGCGATGCGCCAAGTGCGGACAGCTCTGCGCGAGCGCGCAGCCGACGCTCTGCGCCGAGTGCGGTTCCGATCTCACGCTTCCCGCGGCCGTTTCCCGCATCGAGCAGCGCGGGGGTTCGTGGAAGGCGGCGATCTTCTTCGTGCCTTTCGTCCTGATCTTCGCGGGCAACCCGCTGCTCAGGTCGCTCGTGTCCGTGCTTCCTCCCAGCGTCCAAAGCCCGATCTATGCGTGGACGCGCCCACCGTACGACTACTTCCAGAGCATGACCGTGGCCACGATGACGCAGGCCGAGATCGACGGCGCGCTCGAGGTGCTGATCTCGTGCGCCGCGCCCGACGGGCCGCGGCCGCTTCTCGACTTTGACTTCCTGCCGAACGCGATGGCGGCTGGGAAGGTGCAGCCCGCCACCATCGAGCGCGCCGCGCGCACCGTCGTGCAGGCTGACCTCGCCATCGCACGCGATGGCGATGCGGTTGTCGCGACGGTGACACCCGAGTTCGGCACGCTCATCTTCGGCATGGAACGCACACCGCGTCTCGTGTTCGGAGGCGTCTCACTCGACGGAGAGACCTGGACGAAGGGTGCGGACTGGTCGATCTTCGCCCACGATGTCGAGGACTTCTGGCGGGAGCGGGCGCAAGGTCGCGCGCTGCCTGAGTCAAAGCTCGCCTTCACCGCGCGCCTCGAGGGCGTCCCGCCCGGCACGCGCACCGTGCGCGCGCGCTGCTGGATCGTGGTGTGGGGGCCGTCGTGGCAGCGGTACACGCCCGAGTTCGACGAATCGGACGCGCTGATCCCGCCTGCGGACGCGCTTGGGGTCTATCCGCTCGAGCTCGAGGCGACGGTCACGACGCGGTGAGACGCGCCGCCGTCGTTGCGGGTATCGTCACTCCGTGATGGATCGCGCCGACAATCATCGATCCTGGTCGATCCCACGATCGGAGTGGGACGGGTTGCTTGCGCGGAGAGCCCGCTGGGACAGGCTCGGCGGGAATCGCTGGTGGCGACTTCCCGTCGTCTTCCTGACGCTCGGCGCTGGCGCGTTCGTCGGCGCGTTCGTCGGCATTCGGATGGGTGGCTGGTGGTGGGGAATCGCGGCATCCGCTTACATGGCGACGATGCTCGTGGTCGCGCTGCAGGGGCTGCGGCGCCACGCGGAGCTCAGCCGTGCCCTCGAGGCCGCGTGGGACGACGGCGGATGCGTCTGCCCGCTGTGCAGGCGCGCGCTTCCGACGCGCACCGAACAGGGCGAGGCACCGCGCTGCCCGCACGGGCTCTCGCGCGACGACCAGCCCGACCTCGTCGAGTACTGGGAGGCGCAGGCGCGCAGAGACGATGTGACGGCGATGCGCGGGTTCGCGGCGCTCGCGGCACGCGCGCCCAAGCGGTCGTTCGGCGTGCGCTTCGCGCGCGTCCACGCGCAGGGCCTGTCGACCGCGCAGGACCATGGGCGCCGACTGGGTGCGCGCTACCTCGCGGCGCTTCAGCTCATGGCCTTCTTCAGCGTGCCGGGGTTCGTCGTACTTGCGTTCGGGATCGCCGATCTCCCACCGCGATCGGTGCCCCTCCTGGTCGCCTACCTCGGCATCATGCTTCTCGTCACGGGCCCGTTCGCCGTGATGGGCGTCGTGATGCGCAGGCGCGCCGAGGCCCGCTGCAGCGCGTGCAGGCAGCTGCTGGCGAACCCTCATCCCGCGCGCTGTCCCGAGTGCGGCGTCGATCTCTCCGCCCCCGCCGCGGTCGCGACGGTCGAGCGGCGCTTCGAGTTCAGGTACGCCGCGATCTCGATTCTCTCGCTCGCGCTGCCGGTCCTCGGACTCTTCGGCTTCCTCACCTTCGCAGTCCTTGGCGGGTTTGCATACCTTCCGAACGCGGTGCTCGTCCCGCTCGCAGAGGGCGACGGGCTGTCGGCGATGTCGGCCCGCGACGCACTCACCGGCCGCAGCCTCTCGCCGCGGCATGCGGTGGGCCTCGCCGAGCGGCTCATCGAGCGCGCGGAGGGCGATCTCGCGGCTGCGCGCGAGCCAAGCCTCCCTCTCGGCCTCGGCCACATTCCCGCCGCGATCGCCGCAGGCACCCTGCCGCCTGAGTTCCTGGCGCGCGCCCTCGCGGCGAGCGCCACCGCGGATGTCGTCATCGACACGGACCCACGCGGCGAACGCTCCCTGAGGTTCACGCCGCGCTTCAGCAGCGATCTATTCTCCCCATGGGGCCAGGCCGCGATCGTCCTCGAGTCGGTGTGTTTCGACGGAGGCGACCCCATCGGAGCGAACGCGGAGCCTCGTTTCAGGGACGACGCAGCGCCGTTCACGGTCGCGATTCCGGCGGGCGCCACACGCGCCGAATGGCGTCTGCTCGTGGTCTATCTCCCGCATCGCGCGACGCTGGCCGCGACCTTCGGGCCGCAGGGAGAGCTCACGGCGCTCGATGGCCCGACCGAGCAGGCGATGGTTCGCGGCTCGCTTGCGCTAGGTTCTGTCTGACGGATCCCCGGACGTCGAATCGCGCGGCATCCCGGCTGGCGGCGTCGGCTTCAACTCGCTGTATCGCTGCGGATACAGCTTCGTTTCGCCTCCTTGCCATCCGGGCGCCGCGCGCTTCTTTGGTCT
>WGMP01000036.1 GCA_016124975.1 Phycisphaera sp. | reverse complement strand
TGGATCGTCCGACACGACGATCATGTGTGGGAACTCCGACGACCTGAACCGCGCGACACGAAAATCAGGGGTGCCCGCGGACTTCAGTCCGCGGAACGGATGATGTCAGCCGTCGACTCCGACGGTTGTCGTTCCGCATGCTGAAGCATGCGGGCACCCCTCGCTTGGGGACTCCGACACGCGTCGTCCACGCCAGAGGAAGCCGCCGCAGCGGCGACCGCTCAAATCACGGCACGCCGTACATCGCCAACGCAGAGTTGCGGTACCGCGGGTCCTCGCTCACCTCACGGACGACGAGCGGCGCAAGCCACGAAGGCAGTTCGAACCGCTCCGCGGCGTCCGACAGTTCGACCTCCGCCATCACAAGCGGCGCTTCGCCCGCGCGCAGGTCGCGGAAGAGATCGACTTCCCACACGAGCCCGCCTTCGCGCACGCGGTGACGCGTCTTCGCAAGCCGTCGCCCCGCCGTATGTGGCCACGCCGCATCAAACTCGGCGCGTGTGATCACGCGCTCGAACTCCTCGCGCACCACGCCCGCGCCGCGCTTGACCGTGTGGAAGCACCGCTCCGCGCCCGATGGCTCGACGACTCTTCGCAATCGCCCTTCAGGAAACCCGATCCGCGCAAGCTCCGCCTCGCTCGCCGCCTCGGGCGCGAGATACCCCTGCTCGATCTCCCACACCTCGACCTCCGCGTCACGCGGAATCGCAGGCATCGCGCGCAGCACCCACACGCGCTCGATCTCGTGCGCGCCCTTGCCGCCGTCCGTCGCGCTCACAGCGCGCCCCCCAGCATGCCCCACTGCGCGACGAGGTTCGCGATCGCGTGCTTGAGGTTCACATTCGCGCGGATCTCGCGTTCGAGATCTGCGACGAGCGCCACCCGCGCCGCGGCGCATGCGACGCCCGCCGCATCGCCCGCGCGCGCGGCGTCCGCAAGCTGCGCGCGCAGCCGCCACGCCAGCGTCAGCATGGCGCAGCGCATGCCGAGCCTGTTCGCAGCCTCCTTCGACGCCTTCGGGTTCTCCCTCACGACGCGCTCGGCGAAGTCGTTCACGAGTTCCGCAAGCCTGTCGGCAAGCGTCGCGTCGAACGCACCGCGCTCGAGCCTGTCGAACCGCGGCAGCAGCTCCTCGCTCCACGCGCGCAGCCCCTGCCTGTGCGCGAGCTCGGCCGTGCCGGGCGAACCATCGCTGAACCCCGAGAGCCACGCGCGATCCTCCTCGGGCACAGCGTGGCGGTCGTACCACGCGCGCATCGCGTCGCCGTCGAGCGCGCGGAACGCGACGCGCTGGCAGCGGCTGCGGATCGTCGGCAGCAGCCGCTCCTCCTGCGTCGTCACGAGAAAGATGTAAGTCCCGGGCGGCGGTTCTTCCAGCGTCTTCAGCAGCGCGTTCTGCCCGTAGAGGTCGAGCAGCTCGGCCTCGTCGACGATGAACGCCTTGTGGTGCCCGAAGTAGGCCGTGCGCCACACGGGCGACTCGAAGGTCTTGCCGTCGGAGACCGTGCCGCCGATCATCAGCTCACGAAGGAGGTCGAGCGGGATGTTCGTCTGCTTGCGGTCGCGCAGCTCCTTGATCGAGCTGTCGTCGGCGCGCTCCTTCGAGATCACATGGAGGTCGGGGTGCGACGCAGCGTCGATCAGCTCGGCCACGCGCGAGTCGCGCGGCGCCTTGAACGCGGCCACATGCGCGTCGGTCGCATCGGGGTCGAGGAGGAGGCGCGCGCACTCGATCGCAGCCGTGCACTTGCCGACCCCCTGCGGCCCGTGCAGGATCCACGCGTGATGCATGTGCCCCGAGCGCATCGCGTGCACGAGCTGCGCCGTCGCCGCGCCCTGCCCGAAGAGCACGGGGCCCTCGTGGTGGACAGGCTTCGCCCGCTCCTCGGGCGGTTGGTCGCCGGCGCGCGCGCGCGCCTTCGAGACCTTCGTAGGGGCCTTCGCGGGCGCCTTCGCTGCAGAAGTTGATGCGGCGCGCTTGGCCATGGTTCGCATCCTACGCGGGGCGACGATCCGCTCCGCTCAGAACTCAGGCACCTCGACGAGCCGGCACGACTGCGGGCGCGACGGGCCCTTCGGTTTGCGCGGGTCGGTGAGGATGAGGACTGGCTCGCCGTTCGTGAGGTGCGCGGGGAACTGGCGCATCATGTCCTCGACCTCGGGCGAGAACAAGGTCGACCGCGCGTCGTAGGCGCGGCGGTCGAAGGTGCCGACTGTGACGATGCTCGTCTCCCGGTCCTCGTCGTGGTGGAACCACGCCTCGTGGCCCTTCGCGCGCAGCTCTGCGCAATAGCGCTCCGCCGCGCGGCGCATCTCCGCGTAGTCCATGCCCTTCTCTCCGAAGGTCGACCACGCGGCCACCTGAAGCGAGAAGAGCGGCCGCACCTTCGGATGCCGCGCGCGGAGGTTGCGGATGTCGTGCGGCTTGACCACGCCCGAGGCGGCGTCGGTCGTGGTGCGCAGGAGCATCGCGCCCGCGAACGGCCGCGCGCCGTTTCGCTCGATCGCCTTCACGCGCTTGAGCTCGGCCTGCGCGTCCTTGTCTGCGGGCGCGCCGAAGCGGCCGATGGCGATCGCGGAGCCGCGGCCCACGCGCACGACGGCGGCCTGTGCAAGCTCTGGATACTCGCGCACGAGCTGCCCACGGAAGGCGACCGCGCGCTCCGCGTGGTCGGGCTGCGTGAAGGTCGCGAGCATGACGGACCAGCGGCCGTCCTTCTGTCCGACCGCTGCTGCGCCGGGCGCTGCGTTGCCGCCACGCGCGGCTCCCGTTGCTGCGCCGGCACTCGCAGGTGCGCCGCCGAACGGCCCATCGGCGATGACATCGTCGCTCGGGTCCAGAAGATCCTGCGACCCGCCCCGCGCGCCCGCGCTCGAGCTGAACGACTCCTTCGAGCCCTGCTTCACGCCGTCATTGCACGCGCCGAGCGCGAGCGAAACGCCGCAGAGGAGCGCCAACAGCCCTCGCCCGAGCAAGTTCGGTTCCTTGGTCATCTCGCACAGGATGCCGACTCTCGGAAGAATGTGCGCGGCTCGACGCATCGATTGCCGACCTCGCTGCGAACTTGTCTCATAATGCATGCGTTCGTGACCTCAGAATGGCGTTCTTAATGGCACCTTGGAAGTGGCGGAATCCTGCAAGGATTTCTCTGCGGGACGGCGCAAGGAAGTGCCGACCTACAAAGGACTTAGAGGTTTATACCACCTGGAATGGTTGTTCAAGTCAGAAGGATTGTTCGGTCGATGCTAGGACGGGCAGGAAGAAGGCTCGACATCGCGTGGTTCGAGCCTGCCACCCGTGGATCCGAACCAGGATGGTTTGGCCTCGCAGCGGAAGAGCTCGGCGGATGGATCCGCAGGGCTCGTCCCAAGGAGTATCGCAATGCCTGACATTGGCAATCTCGGAAATCTCAGTTCGTCGGTGGCTGCGGGTTACGCCGCCAGCATCCGCACGACTGGCGAAGCGGCCGCACGCCGCACGGCCGACTCGGCCCCCGCCGCGCCAACCCGATCGGGTGACCGCGTCGAGGTGTCGGAAGTCGCACGGTGGCTTGACGAGATGAATCGTCTTCCCGCCATCCGTGAGGACAAGGTGGCCGCGGCGAAGGCCGCGATCGCCAACGGCTCGCTCGATACAGACGAGAAGCTCGCCATCGCGATCAGCCGCATGATCGAGGAACTGTGAGCCGCCGCGCGCGCAGGCGCGCGTGACGCACGAAATCGGTGAGTCGGGCCGCTCAATCCCGACTCACCCCAAGCCCCGCTCGGCAATTGCCAAGCGGGGCTTTTGCATGCACGACGCGCGCGGACGGCGGCGAACCCTTCGCGTCCCGTACGATCCACGCCATGCATCGTGCCTGCGCCACAGCGCTTCTTGCGCTCGCCGTCACCCCCATCTCGCACGCACAGCAACCGCCCGTGAACGGCATGCGGCCGAGCGACCCCGCCCGGCACGCGCTTGTCGGCGCGACCGTGCTCGTCGCACCCGGACAGACGCTTGAGAAGGCGACCGTCCTCGTGAAGGACGGCGTCATCGAGGCTGTCGGCGCAGACATCGCTGTGCCCGCGGGATATCGCGTCCATGACCTCGCGGGGAAGACGGTCCTCGCCGCGTTCATCGAGCCCGCGCTCGTGGTCGACTCGGCGGCGCAGCACGCGGCGGCCTCCGCCGCTGTCGGAGCGCACTGGAACCAGCATGTGACGCCCGAGGTGCGCGGCGCCGACCTCGCGCTCCCCGACGCCACGCTCGACGCGCTGCGCGCGCAAGGCTTCGCGCTCGCGCGGCTCCTTCCCGACGACGGCATCTTCCGCGGCTCCTCCGACCTGAGGCTCCTCGGACGCGCGTCCGAGCGCGTGCTTCCGCGCGAGCTTGGCGGGCTCGCCGTCCACACGATCGGCCCACGCGCCATCGACTTCAGCCAGTTCACAGCGCAGACCCCGGGCGTCCAGCCCGCGCGCGGCGACCGCGACGGCCGCTATCCGTCGAGCCTCATGGGTTCGTACGCGCTCATCCGCCAGACCCTCTCCGACGCCGCATGGCGCGCGGAATCGCGCTCGGTCGTCGACGCGCTCGCGCTTCCGACAGAGGACATGAACGCGCTCGACGCCCTCGTCGCCGTCATCGGCGGAGAGCACGGCGTCGTCCTCGACGCTTCGGATGAGCTCGATGTCGCGCGCCTCGTGCGGCTCGTGCGCGAGTTTGCGCCGAAGGCGCCGGTCGCGGTCCTTGGCGGCGGTCTCGAGTTCCGCGCGTTCGCGGAGGTCGCCGCGACGCTCGAGTCGGCGGGCGCCGCGCTTCTTCTTCCGATCGACTTCCCGCAGGCGCCCGACCTCGTGTCGCCGATGGCCGCAGACACGATCTCGCTGCGCGACCTCATGACCTGGCGTCACGCGCCCACAAACCCGAAGCGCTTCGTCGCGCAGGGTTCGTCGGTCGCGCTCACCACGCACCGCATGCAGGACAAGGGCGCGTTCCGAAGAAAGCTCGGCGACGCGATCGCCCACGGCCTCACCAAGGACGAGGCGCTCGCAGCGCTCACCACGACGCCTGCGCGCGTCCTCGGCGTCGCGAACCGAGTCGGCACGCTCGAGAAGGGCAAGATCGCCAACATCCTGATCGCGGCAGGCGACCCCTTCGAGGCGGAGACGAAGTTCGAGGGGCTCTTCGTGGCGGGCGCGCTGACCATCGCACCTCCCGAGTCGCCCGCGCTCGCAGCGGGCTCGTTCGCGGTCGCGGCGCTCGACGCGACGCCAAAGCCCATCGCGGCCGACCTGCGTCTCGCGATCGACCCGAAGGCAGGATCGATCAAGGCGACCTGGACCGAGCCGAGCGCCGAACCCGCCAAGCCGGCCGACGACGCGACGCCTGCGGCCGAGCCCGTCGCCCCGCCCGCGCCGAAGGAGCAGAGCTCCACCGCCAAGCGCACCAGCATCTCCGAGGACGGCCGCGGCTCTGGCATGCTCGACGGCGCGCCGTTCGGGTTCGACGGGCAGGTGCGTCTTTCGTTCGCAGGTGCGGGCGATGGCGCCACGCTCACGGTCGAGGACGCGTCGGGCGCACGCGCGAGCTTCTCGATGACGCGCGTCGCCGCGTCGGAAGCGAAGGAGGAGAACGCAGAGGGGGCGCAGCAGGCGGAGAAGGTCGACGCGAAGACCGACGCGAAGACCGCCGAGGAACAGACCGACAGAGCAAAGCCGGATGACACCATTGACACCAAGCGCGACGATGCGAAGCCCGACGACGCCGAGAAGGCCGCGCGCGCCGAGCTCTGGAAGGAAGCGCTTCCGTTCCCGTTCGGCGAGTACGGCGTGGTCGCGCGCCCCCTCGCGACGAAGGCGATCGTGAAGGGCGCCACGATCTGGACGCTCTCCGACGCGGGCACCCTCGCCGACGCCGACATGCTCGTCGAGGGCGGCAAGATCGTCGCCATCGGCAAGGATCTCGCCGTTCCCGCCGACGCAGTCGTGATCGACGGCCGCGGCATGCATGTCACGCCGGGGCTGATCGACTGCCACAGCCATACGGGCATCTCGGGCGCGGTCAACGAAGGCACGCAGGCCTCGACCGCGGAAGTCGGGATCGGCGATGTGATCGACCCGACCGACATCAACTGGTATCGCCAGCTCGCAGGCGGCCTGACCGCCGCGAACCAGCTGCACGGCTCGGCGAACCCGATCGGCGGCCGCAACGCCGTGGTGAAGCTCCACTGGGGCGAAGGCGCGGAAGGCTTCCTCTTCGACGAGGCGCCCACGGGCATCAAGTTCGCGCTCGGCGAGAATGTCGTGCGCTCGAAGTCGCGCTATCCGAACACGCGCATGGGCGTCGCGACCTTCCTCGAGGACTCGTTCAAGGCGGCGCAGGAGTACAGGGCGCGCCAGCGTGCCTATGCGGCGCTCGACGAGGCCGCGCGCGCGAAGACGCTGCGCCCGCGCACCGACTTCGAGCTCGAGGCGCTCGCCGAGATCCTCGAGGGAACGCGCCTCGTCCACTGCCACAGCTACCGCCAGGACGAGATCCTCATGCTGCTCGATGTCGCCGACCGCTTCCGCTTCCGCGTGGCGACGCTCCAGCATGTGCTCGAGGGCTTCAAGGTCGCGCCCGAGATCGCCAGGCACGGCGCTGGCGCCTCGAGCTTCAGCGACTGGTGGGCCTACAAGGTCGAGGTGATGGACGCGATTCCGTGGAACGGCGCGATGCTCCACACGGCGGGCGTCCTCGTCAGCTTCAACAGCGACTCGGACGAACTCGCGCGGCGCATGAACATGGAGGCCGCGAAGGCCGTGCGCTACGGCAACCTTCCCCCCGACGAGGCGCTCAAGCTCGTGACACTGAACCCCGCGAAGCAGCTGCGCATCGACCACCGCACGGGGTCGCTCGAGGTCGGCAAGGACGCAGACTTCGCCGTGTGGAACGGCGACCCGCTGAGCGCCTTCACGCGGTGCGAGGAGACCTGGGTCGACGGCGTGCGCCGCTATCGCCGCGCCGACGACGAGGCCGCGCGCGCCGAGATCCGCCGCATGCGCGCCGACCTGATCGCGAAGGCGACCGCGACGCCCGCCGAGCGCGCGGGGCCCGCGTCGGGCGATTCGACGCGGGCGCGGCGTGGGCGGCCTGGCCTCCTCGAGCGCATGCTCGAGGACCGCGAGAACGAGATCTGGCTGCGGCTCGCGCGCGGGCAGGATCCCTTCGCCACGCGGCAGGGCGACTGCGGCTGCGGCGACATGATGTTCGGAACACCTGCGTCGGAAGACGCGCTGCTTGAGGCCGTGGGCGCCGCCGGCGCCGCGGAGAGCACGATCGGAGGCATGCGATGACCATCGGAACCACGCAACGGACCCTGGCCTGCGCGCTCGCGACCGCCCTCGCGGTGGCGCCGCACGCCCTCGCCCAGAGCGACATCGTGCCCGCGCCGAAGCAGTCGCGGCCCGTCGCCATCCTGAACGCCACGGTGCACACGGCCACGGTCGGCGCGCCGCTCATCGAGGACGGCCATGTCGTCTTCGACGGCGGCCGCATCATCTCGGTCGGGGCGGGCGTGCCCGAGCTTCCCGAGAACTGCGAGATCGTCGACGGCCGAGGCATGCATCTCTCGCCGGGCTTCTGCGCGATGCCCACCCAGCTCGGGCTCGTCGAGACGCTCTCGGTCATCTCGACCGACGACCGCAGCGAGTTCGGCGACTTCCGTCCCGAGGCGGTGCCAGCGATCGCCATCAACCCCGACAGCGACCTCCTGACCGTGGCGCGCGCGGCGGGCATCCTGCTCGCGGTCGCGACACCGACGGGAGGCGTCGTCGGCGGCAGTGCCTCCGCGATCAGGCTCGACGGGTGGACGCCCGCCGACATGACGGTCGACCCGTCGGTCGGCGTCGTCGTCACCTGGCCCATCGTCGAGCCCGCCCGCGTGGTCGGCTCGCGGCGCAGCCCCGACGACCAGCGCAAGCGCGCGAAGGAGGACATCGAGCGCATCGGCCGCTTCATCGACGAGATGCGCGCCATCATCGATGCGCGTGCGGCAGATCCGTCGGTCGACCGCGACCTCCGCGCCGACGCGATGCGCGCGGTCCTCTCGGGCGCCGATCCGATCTTCATCCGCATCGGCAGCACCTCGCAGATCGAGAGCGCCGTCGCGTGGGCGAAGTCGCGCGGGCTGCGCGCGGTGATCGTCGGCGCAGAGGGCGTCGAGGCCGCGATTCCCTTCCTGAAGGCGGAGGGCATTCCCGTGGTCGTCACGAGCGTGCATCGCCTGCCTGGCGCGCGCCACGCGGCCACCGACGCCGCGTACACCCTGCCAAAGGCGCTCGCGGACGCGGGAATCCTCTTCTCGATCGCCACCGACGACGAGCCTGGCCACGAGCGCAACCTGCCGCATCACGCTGCGACCGCCGCGGCCTTCGGGCTCGACCGCCACGCGGCGCTGCGCGCCGTGACCGCGAACCCGTGCCAGATCGCGGGGATCGGCGAGCGCTACGGCACCATCGAACCCCTGAAGAGCGCCACGATGATCCTGACGCGCGGCCACCCGCTCGAGATCACGAGCGGCGTCGCCGCGGCGTGGATCGACGGCCGCTCGATCGAGCTCTCGTCGCATCAGTCGCAGATGAAGCGGAAGTACGAGGAGAAGCCCGGGATGACGGGCGGCGCCGCGGGCGACGCGAAGGAACCGACGGCCGACGCGCCGTCGTCGCGGTGATCACCAGTCGATGCGGCCGACCGCCTCGAGCGGCTGGCCTGCGGGGGGCATGAGCCGCACCGAGATCTCGAGCGTCGAGCCCGCGGCGGGCGGTGTCTGCCAGTCCGGCTCGACCCGCACGAGGTACTGCTCGAGCGTGGCGTCGTAGCGCCGGTTCGCATCGGCGACCGTGCGCAGCGGAAACTCGAACACGAGCGTCTCTGGGTCTGAGCCCGGCGCCACCACCACGACGCGCAGGTTGCCCGCAAGCCGCGCGGGCGCGCCGCCTGCGTCGAGCGCATCGAGTCGGAGGTCGATCGACGGCCGCGCGCGCGGCGAGGTCCTGTTCACGCGGCTCAGGGTCGAGATCTCGATCGCGGTCGCGGTGTGGGCGGCCAGCGGCTCACCGAACACGACCACCGTTCCAGGTGCGGAGGACCCGCGCCCATCGGCGGACGCGTTCGAAGTGGGCCGCGCAGGCGTCGCCTCGGACGGGTCGGTCTCCCGCTGCATGCACCCGCTCGAGAACAGGGCGCCCGCCGCCGCCGCGACCGCCACGCGCGCGAAGACGCGGGGAATCCGCGACGATCGTCCGCTGTTCGAGTGTCGCTTCACGCGTCTAGGCTCCTTCTCGTCGCGCGCCCCGCGCTCGGCTCGGGCACCGCCATCGCGCCGCCGTTGGCTACGATGCGGCCCGCGCGAAGACTACGCGCGGCGCGCGATCTGCGCATCGAGCGACCTTCCGTGGATCGAACTTCCGTGGATCGACCTTCTGCGTCTCGAACTTCTGTGGAGCGACCAGACATGCAGCCCGAGATCCGACGCACGCCGACAGAGCCAGGCCGTAGACTCCCCTGCGGCCGCTCGTTCCGACGCCTCGCCACGCTCACAGCGCTCTGCGGGGCCGCATTCCTGCTCGTCAAGCCCCTCGCGGGCTGCGAGTCGGGTTCGCGACGGCCCGTCTCCGAACGCCAGTCGAGCGAGAAGCAGCGCTCCACCAAGGAGCGGCCGAAGTGGAGCCATCGATCGGGCACCACCGCGCCCGACAGGCCCCACGGCCCAAGCCCTGTATACTCCGCCGTCCATGCTTGAAGCCGTCGCCTTCGCCCCTGGAACGCGCGTCCGAGTGACGCAGCAGATGCCGCAGACGCACGCCGTCTGGACCACCTCCGTCGAGGGGACGGTCTGCCGCTATCGCCAGGCGAAGACGGGCTCCTGGTTCGCGCACGCGAAGGAAGACAGGCTCTGGCTCGACCGGCTCGAGCTCCGCAAGGACGACGGCGAGCTGGTGACGCTCAACCTCGACCGCTACAGCGTCGTCGAGTCGCTCTGATCGCCGCGATCACCCGCGTCACGCGCCACGCGCTGCGGAAATCGCCAGCGGCTGGCGGCCGACCGTGCATGCGGTCATGCGCCCGCGCCACGCGCCGTTCATCTCGCCCTCGATCCAGTCGTTGAGCCTGTCGATGCACACGCCCTCGACCTCCGCAGCGAGTTCCGCGAGGGACCTGCATCGGCCGAGGCGGTACCAGTCGCTCGCAAGCGCCGCGGCGCGCGCGGCCGAGCTTTCGCCGTGCATCACGAGTCTGCTATGCATGCCCACCTTGGCGCGGCGGAACTCGTCGTCGCTCACCCCGTGCTCGAAGCGCTCGAGGACGCCGAGCATCGTGTCGACGGTCTCCTGCGCGCGCTCGGGCGTGCTGCCCGCGTAGAGCGCCACCATGCCGCGGTCGCGGCCGCCCGCATAGCCCGCGTTCACCGCATAGCAGAGCCCGCGCCGCTCGCGCACCTCCGTGAAGAGCCTGCTCGAGGTCTCGCCTCCGAGGATGTTGGTGGCGAGGCGGCAGAGAAGCGATGCGGATTCCCGCTCGCTCGGCGCAGGGAGGCCGATGGCGATGTGGGTCTGGTTCGATTCGTCCTCTTCATGCGCGACGCCGCCGACCGAGGCGCCCGACGCCGTCACATCGGCCGCCTTCCCGTTCCAGCCGACGAGAAGCGCGTCCATCGTCCTGGCCACGCTGTCTGCGTCGACGGCGCCTGCGACAGAGAGGATCGACCCGACGGGCCGGACCCGCTCCGCCCACGACGCGCGCAGCGCCTCGATGGTCGCGCGCTCGAACGCGGCGCGGTTGCCGTAGCCCGACCTATTGAAGGGCGGCGGAAGATGCCGTTCGCGCAGCCTGAGCGACACGCGGTGCTGCGGGTCGTCCTGCAGGCTCTCGAGCGACTGGATCGCGAGGCTTCGCACGGCGTCGAGGGCGTCGCCAGGAAGGTGCGGCCGCACGACGAGGTCGGACAAGAGCGCCATCGCCTCGTCGAGGTGCGACCCGATGGTCGTCGCCCCGACGACAAGATGGACGGACGCAGCCGACACGCTGCGCTGGACGCCCGCGCGGTCGAGCGCATCGCTGAACTGCTTGCTGTCGCGGCCGCCCGCTCCGCGTTGCGCAAGCTCGGCGAGCATGCTGGACCACCCGTCGCCCGCCTCGCCTTCCGCATCGGAGGCGTTTCCGGCGGGGAGAAGCCAGCTCACCGCCGCGGTCCGGACCCCGGGCATCTCTTCGACGAGAAGCGGCATGCCGCACTCGAGGATGCGGGCGTGGATCTTGTTCCCCGCGTGGGCAATTGCTGCAGGTGAGGGCATTCTGTGGGTGCTCGTCGGTCGGGGAGGAGGCCTGGAGGGCGTCGAGGGCCGCGCGGACGGCGGCCAGGCCGTGGTCGTGGCGGAACCGGGGCCGGGGCCGGGACGAGGGCCGTTACGACAGGTCTCAGCGCGCGGTCCGCGCGCTGGGAGCCATCGAGACCCAAGGTCGCGGCCGAAGAATCACTTCTTGAAGTGGTCGGCGTTGATCTGGATGTACTTGCGCCATTCGGCGGGCACATCGTCCTGCGGGAAGATCGCCTGCACGGGGCACTCGTCGACGCAGAGGCCGCAGTCGATGCAGGTGTCGGGGTCGATGTAGAGCTGCTGGGCTGCCGCATACGCCCCCTCCTTCTTGGTGGGGTGGATGCAGTCGACCGGGCAGACCTCGACACAGGCCGTGTCCTTGGTGCCGATGCAGGGCTCGGTGATCACATGCGCCATGTTGCGTGCTCCGTCCTCGATGCGCGTCGCGATGCGATTCAGCTCGCGCGCGTGCGTGATGATTGCAGCCCGCGTGCGCGCGATGCGCCGTGCGGACACCCGAAGGTTAAGCGGAGATGATAGCGCACGGCGGCTCCTTCTCAAGAGACGAGGGTGGAGGCGTGTGCGCGGAATTGCTTGGAAAACAGCCCAAAAATGCCGGAGGCCGCCATGACGGCGGCCTCCAAGCATCGTTCAGAGCGAAGAACTTACTTCTTGGCGGCCTTCTTGCCAGCCTTCTTCGCAGTCTTCTTCGCAGCCTTCTTCGCGGTCTTCTTAGCGGCCTTCTTCGCGGCCTTCTTCTTTGCAGCCATTGTTGGCTCCCTTGCTTGGTTACGCTCTTGGTGTCGGAGTGAGGCAGCAGCCGGCGTAACGGAGCTGTCGCCACAAGGAGTTATACACACATCGGTCGCAGAGCGAAAGTCACTTGACAGAAATCTGCAACATCGTCGTCAAGAGCCCCCACGGGCCGATGGGCGACGACCCTCAAAGGAAGGTTGGACGATGGCTGTTCGCATGGTGCTCGTGGGTGCTCGTGGCAGGATGGGTTCGCGCATCGATGCGCTCTCCGAGGGTGATCGCGAGCTCGTGATCGTGACCCGTGTCTCGCGCGCAAACCCGCTGAAATCGCGGCTTTCGCACGGTGCATGCGGCGTCGTCGTCGACTTCTCGTCACCCGAAGGATGCTCGGAGGCGATCGCGATCGCCCGCGAGACGGGTGCGGCGCTCCTCGTCGGCACCACTGGCCTCGGCGACGATCGAAGGGCTGCGCTGCAGGGCTTGGCCAAGACCAACGCAGTGCTCCTCGCCCCGAACACCTCGCTCGGGGTGGCCGTGACGCGGCGCCTTGCACGGATCGCGGCCGAGCTGCTCGGCCCCGCGGGCTGGCGCGTCGACCTCGTCGAGAGCCATCACGACCGCAAGAAGGATGCGCCGTCGGGCACCGCGATCGCGCTGGCCGACGAAGTCCGCGCAGGCGGGATTTCGCTGGAAAACGAACGGATTCACGCGATCCGAGCGGGCGACACCGTGGGCGAGCATGAGCTCCGCTTCGCGGGTCCTGGGGAGCGCATCCAGATCGTGCACGAAGCCCAGTCGCGCGACCTCTTCGCCCTCGGGGCCCTGCGGGCCGCGCGGTGGCTCGATGGCCGTGCGCCGGGCTGGTACACGATGGACGATGTCCTCGCGGGGTGAGGGGTGCACGCCGCGCGTGACGGGTCACGCCGCGCGAGACGGGTCACGCCGCGCGAGACGGGTCACGCCGCGCGAGACGGGTCACGCTGCGCGGGGCGGGTCACCCCATGCAGATCGGGTCACGCCGCGCGACGGTTGCCCTGCTCGTCGGTCTGTTCGGAGTGCGTCGTGTTCGACGGTGCATCGGCGCGTTCGCGCCAGTCCTCGACACGGCCACCGAGGTTCAGCTCGCTGGGCATGGTCTTGCGATAGCCGAGCTTGCGCACCACCTCGAGCACATCGCTCCAGCTGGGGAACCCCTTGCCGTTCACGCGCTTGAAGGCGTCGATCGCCATCAGGAACATGAACTGCTCGCGGTTCATCTCGCCTTCCTCGGCGTCGCGCACGAAGTCGCTGAGGCGCTTGCCGGGGCCGCGACGGCGCTCAAGGTTGGTCGGCTCGGCGCCCACAGTGCCGCGGCGATCGAGGCCGAGACGGCGGTCGACGACCTCGCCCGAGCGACGGTCGCCGCCGCGACGGTCGGTCGCCGAGGCGTTGGTCGAAGGCGTGCCCTCCGTCGGAGCGCTGCTTCCGCCGCCGCCGAGATCGCCTGGCCCAAAGTCGCCCTGCTCGAAAGTGCCTTGCTCGAAGTCGCCCTGCATGCGTCTACCCTCCGTAGGTGCCGAAGGAGAGGGGTTCAAAACCGCCGCTCCGTGTCGCGTATCGGTTCCATCGGCGCCGTTCTTCAGGCGAAAATCGGACGCGCGCCGCGTCCGGAGGTTTGGCGAACCACGAGAGGCCGTTCGGCGTCGGAGGTCGCAGCGCGTGGGTGGCCGCGCACGGGGCAAGAGTGCCGATGTTCCCGACCCGGCCCTCCCAGCCGATACCCCGCCGCACGGCGGAGCCAATTCGGAGAGAATCGCGGCATTCGGCCGAAACCAAGGCGGTCGAAGGCGCTGGCCGCCAACAGGCCCGGCCGACCTCCGACGCGTGCGCACCTCCGTCCACCCCTTCGAGCGACTTCCTGTGACCACCAGCAGCCCGAAACCGCCGTTCCGCTTTGGCCCCTTTGTCTTCGGATGGGTGTTCCCCGGCCTCGGGCACATCATGTCGGGCAACGCGAAGCGCGGTCTCTTTGCGATGTCGGGGATCCTGATCCTGTTCCTCACGGGCGTCGCCGTCGGCGGCATCGACTCGGTCGACCGCACCGAGGACAGGCTGTGGTTCTTCGGGCAGGCAGGCGCAGGACCGATCACCCTCGCAGTCGGCTACGCGAACGACACGCTCCTCAAGACGGGCTCTGCGGCGCCCATGCTCGAGGCGCCAAGCATTCCAGGCGGCCCACGCGTCTCGCTAAGCGCCTTCAAGGGAATCGCCCACGCGAACGACTTCGGCACGCTTCTCGTCTTCCTCGCCGGGCTCCTCAATGTCTGCGTCATGCTCGACGCCGCGGTCCGCGATCCGTCGAGCGACGGGCCAACGAGCGGACGGCGCGCGGGCGATGGCTCGGCGCGGCCAGCGCCCGCCGCGGCACCCGCGGCACCCGCGGCGTCCACGACAGCCCCGACATCCACGACAGCCTCGACATCCACGACAGCCTCCTCGAGCGGCGGAGGTGCCGCGTGAGCATCCCCCTCGCCCTCGAAACCCTCTCGGAAACGCTGACGCCCGCCACGGTCCTCGCGTGGAAGCCGTTCCTTCAGCCCGCGCCCGGCGTCGACCGCTGGTGGTGGCTCCTCATCATCCCCACGGCGCTCGGCATCTCGCTCGCCTACAAGGCGACGCGCTCCGTCGAGCCGGCGCAGATTCCGCGCGACGCCGCGCGCATGTCGCTCCAGATCATCGGCGCCATTGCCGCAGGCGCGCTCTTCCTCTATCTCCTCGTCATCGTGCTGCTTCCGATGTTGCCCGCGGAGTAGGCGCTTTGGTCGCTGGCGGCAGCGACCGCGGACGCGACCGCTTCACGCAGCCCTCGCGCTCGCCCATCTCACTCGCTCTTGCCACGCCGCATCCGGTCGCGGAGGGCGAGGAAACCAAGCATCAGCGTCGCGAAGAGCGCCGTGTTCCCCAAGGCGCCGGGCCAGAGGATGCCGCGCTCCGTCGGTCCGCCCGCGCGGTTGCCGCGCATCGCATCCTCGGCCGCGTTCACGATGCTCGAGTCCTGGTCGTCGACCTCCGCGGGCATCGGGAAGTTCTGGTCGAGGCGCGACACGACCCAGCGCATGCGCCACGCGGGCAGCGGCCAACCCGCCGCGAGCGTGCCGATTCGAAGCATCGGCGACTCTGGATACGGCGGCGGCGGAGGCTCGGCCCACGCGGGCAGGTCGCCCTCGTCGAGCGGCGATGAAAGCGACGCCTCCATGCGCTGCAGGTTCGACCAGCGGAGCCCGAGCGCCTCGTCGCGCGCGTTGAACCAGCCGCTTGTCCCGCGATACACGGTCGTGATGCGTCCGCCTTGCCCGCGCTCGAGTCGCAGAAGCGGAATCCACACGCCCGCAGCGGTCGCGGCCACTCCGACGGCGAGCGCGATCAGAAGCCGGGCGACGATGCGGAAGGTGCCGCGCGACGCGGAGCGGCCAGAGGAGGATTCCATGGGCGCATTCTGCAATACTTCGCCCGTGCACGCTTTCCCCGAACGGCTTCACAGGCTCGTCCTCCGCGGAATCTCAGAGATGGGGTTCACGCAGCCGACGCCTATCCAGGCGTCCTTCATCCCCGTGGCGCTCGGGGACGAGTCCGCGCCCGCCGACCGATCGGGGGCGGGCGTCGGCGACCTCGTCGGCCTCGCGCCCACGGGCACGGGCAAGACGCTCGCCTACGGCATTCCACTCGCCGACTTCCTCCTGCGTCACAAGCCCGTCGAGACGGGCGGAAGGCGGCGCGACCCGCGCACACGCCTGCGCGCGGTCGTCCTCGTCCCGACGCGCGAGCTCGCGCAGCAGGTCGCCGAGGAGCTCAGGCTCCTCACGCGCGGATCGCTCCTGCGCGTGCTCGCCGCCTACGGCAAGGTCTCGCTCCTGCCGCAGAAGGAGGCGCTTGCGAAGGGCGTCGACATCGTGGTCGCGACGCCTGGGCGCGCGCGCGAACTGATCGAGCTCGACGCAATGACGCTCGCGCACATCGAGCGCGTCGTCTGCGACGAGGCCGACCGCATGCTCGACATGGGGTTCCTCCCGCAGGTCGAGTGGGTGCTCGCGCGCATGCCCGAGGGGCGGCCGAAGTGGCTGCTCTCGGCCACGCTGCCGAAGCCCGTCGAGGATCTCGTCCACAAGCTCCTCGCGAAACCGCGCAAGATCGAAGCGGGCGAGCGCAACCGCGCTGCCGTGCACCTCGCCCACCGCCGCATGCTCGTCGACGAGACGCTGAAGACCCCTGCGCTCCTGTCGCTCCTCAACCAGGAGTCGCTGCGGCGCGGGATCGTGGTGTACTGCGCGAGCAAGCGCCGCACGGGCTGGGTCGCGGGTGCGCTTCGCAAGCACGAGGTGTCGGTCGCGGTGGTGCACGGCGACCGCTCGCAGCTCCAGCGCGAGAAGGCGCTCGAGACCTTCGCGCACGGCCGCTGCCGCGTGCTCGTCGCGACCGATGTCGCCGCGCGCGGACTGCATGTCCCTGGGATCAAGCTCGTCGTCAACTACGACGTGCCCGTGTCGCCCGAGGAGTGGATCCACCGCGTCGGCCGCGCGGGCCACGGCGGCGGCGAAGGATCGAGCATCACCTTCGTCTCGCCCGAGGAGCGCGCGCGCTGGGAAGCGGTGGTCATGCTCGCGCGTCCCGAGTGGGACGCGATGGAGACGCCCGACGACCTCGCGCAGTTCATGCGCGACCGCGACCGCGCGCGTCACGACCGCGCCAAGGACGAGGAGGCGCGCGTGATCGCGGAGTTCGAGGCGAAGGCCCGTGCCGAGCGCGACAAGGCCAAGCGCCTCAAGGAGGCCGCGCGCAAGCGCAAGATGACCGCCGCGCGCCACGAGTCGAAGCAGTTCCGCGGCACGCGCTCGAACACCCCGATCGCGAAGGACCAGAAGCCGGGCTCAGGCGTGAAGCGCAGGGGCGGGTGAGCGGAGTCGACGGCTGACATCATCCGTTCCGCAGACTGAAGTCTGCGGGCACCCCTCATTTTCGCGTCGCACGACTCAGATCGTCAGAGTCCCCACACTTGATTGTCGTGTCGGACGATTCAAACCGTCGGAGTCCCCCAGCCAGGGGTGCCCGCATGCTTCAGCATGCGGAACGACACGCGTCGGAGTCGACGGCTCACAGCGGCTCGCGTCACGAACCCTTCGTCGCAACCGCCACATCGACCAGCATTCCCGGCTGCAGGAACGCGGGCGGATTCTCGATCGCGTAGATCACCTGCATCACGCGCGTGTCGATGCGCTCGGCGTTCTCGCCCGTGAGCGTCTTCTTGGGCTGCACATCGGGCACGATGCGCACGAAGCGCAGCCGCACCTGCAGGCGGCTTCCGCCGCGGATCGTGGCGATCGCAGCGCCACCTTGGTCGAAGCGCCAGCTGTCGAGCTCGTCGATGTCGGTGCGGACATGCAGCGTGTCGATGTCGCCGAGCCGAAGGAGCGCCGTCGCGTTCGGGCCAGCGGCCTTGTACTCGCCGACATGCGCGTCGAGCTTGAGCACCGTGCCCGCGATGGGCGCGCGGACGACAAGAAGCTCGCGCGCGATCTCGGCCTCGCGGAGCGCGCCCTCCGCCGTGTGAAGCTGCGCCCGCGCCGTCGCAGCGTCGGCGGCCGCCGCGCGCGCCTCGCCCTTCGCGACGGCGAGATCCTCTGGATACGCGCCCGTCTTCACGCGCACGAGCGACGCCTCCTCCTGCGCAAGCTGTGCCCGCGCGATCGCGAGGTTCGCCTCGAGCGTGGGCTGTTCGTTCGCGGCCGTGCCGCGGTCGCTCACGCGCAGGAGCCGCTCGAGCCTGCCCTCCGCATCGACGACCGCCGCGCGGCGTGCCGCGACGATCGCCTCGGCCTCCGCGATGTCCTCCGCGCGGGGGCGCGCCTCGAGCTGCGCGACGCGCGCCAGCGCCGTCGCTGCGCGCGCCTCGGCGGCCTCCACCTGCGCCTCCGCCGCCGCGACCGATGCGCGCGCCGTGCCGAGCCTCGCCTCCGCCTCGCGCGGGTCCACCTCGACGAGCGGCGCGCCTCTCTCGACGCGCTGTCCCTCGGTGACGAACACGCTGGTCACGACGCCGCCGACATGCGCGCCGATCTGGATCGTCTCGCTCGCAGGCTCCACGAGTCCGACGCCCGCGACGCGGTCGGCGAACGGGATCGCAGGCGGCGCGATCGGCGCGGGCCCCGTCTTCGGCGGCGTGTTGAAGCGCGCGACCGCGACCGCCGTCAGCGCGAACCCGCCGACCGCGAGAATGGGAAGGGCGACGAGGCGAAGCTTCATGGTTTCTCTCCTGATTCGGGCTGATCGGCCTGCCTTCCGCGCGCGACCCTGTCGACGATGCCGTCGTTCATGTGCGCGATCGAGTCGGCGAGATGGAAGATGCGGTCGTCGTGCGTCACGACCACGACGGCGCGGTCGGGCCTGCGCGAGCGGTCGCGGATGAGCGTCATCACGCGCCGCCCGAGCTCGGCGTCGAGCGCACTGGTCGGTTCGTCGCAGACGAGAAGCCGCGGGTCGTGGATCAGCGCGCGCGCGATCGCCACGCGCTGCTGCTGCCCGCCCGAGAGCTTGAGCGGCGCGCTCCTGCCGCGACCCTCGAGTCCGAGCGTCGCGAGGAGTTCGTTCGCCTGGCGTACCGCCGCGCCGACCGACTCGCCCTTGAGGACGAGCGGCACCGAGACATTCTCAGCGACCGACAGCTGCGGCACGAGGTTGAACTGCTGGAAGATGAACCCGACCGCGTCGCGGCGCCACGCGGCCAGGCGGTCGCGCCGCAGCGTGCCGAGATCCTGGCCGAACACCGTCATCTCTCCCGCGTCGCGCGAGAGGAGCCCCGCGAGGATCGAGATGAGCGTGGTCTTCCCGCAGCCTGACGGGCCGACGAGCATCGTGAGCTCGCCCGACGGGATGTCGAGGTCGACGCCGCGGAGGGCGCGGACCGCGTACTCGCCCTTGCCGAAGGTCTTGGCCACCGCGCGCAGGCGGATCGCGGTGCCTGCGGGTGAAGCGGTGGGGATGGGCGCTGCGGTCTGCATCGTGCGGAGATCCTTCGCGTTCACGGCCCCTTGAAGACATCGGCCGGGTCGAGACGCACGACCTTCCACATCGAGATCACGCTCGCGAGCACGCAGATGACGAGCACCGCGCCCGCCGCGATGAGCGGAATCTGCCACAGCATCTTGAACGCGAGCTTGCCGCCCGCGGCGTTCAGGCCGAACGCGCTCACGGCGCCGAGCCCGAGGCCGAGCCCGAGCACGCCCGCGACGAGCGCCTGCAGCGCGACCATCCCGAGGAGCGTCCAGGTCGACGCGCCCATCGCCTTAAACGCGCCGAAGTAGCGCAGGTTGTCGAGCGTGAAGTTGTAGAACATCTGCCCCGCGATCGCGACGCCGACGAAGAAGCCGAGCGCGATGGCGATGCCGAAGTTGATGGGGATGCCCGTCTCGCGCATCCAGTAGCCGAGCGTGCGCATCGCGTAGTCGTGGGGTGGCAGCGCCTCGAGGCCCGTCTCGGCGGTGATGCGGGCCGCGAGCTCGGCGGGGTCGGTGCCCGGCGCCGCGGACACCAGCACCGAGCTCATCACGCGGCGCGAGGGTGGCGCATAGGTGATGGCGCGCGAGTAGGTCGTGTAGATCGTCGGCGCTGCGACGAAGGTCTCCGCGCACTTCACGAGCCCGACCACGCGGGCGCGGCGCTCGTTGAGCTCGATGATGTCGCCGACCTCGACCGACCGCTTCGGTCCGTTCGGGTCGAACACCTGTCCTGGCGCGGGCACGGCGCCAGGTGCGAGCTCTGCCGGGAACCGCAGCTGCTGCTGGCTCGACTCGACCTCGACCATCACCGCGTCCGGAAGACGAAGGTCCGCGAGCGAGCCCGCGACGATCTCAGCGGGGCCGCCCGCGAGCGTGTCGTCGTCGATGCCGACCACATCGCACACGCGGCGCGAGCCGTCGGGAAGCGTCGCCACGAGAAGTCCCTTGTAGAGCGGCGCAGCCCACGCCACGCCCGTCACGCCGCGCACGCGCTCGAGCGCCGTCGCGCGCAGGGGCTTCGGTTCGTCGACATACGACTGCGTCGGGTCGAACACCCAGAGGTCGACATGCCCGACCTCGCCGATGAAGGCGAAGGTGCGGCTCATGAGGCCCACGAAGATCGACGACTGCTGCGCGATCAGGAGCGACGCAAAGCCGAGACCGAGGAGGATCCCGTAGAACTTCGCGCTGTCGCCGAAGAGCATCTTGATCGCATAGCGGAACACGCGCGGGCTCCCTCGTCGTCTCGATCGGACGCGGCCGTTGCGGCCGAGTCCTCGGGGGGCGCAGTGTATGCGCGCGGCGCTGCGGGCGGCGACGCGCGCTCAGCGCATCCAGCGCGTGAGCACGAGTCGGCTCGCGAGCGCGACGCAACCGAAGACCGCGAACCCGACGCCCGCCGCGAGCAGCACGCTCACGAAGACGCGCTCGGTCTGGAAGTTGCGCAGCGCGGTCGTGATCATCACGCCGAGCGGCGCGTTCTCGCCGCCCGTTCCCGCGAGGAACTCGCCGCAGATCGTGCCGATCGTCGCGAGGCCCGCCGCGATCTTGAGCCCCGTCACGATCGACGGGACCGCGGAGGGAAGCGCCAGCTTCCACCAGATCGCGAGGCGGCCCGCGCCGAGCACGCGGAAGAGCTCGTCGAGGTTCGGGTCGCGCGAGGCGAGACCCGAGACCGTGCTTGCGATGACGGGGAAGATCGCCACGATCGCGGCGCTTGCGACGATGGCGGGGCGGCCGTAGCCGAACCAGAGGACGAGGAGCGGCGCGATCGCGACGAGCGGCACCATCTGGAAGAGGAGCGTCAGCGGGTAGACGCTGCGCTCGACCGTGCGGGAGAGCGAGATCGTGCTTCCGAGGAGCACTCCGCCCGCGGCTGCGATCGCAAAGCCGAGGAGCGCGCTGCCCGCCGACTGCAGCGCGCCGCGCAGGAAGGGCGCCGGGTCGTCAAGGAAGGCGCGCGCGACGCCGAGCGGCGAGGGAAGCACGAAGTCCTTGAGGTCGAGCGCCCACTTGATGGCGCTCCACGCGAGGATCGCGAGCGCGACGGCGACGATCGGGCCCACGACCGAGAGCGTGCGCGACGCGCCCCGCGACGGATGGGCTGGCAGGCGCGCGCTCATCGCCGCGCCTCCTCGATCGCGCGCAGCATGGCGTCGCTTCCCGCGCGGACCGCGGCGGCGAGCGCGTCGCATGTCCAGAACCGCGCGTCGCGCGTGCCCTCGGGTGCGGCGATGTCGGCCACCACGCGCGCAGGCCGCGGTGAGAAGACGACCATGCGCTGCGCAAGGAACGCGGCCTCGGGCAGCGAGTGCGTCACGAGCACGGCCGTGAAGCGCTCGCGTTCCCAGAGCGCGCGGAGCTCCATGTCGAGATCGTGCCGGGTGACCTCGTCGAGCGCGCCGAACGGTTCGTCGAGGAAGAGCTCCGTCGGACGCGTGACGAGCGCGCGCGCAAGCGAGGCACGCATCTTCATGCCGCCCGAGAGCTGGTGCGGAAACCGCTCCGCGGCGTCGGCGAGCCGCACGAGCGCGAGCGCAGCGTCGGCGCGCGCAAGCCGCTCCGCGCGCGCCACGCCCGCGAGCTCGAGCGGCAGCGCCACGTTCTCGCGCACGGTGCGCCACGCGAGGAGCCGCGGCTCCTGGAAGAGGAAGCCTGTCCTGCTCTCGCCGCCGCCGCGCGCGCACGCTCCCTCGTCGGGCGCGTCGAGCCCAGACGCGAGCCGCAGGATCGTGGTCTTGCCGCACCCGGACGGCCCCACGAGCGCCGTGAACGAGCCGCGCGCAAACGCGAGCGACACGCGGTCGACCGCGTGCACCGCGCCGAATCGGCGCGAGACCTCGCGGAGCGCGATTGCTGCTGGTGCGGGTGCATCTGACATGCGTCGGACGCGCACCTTACACTCTCTCCATGCATACGAACCGAGCCCTCTCTCCATGGGCTGCGGGTCTCGCTGCGGCGCTTGCCGCGGCGTTCCTCGCGGCATGCGACGGACCGAAGCCCTCGAGCGTCACCACGGAGCTCGCGCAGGGCGGCTCAGGCGCAGACGACCTCGCGCGCGTGAAGCTCCAGCTCAACTGGGTCGCCGAGCCCGAGTTCGGCGGGTTCTACGCCGCTGAGCAGAACGGGCTCTTCGCGAAGCACGGCCTCGAGGTCGAGCTCGTCCAGGGCGGGCCGGGCGTTCCCGCGCCGCAGCTCGTCGCGTCGGGCAAGGTCGACTTCGCCATCGTCTCCGCGCCGCAGCTCGTCGAGCTGAACGCAAAGGGCGGCGACCTCGTCGCGCTCTACGCGGTCTACCAGGGCAACCCCATGGGCGTGATGGTGCACGAGTCGTCTCCGTTCCAGTCGCTCGCGGAGCTGTGGCAGAGCGACTCGACCGTGTCGATCGAGCAGGGGCTCGCCGACTTCCGCTGGCTCTCGAAGGAGTTCCCGGGCGGCGACCTGACCGTCGTGCCCTACTCCGCGAACCTCGCGCAGTTCGCGGGAGATCCGAAGATGGCGCAGCAGTGCTTCGTGGTGTCCGAGCCCGTCACGCTCGGGCTGCAGGGCGTCAAGACGCGCGTCTTCATGATCGGCGAGAGCGGGTTCGACCCCTACAACGCCATCCTCGTCACGCGACGGTCCTATCTCGACGAGAACCGCGACGCGTGCATCGCGCTCGTGCGCGCCAGCGCCGAGGGCTGGCGCGCCTACCTCGACAATCCGAAGCCGTTCAACGAGACCATGGCGCGCCTGAACGCGGGGATGAGCGCGGAGGCGATGCACATCGGCGCCGAGCGGCAGCGCAAGCTCATCGAGAACGACGAGACCAGGCGGATCGGCCTCGGCGGAATGCGGCGCGAGAAGTGGCAGCTCCTGCTTGACCAGCTCGCAGAGCTCGGCGACCTGAAGCCCGACGCCGCCGGCAAGCTGCCCGACCCCGACGCGCTCTTCGTCTGGGACACCGAGGCGGGCACCGCTCGGTAGCGCGCGATGCAGGCGGCGCGGCGCACGGTCCTGCATGTCGACATGGACGCGTTCTACGCGTCGGTGGAGCAGCGCGACGACGCGCGGCTGCGCGGGAAGCCCGTCCTCGTCGGTGGCCGCGAGGGGCGCGGCGTCGTGTGCGCCGCCAGCTACGAGGCGCGCGTCTTCGGCTGTCGCAGCGCGATGCCGATGTCGCAGGCGATGCGCCTCTGCCCGCACGCAGCGGTCGTCAGGCCCGACTTCGCGAAGTACACGGAGGCCTCGCGCGCGATCCGCGCGATCTTCGAGCGCTTCTCGCCCGAGATCGAGCCGCTCTCGCTCGACGAGGCGTTCATCGATGTCACGGCCTCGCTCGCGCTCTTCAGGAGCGCGCGCAGGATCGCGGAGGAGATCCGCGCGGCCGTGCGCGGCGAGCTGCGGCTGACTTGCTCGGTCGGTATTGCGCCCAACAAGTTCGTCGCGAAGATCGCAAGCGACCTCGAGAAGCCCGATGCGCTCGTCGACCTCGACTTCGACCTCGCGCGCGAGCCCGATGCGCTGGCCGCGCGGCTCGCGCCGCTCAAGGTCGAGCGCATGTGGGGCGTCGGCCCCGTGACGGCGCGCTCGCTGCATGCGCGGGGCTATCGCACCTTCGGCGACATCCAGCGCGCGGGCGAGCGGCAGCTGATCGCGGACTTCGCCGAGTCGGGCGCGCACTGGTGGCGGCTTGCACATGGCCTCGACGACCGTCCCGTCGAGACGGGGCGCGCCTCGAAGTCGGTCGGCGAGGAGGAGACCTTTCCGGAGGACATCGTCGAGCGCGCCGAGATCGAGGCGAAGCTCGTGGCTCAGGCGGACGAGGTGGGGCGCCGGCTGCGCGCGAAGGGGCTCTTCGCGCAGACGGTCGAGATCAAGATCCGGTTCAGCGACTTCGAGACGCACTCGCACGCGCGCACGCTTGCGACGCCGACCGACCATACGCACGAGCTTCGGCAGCACGCACGCGAACTGCTGGCGAGCTTCGCGCGGCGCGAGTGGCGCGCGGTGCGCCTGTGCGGATTCTCCGCGAGCAAGGTGACCGACGCGCCGGGGCAGCTCGGCCTCTTCGACGGAGAGAAGCGCGACAGGCTGTCGAAGCTCGACGACCTGCGCGACAGGATCCGCGACCGCTTCGGCTGACGGCGCAGCGTGAAGGCTGTTCGGCTTGAATCGTCCGACACGACAATCATGTGTGGGGACTCCGACGGATTGAATCGCCCGACACGAAAATCAGGGGTGCCCGCATGCTTCAGCATGCGGCACGGATGAGGCCAGCCTTCGACTCCGACGGCTGTCGTTCAGCAGACTGAAGTCTGCTGGCACACTTGGTTGGGGACTCCGACGGATTGAATCGTCCGACACGACAATCATGTGTGGGGACTCCGACGCGTGCCATCCACGCCAAAGGAAGCCGCCGCAGCCGCGACCGCTCATCATCGCGCATCGAGCAGCTTGATGAGGTCCGTCGCCGTGGCGATCCCGAGTGGCTTCTCGTCGGGCTTGCCGTTCTCCGTCACGATGATCGCCTCGAGACGCGGGTTGTGCGTCCAACGCGAGAGCGCCGCATCTGCGGTGGCGTCGCGCGGAACGATCGCGAACTCGTCGCGGCGGTGGTCGCGCGCGAGCACCTCTCCAACGCGGACGCCCGCGATCGTGCAGATGATCCGCTCGCCTTCGCCGCCACGCGTGGGGCCCGGCTCATCGAGCGCACCCGCGGGCGCGCGTGGAACTGCACCGTCGACCGAGACGGCGCACGCCTCGATGTCGTGCGAGGCGACCCAGCGGAGGACGCCGCTCGCCGTGAGCAGCGCGACGATCCTGCCGTCGCGCGTGACGGGAAACCGCACGAAGCCCTTGTCGCGCACGAGCGCGAGCACATGGCCGACGCGGTCGTCGATCGACACCGTCACGACCTCGCGCGCGGCGAGTGCGCGCAGCTGCACGGGCTTGCGCAGCTCCTCGTCGATCCGCTCGAGCTGCGTGACGGTCGCGGCGGTCGGGACCGCGATGTACTCCGAGTGTCCGAAACGGTTGTGGACGAGCGCGTTGCGGAGCTCTCCTGCCTCGAGAAGAAAGTCGAGGTGGCGCCCGAAATGCCGCCGCTCGGAGCAGACCTGCCGCACGCTCGAGGCGAACCCGCGTCGATGGCCTTCGCGCGCGTTGTTCAGCAGCCGCTGCATCTCGCGGTCGATGCGGTTGTAGGCCGCCTCGAAGCGGTCGATGCGGTCGCGGTCCGCGCTGGTGTCGACGCCGTTGTCGCGCGGGCTCCTCGGATCCTGGTCGGTCATGGGGACTCTCCCGTCGATTGGCCCTGTCGCGGTTCCTCCGCACGCATGCGCACCTTCTCGAAGCGAGCGCGGAGTGCGCCGCCGCCGAGCGCCGGGTCGAGCGTGGAGAGCTGGTTCACGCGCGCGACGATATCCGCGCGCGACGCCTGCCGCTCGCCGATCGACGCGGCGAGCACCTCGAGCTGCCCGAGCTGTCCGCGCCACCACCAAGTGTCGCGGTCTTCCCGTGCAACGGGCGCAAGCGCGCGGAAGCGCGTGAACGACTCGTCGAGCGACTCGCGGGTGCCCGCGCGTCGCAGCGACTCCGCGAGCGCCCAGAGGAGCGCGCGGTCGTCCGCCGTGCGCACGAGCGCCGCACGCGCGGTTTCCTCGGCCGCCGCGTGCTCGCCCGCGAGGAGATCCGCGATCGCGCGCGCCGCCGCGCACACGCGGTCGTCGCCGCCGTCGTGCGCGGTCGCGGCCGCGAGTCTTGCGAGCAAACGAAGCGTTGCCTCGAGGGGCGCAGCGGCCTCTCGCGATGGAAAGAGGTCGAGGACGAGCGCAGCCCGATCAGTCAACGCGGGAAGAACGGCGCGCGCGTGCGCACCGACCGCGGGCGACGCAGTCGCAAGCAGGGCGAGCGCGGCGGGCGCCTCCGTCGTCGCATCGCGCGGGGCATCGTCGGAGGCCGCGAGCTCGAGCCATCGCCACGCCGCGCGCAGCGCGACACGACGCTCCGCGTGCGTGTGCGCGGCGACGGAATCCGCAGCCGGCGCGAGCAGGGCGAGCGCCCCGTCGAGCCTCGCGAAGGCGACCTGCATGTCGCCGCGCGCACGCGCTGCGTCCGCGGCGCGGATCTCCTCTTGCGCGCCAAGCGCGCGCACGAGCCACGGAGGCGCTGCGTCCGCGGCTTCGGAGGGCGCTGTCCCACCTGAAGCCTCTTCTGCCCCGAGGAGCGCGCGCTCGAGCCGCCAGGACGGCGCTGCCGCATCGCGCGCGAAGCGGCTCGAGGCAATCCGCAAGGCGTCCGCGAGCGCCGCGTCCTCTTGCGTGATCGCGCCGTCCGCTGCAGCCATGCGCACAGAGACCGCGGACAACGCGCGCAGGCGTCGCACCTCGAGCGCGATCTCAAGCGCTCCGCGCGCGGCGGGCAGCTCGTCGAACCGCTCGATCGATGCGAGGATGAGCGACGCCGCGCCATCCGCATCGCCCGCGCGGAGAAGCGCCTCTGCGACGCGGATCGCAACCACAGGCCCGACGCGTGCGTCGCGCGCCGCGGCGAGCAGCGCCTCGCGCGGCGGCGCGGGCGATCGCCCCGCCGGCAGGAGTACGCGGAGCGCGACCAGCGTGGGCGAAGTCGTCTCGTCGACGGGAATCGTCGCGAGCACCGCCGCGATGCGCTGCGCCGCCGCCTCGGTCGAGCCACGCCCGGCGCGGTCGATCCAGCGCTCGGTCGCAGCCGCGATGGATGCCGCGCCCTCGCCCGCCTCGGCGCGCGCGCGCACCTCTGCGGCGAGCGAAAGCTGCGCGAGGAGCTCGGCGCCCGCGCCCGCGCGCGGCGCGTCGCCGGAAAGCCCCGCGTCGCGCCACGCCTCGATCTTCGCGACGAGTGCCGTTGCGTCGTCGTCGCTTTCGGCCGCGGTCTGAAGAAGCGCTGCGCGTCGCACGGGGTCGCTCGACGACCTCGCCTGCGCGAGCGCAAGCACATCCCTCAGCGCCTGCGGCGCCTCGACACCCGACGCCGCCGCCTCGTCGAGCGCGGCGAGCGCCCGCGCGCGGGCATCGCCCGCGGGCCGCGCCGCGTCCTCCTTCTGCGCGAGGCGCGCAAGATCATGCTCAAGCAGCGCCGAAAGCCCGCGAAGGACGCGCACGCGGAACGAGCGCGACGCGTCGCCTGGCTCCGCGAGCGCGCCATCGACGAGCCGCGCGCGCACCGCCGCCGACACGCGGGTCGCTGCGACAAGCTCCGCCTCCAGGGGGAGGCCAACCGCAAGCATCGCGTCCGTCGCGGGCGCCGCGAGCCGCCGCAGCAGGAGATCCTCCGCCGACTCAAGGACGAGCTCGGCCTGCAGCGCCCGCGCTGCGTCGAGGCCGCCGCCGCGCAGGCTCTCGATCAGCGCGTCGCGCGAAGACTCGATCGTGTCCTCCGCCGCCACGAGCGCCGCGGCCGTGGTCGCGGCGCGTCGGAGTTCGACCGCCTGGAGCGCGTTCCACGCGCGCGCCGCGACGAGGCCGCGCGGCTCTCCTCGACGCTTGCCGTCCGCAAGCCGCAGGATCTCCTCGATGCGCGCCCGATCCATCGCGGCCTCCGCGGCGCGGATCGCACGGAAGTCTCCGACGAGTTCGTCCGCCGCCTGCAGCGCGGCGTGCGGCGCGGCGTGCGCAGCCATCGCGGTCGGCACCGCGATTCCCGCAAGGGCAATCGCCACGCACGCGACCGACGCGCACCCGCGCAGCGAAGGCTGGTCGCACCTCATCTCGCGCCTCCGAACGCGACCGAGCGATAGCCCGCTCCGACGACGGTGTTGAAGACACGCACGACTTCCTCCCACGGCACATCTCCGTCGGCGAGGATGCGCACGGGATGGTCTGCCGTGAGCGCGCCGCCCTCGCGTCCACGCTCGCCCGCGACGAGAAGCGCGCCGTCAAGGAAGCGCGCGAGCGCAGCGAGGTCTTCGGGCCTCTCCGCGCCGCGCGCGCGCGCGAGCCCGAGCGCGCCGTCGACCGAGATCGCCGCGCCATCCGCAGCGCGGGCGACCGAGATCCGCAGCGGCTCCTCCTCGAGCAAAAGCTGCGCGCGCGCCGCGTTCGGCGCCTCCGCGGCGTGCTCCGTGCGCAGGTGGCGCTCGTTTACCGCGAATCCCGCCGTCAGCAGGAAGTAGATCAACAGCTGGAACACGACGTCGATGAGCGGCGTGATCGACAGCGCCGCGCGCGCGCGCTGGCGCGGGTCGCGCATGCGTGAGCGGTGGTCGCGCTCTTCACGCGCCATCGCGCGCGGCCCTCCTTGCTTCCTCGACGACGAGGTTGAGCCGCGGCAGCGCATCGCCGCCCGCGAGCCGCGCCGCGGTGGTCGCCGCGCGCATCGCGGGCTCGACCCAGCGGAACTCGGTGGCTCGGTCTGCGCGCAGATGGACCTCGAGACGCGGATTCGCGCGATAGCCCTCCGCAAGCGCGCGCGCCACGCCCTCCGCGCCATCGGCGTCCGCGGAGTAGACGACGCCGTTCAGCGCATATCCGTCCGCCTTCCCATCTGCGGCGGGCACGACCTGCAGCACCCACCGCGCGTCTGCGTCGGGCTTCGCCGCGGCGCCGGGCAGCACGCGCGCGAGCTGCATCGCGATCTGGTCGCGGCTCGTGATTCCCGACACGAGCGCGAAGAAGACGACGAGCAGGAAGGTGACATCGATCATCGGCGTGAGATTCGCCTCGATCGAGGTGGTGCGCTGGATGCGTCGATCGCGCGCCATCGTGGTTCAGACCTCCTGCGCCGCATCGGCCGCGCCCCGCGGTCGAAGGAGCGACACCATCTCGTCCACCGCGGCGAGCGTCTCGTCGGACACGGCGATCGCACCGTTGCGCACGAGCGCATACGCGCTCAGCGCGGGAATCGCGATCAGAAGACCCCAGAAGGTGGTGATGAGCGCGGTGCCGATGCCGCCCGCGAGGATGCCCGGGTCCGCGGCTCCTCCCGTGGCGGCGACCCCTTGGAACGACACGATCATGCCGTAGATCGTGCCGAAGAGTCCGATCATCGGCGCGACCTGTCCGATGACATTGAGTTTCTCAAGCGCACGGAGGCGATGCGACAGAATCTCGTCCGCGGCCTGCTCCGACGCCCGCAGCATCGCCTCCGCGCCGCTGTCTGCGTGGTCGAGCGTGCGCGAGACGATGCGCGCGAGGTCGCTCCTGCCGCGGCCCGCCAGCTCCGCGGCGTCGCGCCGCCTGCCCGAGGCGAGAAGCGCGCGCAGCTCCTGCGCTTCCGAGGGGGGGAGCATGTCCCTGCGCCTGTTCGAGATCGCCGCTGCGGCGATGAGGACGATGTTCACGACCGAGAGCGCGATGAGGCCCCAGATCATGGCGCTTCCGATCCATTCGATCGAGCCGTCGCCGTTCGCCGCGTAGAAGAAGATCCGTCCGTTCATGGGCTGTTTCCTTGCGCGTCGCGTGACCCCTCGAACTCCGCCTCATCGACTCTCGGCTCGTCGAAGCCTCCTCCGTCGAAGCCCGCGTCGCCGCGGCTGATGAACCTGTACCCGCCCGCGCCGAAGTGCGCGTCCGCAAGCGCCGAGAGCGCGCCGCCGGGGTCCTCCTCGAGGAACTGGATGCACTGGATCGTGGCACGGCGAGCGCCGCTGCGCGGGTCGCGTGGATTGAGCGCCTCCATCGCCTCGAGGAGCGCGGCGCGGTCGAGCTCGTGCCGCCCGGGCCCCGTGACCGTCGTCGAGAGCAGGAAGACGCAGTCCGCGCCCGAGCGGAGCGCGACGCGCAGCGCCTCGAGCGGGCTCGATCGTCCGCTCGGCACCACGCCCTCGCGAAGCCACCGCACCGCCTCGCGCGTGGCGTCGGCGGTCGCGGGCCGAAGCGCTCCGTCGCCTCCGAGCGCCACGGCGCCGTCGCGGCGGAAGCAGACGACCGTGAAGCGCTGCGAAGGATCGAGCCTCGCGAGCGAGCGCGCGACCTCGTCGACGATCGCGGGGAACGACCCCGCCATCGACCCAGAGGCATCGACGACATAGGCGACGCTCGTCGCCGTGCCCGCGACAAGCCCCGCGAAGCTCGCGCCGCGCCCGACGATCGGCGCCTCGGTCTCTCCCGCGCCCTCGCCTGCGGGGGAAAGCGCGCCGAACCGGCGGGCGATGGCGTCGAGCGCTGGGTTCGCGGCATCGGAAGTCTGCTCGAGCGCCCGCAGGCGCGCCGCGAGTTCGTCGGTGGCGATGGCCGGCTCGATCGCAGCAGCAGGCGAAGACGCTGTAGACGGCCGATCTGGCTCGCGTGGCGGGGCAGGGGCAGGGTCGGCGAAGTCCGCGACGAGCACGATGGGCGCGCGCGTGTCCGCGCTCTTCGAGACGACCGCCACGCCCCAAGCCGCGCCAAGGATCGCGGAGGCGATCCCCGCATGCACGAGCAGCGACACCGCCACGCCCTTCGCAAGCGGGCCTCGCCTGCGCCTGGTCGGAGCATGGGAATCATGCCGCGTGGCGTTTGCCGTCTGCGCCATGGGCCATCCGTCCTTGAAGGGGATCTCTCGCGGATTTCCCCGCGGAGCTCCCCGCGGAACACTTCGCGGAACCGCGCAGGCACTCCATCGCCTGCGCTGCGGATTCCACGCGAGGGCGCAGTGTAGGTCTTTCACCGAGGCGCGCCGTGCGTCGCGCGCGCTCGAACCGCGAACAGGGAAGTGTCCGCGCGGTCACGCGGCGCGATCGGGCGTGCAGGTCACTCTTCGTCCGAGCCGCCGCCGCGGCCCTTGAAGATGAGCCCGTCGAGGCTGTAGCGCCCGGCGCCCGAGGCCGTGATCCAGAGCGCAAGAACGAGAAGCCCGAGCTGTCCGAGCGCGAGGGTGCGCGGCATCGCGGCCGCGGGGTCGGTCGGCTTCCAGAACGACGCGAACGCCTCGCCGATCGAGGGCGTGGACACGAGGAAGAGCCCGAGCGCCCAGATTGCCAGTCCTCCCGACCAGAGCCGCGTGAAGAGCCCGACCAGGACGAGTGCGCCGCCTATGAGTTCGAAGATGGTCACCGTCCAGGCGAGGACCACGGGCTTCGGCAGACCGCGCCCGTCGAAGAAGAGCGTGAGTTCATGCAGCGAACGCGCCTGCACGCCCTGCGCGTCCATCGCGACGGCGGGAAGGGGCGGCGTGTCCTGGAGCGAGGCCATCTGCGTGCCGCCCGCGAATCCGTGCGGCGCGCTCGCGATGCCGAGTTCGCGGATGCGGGCGGCTTCGGCGCCCGTGAAGAGCGTCTGCTCCATGGCGTGGTGCCAGCCTGTCGGCACAAACGCAAGGAACAGCAGGATCCGCGCGAGGATCGGCACGAGGTTCGAGGATGCCTGCTGGAGGAACTTCATGGCTGAGGGGTTCTGCGCGGGATCGGGAGCCGCTGACGATGCCCCCCAAATCGGCAGGAGGAGGCTTGCCCGTACAATCTCGGCTCGTGCGGGCGTGGCGGAATTGGCAGACGCACAGGATTTAGGTTCCTGTGGGGTAACTCCCGTGCAGGTTCGAGCCCTGTCGCCCGCATTGTTTGAGCGGTCGCCGCTGCGGCGGCTTCCTTTGGTGCTTCGTATGAGCGGTCGCCGCTGCGGCCGCGTGGTAGGAGCGGTCGCCGCTGCGGCGGCTTCCTCTGGTGCTGGAGAGCGCGTGGTTTGAGCGGTCGCGGACGCTGTGGGTGGCGATCGCTACCCTTTCTCCATGTCTTCGAGCGATCGAGCGTGGTCTCCGCAGAGCTGGCGCGCCTACCCCTGCAGGCAGCAGCCGGTCTATCCCGACCGGGCCGCGCTCGAGCGGGTGCTTGCCGAGGTGGGGGCGCTGCCGCCGTTGGTGACGAGCTACGAGATCGAGAGCCTCAAGGCGCAGCTTGCGGAGGCTGCGCGCGGCGAGCGCTTCATCCTGTGGGGCGGCGACTGCGCGGAGAGCTTTGCGGACTGCAACTCGTCGGCGATCGCCGCGAAGCTGAAAATCCTGCTCCAGATGAGCCTCGTGCTGGTGCACGGGATGCGCAAGCGCATCACCCGCATCGGCCGCTTCGCGGGGCAGTACGCGAAGCCGCGCAGCGCCGCGACCGAGACCATCGACGGGGTCGAGCTTCCCACCTATCGCGGCGACAACATCAACCACCCCGAGCCGACGGCCGCTGCGCGCGCGCCCGACCCGACGCTTCTTCTGCGCGGCTACGAGCGCAGCGCGCTGACCCTGAACTTCGTGCGCTCGCTCGTCGACGGCGGCTTCGCGGATCTCCACCACCCCGAGAACTGGGACCTCGAGTTCGTGCGGCATTCGCCGCTCGCGGCCGAGTACCAGCGCATGGTCGACTCGATCGGCGAGAGCCTGCGCTTCATGGAGACGCTCGCCGGTGGCACGATCGCCGCGATGCAGCGCGTCGACTTCTATACGAGCCACGAGCTGCTCGTCCTCGACTACGAGTCCGCGCTCACGCGGCAGGTCCCGCGCCGCGACGGCTGGTTCAACCTCTCGACGCACCTTCCGTGGATTGGCGTGCGCACGGGCGCCCCCGACGGCGCGCACCTCGAGTTCTGCCGCGGCATCCGCAATCCCGTCGGCGTCAAGGTCGGCCCCGACACGACGGTCGAGGCGCTTCTCTCGACCGTGCGCACGCTGTCGCCCGATGGCGAGGAGGGTCGCGTGGTGCTCGTGACGCGCTTCGGCGCGCACAGGATCGGCCGCGCCTTTCCGCCGCTCCTCCGAGCCGTGCGCGAGTCCGGCATGCCGGTCGTCTGGGTGTGCGACCCGATGCACGGGAACACGGAGACGGTCGTCCCCGCGGCGGGCGCCTGGGCGGGGAAGAGCGTCAAGACGCGCAAGTTCGCCCATGTCCTCGCGGAGGCGCATCAGGCGATCGAGATCCACCGCGGCGAGGGCGTGCCGCTCGCGGGCGTCCATGTCGAGCTGACCGGCGAGAATGTGACGGAATGCACGGGCGGCGCGCGCGGCCTGACCGACGACGACCTCTCGCGGGCCTACCGCTCGCAGGTCGATCCGCGGCTCAACTACGAGCAGGCGCTTGAGCTGGCGATGCTGATCGCCAGGGCCTGAACGGCGCCCTGATCGCCCGGCCGTTTCGGGCTATCCTGACCCTCCCATGTCTCGCCGCCGCGTCGTCATCACAGGCCTCGGGCCAGTCACAGCCCACGGGGTCGGCATCGATCCACTCTGGCGGGCGCTCTGCGATGGGCGCTCCGCGCTTGCGCCGATCCGCGCGTTCGACGCGTCGGGCTTCCGCGCCGCGTCGGGCGGCGAGCTTCCCGGCTCGTTCGATGTGAAGGAACTCGTGCCGAAGAGCTATCGCAAGGCCACCAAGGTGATGGCCCGCGACATCGAGATCGCGGTCGGCGCGGCGCTCATGGCGGTCAAGGACGCAGGCCTCGCGACCCGCGGCACCGACCCCGACAACCCGCCGACGATCCCGCCCGACCGCTTCGGCTGCCACATCGGCGCTGGCCTGATCGCGGCCGAACTCGACGAACTCACCGCCGCGCTCGCCACCTCGCGCGGCGCGAACGGCGCCTTCGACCCCGCGCATTGGGGGCAGCAGGGAATGCAGGAGCTGACGCCGCTCTGGCTCCTCAAGTACCTCCCCAACATGCTCGCGTGCCATGTGACGATCATCCACGACTGCCAGGGCCCGTCGAACACCATCACCTGCAACGAGGCCTCGAGCGGCCTTTCGCTTGCCGAGAGCCAGCGCGTCATCGAGCGCGGCGCGGCCGACGCCTGCCTCTCGGGCGGCGCCGACAGCAAGATGAACCCGATGGCGTACCTCAGGCAGGAGCTCGCGGGCCGCTTCGCGCCGTGCGGAACGACCGACGACGCGACCGCGGTGGTTCGCCCGTTCGATGCGTCCGCCTCGGGCACGCTCCTCGGCGAGGGCGGCGGCATCCTCGTCCTCGAGGCCGAGGAGTCCGCGCGGGCCCGCGGCGCGCGCATCCACGCGGTCCTCTCGGGCACGGGCGCCTCGCAGAGCTGGTGCGACGACACCGTCGGCCTCGTGCCCGACGCGACGGGCGAGTCGCTCGCGGACGCGATCCACGCGGCGCTCCGCGATGCGTCCGTCTCCGCGGCCGAGATCGACGCGATCATTCCCTTCGGCTCGGGCGTTCCAGCGCTCGACGCACTCGAGCGCGCCGCGCTCGCGCGGGTCTTCGGCGACGCGCTCGCCACGAAGCCTTTTGTCACGCTCGCGCCTTCGATCGGCGCCACCATCGCCGGCTTCGGCGCGATCGCCGTCGCGGTCGCCTGCCGCGCCATCACCGAGCAGCGCCTGCCCGCGCGCATGAACGCGCGCGAGACGGGTGGCCTCCTCGCAGGGGCCGCGCCGAGCGCGCCGCACGCGCTCCGCCATGTCCTTGTCTGCACGCCCAGCCTCGGCGGGCAGAACAGCGCCGTCGTCGTCTCGAAGCCCGCCTGAACCGCCGTGCCGACACCACCGCGCCGACACCACCGTGCCGACACCACCGCGCCGACACCACCGCCGACACCACCGATGAGCAACTCCTCGAACAACCGTCGCGTCGTCGTCACAGGCATGGGCTGGATCACGCCGCTTGGCCATGATGTCGACAGCGTGTGGCAGCGGCTCATGAAGAGCGAGTCGGGCATGGGCCCGATCACGCGCTTCGACGCGCGCACCTTCCCCACGACCTTCGCGGCGCAGGTGAAGGACTACGACATGGCGCGCTTCGTGCGCGACGCGTCGGTCCACACGAGCGCTGGCCTCAACTCGCAGTTCGCGCTCGGCGCGGCGAGCCAGGCCTGGCGCCAGTCGGGCCTCGATGGCTACGCGGGCCTGAACCGCAAGCGCGTCGGCCTCTACCTCGGCGCAGGCGAGGGCGTGCTCGACTTCGACAACTACGCCGCGTCGAACCTCGCGGGCTGGGACGCAGAGGCGAAGAAAGTCGACGGCCCGCGCTGGGCGGAGTTCGCGCACAAGGCGATGGACCGCATGCGCGAGGTCGAGCAGGAGCCGAACATGCCGCTCGCGCACCTCGCGCGCGAGTTCGGCGTGCGTGGCCCCGCGCTCAACTGCCTCACCGCCTGCGCCGCCAGCACGCAGGCAATCGGCGAGGCCTTCAGCCTGATCAAGCGCGGCGACGCCGATGTGATGATCTCGGGCGGCACGCACACGATGATCCATGTGCTCGGCGTGACGGGCTTCAACCGACTCACGGCGCTCTCCACATCGAAGGGCGACCCGACGAAGGCCTCGCGCCCGTTCGATGCGACCCGCGACGGCTTCGTCATGGGCGAGGGCTCGGGCATGATCGTGATCGAGAGCCTCGAGCACGCGCTCGCCCGCGGCGCGAAGCCGCTTGCCGAGATCGCCGGCTACGGCTCGAGCGCGGACGCCTTCCGCATCACCGACATCCACCCCGAGGGCCGCGGCGGCGCAGCGTCGATGCACCAGGCGCTTGCGCAGGCGGGGATCGACCCGCTCGCGCGCCGCGCCGACGGCCGCGCCGCGATCGACTACATCAGCGCGCACGGCACGGGCACGAAGGAAAATGACTCGATCGAGACCCGCGGTGTGAAGCGCGTCTTCGGCCCGAACGCGAAGGACATCCCCATGAGCTCGATCAAGAGCATGATGGGGCACCTGATCGCGGCCGCGGGCGCCGTCGAGTTCATGACCTGCGTCCTTGCGATCCGCGACGGGATGCTGCCGCCGACGATCAACTACCAGACGCCCGACCCGGACCTCGACCTCGACTATGTGCCGAACACGGCGCGCCCCGCGAAGGTCGACATCTGTCTCTCGAACAGCTTCGGCTTCGGCGGGCAGAACGACACGCTCGTCGTCCGCAGGTTCGCGTAGGCCTCGATGCGCTCCCACCCACCTGCCAGACCCTGCCGGGGTGGACGGTGGGCGAACGCCCCATCCGCCGCGTCCCTCGATGGGGTACCAGGGACGCGCGATGGGCGAGCGGGCAACCGCCCCGCGCCAATTTCCGCGCCGATTCTGCCGATCGGCCCCCTTTTCCCGCCGCGGGCCTGACTTCCGCGGGTTTGGTGCCACATTTCCCTCTGTTCCCTCGCCCGCGCCGCGGCCCCCTCCGCGTCCGGGCATGTTCCGGTTTCCCGCGATCCCATCTTTGACCCTGGAGAGAGACATGTCCCGTTGTTTCCCTGCGCCGTCGTCGCGTCGTCGCGTCGGCGCCATCGTCGCGTCCTGCGCGCTCACCGCCTCCGCCTCCGCCTTCGCAAGCACCGTCGACATCAACGGCGGCAGCAGCTGGAGCGGATGGCAGTTCATCTCCGACTCGCAGACCTCGGGCGTCTGGGTGCAGGGGTCGACCTCCCGCACCTTCGACATCTACCGCACGCAGTTCACGCTGAGCGCGTCGCAGACCGTCGGCGGCTCGCGCATTGCGGACGGCGCGGCCGGCGACGGCAGCGGCTACACGGGCGACGACTCCGCGAGCCTCTTCTCAGGCTCGTGGCAGGCGGGCGACCGCATCGTCGGCGTCGGCATCCGCTACACGGGCTCGACGCGTGGCACGACCGCGTATCTCCATGTCGACGCCTACGGCGACAACATCATCCCCGCGACCGCCTTCGGCATGTCCGACGGCCAGTTCTCCCATGATGTCGGCGACACCTCGTCCTACATCACGAGCATGTCGTGGAACCCCGATCGCTTCCGCACCAAGCAATACTCGATCTGGAACGGCTTCAGCCAGAACGGTTCACCTGAGGAAGGGAACTACACCTTCCCCTATGGCCAGAGCGCCACGCTCGCCATGCCCGCTCGCAGCTTCGCCATCCTCGACGCGGGCTCGACGAGCCTCGCAACGAGCCTGCAGATGTTCATCAACCTCGACGCGATCCTCCGCTCGAACGGCGGCCTGACCTTCGGCGACGGCGACTTCTACGCGGCAGGCACGCGGATCGGCTTCTGGGAGGGCGACCAGATCACCGCGGGCGCAGGATCGACGAACCAGATGTTCGCGATCCCCGCCCCGGGCGCGATCGCGCTCCTCGGCGTGGCGGGCCTCGCAGGCGCGCGTCGTCGCCGCTGAGGCCTCGACTCGGACCTCCTACAGATTCCCGACAGGCCCCGCGTGCGCGCGGGGCCTGTTGCGTTTGCGGAAGCCGCGCACCGCTCGACGCAGGGATTCGCGGCAAACTGATTTGGAGGGCCTCGAGCGGAATCCCATGCTTGGTCGGGGGCTGGCGTTGCTCGCACCGCCATCACCCGAATTGGCTATCTCCGCGTCGTTTCCACCTTGCCCCCTGAAATGGTGACAGGTTCGGGTCGGGGAGTGCGCTGATCTTTCGAAAGGGCTCGCGTTTCGCCCCGCGCACGCACGGCCGCTTCGGTGGCTCCGACACGGAGTCCCGAGGCCTCCAAGCTCTCCCAAAGAGATCCGAGAACCACATGAAGACCTCGAACACCCTTCGACGCCTCGCACTCGTCGCATCGCTTGCCCTCGCAGGCACCGCGTCCGCACAGTCCGTCGACATCAACGGCGGCAACTCCTGGAACGGCTGGAACTCCGTCGGCAACTCGCAGACCTCGGGGATCTGGACGAGGGGCTCGACGACCCGCACCTTCGACATCTACAGCACCTACTTCGTGCTCAGTGCCAGCCAGACCGTGGGCGGCAATCGCCTCGCGAACGGCACGGCGGGCAACGGCGTCGACTACACGGGCGAGACCGAGGCGAGCCTCTTCGCGGGCGCATGGCAGGCGGGAGACCGCATCGTCGGCATGGGCGTCCAGTACACGGGCTCCACGCGCGGCTCGACCTTCTTCTTCCACCGCGATGCGGGCGGGAGCAACCTCGCCCCCGCCTCGAGCTTCGGTGCGAACGACGGCCTGCTCACCTTCGATGTCGGCGACTCCTCGTCGTACATGACCACGATGCCCGGAAACCCCCGCGGGCAGGTGCGGCACTACGCCGTGTGGAACGGCTTCAGCCAGAATGGAACGCCGCAAGAGGGGAACTTCACGGCGCCGTACTCGTGGAACGCGGACCCCGCGTACGGCCCCACGCCGTTCCCCGACTTCCCGACGCGCAGCTTCGCGATCCTCGAGAGCGGCTCGCAGACGCTCATGACGAGCGCACAGTTCTTCATCAACATCGACGCGATCCTGCGCTCGAACGGCGGACTGACCTTCGGCGACGGCGACTTCGGTCCGAACACCCGCTTCGGCTTCTGGGAAGGCGACCAGACCGCCGGCTGGGACGGCACGCAGTACACCCACCAGACCTTCCCGATCCCCGCCCCTGGCGCGTTCGCACTCCTCGGCCTCGCGGGCCTCGCGGGCGCGCGTCGCCGCCGCTGAACGCTCCACGCAACGAACATCCATCACGGCAACTCACACTCGTCTGAGGCCCTCTTTCGGGAGCAACAGTCATGAAGACCACAACCACCATCGCATCGCTCTCGCTCACCGCCGCCCTCGCCCTCGCTGGCACCGCCTCCGCCCAGGTCGTCGACCTCAACGGCGGCTCGTCGTGGAACGGCTGGAACTCCGTCGGCAACTCGCAGACCTCGGGCCTGTGGGTCAAGGGTGCGACCAATCGCACCTACGACATCTACAGCACTTCTTTCGTGCTGAATGCGTCCCAGACCGCGAGCGGCACTGGTAACGACACCGCGAGCCTCTTCAGCGGCTCGTGGCAGGCTGGCGACCGCATCATCGGCATGGGCATCCAGTACACGGGCTCGTCCCGCGGCAATCAGTTCTTCTTCCACACCGATACCGACGAGGTCAACATCCAGGCCGCGTCGAGCTTCGGCGCGGGTGACGGCGTCTACACCGCCGATGACGGCGACACGTCGTCGCACATGTTCACCAACAACTCTGCGGGCGCGGGGCTCGTGCGCCAGTACTCGGTCTTCACCGACTTCACCTCGAACGGTGGCAGCAACTTCGACATTCCGTACGGGATCGGCTGGGCCCCGACGCCGGTGCGCTCGTTCACGGTCGCGGATGGAGGAGCGGGCTTCTACTCCACCCGCGTCCAGTTCCTGATGAACATCGACGCGATCCTCCGTTCGAACGGCGGACTGACCTTCGGCGAAGGCAGCTTCGGCTCCACCCTGCGCGTCGGCTTCTGGGAGCAGGACATCTCCGCGGGGTTCTCGCAGCAGGTCTTCTCGGTTCCTGTCCCCGCCCCGGGCGCGTTCGCGCTCCTCGGCCTCGCGGGTCTCGCGGGCGCGCGTCGCCGCCGCTGAACGCGGAGCGGTCCTTCTACCACTCGATCCAATCGACGGGCCCCGCGCATGCGCGGGGTCTGTCGCATGTGCGCGGGCATATGGCGCGAACCCCGCTTGAAACGCGTGTGCGGGAGCTGCATGGTTTCGTCCGCTGCGGCATGGCGAGACCTACACCCGATCGTGTCTTCTTTTCGATCGAATTCATCGAGTTGTTCGGAATGCTGACATGGCGCGAGGCCCAAGTGCGCCGAGAGCGGGACAGCGGCATCTCTGGGAACGGCAAGCATCTGGCCGCGCCCGCGCCGCCATCACGAAGGTTGGATGAACACATGAAGACCACGAACACCATCGGAACCCTCTCGCTCGCCGCGGCGCTTGCGCTCGCAGCCGCGGCATCGGCCAGCACCGTCGACATCAACGGCGGCCTCTCCTGGAACGGCTGGCAGCTGAACGGCACCTCGACCACGCTCGGGCTCTACGGCGGCGGCAGCACGGACAATGTCTACGAGGTCTACACCACCCTGTTCTCGTTCGACGGGAACACCGTGACGGGGAGCCCCGCGGGCAGCGCGAACCTCGCGGCGGGCACCTACTCGACGGGCGCGTTCGCCAACGGGAACCGCATCCTCGGCGTCGGCATCCGCCGCATCAGCGGCGCTGGAGTCGTGGGAGGCGGGGCAGGCATCGTCCGCTTCGATGTCGGCAACGACAGCTACGCCGCGGCCTCGTCCGTCGGCGGGACCGACGGCAAGGTGAGCTCGACCGCCTTCGCGTCCGCGGGCGACTTCAACACCCAGTTCTACGTCACGAACTTCACGCCGTCGACGCTGATCGTCTTCTCGGGGCCCGGGGTCTTCACGAGCCTCCCGAGCGGGCCCGTGGGCGGCGACTACGCCTTCCGCGGCTTCTATCAGGCCGCGAACGAGTCGTACCAGCTGCTCTTCGACCTGACCGCGATGCCGATCCTCTACTCGAATGTGGGCGGCAACGCGGTCGGCACGCTCGGCGACACCTTCACGATGTCGATCCGCGGCGCGGGCAACACCGATGTCGTGGTCACCGTCCCCGCGCCGGGCGCGCTCGCGCTTCTCGGCGCGGCTGGTCTTGTCGGCGCGCGTCGCCGTCGCTGAGGCCGAGCGTTCCACCTCTCGATCCAACCGACGGGCCCCGCGCGTGCGCGGGGCCCGTCGTGCTTCAACGGTCCGGGACGGTCCAGTGCCAAGCACGTGCCGTCTGGTGCCCGGCACCTCGCGGCACGTGCCAGGCACCGTTTCCGCCGTTTCCGAGGCGCCGTCTCCGCTGAAGTTTCGTGGCGTGAGCGCTGAGACGCAACCATGCCCGCCCAGTGCCGCTCGGCCAGTGCCCGGCACGTGCCGTCTGGTGCCAGGCACCTCCTGGCACGTGCCAGGCACCGTTTCCGCGTACCTTTCGCCGCGTGAGCGCCGAGCCGCAACCATGCCCGCCCTGCAAGCCGCGGCTCGGCCGCGTCGTGCGCGCGGTCGCGGCGGGGGGGCTTCTCGCGGCCATCGTGCTCGCGTTCGTGCCGCCCGCGGGGCGCCCGACGCTGCCCGAGGATGCCGTGACGCGCGGCGAGGCGCTCGAGCAGGCGCTGGTTGCGGCGGTCACCAAGGTGCGCGACCCGGCAGGGGAGTCGTGGGCCATCGCCATCGACCCTGCCGACATCAACGCATGGCTCGCGACGCGGCTTCCGAAATGGGCGGCGCACGACCCAGAGTTCGCGCCGTTCGCGCGCGCGGCCGAGGTGCGCGTCGGTTCGGAAGCGGGCGCGATCGTCGTCGAGTCGCCCATCGGGCCACGCGTCCTCGGCCTCGTCGGCACCGTGCGCGTGCCGCTCGAACTGACCGAAGCGGGCGAGCGACTTGAAGCGACCGTCGACCACGCGCGGATCGGTCGGCTTCCTGTGCCGCTCTCCCTCGCCGCCTTCGATTCGGCGGGAGCGTTCCGCGAGGAACTCGGCCGCCTCGAGGCGCGCCACCCCGACCGCCGCTTCAGGCTCTCCGACGGGCGCTTCGTCGAGGTCCGCGCGATCGAGTGCGAAGCGGGGCGGATCAAGATCCTCTTCGCGACCCTTCCCGCGGGTGCGTCGGACCGCTGAACGGTCGGCCCAGCCACGCGCCACCGCGCCGCCACCACCACGGGGGGCTTCGGCTACATTGCCCCTTCCATGCCAGAGCTCACGATCAACGGCAAGAAGTACTCCTTCAAGCCCGGCCAGACCATCATCCAGGCGGCCCTCGACCATGAGGTCGAGATCCCGCACTACTGCTACCACCCGGGCCTCTCGGTGGTCGCGAACTGCCGCATCTGCCTCGGCGAGGTCTGGGCGCCGAACCCCCGTTCGGGCAAGCTCGAGCCGTTCCCGAAGCTCGTGCCGACCTGCCAGCAGGCGGCCGCCGACGGCATGGTCGTCTACACCGACAGCCCCAAGGCCGTCGCCAACCAGAAGGCGGTCATGGAGTTCCTGCTCATCAACCACCCGGTCGACTGCCCGGTGTGCGACCAGGCGGGCGAGTGCCACCTGCAGGACTACTCCTACCAGTACGGCCGCGGCCAGAGCCGCTTCACCGAGGCGAAGAACAAGCAGCCGAAGAAGGATGTCGGCCCGCATGTCCTCCTCTACAGCGACCGCTGCATCATGTGCACCCGCTGCGTGCGCTTCACCCGCGAGGTGACGGGCACGAACGAGCTGATGGTCGACGGCCGCGGCTCGACCGAGCAGATCGATGTCTTCCCGGGCATGGCGCTCGACAACGAGCTTTCGGGCAATGTGGTCGACCTCTGCCCCGTCGGCGCCCTCCTCGACAAGGACTTCCTCTTCCAGCAGCGCGTGTGGTTCCTCAAGAAGACCCCGTCGATCGACGGGCTCACCGCGTCGGGCGACAACATCTCGGTCGAGCACAACGACGGCCAGGTCTACCGCGTGAAGCCGCGCGCCAACGACGCCGTCAACAAGTGGTGGATCACCGACGAAGTGCGCTACGGCTGGAAGTTCGTGCACTCGGACGCGCGCCTCACGCTGCCGTCCGTGAAGGGCCGCGACGCCTTCGACCCGCTGAAGCCGGTCGAGGCGTGGCAGACGGCGGTGGCCGCCGTCGACAGCGCCATGACGGCGCTGCGCACGGTCGCGAAGAAGCATCTTGCGCTCCTCGTGAGCCCGATGCTCTCGTGCGAAGACGCATACCACCTCGCGCGCTATGCGCTCTCGGTCGACCCAGACGCGCTGCTCGCGCTCGGCCCCGTGCCCGTGCAGGGCCAGGACAAGACCTTCCCGGGTGGCTTCACGATTCGCGCCGAGAAGGCGCCGAACGCGCGCGGCGTGCGCCGCGTGCTCGAGGCGCTCGCGGGCGGAAGGCCCGTCGCGAACGCCCAGGGCTTCGAGCAGGCGCTCGCGAGCGGCCAGTACGGCGCCGCGCTCGTGACGGGCAACTATCCGAGCAACTGGGTGACGCCGTCGATGGCGTCCGCGCTCAAGCAGGTCGCCACGGTCGTCGCGATCGACACGCTGCCGAACGCCGTCACCGAGATGGCGACGGTCGTGCTTCCCGGCGCCACCTGGGTCGAGAAGGCGGGCTCGTTCGAGAACGCCACGAATCGACTGCAGGGCTTCGAGCAGGCGATCGAGCCCGTCGAGTTCGCGAAGAGCGAGGCGCAGATCGCGCTTGACCTCGTCGCGGCGCGCGCGGGCAAGCCTGCCGCGCGCTACGACGCCGCGACGACGCGCGCAGAGATGGCGAAGGTCGCGGGTCTCGAGTCGATGACGAGCGCGCACCACGCGCCCGAGTCGTCGGCGTCGGTCGAGAGCGACATGGTCCTCGTCGAGATCTGAGCGGCGGGCGGTCTTGAGCGGTCGCCGCTGCGGCGGCTCCCTTTGGTGCTGCGCATCCTCGCCGCGCGCGCACGCGCGCCTTCCCCGTCGCGCACGCGTTCAAGCCGCTCCGCCTACCCTGCGCGCCCATGCTCGCCACGCGCACCGACATCCGTGAGGTCTGGGGCCAGGCGTGGCCCACCGTCGTCACGATGCTCAGCTACACGCTGATGCAGTTCGTCGACAGCCTCATGGTGTCGGTGATCGGCCCGCTTGAGGTCGCGGCGCAGGGAAACGGCGGCGCATGGAGCTGGGTCGCCATCTCCTTTGGCTTCGGCGTCCTGACGCTTGTGAACACGCTCGTCTCGCAGCGGGTCGGTGCAGGCCGAACCGACGAGATCGCGCGCTACGGGTGGGCGGGCCTCTGGCTTGCGCTCGGGTTCTGGCTCGTGGTGCTTGTCCCCTATGCATTCGCCATCGGCCACGCCTTCGAGGCGATGGGCCACGAGCCGCGCCTCGTCGAGATGGAGACCGCCTATGCGCAGATCCTCCTTGGCGCTGGAATCGTCACGGTCGGCGCGAAGGCGCTCGCCAACTTCTTCTTCGGGCTCCAGCGCCCGAAGGTCGTGACGGTGGCGGCGATCGCGGGCAACATCGCGAACATCCTCGGAAACTACGCGCTCATCTACGGGGAGCGCGGGCTGCCCGAGCTCGGCCTGCCCGGTGTTCCGGGCGCACCCGAGCTCGGGCTCATCGGCGCCGCGATCGGCACGGCGATCGGCTCGACCGTCGAGGCGCTCGTGCCGCTCGTCGTGTTCCTCTCGCGAAGGCTGAACGACACCCTCGCCATCCGCCGCGCGTGGCGGCCCGACTTCGCCGCGATGCGTGACATCCTCCGCCTCGGCTGGCCCGCAGGGCTCCAGTTCGGAAACGAGATGGTCTGCTGGGCCATCTTCATGACCGTGCTCGCGGGCAGTTTCGGCAGCGCGCACATGACGGCCGGCTGGGCCGCGATGCGCTTCGTCCACATGTCCTTCATGCCAGCGGTCGGCCTCTCGACCGCAGCGACGAGCCTCGTCGGCAAACACATCGGCGAGGGCGACCACGCGCGCGCCGCGCGCTCGGCGCACGCGGCCGTCGCGATCGGCGTGGCGTGGATGACCCTCTGCGCCATTGCGTTCGTCCTCTTCCGACACGAGCTCACGGGTGTCTTCATCGACGACGCGACGCCGCCCGACCTCGCGGCCGAGATCCGCGCGATCGGCGCCACGATCTTCATCTGCGCAGCGGTCTTCCAGACCCTCGACGCGATCGGCATCGTCTACACGGGTGCGCTGCGCGGCGCGGGCGACACGGTGTTCCCAGGTGTCCTGACCGTCGTCCTCTCCTGGGGCGTGATCGTGGGAGGCGGCTATGCGATGACGCGCCTCGCGCCGCAGCTCGAGTCGACGGGGCCGTGGATCGCGGCCACCGCCTACATCGCGATCCTCGGCATCGTGCTTGCGATTCGCTTCGAGCGCGGCGGATGGAAGCGCCTGCATCTCCTCGATCGTTGAAGCGCGGGGCGTCACTCGACCACGCGCGGGGCGCCGATGCGCACGGTGACATCCTGCGCCTGATGGACGAGCGCTGCGAGGTCCGCGCGCGGCCTCGGCACGCCGGCGGCCTCGACCAGCCCCGCGTCGACCGCGCGCAGCACGCCCGCGCGGATGCGGTAGGGGCTGTGGCGGACGACCGCGTGCGTGAGCCGCCCGCGGTGCCGTGCGTAGAGCGCGTAGCGTTCGACGAGGAAGTGCTCGAGCGTGCCTGCCGCGGCCTCTGCGAACGGCGCCGCATGGTCGAAGTCCGCCTCGACGAGCGATCTCGCGGGAGCCGGTTCAGGCCAGAGCCGCGTGCTCTCCGCGCGAGCGCTCTCCACACCTTCGCACCGCAGCTCGCGCGCATAGCGCATCGAAGCCTTGAAGTAGGGGAGCCCGTACATCGACCGCGCGACCTTCACCGCGAGCGTCGACTCCGCCTCGAGGCTGAAGAACCATACGGCGGGGATCGCCTCGGCGCCCGCGCCGCGCCGCCTGACATAGGTGCGCACATTCGTTTCGAGCGTGCGGTCCGTGCCTGGAATCGGGGGAAGCCACACCGCGCGGATCCCCGTCATGCGAAAGGGGACGAGCGCGATGAACGCCCTTCCGCCGAAGAGGTCGGGCTCGAGCTCGCGCGGCAGCAGCGCGTCGATCGCGGCGGCGTCGACCTCCCAGTGCACGAACACGAGGTCGCGCCAGGTCTGCCAGAAGATCTGTCGGAAGGGGTCTGTCGTCATGGGTGAGCCCTCGGGGGTTATAGGCCGCTCGCGGAGGCGCCCCGCGCGAAAGTCCGCGCGAAGCGGCTACACTCGCACCCCTTCGGCGTCGCGCAGAACGGTCTCTGCGGACGCACGCGACAGGGTACTCCCGGAAAGACACACGACGATGAGCGGACTCGACACGGTGATTGGCGGCAAGGCGGCGAACCCTGAGCAGGTCAAGCGTCATCTCACGGAGGCGGCGCGGCTCGAGAAGTCGGGCGATCGCCAGGGCGCGGTGCGCGAGCTCCGCGCGGCGCGAGAGATGTCCGACGACGCCGAGATCACCTTCCGGCTCGCATACACGCTCGATCTCCTCGGCGAGGAGAACGAGGCCGTGGCGCTCTACACCGAGATCACGAGCTGCCGCAAGCCGCATCTCAACGCGCTTGTCAACCTCGCCGTCATCCTCGAGGACCGCAACGAGCTCGGCCGCGCGGAGCGTCTGCTCCTCCAGGTCGTCGAGACCGATCCGAACCATGCTCGCGCGCGTCTCTTCCTGAAGGATGTGCAGGCGAGCAAGGACATGCAGGTCGAGACCGAGGCCAATGTCCTCGGCGGCCCGAATGTCATCCTCGACACGCCCGTCACCGACTTCGAGCTCTCCGTGCGCGCGCGCAACTGCCTCAAGAAGATGCAGATCCGCACGCTCGGCGATCTCCTCAAGATCACCGAGGCCGAGCTTCTCAGCTACAAGAACTTCGGCGAGCAGTCGCTCGTCGAGATCAAGGCCATGCTCTCGCAGAAGGGCCTGCGGCTCGGCCAGGGCCTCGAGACGGGCAACCGAGGCGGCATCCGCAAGGACATCCTTGAGGAGCTCAAGGCGATCGTGCCCGAGGCGGTCCTCAACAAGCCGATCTCGTCGCTCGATCTCTCGGTGCGCGCCCGCAAGGCGCTGCAGCTGCTCAACATCAACACGATCGGCGAGCTCGCCTCGCGCACCGAGGCCGAGCTCATGGGCGTGAAGAACTTCGGCGCGACGAGCCTGCACGAGATCCGCGAGCGGCTCGGTCAGCACGGTCTCACGCTGCGCCAGCTTTCGTAAGCGATCCCGCCGATGCGCACGCGCCGGGCGTGCGCAGCGGGGCGACTCTGGTGGAACGCATTTCGCGTCCCGCCGTCAAGGGAGTGCTGCATGGAACCGCAGGCCTTTGATCGTCGGCGTCGTACCGTGCTCATCGCCTCGGCGGCTGTCGCCGCGGGCGCGGTTGCCGTCGTTGGGAGCTGCCAGAAGCCGCAGGGGATGCGCCGCGCGCCAGGCGATGCGGCGTCGACCGACCGCATGGCGGGCGAGCCGAAGCGGGCTTCAGAGGGCAGCGACGCGCAGAAGCCCGCACCTTCCAAGGCCGAGACCCCGAAGCCGAGGCCAGAGCCCGTCGAGCGCCCCGCGCCGCCCTCATCGGAGCCCGCGATCAGGATTCGCACGGGGAGCCTCACCTCCGAGGCGCCATCGGTCGAGATCCGCGGCCCTGGATCGAACGTCTGGATCGTCGAGCCCGGGTCGGGAAGGCCGGGCGTGATCGCGCAGTGCCCCGTCGAGTTCACTTGGACCAGAGAGGGCTGGCGCGTGCGCGAGGCCGCGAAGACGCGCGATGCGCGTGCGGTGGCGTTGCCGCCGATGGCCGTCCTCGAGATCTCCTCGCTGCGCGGCGAACCAAGGCGACTCACCGCCTTCGGAAGCGAGTGGCCTGGGATCATCCGTCTCGTGCCAAGGCCCGCGCAGCGGACCGCGGCCACTCCACCGACGACCGCGGGGACCCCGACGGCCCCGACGACCGCGACCACTGCGACACCCGAGTTCGCCACCGCCGATGTGGTGCACGAACTTCCGATGGAGGAGTACCTCCCCGGGGTCATCGCCAAGGAGCTCTTCAACTCGTGGGGCGTGGCCACGCACCAGGCGCAGGCCATCGCCGCGCGCAGCTGGGCGCTCTGCGAGATGGCGATGTGGCGCACGCGCAGGCACTTCGACACGGTCGCAGGCGAGGCGGGGCAGGCGTGGATCGGAGCGACGAAGCACCGTCGCAGCGCCGACGCCGTGAACGCGACGCGTGGGCAGGTGCTGCTCTACTCCGCGCGGGTCGTGCCCGCCTACTACTCGAGCTGCTGCGGTGGCGCCCGCGCCGCCGCGCGCGACGCGATCTCGTCGTCGGTCATCCACGACATCGAGCCCCTGCGCGTCGAGCGCCCCGACGCCGCCGACTGCTGCTCGTGGAGCCCGACATACCGATGGCAGCTCTCGCTTGACGCGCAGGCGCTCGGGCGCACGCTTCCCGCGTGGGCGCGCGCAGAAGGCTACGCCTCGCTCTTCTCGCTCGAGGGGATCCGCCGCATCGAGATCGCGGAGCGGAACCGCGCGGGGCGCCCCGTCGCCTACACCATCACCGACGCGAAGGGCGCGCTCCACCAGGTGCTCGCCGAGCGCCTGCGCTGGGGCCTCAACGCAGACCCCGCGGCGCCAAGCGGCATGCGCCCCTCGAGGGAGCGCGTCAAGAGCGCGTACTTCGAACCCCTCGTGCGCGGCCGCGAGCTCTTCGTCAGCGGACGCGGGCACGGCCACGGCGTCGGCATGTGCCAGTACGGCGCAGAGGCGATGGCGAAGAAGGGCGCCAAGGCGAGCGCGATCCTCGCGCGGTACTACCCGGGCGCATCGATCGAGAAGTCCTACGCCTGACGCGCACCGAGGCGCGTGCGCGCGTTCCGCTACATTCCGCGCATGAAGTCGACCGATCCAGGCCGCACGCTGCGCGACGCGATGGCGCGCGGCACCGTCTTCGTCCCAGGCGCCTTCAACGCGCTCGTCGCGCGCGCCGTCGCCCGTGCGGGCTTCGAGGCCACCTACATCTCGGGCGGCGCCACGGCGAATGTGGCCGGCTACCCCGACATCGGGCTCATCACGCTGACCGAGATGTGCCGCACGATCCGAGAGATCACGGACGCCTCGGGGCTTCCCGTCATCGCCGACGCCGACACGGGCTACGGCGAGGTCGAGTGCTGCGTGCGCACTGTGGTCGAGTACGAGCGCGCGGGCGCAGCGGCGCTCCACCTCGAGGACCAGGTCTTCCCGAAGCGCTGCGGCCACCTCGACGGCAAGGACCTCGTGGGCGCGCAGGCGATGGCCGACAAGGTCGCCGCGATGGCGAAGCACCGTGTCTCCCCCGACTTCGTCATCATCGCGCGCACCGACGCGCGCCATGTCACGGGCTTCGACGACATGGTCGCGCGCGCGAACCTCTACCGCGAGGCGGGCGCCGATGTCATCTTCCCAGAGGGCCTGCACGACGGCGACGAGTTCGCGCGCTTCATGAAGGCCTCGCCCGGCGCGACGCTCGCGAACATGACCGAGTTCGGGAAGACGAAGCACCTCACGCGCGATGAGTTCCGCGCGCTCGGCGTGTCGATCGTGATCTATCCGCTCTCGCTCATGCGCATGGCGATGAAGGCGGTCGACGAAGGCCTCGCCGCTCTTGCGAGGGACGGCGGCTTCGAGCCGTCGCTCCCGCGCATGCAGTCGCGCAAGGAGCTCTACGAGCTGCTGGCCTACACGCCCGGCAAGGAATGGGACTTCCCGCGCGGCTGACGCTCAGAGCGCGAATCGCATCAAGCCTCCGCTCGAGGCGGAGTTCGCGATCCAGTAGCCGATGACCGCGGCCAACGCCAGCACAGCGACGACGAGCACGGCGATCGCGACGCCGAGCCCTCGGCTCGACGCCGCGGGCAGCCCCGCAGGCAGCGGCCGCACCGAGACGACCTCGTAGGCGCCCGTCCACCAGTTGGTCACGCGCACGCGTGGCACAGCGAGGAGCGTCGCGTCAGGCGGCGCAGCGGGAATCGCGACGGGCGCGGGCGCGCCGCGCATGGTCGTCGCAAGGAAGCGCGCCTCCTCGGAGCGGCCATCCTCGCTCTCCTCTGCGCCGCCGCGCATCGACGGAAGGTCCGCGGGCCGCACCGCCCACGGATCGCCGCCGAGAAGCGCGCGATCGAGGTCCGCGAGCATCTCCTCGGCGTTCGCGTACCGGCGGTCGAAGTCGGCCATGGCCCGGCGCGCGATCCACTGGAGGCACGCGGGGCTCTGCTTGCGGAATCCGCTTAGGACGCCGTGCGCGGGGAAGGTCCCCTCGAGCACGAAGTAGAGCACCGCGCCCGCGCCGTAGAGGTCGAAGCGCGCCGCATCGACCTCCGACACGCGCGCGCCGCGCAGCGCCTGCCGCACGAGCTCGGGGTCGCGGAAGTACTCGGTTCCGTGCGTCGTCAGCGTCATGTGCGACGCAAGCGGCGTCACAAGCCCGAGGTCGACGAGCGTGGCGCGCCCCTCGTGCACGATGGCGTTCTCAGGCTTGATGTCCTTGTGCCAGAGGCCCGACGCGTGCCAGTCGCGCAGCGTGGCGACGATGTCGCGCACGAGCGACGCGACGAGCACGATCCGCTCGGTGTCGAGGTCGGCCGCGCCGAGTTCGCCCGCGGCCTCATGCATGCTTCGCACGAAGCGGCCGAGGTCGAGACCCTCGTAGTAGCGCATGACATACCAGAAGCGTCGCTCCGCGGCCTCGTGGTCGAGGACGAGCCCGAGCTTGCGCGCCGCGTCGAGCGAGCGGCCCTCGCGCACCATGTCGGCCGCGTGCGTGCCGTCGTCGAAGTCGAAGCTCTTGATCACGACAGCACCCGAGGCGAGGCCGATGCGGCGGCGCGTGCGCGCGTCGGGTTCGGCCACGAAGAGCCGCGCACCTGAGCCGCCGCGCGCGAGCTCGCGCAGGATCTCGTAGCCCTCGAACTCGGCGCCCGCGCCTGCGCCCGATCCGCGCCCGTCCGAAGGCGCCGACATCGCTGCGGGAAGCCTGCGACGGACATGGCGGACGAGCGCGCCGAAGCCGATGAGCTCGAGCGGGCGCACGAGGAGCGCGCTTGCGAGCGCGAGCGCCGCCGTGCGCGCCTCGCGCCCCGCCGAGGCAAGCGCCCCGAGCGCCTGCGAGGGCTTGAGGATGATGAGCCGCGCGAGCGCGATGGGAAGAAGCGCGACTGCGACGACGAGTCCGCCGATCGCGCGGACGAGATCGCCGCCGAGCTTCGCGAGCGTGCGACCGATGTGCGTGAGGAGCGTCGCGGTGGCGACGCCGATGCGGCCGAGCACGATGCCCGCAGCGACAAGCGTCACCGCAAACGCGATGACCCCGAGGAAGAGGAGGATCCACTCAATGCCCTGCATCGGCCTTTCCAGGGCGTTGCGGATCGTCATGGCCGCGCCGCGCGGTGGCGCTCCGCTCGACGAGGTCCCGAGCGACGAGCTCCTCCTGCGTGCGCCAGATCTCTCCGAGCGCCTCGTCGAAGCCCGCGTCCTCGGCCGCGAGGCCCGCGCGGCTCGGCTCCGAGCGCTCGTCGTCGGTGTAGCTCCACTGTTCGATCGCGACCGCGAGCTCCTCGCGCAGCGCCTCGCGCACGCGCTGGCAGTGGCGCGTGACGGTCGGCTCGCTCACGCCGAGCAGGAGGCCGATCTCGCGACCCTGCTTCGACTCGAGGACGCGCATGCGGTAGGCCTCGAAGTGCACGAAGTCCGAGCGCCGCTGCGCTGCGCGGATCGCGGCGTGGATCTTCGCGCCGAGGATGCGGCGCTCGTACTCCGCGTCGGGAGCGGGCTCGCGCGACTGGCCCATCCACGAGTCGTCGAGGCTCGCGCCGCGCTTGCCGCCGCCGCGCTTCTGCGCATAGCGGCGGTCCATCTCGTCGCCGAGGACATGGCGGGCGATCGCGAGGAGCCAGGTCGAGAAGCGCACGCCGCGCTGCGGGTCGAAGCGCTCGATCGAGTCGGAGAGCGCCGCGAGCGTGTCCTGCGTGAGGTCGCGCAGCGTCTCCTCGCCGAGCCGTCCGTTGCCCCAACGCGCCAGCATTCCGCGCACCACGGGGCCGAAGGCCTGCCACAGCTCGAACCACGCGCGCTCGTCGCGCGCGCGCAGCCGTCGGAGGAAGCTCGTGTCAACCTGATGCATGGGCGCGATTGTGGTCATGGGCGCGGCGGTTGGGAGCGCCGTCGGCGGGGTTTCACCGCAAGATTCCGCGGAACGCCGCGAGACGGGCGCTCCGCGCCCGTTCACGGCGCCGCGCGGTCTTCCTGGACCTTCGGCCTTCGCGGCGCCCTGGGGGCTGCCTTCGGCGACAGGAGCTCGTACTCGAACCCGCCATTCTTCCCGAGGCGACGCCACGAAAGGACGAGTTCCCGCGGCTCGAGCCCGCGCGTCGTCACCACGGCGGGGGTCGGCGGCGGAAGGTCGGAGGTGTTCGGCCCCACCCGGCGCCGCGCGTCCTTCGCGGGAATCAGGTCGAACACGGGCTTCTCCTCCGCGAGGGCGTCCTGCGGGATGTCGAGCACGGACTCGTCCGCCTCGATCCTCTCGGTGCGGCCGTGCACCGTCACCTCGATCGCGAATCGACGATCGCGGAGCTCTGACACGAGTTCCTCGATGGAGGAGACAGAGACGCCCTCGTTTGAGAGGAGCGCGAGGCCTTCCGCGAGGAAGGTGATCCGCATCGCCGCCACGCTGAACGCAGACGGAACCATCTCCTTCGCCCATGCCTTCCACGCGCGCTCGAACGACGCCAGATCGCCCGTCCCGAAGGCCTGGACGAAGGCGCGGTCGCTCGGCATGCCGCCGTGCAGGAGCCTGAGATACGCCTCGAACGGCCGCTGGTATCGCCCGCCCTCGGCCCAGCCGAGGAACTGCACCATCGACCACGCCTGGAGGTACTGGATGCCCGCGTTTCCGGCGCGGACATTGCCGTTCCACTGGTCGGTCGTCATGGTCAGCATGCGGAGGAAGTCGACGGTCGTGCCGCGGTCGATGGCGTCCTTCACGCTCGTCACGGCGCGTGGGCTCGCCTGCCCGACGATGACGCGTCCGTCGACCACGATCGCCTCGCCGAAGAACTCAGCGAGGCCCTCGTTGACCCAGATCGGCAGGCGCCCCGCGAAGCGGCTGTGCGCATACTGGTGGAACCCCTCGTGCTGGATGACATGGAAGACGCGCGTCTGCGGGAGCGACTCGACGAAGAAGGCGAGCGCCGCCCCGCGCGGCGTGATGAAGAACATGCCGCCGCTGCCCATGGCGTTGATCCCGTAGGTCGAGCGCATGACGGCGAGGTAGTCGGCCTGCGTTGCGAACATCAGGACGAAGGGAATCTCGGGCGCCTGCTGGGGAATGCCCGCCATGCGTCGCGAGTACTCCTCGTACATCAAGTCGAGGTGCTTGCCATACAGCCGCGTCTCCTCGGGCGACAGGTCGCTGAGGATGCGGTAGTGCTTTGAGCGCTGCTCGCGGCCCGCCCGCCCGTACCAGGCGCTCGCGGCGCCTTCTGGCGTGGTCGGCTCGGCCGCGGTCTGGGGTGCGCGGGGGGCCGGGGCAGCAGTTGCCGTTGCAGGTGCCGCTGCCGCCCCGAGGGCGAGCGCGAGCAGGGTGGCGACGCTGGCGATGGACTTGGCGCGAGGGTCTCGTGGCATCGGCGGGGTTCCGAGGGGGGCGCGACGGCGGCGCAGTACAGTGCAGTGGGAAGGTACGCCCGGATCGGCCAATGATCCGCGTGGAATTTCGGCGATCGCGTGCGATTGGGCGGTGTTTGTGGCCCTCGGCGGGAGCGGGTGGCGATGTCGGCTGGCACGAACCTCGCGCCTCGCCACACGGTGGGGTTCGAGTCGCGAAGACCCTCGCGAAGACCCTCGCCGAGACCCCATAAGCGGTCACGGGCGAATCCGTAAGCCGAGACGCCGATGGACTTTGCCCCCATCCCACCAATTTCGACCAATTTTGGTCCTCTTCTCTCGCCTCGCCCCCATTCCTGAGTGAGAATGAGGAGGTCGATTCACTTCGACCGCGGGCGACTTAGGGACCGCCCGCGATTCGCATGCCTTCGGGTTGAGGGACCTGAAGGCGGGCGGAGGTAAAAAGGGACGGCGATCCGGCTCTAGACCGGAAAGCCCGTGAACGGCGGAAAGGGAACCTGCCGCTCACACGCACGCGCTCGAGGACGCTCGGGCGCGTTGCCTTTTTTAGCGGTCGGGTGGTTTGAGCGGTCGCAGCTGCGGCTGCTTCCTTCTTGAGCGGTCGCAGCTGCGGCTGCTCCCTTTGGTGCTGATGATGCGGGGGGGGCTGGGCGACTCCGACGATCTGAATCGTTCGACACGACACGCACGGGTGCCCTTGGACAAAGTCCAAGGAACGGATGATGTCAGCCGTTGACTCCGACGCGTGGCGTTCCGTGGACTTCGTCCACGGGCACCCGTGGTTGGCGACTCCGACGGTCTGAATCGCGCGACACGACACGCACGGGTGCCCTTGGACAAAGTCCAAGGAACGGATGATGTCAGCCGTCGACTCCGACGCGTGTCGTTCCGGGGACTTCGTCCCCGGGCGCCCGTGGTTGGCGACTCTGACGGTCTGAATCGTCCGACACGACCCGCACGGGTGCCCTTGGACAAAGTCCAAGGAACGGATGATGTCAGCCGTCGACTCCGACGCGCGTCGTTCCGTGGACTTCGTCCACGGGCACCCGTGGTTGGCGACTCCGAGGGTTTGAGCCGTGCGACACGACACGCACGGGTGCCCTTGGACAAGGTCCAAGGAACGGATGATGTCAGCCGTCGACAGCGTTCACTCCGCCACGCGGCGGAACTGGTAGGCGCCCTTGGTCGCGCCCCAGACCTGGCTGCCCGCCGCGTCGAAGCCGCGATCCCAGGTGTCGAGCCCGCCGTCGAAGAGCACCACCTCGCTCGTCGCATAGCGCGCGCCGCGCAACGAACTCTCGCAGCCTTGGTCGCTCGTCGAGCCGACCCACGCTTCGCCCGCGCGCTCGAGCACGATGGAGCACCCCGCACGCAGCACCAGCGACTCGGGCGAGTCCGCGTCGAACCGCGAAGGATCGCGCCACGCACCCACGCGCTCGGCCGGGTTCGCGAGTTCATAGACCACGCTCTCGACGGTCTTGTCCGCGCGCTCGACGAGCCTGTAGACGCGCTGCCGATACGGCCTGTCGGGTGCGGTCGCCATCGCCTGCTCGACATAGATCCACGGACCATCCGTCCGTGAATCCCAGATGCGCGCCATGTGCAGCCGCACATCGAGGAACTCGGGATCCGACTTCGACTGCGCCTCGCTCGAGAACGACCCCGTCAGGCGGGCCGCGACCTCCGCGACACCGCTCGGAGCAGCCGCGCCGCCCGCTGCGGGCCCCGTTCGACCCGCGGTCGCGGCGCACCCGATCGGCAGGGCCGCCGCAGCGGCGAGGAAGAAGAGCGGGATCAGTCGATGGGCGAGGTATCCACGGAGCATTTCTTCACTGTACCTCCGCCATCACCGCAGCCGCTGCCTGTGTAGACTCTTCGTCTTCCTTCGCGGCGCCTTCGCCGCCAGCCCGCATCGCCGGAGAGACCACAGATGAGCACCGCATCCGCCCCCGCCCCGAAGCCCGTCGACACCCGTGGCCTTGCCGGCCAGACCGTCGGCGACACCTCGATCTGCGCCGTCACCCAGACCGAGCTCATCTATCGCGGCTACGAGATCGCGGACCTCGCGGAGAACGCGACCTTCGAGGAGGTGGCGCACCTTCTCCTCGTCGGCCACAAGCCGTCGTCGGCGGAACTCGCCGCGTTCAAGGCCGAGATCGCCTCCATGCGCGCGATTCCCGCGAGCGTGCGCGACGCGGTCGTCCGCATCGCGAAGGAAAGCCCGAAGGCCCACCCGATGTCGATCCTGCGCTCGGGTGTGTCGCTTCTCTCGCACCTCGACCCCGACTGCGAAGACAACTCGCCCGCCGCAGGTCTCCGCAAGGCGAAGCGCCTCCTCGCGCAGATCCCGTCGATCATCGGCGCGTGCCAGATGACGCTCGATGGCAAGGCGCCCGTCGCGCCCGACGCGTCGCTCGGCCACTCGGCGAACCTCCTCTGGATGATGAGCGGCCAGAAGCCCGACGAACTCGCGGCGAAGATCATGGACGTGTCGCTCGTCCTCTACGCCGAGCACGACTTCAACGCGTCGACCTTCTCGTGCCGCACGATCGCCTCGACCGAGACCGACATGCACAGCGCGGTCTGCGGCGGCATCGGCGCGCTGAAGGGCCCGCTCCATGGCGGCGCCAACGAGATGGCGATGGAGATGCTCAAGGACATCGACCGCGACTGCGCGGGTGGCAAGATGACCGTCGACGCATGGATGCAGCGCGCCTTCGCCGAGAAGCGCAAGCTGATGGGCTTCGGCCACCGCGTCTACAAGAACGGCGACCACCGCGCGGGCATCCTGCGCCGCTGGGGCCTCAAGCTCGCCGAGAAGCAGGGGCCGAGCTCGAAGAAGTGGTTCGACATGGGCGACGAGGTGCAGGCGATCATGCTGCGCGACAAGAACATCCACCCGAACGTGGACTTCCCCTGCGGCATGACCTACTTCATCATGGGAATCCCCGTGCCGCAGTACACGCCGATCTTCGTGGCGAGCCGCATCACGGGCTGGTGCGCGCACATCATGGAGCAGCACGCGAACAACCGCATCATCCGCCCGCTCGCGAACTACACGGGGCCGATGAGCCTCAAGTGGAATGCGTAGTTTGAGCGGTCGCCGCTGCGGCGGCTTCCTTTGCTGCTCGGGTGCGCCTTTGGCGCTCGGGCGCTGCCTTTGGTGCTCTGTACGGTGGCGTGTCCAAGGTGGCCGCGTCGCCCATGACGCTTGAACTGATACCTTCCTTCCCATGTCGAACGTCAAGACCATCGCCGTCATCGGAGCGGGAACCATGGGTTCCGGCATCGCCCTCACCGCCGCGCAGACAGGGTTCGGCGCGATCCAGATCGACGTGAGCCAGGCCGCGCTCGACAAGGCGAAGGCGGGGCACGCGAAGAGCCTCGCGCGCCTCGTCGAGAAGGGCAAGATGCAGCAGGCCGACGCCGATGCCGCGATGAAGCGCATCAGCTACTGCACGGCGATGGCCGACGCGAAGTCGGCCGACTGGGTGGTCGAGGCGGCCACCGAGAACGCGGAGCTCAAGAAGAAGATCTTCAAGGAGATGCAGGCGACCTTCCGCGAGGATGTCGTCCTTGCGACGAACACCTCGAGCATCTCGATCACCGACATCGCGAGCTCGGTCGGCAAGGACGCGCCGCGCGTGATCGGCATGCACTTCTTCAACCCCGTGCCGATCATGAAGCTCGTCGAGGTGATCAAGGGGATCGCGACGAGCGAGGAGACCACCGCGCGCACGATCGAGCTTTCGAAGGCGATGGGGAAGACCCCCGTCCCTGCGAACGACCGCGCGGGCTTCGTGTCGAACCGCGTGCTGATGCCGATGATCAACGAGGCGTTCTACGCGTGGATGGAAGGCGTCGCGAAGCCCGAGGACATCGATCAGATCATGCTCCTCGGCTGCAACTTCCCGATGGGTCCGCTGCGCCTCGCCGACTTCATCGGCCTCGATGTCTGCCACGACATCATGATGGTGCTCCACAAGGAGCTCGGGAACCCGAAGTTCTTCCCGTGCCCGCTGCTCAGGCAGCTGGTGCAGGCGGGTCGGCTCGGCGACAAGACGGGGCGCGGCGTGTACGAGTATCCCGCGAAGTGAGCAGTTCGCGTGGCGCGCTCAGGCGCCGCGCGCGGCCGCGTCGATGCGGTCGACCGTCTTCGCGAGGTCGCGCAGCGCGTCGACCGAACTGACTCGGATCGTCCTCCAGCCGAGTCCCTCGAGGACTCCGTGGCGGACGCTCTCGCGGTCGATCACCGTCGGCGCCGCGCGGTGGAAGACGCCGTCGAGCTCGACGCCGAGCGTCCAGCGGTCGGGCGTGGCGGGATCCGCGACCGCGAGGCTGACGCGGAAGTCGCGCGAGCGGCCGACATGGAGGTCGACCTTCCATCCGCGCGCCTCGAGCGCGCGGGCGATCGCAAGCTCCACGGGCTCGGTGTCGAGCGCGCGCTGCGGGCCTGCCTCGTCGCGTGCGCTCGGCACGGTGCCGAGCTCTGCGAACGCGAGGTAGTCGCGGAGGTCCTGCGCGCCCTTCGAGATGCACTTCTTCGGGTCGAGGTCGCTCGCGCGGATCGACGAGAAGATCACAACCTTCTCGCGGGCGCGCGTGACCGCGACATTGAGCCGCCGCTCGCCGCCCGAGAGGTTCAGCGGGCCGAAGTTGTGGTAGATCGAGCCCGACGCGTCGCGGCCATAGCAGATCGAGAAGAGCATGGTGGCGCGCTCGTCGCCCTGCACGTTCTCGAGGTTCTTGATGAAGACAGGGTCGCCGAACCTCGCCGCCTCTGCCACGCCTTCGCGCAGCGCCGCGTCGCGGTCGAGCGCCTCGTCGAAGAGGTCCTGGACGAGCGTCTGCTGCGCCACGCTGAAGGTCACGACGCCGATCGAGCGGTTGGCGCTGCACGCGTCCGCATCGGTGAGGCGGCGCGCCATCTCGGCGACGACCGCCTCGGCCTCGGCACGGTTCGTCGCGGTGCCCGCTCGGTCGTAGACGCCGCCGACGAAGCGGAACTCGACGCCGAGGTTCGGGTGCGCGCGGTGCGCGGCGGGGAAGGTCTGCAGTCGCCCGCCGTAACTGCGGCGGTTCGAGAACTCGATGAGCCGCTCGTCGCGGGAGCGGTAGTGCCAGAGCAGGCTCTGCTGCGGGATTCCCGACGCGATCGCCTCCTCGAGCACGCTCTCGAGCGGCTCGAGCGCGTCGGCGAGCGCGGCCTCGGTGTCGTTCGACTCCCCCGAATCCTTGCGGTCGAAGAAGTTCGTCGGGGGAAGCTGCTTCGAGTCGCCGACGATGACCGCGGCCGCGCCGCGCGCGATCGCGCAGGCCGCGTCCCACACGGGGACCTGCGACGCCTCGTCGAAGACGACGAGGTCGAACGGCGGGAAGTCGGGCGGAAGCAGCGTGGCGGCCGAGAGCGGGCTTGCGAGGACGAGCGGCTTCAGCGCGGCGAGCGCGGGCGCCGCCTCGCCCATGACGCGGCGGATCGGGCGGCGGATCGTGGTGAGCGCGCGGAGCTCGTTCACGATGCGCGAGGCCTGGCGCATCGCGGGGTCTGCGTCGGCGGCCTCGAGCGCGGCGCGCGCGCGGTCGCGCACCGCGACGGCGACCGCATCGGGCGCGCCCTTGCGGTAGAGCGCGACCGCCTCGAGGAATCCGCGGCGGAGCGCTTCGGCGCGGTCGCTCGCGCACTCGGCGAGCGCGGGCTCTCCGCGCAACCTCAGGCGCACCCACGCTGCGAGGAGCTCGGCCTCGACGGCGGACTCCGCATGCTCGGGGTCGAGCGCACCTGAAGCGAGCGCATCGGCGACGGGCGCGAGGCCGAGCGCGGTCGCGTCGAGCCGCGCGGCGGTGAATGCGCTCCACGCAGGGAGGCTCGCGGCGTGCGCGGCGAGGCGCTCGAGTCGCTCGCGAACGGTGGCGAGCGCGGTGGATTCACGGGCGGCGGTTCCATCGAACGCACCTGCTGCATGGATCGTCGCGTCGAGCGCTGCGAGCGCCTGCGCAAGCGCCTCCGCAGTCTCCCGCGCGGCCTTCGCCTGCGGCGGAATCGCCCCCGACGCGACCTGCGCCGGAACATGCGCGGCAAGCGACGCGAGCTCGCGCGGGAAGTGCGTGCGTGCGCGGCGCGCGGCGGTGCGCGCGCGCTCGATCGCGGCGCGCGCTGCCGCGAAGTCGACGGCGCCCGCTGCGTCTGCGAAGGGCGCGAGCTCGCGCGCGGCCGACTCGCCCGCCTTGATCTCGCCATGCGCCGCGACAAGACGCTCGACCTCGCCGAGCAGCGCGTCGAGCGCGCCCGGCGGCGGCTGCCGCGAGCTCCGCGCGAGCGCGCCGCGCACCCTGCGCGCGGTGAGCCAGCGGACGAGGATGAACTTCTCGCGCGCCGCACGCAGGTCGCCCGCGAACTGCGCGAGCGGAAGCGAGAGCACGGCGCGGTCGAAGCGCGCGTCGTTCTCGGCCGCGGCGCGCGCGCCGCGCTCGCAGACCTCGACCGCGTGCGCCAGCCGGTCGAGCCGCGTGGCGTGGTCGGCCGAGAGGGCGATCTCAGCCAGCACGGACGCCGCGCGCGGGCCTGCGTCGAGCGACTCGGCGAACGCCGCGGCCGCCGCAAGGTCGCTCCGCGTGGCGCGTGGAGAAAGTCCGAGCGTCGAGGCGAGCGCGTCGCCTGCGCGCTGCGCCGACGCCAGCGCATCGAGCGCGGCGCGCGCGAGCCGCGCGGCCTCGAGCGCCGCTTCGGACGAGATGACGGAGGTCGGCGAGAGGCCTTCGTGCGCGCGCGCTGCGTCGTCGGGCAGCGCGCGCGAGGCCTCCGCAAGCCTCGCGGTCGCGTCGAGCGCGCTCGCAATGTCGTCGGCCGACATCTCCGCGCGAACCGCGGCGTCGAGCGCGCCCTCGGGAAGCGCCGCGCGCGGCGCGTCGGGGCGGGCCGCGAAGACGCGGTTGATCGCGTCGTGGACCGAGAGGCCAGACTTCCCCTCCGCGTGAAGGGCGTCGCATGATGCGCGCAGCCTGAGGCGCGGCGCGTCGGCCTTGGTCGCGACCGACGCGAACTGCCGCGCGTTCGGGGCGGCGCGCGCGTCGAGTTCCTCGAGCGCCGCCTTCACCTGCGACACGAAGCTCGTCTTCGTCGCGTGGTCGGCGTGAAGGTCGAGCGCAAACGCGCCGAGGCCCGACTTGCGCAGGCGGTCGCTCACGACGCCGAGCGCCGCGCTCTTCTCCGCGATGAAGAGAACGCGCTTCCCGCGCGCGAGGCAGTCGGAGAGGAGGTTCGTGATCGTCTGGCTCTTGCCCGTCCCAGGCGGGCCCTGCAGCACGAAGGTCGCGCCGTTCGTGGCGGACGCGATCGCCGCGATCTGCGAGCTGTCGGCGGGAAGCGGCAGCCGCACGGCCGCGAACGGCGCAGCGTCATCGACCGCGGACGGCGGAACGAGCGTGGCGCCGCGGAGTTCGCGCGCGCAGGAGCGGTCGAGGAGCGTGCCCACGATCGGGTGGTCGCCGAGCGCGCCGCCGCGGGCGCGCATCTCCTCGTAGAGCGGCAGCTTCTTGAAGGAGTAGTTGCCGAGCTTCGCGATCGGAAGGACGCGTGCGCGGGGCATGTCCTTCACGGCCTGCCGCACGCGGGTCAGGATCGCACGGATGTCGAGCCCGTGCTCGTCCTCGACGAGGGCGCTGCCGAGCCCTGCCGAAGCGCCGATGTCGACGCCGAGCGACGCGCGCAGCGACTCGACGAGCGCCGCGTTCGGCACGGTGTCCTCCGCAACGGGGCGCACGCGGAAACCCTCCGCGCGCGAGATGCGCTCGAGCTCGACGGGCACGAGCACGAGCGGCGCGCGCAGCGGGTCCTTGCGCTGCTCGACGGTGTATTCGAGGAAGCCGATGGCGACGAAGAGGGAGCGCGCGCCCGTCTCCTCGATCGAGCTGCGCGCGTCGCGGAACGCCTTCGTCGCGCGCTTGAAGAGCTCGTCGTCCTCGAGCGTCGAGCGGAGCGTGCGCGACCTGATCTCGTCCGCGACGTCGCCGGGGGCCATGTCGCGCATGGCGCCGCGCGCGCGCAGCACCATCGGGGTCTCGTTCCACAGCGTGTCCTCGAGGAGCGCGATCGCGTCGTCGCCTTCGGCGAACAGCGGCACGCCCGCGTTGTCTCGGTCGTTCAAGAGCCTGTTGCGCAGCGTGAGGTCGAGGAGCTTCCTACGCCACGACTCGAGGCGCTGTTCGCGCGGCGAGAGCCTCGGCTTCGGAAGCGGCGGAAGGCCCGCGGGCTGCACGACCTTCCAGTCGTCGTCGGGCGCGGCGATCTGTCCCGCCGCCGCGCGGCGTGCGCGGCGCTCGAGGCGCTCCGGAAGAGGGTGGAAGCCCGCGCGGCGCGAGGCGCGGACATCGACCACGAGGACGCCGTCGGTCGCCGTGCGGAGCCATTGCTCGCCCGCGGCGAGCGATCCGCCGAAACCGCTGGCGCCGCCGCACGCGGAGGTGGCCTCCAGCACGCGGACCTCGCCGAGATCGAGCCTGTTCACGAGGCGCGACGGGCCGAGCTGCAGCGCATCGGGGAAGTGGGAGTCGATCGTCGCGAAGGCGACGACCGCGTGTCCGTCGCCGAGCGCGAGCATGGGCCAGAGGCCGCATGCCTCGAGAAGCGCCGCGAGCGCGACGGAGAGATCGAGGCAGTTCCCCATGCCGTCGGCGAGGACCTCCGCGATCGTTCGCACCTTCTGGCCCGCCGTCTCGAAGCTCGGCTGTGCGGCGATGTAGGTGATTCCGCGCGCGGTCAGCGCGTCGTAGCAGGCCTCCGCGAGCCGCTGCGCCCGCTCCGGGCTTCCCGAGAGATAGCCGTCGAGCGCACCGCTCCCCGTCGACCTGAGCATGCGCGCCGAGACATCGCGCAGGATCTCCGCGATCGCGGGCGTGTTCGGCGTCACGAACGCCGCAAGCGACTCGCAGGTGTTCTGCGTGCCGCACCAGTGCGACGCGGGCACGACCACGAGACGATGTCGCGCGGAGGTGAGCACGCGTCCGTCGTGCGCGGCGTCGATGAGCGTGGCGACGAGGTCGATCGGCTCGCGCTCGTTCGAGCGGCGGAGAAGACCGACGGGAAGCTCGAGTCCGAGCGCGTCGACGGCGAGCGAGGTTCCTGCGTCGATCGTCTCGAGGCCGCGCGAAAGGACCGTCGCCGTCTCGGGCGGCTCGCCCTCGATGGCGACGCGGAGCACCGTCCCCACGAGCCGCGCGTGGGCGTGCACCTCGATCGCCGTGACGCACGGGACGGCGTTCAGCTCGAGCGAAGCCGAGGTCGTCGCGGCTGCGTCGAAGCGAAGATCGGCCATGCGGGCGTCTTCCGCAGGAGCGGCTCCTGCGCTCGCGTTGGGGTCGAGGGTCTCCTCCGCGCGGATCTGGTCTGACATATCGGGCATTATTGCCGAAAACGCCTCGTCCCAAGCGCGCTTCGCGAGGGAGCGCCTCGCACCGCGATCCCGAGGAAGCGACCGCGGCCAAGCCTGCGATACCATGCTCGGCCTATGTCCAACGCCCATCCGACGGCCCCGTCCGCCACGCCCTCCCATGCAGATGGTTCGAAGGTCGACCCCGAGACCGTCACCATCTCCGGCTATGTCGTCGGCGAGCGCTATGGACCCGACACCGTCCTCACCCACGACCCCGCCGACCCGACCAAGGCCCACCCGCGGATCGGCGAGCCCGGCCAGTACCCCTTCACGCGCGGCGTCCACAAGACGATGTATCGGTCGCGCCTCTGGACCATGCGCCAGTTCGCGGGCTTCGGCTCGGCCGACGACACCAACCAGCGCTTCAAGTACCTCCTCGCGAACGCGAAGGGCACCAAGGCGAACACCGGCCTCTCGACCGCCTTCGACCTCCCGACCCTCATGGGCCGCGACTCCGACGACCCGCTGTCAGCGGGTGAGGTCGGCCGCTGCGGCGTCGCCATCGCCTCGATCGAGGACATGCACCGCCTCTACGCCGACATCCCCGTCGGCGAGGTCACCGTCTCGCAGACGATCAACGCGCCCGCGGCTGTGATCTGGGGCATGTACCTCGCGCACGCGAAGGAGCGCAACATCGGCTGGGACAAGCTCGGCGGCACGCTCCAGAACGACATCCTCAAGGAGTTCCACGCGCAGAACGAGTTCATCTATCCGCCCGAGGCGAGCGTGAAGCTCGTGGTCGACACGATCGAGTTCGCCGCGCAGCACCTGCCGAAGTGGAACTCGGTGTCGATCTCGGGCTACCACATCCGCGAGGCGGGCTCCACCGCCACGCAGGAGCTTGCGTTCACCCTGCGCGACGGCATGGAGTATGTCGAGGAGTGCATGAAGCGCGGCCTCGATGTCGACAGCTTTGGCCCGCGTCTCTCGTTCTTCTTCAACAGCCACAACGAGTTCTTCGAGGAGATCTGCAAGCTCCGCGCCGCGCGCCGCATCTGGGCGAAGGCGATGAAGGACCGCTACGGCGCGAAGAACGAGCGCTCGCTCCTCATGCGCACGCATGTCCAGACCGCGGGCTGCTCGCTCACCGAGCAGCAGCCGCTCAACAACATCGTCCGCGTGGCGCTCCAGGCGATGGCGGGTGTCCTCGGCGGCTGCCAGAGCCTCCACACCGACTCGATGGACGAGACCCTCGGCCTTCCCACCGAGCAGGCCGTGCGCGTCGCGCTCCGCACGCAGCAGATCATCGCGCACGAGTCGGGAGTCCATCGCACGGTCGACCCGCTTGGCGGCTCGTGGTTCGTCGAGGCGCTCACCGACCAGATGGAGAAGGACGCGAACGCCATCATCAAGGAAGTCGATGACATGGGCGGCGTGGTCGCGGGAATCAACAAGGGCTACTTCCGCCGCCAGATCGCAGAGGCGAGCTACCGCTTCGGCCAGGAGATGGAGGCGGGCGACCGCATCGTGGTCGGCATGAACGCCTACACCGAGGGGAACGACGAAAAGCAAGTCGACATCCTCGAGATCCCGCACACCGTCGAGACCGAGCAGAACGCGCGCCTCGCGAAGATGCGCGCCGCGCGCTCGCCGCTCGACGTGAAGAACTCGCTCGACGCGATCCGCACCGCCGCGCGCAAGGGCGAGAACGTGATGCCCGCGCTCGTCGCCGCAAGCCTCGCGCGCTGCACGCTGGGTGAACAGGTGCAGGCAATGGCCGATGTCTACGGCCGCTACTCGGGCGGGCCCGAGTGGTGAGCCCGCTCGCGACCTGAGCGTCCTCCGTCTTCGAGTGGGCTCTGCGCGGCTTCGCGCGTGGCTTTCGTCGCGTCTTCGCGCATGGCTTCCGTCGCGTCTTCGGGCGCGCCTACGATGGTCGCCTCGATGGCAGACGGAAGAAGTGGACGGAAGCAGTAGTGGGACGAAGCACAATCAAGAAGGAGAAGAGATGCCGCTGTTACCAAGTGGTCGGTTGGCCGGGATCATCGCGGGGCACATCTTCGAGCCGGGGCGGCCTTGGTTTCCGTGCCCCGAAGGGCACTTCTGGTTCGAGACGCCCAACTTTGCGATCAACGCGCCGCCGTTCGAGCGCGATCAGGACATCATCTGCTCCATCGTGCACGCGCCCGTGCCGCAGTCGCCTGAGGAGATGGCGCGGTACATCCTCATCGCCGAGCACTACGGGGAGGACTCGGTTCTGCTGACGGGAAGGCGCCTCGACTGCACCGAGCCTCCGATCGGCTGGAGCGAGGAGGACTGGGCCGTGTTCGACGAGTGGCGGAAGAGCGAGGTGGTCCGCCAGTTCCTCGAGCAGACGATCGAGCAGTGTCGTGCGCAGGCCGAGGCGAATCGCGCGAACCCACAGCTCGTGGCCGTCGAGGCGGGACAGGATTCGAGCGATGACCGCACCGCGGCCGCGCTCGGCCAGTTCGCCCTCTTCGGCCGCGAGCTCCTGAAGATCGAGCGCGAGATCGGGGGCGGTTTCCGAGCAGGCGAGGAGCGACGCGCCGCGCGGATCTTCGCGCGGCTCAAGGAGATCGAGGCCACGGTCGCCACGCTTCTCGGTGAACCGTTCACCTGCGTTGCGAAGGGCTGGCATGTCTCTGGAATGCTCTCGCGGCTTCTCAAGAAGCCCGACGCCGCCGAGCGCGCGTTCCTCGAGGCGGTGCGCATGGACCCGAGGTCGAAGTGGTCGTGGGTCGAGCTCACGCGCATCCGCGGCGAGCGCGGCGACTTCGCGGGCTCGGAGGTCGCGGCGCGCCGCGCGGTCGAACTCGACGAGCGCAGCGCCGCCGCCTGGGCGAACCTCGCCATGACGCTTCTCATGCTCGAGCGGCGTGACGAGGCGCGCGACGCCGCGGAGCGGTCGCTTGCACTCGACGGGGCCGACGCTGTGGCGCACGCGGTCATGCGGCAGCTCGGGACCGCCCGCGGAGGGCGGGGCGCAGGCGTCGGAGGGTGATCCGAACGAGACGGTGGCGGCGCAAACCTGCCGACACGATCGAAAATCTCGAGGATTCGCCTCCAATCGCTGTCATGGTCGCGCGTTCTGCGGGAATACCTCCCGCATGGACCCGCGCACCCGACAGGCCTTCGCCCTCTGGACCCAGGCACAGCCTGCGGTGTCGGCGTTCGTGTTTGCGCTGGTCGGCGACCGCGCCGTGCGTGACGAGGTCCTTCAGGATGTCGCGCTTGCGGTTCTGGAGGGGTTCGATGACTCGAAGGGGTCCGGGGGTTCGAAGGGTTCAGGGGGCTACGACGCCTCGCGGCCGTTCCTACCGTGGGCGCTCGGGATTGCGCGCAACGAGGTCGCGAACGCGCGCCGTCGGCGGGGGCGATTCCCGACGCAACTCTCGGACGGGGCCGAGCACGCGCTCGTGGCCGCCGTCGCCGAGGTGAGCGAGGACGAACGCGCGCGGCTCTCGCACCTCGCCGAGTGCCTGCGCCGACTCGATGGCCGCCCGCGCGAGATCTGCGATCTCCGCTACCGCACGGATCTTTCGCCCGCGCGCATCGCGTCGGCGCTCGGCATGCAGCCGAACACCGTGTCGAAGGCCCTGCAGCGCGTGCGCGATGAGCTGCGCGCCTGCATCGAGGAACGCCTGGCGGCGGAGGGCGCGCGATGAGCGACGCAACGCCGGTCGACGACGCGGACTTCGTGCGCCTGGCAAACGCGGCGCTCGACGGCGACATCTCCACGGACGACGGCGCGCGCCTCTCCGAGGCGATCGCCCGCGACCCCGCGCGCGCCGCGCAGTTCGCGCGCCTCGCGATGCTGCACGACGCCCTCGAGCGCGAGATGAACGCCGCCGCCGCGGGCCGCGCCGTCGCGCGCCGCACGCAGACGCTCGCGCGGTTCCGGCGCGTGTCCGCCGTCGCGGCCATGCTCGCGATCCTCGCGCTTCTCGGCTGGTTCTCGCTGCGCACGACGCCCGAGGCGTCGGCTGCGGAGATCGTGGCGCGGCTCGTCGCGTCAGCGAAGTCGGGCGACCGCACCTACTTCCTGCGCGCGGTCGGCGCGTCGCAGACGGCGCCGGTCGTCAAGCGCGGTGGACGGCCTGCGCCATCGATCGACGGCGCGATCCTCTACGTGCGCGGCCGCGGCGAGTATGTGCTCGCGCGCCTCGACGCGGACGGCGACGAAGTGCTGACGGGGAGCGACGGCGCACGCGCGTGGATCGTTCCGCCCAAGGGCGTGGTGCGCGTGTCGCGCGACCCGCGTCGCTTCAGCGGCGCGCTTCCGGGCAGCCAGCAGGGGATCGCCTTCATCGATCCGCACGCGGATCTCGCCGAGCTCGCGAGGTCCTATGAACTCACGCTGAGGCCCGCGGCGAACGCTGGTGCGCTCGCGCGCATCGTGGGCGTGCGCCGAAGCGACGCGCGCGGCGGCCCCAAGCGCATCGAGCTCGCCTACGAAGAGTCGACCGCGCTTCTCCGCGCGATCCGCCTCGAGAACCTGCCGCAGGCGCGCGGCGGGCCGCGCACGGTCGAGTTCGAACTCGTCGACGACGCGCCGCTTGCGCGCGAGTTCTTCACCCACGCCTTCCACCACGACGCCTCGCGCGTTGTCATCGAAGAGGACTGAATGCAGCCACTCGCTTCCGCACTTGCCGCCTTGCTCTCGCTTGCCGCGCTCCAGGCTTCGCCGACGCCTCCTCTCGCGAAGCCCGCAGCCACGTCGCAGCCGAACTTCATCTTCATTCAGGCAGAGGCCACGGGATGGTCGAGCATCTCGGTCGACATGGACGGCGTGCCGCCGTCGCACGCGCGGCCTAAGGGCCTGACGCCCAACCTCGAGACGATGGCCGCCGAAGGCATGCGCTTCAGCGACTTCTACGCGTCGTGCCCGCGCTGCACGCCTTCGCGCGCGAGCTTCGTCACGGGCATCTCGCCCGCGAAGCTGCACATGACCTACCAGAACGAAGGCGGCAACAGCCGCCGCGAGCAGGGCAACGGCGAGGGCTACACGCTGATGAAGATGGTGCCGCCCGAGGTCGAGGAGTACATCCCGAAGGGCGTGAAGACCACTGCGGAATGGCTGAAGGAACTCGGCTACACGAGCGCGCACTTCGGCAAGTGGCACGCGGGCCGCGCCGATCCGAAGGCGAACGGCTTCGACGCATCGGACGGCCCGAACTCGAACCAGGGCCCCGAGCGCGGCGTCGCGCCGAATCCGAAGCAGGCGACCGTCATCACCGACAAGGGCATCGCCTTCATGCGCGAGGCCGTGAAGGCGGGCAAGCCCTTCTATGTGCAGATCTCGCACTACGGCTTCGGCAGCGAGGAAGAGGCGACGCCCGAGTCGCTGGCCTTCGCGAAGTCGCTCGTCTCGGGCGTCAGCGGCAAGCCGATGGGTGCGATCGCGGGGCAGCACCTCGTCGACCAGCAGATCGGCCGCGTGCGCGCCGCGCTGAAGGAGATGGGGATCGACGACAACACCTACATCTTCTTCAGCGCCGACCACGGCGCGCAGGGTGGTGGCGGCGGCAGCGGCGGTGGCCGCGGAGGCCGCAACTCCGCGAACCCGCCGTTCAGCGGCGCGAAGGGCAGCGTCAGCGAAGGCGGCATCCGCGTGCCGTTCATCGTCGTCGGACCTGGTGTGCCGGCGGGAGTCGTGAGCCGCGTGCGTGCGACAGGCATGGACCTCGTGCCGACGATGCGCGATCTCGCGGGGAAGCCCATCGAGAAGGCCGCCGACCCCGACGCGCAGACGGCGGTCGAGGGCGGAAGCCTCGTGCCTGTCATCAAGAGTTCGGGCGAGAACGCAGGCAAGGGCACGGTCGCGCGCACGCGCGAGGAGATCGTGATCCACTTCCCGCACTACGACCTCAACAACGGCGGGCCCGCGAGCGCGATCTATCTCGGCGAGCACAAGCTCGTGCGCAACTATGACGCAGGCACGGTCAAGCTCTACGACATCGCGAAGGACCGCGCCGAGTCGAACGACCTCGCCGCCTCGATGCCCGAGCGCGTGAAGGAACTCGAGGCGAAGCTCGACGCGTATCTCAAGGCGATCAAGGCGCCGATGGCGACGCCCGCGCCGAAGGGTGGCGCGACGGACGACAAGCCCGCTGCGGAGAAGCCTGCGGACGGGCAGCGTCCAGCCGATCGCCCGAGGCGCGGCGGCGGCGGCGGTGGTGGTGGCGGCGCTGGTCGCGGCGAAGGCGGTGGCGGCAGGAACAAGCCGAACCAGGGAGGTGGCGCGTGAATCGTCTCGTCCTCGCATGCTCGGCGGCGCTCGCGTGCGCCGCAGTCTCGTTCGCCCATCCGCCTGATGAGTTCGACCACGCGTCGAGCCGCGCGTGGACAAACGCCCGCACCGGCGAGCGCGTCGAAGGCTCGTTCGTGTTCGCGCGCTCGGGCAAGGTCGCGATCGCGACCGCATTGGGCGGGCTCGAGACGATTGCGCTCGCCGATCTCGCGGGCGCCGACCGCGCCGAGGCCGACGCGCGCCTCGCGTCGATCCGCGCCATCAACGAGGAGCGCGTGGCGCAGGCCGTCGCATCGAAGCCGCCACAAGCCGTGATCTTCGACAAGTTCGCGCCCTTCGTGAAGACGCGCTTCGACGAGCGCTGGCTCTACGTCGAGTCGGATGGCCTGCCGCATGCGCCGCTCGAGACGAAGATGATGGTGGGCATCACCGCCTGGCAGCAGCAGGTGCCGTTGCCGCAGAACTACACGGGCGCGAACGCGTGGCAGATCCCGCTGAAGCCCGAGCTCGCCGACAAGCCGCTTCCCGGCAAGACGAACCTGCGGAAGGGCGCCGTCGCGCTCGCGGCCAACGGCATTCCGATCTTCAACGCGCTCAACAACGGCGGCCGCGACAGCTTCCTCATCGGCGAGCTCGACGAGTTCGGCGGTCACTGCGGCCGCGCCGACGACTACCACTACCACGCGGCACCGCTTGCGCTCGAGAAGATCGTGGGCAAGGGCAGTCCGATCGCGTACGCGCTCGATGGATTCCCGATCTACGGACTGTTCGACCCGAAGGCGAAGAAGGGCGAGGACCTCGCGTGTCCGCACGGCTCGCACGAGCCGCTCGACGAACTGAACGGCCACTTCTGCGAGGTTCCGAAGGGCGAAGGCTTCGGCGGCGGCACGCGGTCGTATCACTACCACTCGTCGAAGACCTTCCCGTACATCAACGGCGGCATGCGCGGAAAGGTCGAGGTCTCGGGCGAAGGCCCCGAGAACGAGGTCGTGCCGCAGGCGCATGCGAATCCCGTGCGGCCTTCGCTGCCGCCGCTGCGCGGCGCACGGATCACGGGCTTCGAGCAGACGGGCGACAAGGCGTGGTCGCTCACCTACGAGGTCTCGGGCGCCGTATCGAAGGTGAACTACCGTCTCGAGCCGAACGGGAGGGCGATCTTCGAGTTCGTCGATCCCGACGGCTCGAAGCGCACCGAGGAGTACACGCCGCGTGCGCGCGGCGGGCAGGACGGCGCGCCGCGCGGCGGCGGTGGCCAGCGTGGCGGCCGAGGTGCTGAGCCGCCGCCGCGTGAGCGTCCGAACGATCGCCCTCGCCGCGGCGAAGGCGGCGCGCCGAAGTCAGGACTCGTGCTTGAGTCGGCGGGTGTCCTCGCGAGCGGGCTTCTCGATCCGAAGTACACCTGCGATGGCGATTCGATCTCGCCGCCACTCGCATGGCGCGGGCTTCCCGCTGGCACGAAGAGCATCGCGGTCTCGATGCACCACATTCCGCCCGAGGGCGGCGAGCATGTCTACATGGTCGTGTGGGACATCCCCGCCGATGCGAAGGGCATGGACGCCGGCGCGCGCAGCGTCGGCTCGTGGGGCCAGAACACCGTGAACCGCCGCGCGGAGTACGCGCCGCCGTGCTCGCAGGGCCGCGGCGAGAAGGAATACGTCGTGACGGTGTTCGCGCTCTCCGCAGCGCCGAAGCTCGAGAAGGGCGCGACGCGCGCGCAACTGCTCGACGCGATCAAGTCGACCACGCTTGGGACCGCGGAACTTCCGCTGCGCTACGCACGCACGGGCGAGGGCGGACCCGAAGGCCGCGGCGGTGGCGGCGCGGGCGCGGGCGGCGATGAACAGCGCCCACGCGGGCGGCGTGGACAGGGCGGCGGACAGGGCGGTGGCCAAGGCGGCGGCCAAGGTGGTGGTCAAGGCGGCGGTCAAGGCGGTGGTCGGGGCGGTGACCGAGGTGACGCAGCGCAGCAGGGCGAGGGCCAGGGCAACGACCGCGGCCTCCTCGAGCGCATGACCGCGTTCAAGACGGAGGTTCCTGCGACCGACCACGAGATCATCCTCGCGCAGCCGACGGCGACCGGCATCACTGCGAGCGTGCGTGCGTCGACCGATCGCGTCGGCGCGATCGAGTTCGCGCGTGCGGGCAGCGACACGCGCGAGACGACCGCGAAGGTCGCGATGAAGGCGGGCGTTCCCACGAGCATCGCGCTCGCCGGGCTCTCGCCGAACACCGCCTACGCCTATCGCTTCGTGTGGTGGCCGAAGGAAGGCGAACAGCCCATGCGTGGAGAAGAGCGCGGCTTCCATACGCCGCGCGCTGCGGGCGCGCCGTTCGCGTTCGTGATCCAGGCCGACTCGCATCTCGACCAAGGCGTCACGCCGAAGGCCTACGAGCAGACCCTCGCCAACATGGTGGCTGCGAAGCCCGACTTCTTCGTCGATCTCGGCGACACCTTCATGACCGACAAGCGCGGGCAGGACTACGAGCGTTCGCTTCCGCAGTACGACGCGCAGCGCTACTACTTCGGCCTCGCGTGCCACTCGATGCCGCTCTTCATGGTGCTTGGCAACCACGACGGCGAGAAGGGGAGCGCGGGGCGCGGCATCGGCGAGTGGTCGTACAATGAGCGCGTCAAGCGCTTCCCCGCGCCTGTGATCGACGGCACGACCTATACGGGCGCGACGGCGATGAAGGACGCGCGCGGCGCGAACTACTACGCGTTCGAGTGGGGCGATGCACTCATCGTAGTGCTCGATCCATTCTGGTCGACGACCGAGCGGAGCCGCGGCGGTGGCGGGGGGCCGGGCGGTGGCCGCGGTGCACGCGATGCGGACGGCGCGGGCGAGCAGCGCGGCGGCGGCGCGGGCGGCGGCCCGAATGTCGAGAAGCTTGCGCCCGTCGACTCGAGTTGGTCGAGCACGCTCGGCCGCGTGCAATACGACTGGCTTGCGGAGACGCTTGCCAAGTCGAAGGCGAAGCAGAAGTTCGTCTTCATCCACCATCTCGTCGGCGGCATCGGCGGCTCTGCGTCGCGCGGCGGCGTCGAGAGCGCGCCGTTCTTCGAGTGGGGCGGCAAGAACGCAGACGGTAGCGACGGCTTCGCGTCGAGTCGCGCGGGCTGGCCGATGCCGATCCACCAGTTGCTCGTGAAGCATGGCGTGTCGGCTGTGTTTCACGGCCACGACCATCTCTATGTGCACTCGACGCTCGACGGCATCCACTACCAGTGCGTGCCCCAGCCGGGCAACCTCGCTGGAAACACGCGCAGCGCAGAGGAGTACGGCTACGCCTCGGGCACGCTTCACGGAAGCCCCGGCCACCTGCGGGTGAACATGGCGGCCGACGGCACCGCGAAGGTCGAGTTCGTGCGCACCGCGCTCTCCGACGCCGATGCGGCGGCTGGCGGCGGACGCGCGCGGCGCGGCGGCCAGGGCGGCAAGCCCGAGGTCAACGGCGCGATCGTCGATTCCTATGAGATCAAGCCGCGCGCGGCCACGGCCGAGCGAAAGTGAGATGCGCATGAAGAAGCAGCTGTTGATCGCGGTTCCGATGGTCCTTCTCGCGTCCGTCGCGCTGGCGATGCAGGACGCTCCACGCAATCAGGACGCCCCGCGCAAGCAGGGCGGCGGCGGCCGCGGCGCGAACCGCAAGCCGCCGCCGGGGCAGGGCGGCATCGTCAAGCCTGCGATGAGCGACACCATCAAGGGCGCGATGTACGCCGACAACTGGTTCGCGATGTACGTGAACGGCAGGCTCGTCGCCGTCGACTCGATCGACTTCCTGCCGCACAACGTGGTCGCGATCGACCTGCTGCCCGAGTATCCGATGACGATCGCCGTGCTCGCGAAGGACAACGCCGACCCGAAGACAGGCTGCGAGTACGGCAACGCGATCGGCGACGGCGGCTTCATCCTGAAGTTCGCGGACGGCACCGTCACCGACGCCTCGTGGAAGGCGAAGTGCTTCTTCCACGGCCCGATCGAACGCGACACCGCGAACCCCAAGGTGCGCACCGAGGAACTGCCCGAGCGCTGGTACGCGGTCGACTTCGACGACTCGAAGTGGGACAACGCCGTCGAGTACGCCGAGGAGCGCATCCAGCCGAAGGAGCCGTTCTACCAGCACGACTTCAAGACCGCGAAGTGGATCTGGACCTCGGACCTCGACCTCGACAACACGGTCGTCCTCCGCAAGAAGATCGAGAAGCCCGACGCCAAGCGCCGGTGGACGACCAAGCCCGACCTCGACGCAAGCTGCGCGCCCGCGGTGCGGTGAATTCAGCTCGAGCGCGGCTGCACTCGGCGTCCGACCAGTGCGGCTGGTGCGGCATTCCAAGCGGTGCCGGGTACCTAGCGGGTACATGCGGGTACCGAACGGTTGGTACCCGGCACCGTCGTCCGTGATCCGCAACGTTATTCTGCATAGAGGTTTACGGCGCGCGTCCGGCCGTGTCGGGTGACTGGCGGGTCCACGCGGGTACCGCGCGTCCACCAAGCGGCACCGATCGCACCCGATACGCTTTCCGCTCTATGGGCACGCACTCGTTCCAGGCGCCGAAGGGCACGCGCGACTTCTATCCCTCCGACCTCGCCGTGCGGCGGCACATCGAGGCGGCGTGGCGGTCGGCGTCGATCGACTGCGGCTTCGACGAGGTCGACGGGCCCACCTTCGAGCACCTCGAGCTCTACACCGCGAAGTCGGGCGAAAGCATCGTGAACGAGCTCTTCTCGTTCCGCCGCGCGGGCGGCGAGAACGACTACGCGCTGCGACCCGAGTTCACCCCGACGCTCGCGCGCATGATCGCAGCGCGCGGCGGGGCGCTGCCCGTGCCCGTCAAGTGGTTCGCGATTCCCTCGATGTTCCGCGCCGAAAGGCCGCAGCGCGGGCGCCTGCGCGAGTTCTACCAGTGGAACATCGACATCGCGGGCGTCGAGGGTGCGCCCCATGATGTCGATGTCATCGCCTGCGGCATCCTCGCGCTCGAGCGCCTCGGCCTGACGCCGCGCGACGTCCAGGTGCGCGTGTCGCACCGCGTCGCGATCGCGCGCATGCTTGCAGCGCTCGGCGTCGCCGCCGACAAGACCGCCGACGCGATGACGCTTCTCGATCGCCGCGACAAGCTGAAGCCTGACGAATTCGCGCTTCGCGCAGGCGCGCTCGGCCTCTCGGCCGATGCCCTCGCGCGCTTCGACGTCGCGGCGCGCGCCACGCAGCCGCTCGCAGCGGCGCTTGCGGACCTCGCCGCGAAGATCGGCATCTCCGCCGACGAGTTCGCGGCGCTCGACGACGTGCGCGCCGCCGCCGCGCGCGTCGGGATCCTCGAGTGGATGACGGTCGATGTCGGCATCGTGCGCGGGCTCGCCTACTACACGGGCACGGTGTTCGAGTTCCACGAGATCTCGGGCGCCGAGCGCGCACTCGCGGGCGGCGGCCGATACGACGGCCTCGTCGAGCTCTTCGGCGGCCCGAAGATGCCCGCGTGCGGACTCGGCATGGGCGATGTCGTCCTCGCGAACGCGCTGCGCGACCGCAAGCTCCTGCCCGACGACGGCGCGACGCTCTTGCCGCGGCCCGATGTCTTCGTGATCTCGGCGGGCGGCGACCTTGCCGACGCGGAGCTGCCGAAGCTCGTCATGACGCTCCGCCGCGCGGGGCTCCATGTGCGCACGAGCGCGAAGGCGACGAGGAACGTGGGCAAGCTTCTCGGCGATGCGGGCAAGGCGCGTGCGCGCCTCGCCGTGATCCTCGGCGCCGAGCTCGCCGACGGACAGATCGCGGTGAAGGATCTCGACGCGGGCACGCAACGCGTCGCCGCGCTCGCAGAGATCCTCGCGACCCCGCGCACGCTCCGGCTCCCGTGATCGCCCGCGTCCATCTGCGCTGGGCGCGGTTGGAGCGGCCCTTTCTCGGACTCACTTGTTCAGGGGACAAGTCGGGAAGACTTCCGCTTCTCGGCCTTGCCTCTCAATTCGTCCTGTCGACCTGCCGATCCAAGGCAGGTCAGGGGGCGATCGGCGCCTCCTCGCGACGCTTGAGGGAGGCTTCTGGTGGGATTCAGCCTGTTCCGTTCCCAGCATTCGCCCGTGCTCGCCGACTTCGGTTCGAGCGGGGTCAAGCTGCTCCAGGTCTCTCTCGGCGAGCGCCCGCAGGCCATCGCCGGGGGATGGATTCCATTCACGGATGAACTGCGCGCGAAGCCGCCCGAGGCGCGGCTCGACCATGTCGCATCCGAACTCCCGCGCGTCCTCAAGGCGAACGCATTCCGCGGCAACCGCGTCGTGCTCGCGCCACTTTCTCAGCACATCCTGGTGAAGCATCTGAGCCTCGCGCCCACCGACGGGGACCAGGCGGAGAGCGTCGCGGCCACGCAGCTCGCGATCGGCCTCGGCTGCGATCCTGCGGCGCTCGTCGTACGCGTGAACAAGGTCTGCGAGACGATGCGCGACGGCGCGCCGAAGCTCGAGACGATCGCGCTCGCGATGTCGCGTGAGGATGTGATGCGCTATGTGTCGCTCTTCCGTCGCGTTCGCCTCGGGGTCGTGGGCGTTCACTCCGAGATCCAGGCGCTCGTGCACGCGTTCGACCACCTCCACGGCGCCGACTCGAGCGCGCGCACGGGAACGATGTACGCGGACCTCGGCTACGGCGGGACCAAGATCGCGATCTGCCACCAGGGCAAGCTCGTCTTCGCGAAGACCGTGCCGCTCTCGGGCCGCGCGTTTGACGCACGCATCGCCGAGGCCCGACGCGCGCCGATCTCGGAGGTGCGTCGGCTTCGCCTCGAACACGGCGTGCTCGGCGCGGGCGCCCACGCGCCCGAGGCCGACGGAGAGGCCGTGGCCCTCGCAACCAGCGCCGAGATGGTCGCGCGCGAGGTCGTCGAGATGCTCTCCGACGAGCTCTGCATGTGCCTTCGCTATCACGCCGCGCTCTTCCCCGACTGGACGGTCGGACGGGTGGTGTTCCTCGGCGGCGAGGCGCGCGACGTCGGGCTCTGCCAGGCCCTGGCCGCCGCGCTGCGGCTTCCCGCGAAGGCGGGCGATCCGCTCTCGCGAATGCTCCCGATCGGCTCGGCGCCGCAGGGATTGCCCGAGCCAGAACGCGCGCATCCGGACTGGGCCGTCGCATGCGGCCTCGCAAGCGCGCCCACCGACCTCTGAGAGGGAGCCGCCATGCCCAGCGAGCAAAGCTTCCTCCCCGACGACTTCGTGCTCGAGACACGCGAGCGCCGCACGGGCCTCATCGCCGCGGTGCTCTTTCCCGTGATGATCATCGCGATCTTCGCGGCGTTCCTCTTCACGAACCGCCAGTGGAACGATGTGCGCACGCTGCAGGAGACGGTCGGGCAGCGCACCGAAAAGGCCGCGAAGGAGATCGCCGAGATGCGCAATCTCGAGCGGATCCGCGCGCAGATGAACGAGAAGGCCGCGCTCGCTCGCGGCCTCATCGAGCCCGTCCCGCGCTCGGCGCTTCTCGCGCTCCTGATCAACACGATGCCCGAGGGCGTCACGCTGCTCGAGCTCGACCTCCGCAGCGAGATCGTCAAGCCTCCGAAGCCAAGCGCCGAGGAGCAGGCGAAGGCGGCCAAGGAGAAGGCCGCGAAGGAGAAGGCCGCGAAGTCGAAGGGCGCCGCGCCGGCCGCGCCCGAGCGCCCCGCGCCAATCGTTCGTCGGGTGAACATCGTCATCGTCGGCGCGGCCCCGAGCCTGCTCGAGGTCGGCCGCTGGATGACCGCGCTCGAGCGCATTCCCATTCTCTCGGGCGTGAGGCTCGAGCTGATGGAAGAGAAGGACATCGACGGACTCGACGCAAGCCAGTTCCGCATGTCCATGTCGATCGAGCCGCAGGCCGACCTACGCCGCTGGCTCACGCCCGCGCTCTTCAAGGAGATCACCGACGCGCAGCGCACCGCGTCGGCATCCGACGGCGGAGGTGGCGCGCTGGGCACGCTCACGCAGCTGCTCGGCGGCCTCCGCAAGCAGGCATCGGCCGAGGGAGATGCACCATGAGCACGCGCAGCCAGCTTCTCGGCACGCTTCTTCTCGGAGCGCTCGTCGGCATGCCCGTCGCGGCGTATGTCTTCGTGTTCGCGCCGCGCAACGAGGAAATCGCCAGCGCGCGCGCCGAGATCCGCAACAAGGAGGCGCGGCTCGCGAGCCTTCGCCAGCTCAACTCGCAGATCGGCGACCTCGGCCGCGAGATCGAGGACCGACAGGTCGAGCTCGCCAAGCTCAACGAGCGGCTTCCCGACCAGGAGGGGCTTGACGGCCTCCTCAAGGAACTCACCCGCATCGCCCAGCGCACGGGCGTCTCGGTCCGCACGGTGAAGGGTGACAAGCCCCTCAGCGCGGGTGCGGCGATGGAGATCCCGCTCAACCTCACCGTCGAAGGTGACTTCGGCGGCTACTACGAGTTCCTCCTCGCGGTGGAAGGACTCCCGCGCATCACGCGCGTGCAGAGCATGCGGATCACCCGCCTCGGCTCCGACCCGCACCGAAAGTCGAAGCCGACGCATGCAGCGCCGGGGGAGATCCGCGCCGAGCTCACGCTGTCGATCTACTTCAACGCATCCGCCGCGTCCGCGTCCGCAGCAGCCGCAGCGACAGGAGGCTCGAAGTGAGCGCGCGCGACGATCTCGGCCTCGCCGACATCGGCGCCGTCGACGGCGCTGCAGGTCATCACCATGATGCCCACGGCGACTTCACGGTCACCACGGGCTCGACCCGCCGCCGCTTCGGCTTCGCCTTCCTCGTGCTGCTGGCGGTGGTGATCGCCGCCGTGGCGAGCCTCTGGTCGATGCGCGCGATCGGCCTCGGTGCCGCCGACTCGATCACACAGTCCGAGGCGGGCCAGCTCGTCGAGTCGTTCCTCAAGGAGCGTGCGCCCGGCGCCACCGCGTCGGCCGCGAAGGCATCCGCTGGCGCATCGGAGCCCGTCGCCCTCGAGGCGCCTCGCGAACTGCGAATTCCGCGAAAGCTCCTCACGCGCAACCCCTTCGCGCCGTCTCTCGCAGCGGCGGCTCCGATCGACCCCGCGCGTCCCGCCGAGCCCGCGTCCGCAGCCGACGCGGCCGCCGAGGCTGAGGCCGCCGCCGTGCAGGAGCGCGAGCTCCGCATTTCCGAATGGGAGGCGCTCGTCGACGAGGGTGCGCGCGACTTCCTGATCCAGTCGACGCTCGTCGCTGCGAATCCCGCCGCGTCCCTCGTGAACATGAACGGCGGCGTCTACCGCGTGGGCGAGGTCGTGATGTTCCCCGATCACCCCGTGCGCTACGAGATCCTCTCGGTCGCGCTCGACGCGATCACGCTCCGCGCGGCCAACGCGGAGCTGAACGCGGAGCGCCTGTTGCGCCTCGAGCTCGCGGCGGAGGAGTAGCGACCGAAGCCTGCGGCGCACGCTGCGGGAAACAGACGAGGAGAAGGCCGTGGGACGATTCGATCTCGAGGACATCATCCGCAAGGCGACGGGAAAGATCGCGACGGAGAACCCGTCGGCGCCCGCGGGCGATGCGCCTGCGTCCACGGCTCGGCCCGCGCCTGTCCCCGCGGCCGCCACGCCTCTTCCTGCGGCCGCGGTTCCAGCGCCCGCGCCCGTCGCGAACGCCCCCGCGCCAAAGCCCGCCGCTCCCGCGCGACCAAGCGGTGCCGACGCGATGCGCGACCTCTATGTCCCCGACGCCGCGCACAAGACAGAGAGCGCCACGCTCGAGGCGATCCTCGCTGAGCGCGGCATCGCGTCCGCCGAGCAGCTCCTCGCCGCAAGCCGTTTGCTCAAGCAGTCGCCCGGCCGCCGGCTCGTCGACATCCTGAGGGAGCAGGGGGTTCCCGAGCGCGCCATGCAGGCCGTGGTCGCGGAGCTCGCGCGAATGCCCTTCGAGGTGCTCGAGCCGAAGTCCCCGTCGTCGTACGACGCGCACGCGGTGGCGAAGCTCGGCCTTGAGTACTGCCGCAGCCACTTCGTGCTGCCGCTGCGCGCGGAGTCGGGGCGCATGCTCGTCGCCACGGCGAATCCCGCCGATGTGTTCCTCCTCGACGACATCCGCAAGCGGATCGGCGCGGGCCCCGTGCGGCATGTCCTCGCGGCCGCCTCCGACATCGCGGCGGTGCTCCAAGGAATCTCCGACGCCGAGGCGCGCCACCAGGCCGAGGAAGTCAACCTCGAGGAGATCCTCTCGGGCGTCGACGAGGAGGATGTCAGCGTCGAGAAGGAGGATGTGAACGAGCGCGACCTCGAGGGCGAGGCGGAGAGCTCGCCCATCGTCCGCTATGTCAACCACATCATCCAGACCGCGCTCAAGGAAGGCGCCTCCGACATCCACATCGAGCCCGACGAGAAGGTGCTCAAGGTGCGCTTCCGCATCGACGGCGTCCTCTTCGAGATGATGACGCCGCCGCGCAAGATGCACGCCGCGCTCACGAGCCGCATCAAGATCATGGCGAACCTCGACATCGCCGAGCGCCGCCTCCCGCAGGACGGCCGCATCCGCGCGACGGTCCTCGGCCGCAAGCTCGACCTGCGCGTCTCGACCGTGCCGACGCCGAAGGGCGAGAAGACGGTCATGCGAATCCTCGACAGCCGCTCGATCAGCGTCTCGCTCGACGATCTCGGCTTCAGCCCCGAGGCGCTCGGCATCTGGAAGCACGAGATCGACAAGCCGCACGGCGTGCTCCTCGTCACGGGCCCGACGGGCAGCGGCAAGACGACCACGCTCTACGCCTCGATCCGCCAGATGGACACGCGGCGCATGAATGTGTCGACAGTGGAAGATCCGATCGAATACAACCTGCAGGGGATCACCCAGATCCAGACCCACGACAGGATCGGCATGACCTTCGCGGCCGCGCTCAAGGCGCTGCTCCGCCAGGACCCCGATGTGGTCATGCTCGGCGAGATCCGCGACGCAGAGACGGCGACCACCGCCGTCCAGGCCGCCCTCACGGGACACCTCGTGCTGTCGACGCTGCACACGAACGACGCCCCGAGCTCGATCACGCGACTCATCAACATCGGCATCGAGCCCTTCCTCGTCGGTGCCGCGCTCAACGGCGTGCTCGCGCAGCGTCTCGTGCGCCGCATCTGCGCGAAGTGCGCCGCCGAGCGCCCGATCGAGCCCGAGATGCACGACTTCCTCGTCGAGCACGGAATCGACGCCTCCACGCTTCGCCTCGGCCGCGGCTGCCCCGCGTGCCGCCAGACGGGCTATTCGGGCCGACTCGGCATCTACGAGATGCTCGTCCTCGACGACTATCTCCGCGACAAGATCGCGGCGAACCCGAACGTGGTCGAGTTCCGCAAGCTCTGCGTCGAGCGCGGCATGACCACGCTTCGCCAGGACGGGTTCGCCAAGGTGCGCCTCGGCAAGACCACCGTCGAGGAAGTGATGAGCGTGACCGAGGAAGCCGGCTGAGGCTTCAGCGGAACGCCGCCACCGCGAGCAGCACCCAGACGCCGATCGCGACGGGAAGTTTCGAGAGCGTGCCGAGCACGCGCCCGAGCACCGCGCCGAACGCGGGCTTCGCGGAGTCGCGCAGCGTCGTGCGGCCGTCCCACATCTCGCCGAGAACGGCGCCCGTGGCCGTGCCGAGCACCGCGCCGACGAGCGTGCCGATCAGGGGAATCCAGATCAGAACCGTGCCGAAGACCGCGCCAACGACGCCGCCCACGACCGAGCCGAGCATGCCGCGCGGCGATGCGCCGAACTTCTTCGCGCCCGCCGCCGACAGCAGGAACTCGAGGATTTCGCCGACGAGTCCGATGAGCACCGCGGCGAGGAGCGTCAGCGGATGGAAGGTGAGCGGCGCATCGGGCTGAAGCCACAGCCAGTCGAGGAGGTCGATCAGGACCGCGGTCGCGATCAGGATCCAGGTTCCTGGAAGCCCCACGACCACCAGGAACACGCACAGCACGCCGAACGCCGAGAAGAGCGCGCCGATGCCGATGGGAAGGTGCTCGAGATAGTTCACGCGCGTGGTTCTCCGGTCACTTGTGCCGTTCTTCGCTCATCAAGTCCTGCGCGTCCCCGCGCCGTCATGCCTGTGCGCCTCGACCGTCCATCGGCCGTCCTGCCCGCGCGCGCCTCGAAGGCGAAGGGGCCCGTCCGCGTGATCGACCGCGAGGTCGAACCTGTTCGCCGCGATTTCGCCCCGCGCGCGCGCTGAGAAGACGGGTTCGACGCGCCCGCGCCCGTCTGACAGCTCGCGGGGCCCGGCGAGGGCGAGGTATTCCGCTCGGTGCGGCTCGAGTTCCATGGCATCGTGGCTTCCCACGCGAATCGAATCCCCCGCACGGGCCTCGAGCGGCAGACGATAGGAGCGTGCGATCCGCGCATCGGGGTCGGTGGCCTGGTCGGGCCCGATGAAGAGATCGAGGTGGTCTGCCGCGAGCCCGTCCGTATGGAGCGCGAGGGCCACGCGCAGCGGCGGAAGGGCCACGCGCAGCGGCGGAAGGGCCACGCGCAGCGGCGGAAGGGCCACGCGCAGCGGCGCGTGGGGCGTGGTCGCGGCGGCGCCGGGCGGAAACGCGCCCTGCGCAGGGGATTGCGGCGGGCGCGCCTCTCCCTCGCTCGGCGAATCAGGCTGTTCATGCGCGTCCACGGCCCGAGTTTCCCCGATTTTCCCCCCGCGTGCGCGGCCCGCCCGCGCGCGCCGCAAGGCCGTATCATCCGCCCCATGACTTCCCTGAAGCCCCGATTCGGCGCGGGTTTTTCCATCGCCGCGCTGTGCTCCCTCCTCGCGCTCTCCGCCTGCTCGACGGGTCGGCCCATGGTGGCCGCCCGCGCGGAGGCGGACCACGCTTTCCGCTACGGGCAGTGGGACAAGGCCGCGCCCGCGTATCTCGAGATCCTCGAGAAGGCGCCAGGCGACTGGGAGGTCGAGTACCGCTACGGCGTGAGCCTCGCCAAGCTCGGCAACCTGCGCGACGCGCGCACGCATGTCGAGACGGCGCACGCCGCGAACCCGACGAGCGAGGAAGTGGCACGCGGCCTCGCGGAGGTCTACTTCGAGCTCGGCGAGAAGCAGAAGCTCGTGCAGCTCCTTCAGGACCGCGGCAACCTGCAGCGCTCGATCCCGAGCCTTCTCCTTCTCGCGGACTACGGCCTGCGCATGGACGACCCCGACACCGCGAACACAGCGGTGCGCGGCGCGATCCTGCTGTCGGACGGCAAGAGCGTCGAGCCCTACCTGAAGGCCGTCGAGGTCGCAGAGCGCCTCGGCGACACGAAGACCGCCGCGCGTCGCCTTCGCCAGGCCTACACGGTCGACCCCGAGTCGCCCGCGGTCGCCGCGAAGCTCGCCGAGTACGGACTCGCCGCCGAGGGCACGACGGGACTTCCTCCCGGGCCGTGAGCCCCGCGCGAACGGCCGACCCACGGTGCCGAGCGAGCCTCAACCAGTCATCCCGATCTTTCACGCGCTCGCCGACGCGCAGCGGGCGCGCATGCTTCGGATCCTCGCGCGCGAGGAGCTCGCGGTCGGCGAGATCGCGGCCGCGCTGCAGCTTCCGCAGTCGACGATGAGCCGGCAGCTGAAGGCGCTCTTCGAGGCAGGGCTCGTCTCGAAGCGCGCGGAAGGCACCGCGACCTACTACAGGCTCGTGCGCGAGGCGCTCTCCGCGGAGGCGCGTGCGGCGTGGGACCTCTTGCGCGGCGCGCTGCGCGACGACGCCGCGTTCGCAGACGATGACAGGCGCCTCACCGAGGTGCTCGCAGCGCGCGGCGGCGACGCCAAGGGATTCTTCGGCCGCGTCGGCGGCGAATGGAGCGGGCTGCGGCGCGGGCTCTTCGGCGAGCGCTTCGCCTCCGAGGCGCTCCTCGCCCTCGTGCCCGCCGCGTGGACGGTCGCCGACCTCGGCTGCGGCACGGGAGAGATCGCGGCCGATCTCGCACCGTTCGTCAAGAAGGTCGTCGCCATCGACCGCGAGCCCGCCATGCTCGAGGCCTCGCGCAGGCGTCTGCGCGAGTTCGCGAACGTCGAGGTGCGCCGCGGCGACCTCGTCGATCTTCCCGCGAAGGCGGGCGAGTTCAACGCGTGCGTGCTGTCGCTTGTCCTCCACCATGTGCCTGCGCCCGCAGAGGTGCTGGCGGCCGCGCGCAAGGCGCTCGCGAAGGACGGCGTCGTGATCGTGATCGACATGGTGGCGCACGCGCGCAGCGAGTACCGCACCACCATGGGCCACGAGCACCTCGGCTTCGCCGAGGACGACATGCGGGCCCTCGCGTCCGCCGCGAAGCTCACGCCCTCGCTCTATCGCCCGCTCCGCCCCGCGATCGAGTCGAAGGGCCCAGGGCTCTTCGTCGCGCGGCTCGTCAAGTAGCGCCGCAACGCAGTCCGTCCAATCAAACGGCCCCGCGCGAGGCGGGGCCGTGTGGCGTGCTTGCGATGGCGCCGCTCACTCGGAGCGGGCGCGGCGCGCGTTCACTTCGCCGCGTCGATCTTGGCAAACGCGGCCGCGGGGTCGGCCTTGACGGGGCCGACGCAGCCGGGGCAGCAGACGCGCACGAGGCGGTCCTTCAGCACCAGGTCGACCGCGCCATCGCCGAGGGGCTTGCCGCTCACGGGGCAGGCGGTCGCCTTGTAGGCGGGCTTCTGCGCCTCGACGACGCGGGCCTCGAACTCCTTCACATACTTCGCGGGGTCGCGCTCGAAGCGTGTGACGCACTTCTTGCAGCAGAGGCGGTAGACGCGGTTGTGGTGGACGACGATCTTCGCGTCCGCGTCGACGACCTCGTCCGTCATCACGATGCAGGCCTTGATCGGGTACTCGCCCGCGGCCTTCACGATCGCCTCGTTCATCTTGCTCGTGTACTTCGCGGGGTCGGCCTTGAAAGCCTCCGCGCACTTCGCGCAGCAGAACTTCACCTGCGTGCCGTTCAGCTTCGTGTCCTTCATCCCCTCGAGGACGACCGTGACGGCGTCCTTCCCGAGTTTCTCGCCCGCGACGGGGCAGGTGTCGAGCGGGAAGGGATCTCCCGAGTAGTCGGACGCCGCCTCGGGGGCCGCGGGGGCGGCGGGACCGACGGGGGCGGACGCAGCGGCGAGGGTGACGAGCGCCGCGAAGGCGCAGGCAAGCAGGGTTCGATGCAGCATGCGCCAAAGATAGCGCGGCCTCGCTCTTCGGAGGGCTGCGCCAGGGGCAAAACTCCGGCTCCCGTCCCTTGATCCCCACGCGTGCGGCGGCTATCCTCCCGTTCATCCGCATATAAGGATGAAAGGCCGTGGCCTGCCGATCGTCGGCGGACCCGCGGCAGAGACCGCGCCCCAGGAAGGGCCAACGCAAACGCTTTCCGAGACACACATGCCGAGCTCCACTCCGACCATGAAGAAGTCCTCCTCGACCAAGACGAAGCCCGCAGCGAACGAGACCGCCGCGAAGACCTTCATGGACACGGGTCTCGTCCTCCTCTCGAACCCGCCCTACAAGGTGAGGTCGGTTGACGCCGAGACCGTGCGCTTCGGCCGCAAGGAGATCGAACTCGCCGAGCACGAGATGCCGGGCCTCATGGCGCTGCGCGCCGAGTACAAGGGCCGCAAGCCGCTCAAGGGCGCGCGCATCTCAGGCTCGCTCCACATGACGATTCAGACGGCCGTCCTCATCGAGACGCTCGTCGAGCTCGGCGCAGAGGTGCGCTGGGCCTCGTGCAACATCTTCTCGACGCAGGACCACGCAGCCGCGGCGGTCGCGATCGGCAAGGGCGGCACGCCTGAGAATCCGAAGGGAATCCCCGTCTTCGCGTGGAAGGGCGAGACGCTGCCTGAGTACTGGTGGTGCACCTACCAGTGCATGAACTGGCCGGACGGCCAGGGACCGAACCTGATCCTCGACGACGGCGGCGACCTCACGCTCCTCGTCCACAAGGGCCTCGCCTTCGAGAAGGCGGGCAAGGTTCCCGCCGCGAAGCCGGGCGATGTCGAGGAGTACAAGGTCATCCTCAACCTGCTGTCGGACCTCATCCGCGACAACAACGGCCTGTTCGCGCGCATCGTCCCGAACATCAAGGGCGTCAGCGAGGAGACGACCACGGGCGTGCACCGTCTCTACCAGATGCAGGAGCTCGGCCAGCTCCTCTTCCCCGCGATCAATGTCAACGACGCCGTCACCAAGTCGAAGTTCGACAACCTCTACGGCTGCCGCCACTCGCTCGTCGACGGCATCATGCGCGCGACCGACGTCATGCTCGCGGGCAAGACCGCGCTGATCCTCGGCTACGGCGATGTCGGCAAGGGCTCCGCGCAGAGCCTCCGCAGCCAGGGCTGCCGCGTGAAGATCGCCGAGGTCGACCCGATCTGCGCGCTGCAGGCGTGCATGGAGGGCTACGAGGTCGTCACGCTCGAGGATGTCCTCGAGACCTGCGACATCTTCGTCACCGCCACGGGCAACTGCGACATCATCACCGCAGAGCACATGAAGAAGATGAAGGACAAGGCGATCGTCGGCAACATCGGCCACTTCGACAACGAGATCGACATGCTCGGCCTCTCGAAGGTGAAGGGCGTGCGCCGCGTCAACATCAAGCCGCAGGTCGATGAGTGGGTCTTCGCCGACGGCAAGTCGATCATCATCCTCGCGGAAGGCCGCCTCCTGAACCTCGGCTGCGCCACTGGCCACCCGAGCTTCGTGATGAGCGCGAGCTTCACGAACCAGGTGATGGCGCAGATCGAGCTCTTCAAGAACTCGAAGCACTACGGGAAGACCGTGACCACGCTGCCGAAGCACCTCGACGAGAAGGTCGCGCGCCTCCACCTCGAGAAGCTCGGCGCCCGTCTCACGAAGCTCTCGAAGAAGCAGGCCGAGTACATCGGCGTGCCCGTCGAGGGGCCCTACAAGCCCGACCACTACCGCTACTGAACCCGCGGTGGAGACGCGCATCGGGCGAGCGAATCGCGCGATGCCGAGGGCGCTCCAGAGAAAAAGTCCCGCATCCGGCGACCCGCGTCGCCGGATGCTTTCTTTTTCGGGAATGCACGCATCGGCTCGGGCGTCGAGGCACGCTCGCCGCCTGCGACGGTGCGGGCGGCGAACGGCCGTGCACTTCCGAGCGAGACATCCATGCAGCGTCACCGAATCCTCAGAGCGTCTCTTGTGGGCTCCCTCTCGATGTTCCTGCTCGGCGGCTGCGCCTCGCACTATGTGACTCCAGGCGGGCCTGCGCCGCTGATGGCGCTCGCCAGCGAGGGCGCGCAGGCGGCCGATGGCGCCGTCGCCGATCCCGCCGTCGCGGCGCGCATGCAGGTCTTGCCTGCGGCGCAGTGGCCCGCGGGCGTCGCCTTCGCGCGCGTCCAGGCGCGTGGCTACAGGTCCCACGGCTCGTCGGGCGTCAACCGCGGCTCGCTCGCGCTTGTCGGCGCGGGCGTTCTCGAGCGCGACACGGACGCAGCAGCGATCGCGGGCTGGCCCGCGGTGCGCGGCGTCGCGCGGCTCTCGCCGATCCTCGTTCCGCCTTCGGACGACGCGCTCGGCGCGCTCCGCGAGGGCGCCGCCACGCTGCGCGCCGACATCCTCGCGCTCTACACGGTCGACACCGACTTTCGCGTCGACGACCGCGACATCGGCCCGCTCGGGCTCCTGACGCTCGGCCTCGCGCCGACCAGGAACGCGGTCGTCGGCTCGACCGCCAGCATCGCCTTCTTCGATGTCCGCACGGGATTCTGCTACGGCGCGGCCGAGGGAAGCGCGTCGGATGACCAGGTCGCAAGCGCGTGGACGAGCGAGCAGGCTGTCGAGGACGCTCGCCTCCGCGCAGAGCGCATGGCGTTCGAGCGGATGCTCGAGGAGGCGGCGAAGGCGTGGGCGGGGATCGCTGCGGAAGCCGCGCGGCAGGCGCAGGCTCCCGTCGACGCGGCCGCGTCCGCCGCAAAGTGACTTTCGCGACCGCACGACCTGATGTACCGTGAACGCTCCTCCAGGAGATCTCCATGCTCTCGCTCGCCGCGCTCGCGCTCTCGTCGTTCCCGCTCTCGCCTCTCGCGCTCTCCGCGGCCGTGCCGCAGGCGGAGCCAGCCGCCGCGGCGCCCGTCACCCCGCCGAGCGCCGAGGAACTCCAGCAGCGCGTCGCGAAGCTCTTCGAGTCGCTCAGCGAGAAGTACGCAAGTGTCACCGATCCGTCCCCCGAGGAGATGAAGGCGATCCAGGCCGATGTCGCGGCGCAGGCCGACGCGGCGCTTGCCGATCTCGACCTCGCGACGCTCGACGAGGAGCGGCTCGCGGCCATCGATCCGCTCGTCGGCATGTCGCCGAAGGCACGCGCGACGATGATCGAACTGCGCGCGAAGCAGGCCGCCGAGCCGACCGCCGCCGGCTTCCGCGCGGCCGTCCAGTCCGCTGCGCTCGCCATGCGCGATTCCGCCGATCTCGGCGCGATGGCCGAGCGCATCCTCGCGCACCCCGCGCTCCAGGAAGGGATTCGCGGCGAGGACGGCGCGATGGCGCTTGAGGTCCTCTCGATGTGCCCAGAGGAAAGCCTGAAGAAGCACGCCGCGGCGATCGCCGCGATCGGCGCCGTCTTCTCGGCCGACGCGCCCGTCGGGCTCCTCGTGTCGGCAGAGAGCTACATGGGCCTCGCCGCCAAGGCGCTTCCCAAGAACGAGGTCGACGCGCTGCGCGCCACGGTGCTCGGCGCGATCGACGCGCGCGCCGCGACCGCCGAGGGCCGCGAGCAGAAGATGCTCGAGCGCGCGCAGAAGTACATGAAGGGCGCCGCCGGCCGCGGCGAACTGGTGGGCTTCGCCTGCCCGCCGCTCGATTTCGACTGGGTGCGCCGCACGGACGGCAGCACGCCGTGGAGCACGCTCGAGGACCTGAAGGGCAAGGTCGTGGTGCTCGACTTCTGGGCCACCTGGTGTGGGCCCTGCGTGGCAAGCTTCCCGCAGATCGCCCAGATGCGAAAGGACTACCCCGAGGACAAGGTCGAGATCGTCGGCCTCACGAGCCTGCAGGGCATGGTCGCCCACCGCAAGCGCCCGCAGGTCGACTGCGAGGGCGACCCCGCGAAGGAGAAGTCCGAGCTTCTCGCCTACATGGCCGACATGGAGGTCAACTGGACGATGGCGATCACAAAGCAGGATGTCTTCAACCCCGACTTCGGGATCCGAGGCATTCCCTTCGTCGCGATCCTCGACCAGGACGGCAAGGTCGCGAAGGCAGGCCTGCATCCCTCCGACAAGGACGCCATCCGCGCCGCGGTCGACGAGCTGCTGGCGAATGGCGCGAAGTAGGGCCGCGTCCATGAGCATGTGCGACCCGCGGCGCGCTGGGGCTCTGCCTCGGCGCGCCGCTTTCGTTCACTTTGGCGCGGACGACGCCCGACGGCGTCGACGGCGGAAGCAGACCGCTCCGCGGACTGCGTCCGAGCCTCGCTTGGCCTCCGTTTCGCAAGCGCTTGTTGCGTCGATAGGCGAGCATTCAAGTCGTCTGCGCGGAATCAATCAATATGGGTCACGCGCGAGCAGGATTTCCCCCTTTTGATGATGGCTCCTTGACAGGGGGGGGGGGGGGGGGGGGGGGGG
>WGMP01000059.1 GCA_016124975.1 Phycisphaera sp. | reverse complement strand
TTCAGTCCGCGGAACGGGTGGTGTCAGCCGTCGACTCCGACGGTTCGCGTTCCGCATGCTGAAGCATGCGGGCACCCCTGGCCGGGGACTCCGACGGTGTGGATCGTCCGACACGACAATCAAGTGTGGGGACTCCGACGGTTTGAATCGTGCGACACGAACATCATGGGTGCCCGTGGACTTCAGTCCGCGGAACGGGTGGTGTCAGCCGTCGACTCCGCCCCGGCCATGCGCATCTCGCGACACTCGCTCGGGAAACGGGCGAATCTACCGCGCCGCCTCGTCCGCTACGCTAGCCGCAATGGCCAAGCCACTCGTCGGCATCACCATGGGCGACCCGCTCGGCATCGGGCCCGAGGTCGTCGTGAAGGCGCTTGCGGACGCCGCGGTTCGCGGCTCCGCGCGCTTCGTGATCTACGGCGACAACGAGCTTCTCCTCGCGGCGGCCGAGCAGGCGCGCGTCCACCCCACTTGGTTCCGCGCATCCATCGACCATGCGCGCGACGGCAGCATGGTGCTCGGCGACCTCACGGTGATCGACTACGGCGTCGCGGGCACGCTTGGCAGCGCGCACGAGCCGACGAAGGCGGGCGGCGTCGCGTCCAAGACCTTCGTCGAGGACGCGATCGTCGACGCGATGCGCCCCGCATCCGACCCGCGCAGGCTCGATGCGATCGTCACGGCGCCGATCTCGAAGGAATCGTGGGCGCTCGCGGGCTTCCGCTGGCCCGGCCACACCGAGCTCTTCGCGGCGCGCACCCGCGCCAAGCGGCAGGCCATGGCCTTCGTGTCGCCGCGGCTCAAGGTCGTCCTCGCGACGACGCATGTGCCGCTGCTGGAGCTGCGCAACCTCCTCACGATCGGCCGCGTGCACGAGCCGGTCGTCCTCGGCGACGAGCTCTGCCGACAACTCGGGATCGCGAGCCCGCGGATCGCGGTATGCGGGCTCAATCCGCACGCGGGCGAGAACGGCCTCTTCGGCGACGAGGAGATCCGCGTCATCAAGCCGGCGATCGACCTCGCGCGCGCGGGCGGCATCGATGTCCACGGTCCCTTCTCGGGCGACACGATCTTCATCGACGCGGCCGCGGGCGCGTGGGACCTCGTGGTCGCGATGTACCACGACCAGGGCCTGATTCCCGTGAAGCTCCTCGGATGGGACAAGGCCGTGAATGTCACGCTCGGCCTTCCCATCGTGCGCACGAGCCCCGACCATGGCACCGCGTTCGGCATCGCGGGGCAGAGCAAGGCGAGCGAAGGATCGATGCGCGCGGCGGTCGAGCTTGCAGTGAGGCTCGTGTCGCAGGGCGCGGCTGCTGGAACGGGCGCACGCCAGCTCGGTGCCGGCGATTCCGACGCTACTTGAAGAACGGAATCGCGCCCGGATACTCGAACGGCTTCTCCTGTGCGAGCGCCACGAGGCCGAGGATGCCGACGACGATTCCGTAGAGCCACACCGCGAACCCGATGAGGACGGCGAGCACGGGGCCGATCAGGATGATGAGGCAGACCATGCCGACGACGATTGCGGCGATGGTCGCGAGCAGCATCGTCAGGTGGCAGTTGATGGAGCCCTTCGCCTCACGCACGATCTCCGCGCTCTGCGCGCCGATCACCCAGACGATCGCGGGCGCGACGATCGAGAGGAACGGAACGAAGCTGTTGGCGAGAACGCTCGCACGACAGACGGCGGTCGCCACGCGTGGGCTGATCGGAACCGCCGAGGTCGGAGCCGATGCGAACGGCCGGCTGCACACCGAGCAATGCGCGGCGCCTGCAGGGTGCTTGGCGCCGCAGCGCTGGCAATAGACGACGCCGTCAACCGCATCGGGCGGCGGGCCTGACGCGGCGGCGGGGAAGACCTCCATGATCTCGGGGACGGTCGAGGCCTGCTTCCAGCTCGCGCTGCGCGGGTCATGCACCCAGGTCGACGGCCCGAGCGAGCCCGACGAGGCGAGGCGGCGCAGTTCATCGAGATCGACGGGCCCCATCGTGGCGCCACGCTGCGACCAGAACCACTTTCCATCATGCGACGCGGTGTTGGCTGCGGCTTCATCCATGGCGTGCTCCTCTGCGAGTCAATGTCGTGCGAGCCAGGCGCGCTGGTTCGGGGCCGCGTCCTTCCGAAGCGCATGCGCCCGCTTTCGCATCGCGCGCGGCGTTCGGCGGTGGGCGGATGGTACGCGTGGAGAATTCGGAAAAATCACTCCTGCAGAACTGCGGCGAATGCAGGATTCGAGGGAAACGCGGGGTATCTTCCGCCTCGCCTTGGCCACAACGGGTGGCCGCAGGCGCAACGCTCCTCGGCTCGACACGCTCCACGGGGTAGATCGCTCCTCCGCACGCGGCCTCCGCGCGCGGAAGGCTGTCTCTCGCGCGACGGTCGGGTGCGCGGCGCAATTCTCAGGACGGGCGCGACGCGCCCGGGAAAGGAGAGAGGCATGGTCCTCGACGGATTGGCACGGAAGGATGGCACTCGCGAGGTCGGCACGCAGGGAATGCGCGGTGCACGCGGGGTGCGTCGGGCGCATGGGGCGCTCGCGGCGCTCACGGCCGCCGCGCTCGCAGGAACGGCGACCCTGCAGGCGGACGCGGATGTGGTTGGTTCGTGGAACCTCAACGGGCCCGAGGTCGGCACGGGCCTGGTGGCGGCATCCACGGGCTCGGGCACGCTCGATGCAACGGCGTTCGGCGACGCGCTGGCCGTCATGCAGGGAACGCTCGTCGGCGCGCTGCCCGGGGAGACGGCCGGCAACGGCGTGGCGATCGTGGGCACGGCGGGCAACGGCCTGGCGCTGCGGTTCGACTTCGCGGATCTGTCGGCGTTCAACGGCGAGAGCCTCATGCTCCAGTTCGCGACGCGGCGCTCGAGCACGGGCTTCTCGATGAACCGCCTCGAGTACTGGAAGGGCCTCTCGTGGGTCGCGCTCGCCGACTTCACGCCGAGCACGACCGCGTGGGAGCTCAAGACCTTCGACCTCGCGGCTGCGGCTTCGGCGGTCTCGGGTCCGCTCGCCCTGCGCATCGTCGTCGACGGCGCGACGGGCTCGACGGGCAGCATCCGCTTCGACAACTTCGCGCTGATGGGGACGCCCGTGCCTGCACCTGCGGGTGCGGTCGCGCTCCTTGGCCTCGCGGGGGTCGTCGCACGGCGGCGGCGCTGAGCGGCGGCGCGCCCCGTGCGCCTCATCGCCCCGACATCGCATCGCGCGGCCCGTCCGAACGGTCGGCGGGCCGTGCGATGCGCAGGCGGCGAGGGCGTCCGTCGTGCGCGAACCGCTCGGTCAGATGTTCAGCCAGTCCGTGAACAGGAACTCGAAGCGCTGCAGGAGCAGCGTGATGCGTCCCATCACGGTCAGTCCGAAGGCGCTGCCGAAGCTGATCATCAGGAACCAGATGCCCACGCGGGCGGTCTTGCCGACGGCGCCCTTGTGGTCGACCGAGAAGAAGAAGTAGGTCAGCACGGAGAGCACGCCCACGACGCCAACCACGGAGCCGACTGTTCCCCAGAAGTCGAACATGCGGACCGCCTCGCCCGCCGCGCCGACGCCGTTCTCGAAGACGACGAGCGGCTTCATGGCGGCGACCAGCTGCCGCATCAGGTCGGCCTCGATCGCACCGACGAGTCGGATGCCCGCGGTCGTGCCGATCACGAATGCGATCGGCCAGACGGAGATCCAGCCGCCCTTCGGCGCCAGGCGCCAGAGCAGCATGAAGCCGAGGAGAAGCGGCACGAAGGCAAGCGCCGCGTCGAGCCCCGGAGTGCTCGACACGGGGAGCGACGGCATGGCGTAGGCCCGCACGACCTCGGGCGCGAGCGAGCCGAGGAGCTGCGGCACGATCGTGCTCCAGAAGCCGACGACCATCCAGTAGGCGGCGGAGACGCCGATGAGGATGCTCTCCGCGACCTTGTAGAACGGGTTGTCGCGGTAGACGAACGAAAGGATGAAGAGCGTGAGGAGAGCAGCCACCCAGATTCCCAGCGAGTCGATCGGGCTCGGCTCGATGCGGACAGGCCCGCCCGGCTTGATCTCCCCGGCAAGAAGCTCGGCCTCGGAAGGCTTGATCGACTCACGGGTTTCCCAGGAGATCGGATCGACGCCCTCGACTCTGCGAAGGGTGCCGGCGGCGAGTCCCGCGTCGTCGGGATCGACCCACTTGCGCTTCGCGGTCGCCGTGGGCGCAGCGGCCGCTTCCGCAGGCTGCGAACCCTCGGGTGCGAGGGCGGCCGGGGCTTCCTCGACGAGGACGCGCTCGACCGTGGTCACCACGGAGAGCCGCTTCGCCATGCCCTCGGGCCGCATGAAGGCGTTGAGGGAGAGGCCCACGATGCCGAAGACGGCGAGGGCGATCCAGAGGAAGGTGTTCGGGCGCTTCGCGGGTCGGGCACCGCCCTGGTTTGCAGCTTGGCTTCCATCACTCATCGTGCACCTCCCTGCGAACCGCGCGAGGCGATCATGGCGATGTTTCCAAGGACGATCAGCGCGATCATCAGGAGATGCGCCACGAGCTGCGGGCCCATGCGGATGCGTCCCTGCTCGAGCCGCTCAGAGTTGCGGTCCACGGGGTACTTCTCCGTCACCAGCGTCTCATACTCGGCGGCGCCCTTGACGGCGACGAGGAGGCCGTTGAGCTGCGCGGGGTAGTACGGGAAGAGCTGGCTGGCCTGGACGCCCGTCGACCCCGATGTCAGCCGCGCTTCCGGCTTCATCGACTCGCGGCCGTACTGCACCCACTCCTTCGCGCCCGGATAGCCCGCAGAGATGGTCGAGACCAGCCCGAACGATCCGAGGTCGCGCGCATCGGCCACGAGCGGAAGACCCGAGACGGCCGCGCCCGAGGCGTCGGTCGGGTAGGCCTCCGCGATGTTCGTCGTCAGCACCTTGATCACGCCCTCGTTGCCGGCCTTGAAGCCGAGCTGCACATAGTCGGTGCCGTACTCGTACTTGTCGCCGTGATACTCGAGGAGGATTTCCTTGATCGCCTGGTCCGCCATCTGCTTGCCGAGGGGCCAGAGCGCCATGAAGACGATCTTGTGGCCCTTCGAGGCGCAGTGGTGGACGAGCGCGTTCGCCATCGGCTGCAGCTCCGCCTTGCTCGCGGGGTCGAAGTCGAAGCTCAAGAGCACGCGCGAGCCGTTCGGAAGCGACTCGATCGCCTCGAAGGTCGCCCGCGCCATCGGGCCGGGGACCTCGGGGAAGCGCAGCTTGAGGAGGATCGGCACCGCGATCGAAAGGCCCATCGCGAGGAAGATCCAGCGACGGTCGAGCCCGCCGAGCCGGACGAAGAATCCGCGCATGCCGCCAGGGTTCTGTTCTGTGTTCTTGGTGGTCATGGTGGCCCCGTCAGGTCTTCGAGAGGTAGCTCTTGTCGATGCCGAAGATGAGGCGGAGGCTGGTCGCAGCCACGCCGAGGGCGATGCCGATGGTGATGGCGCGCATGCCTGCGGTCTGGATGTGCTCCGTGATGCCGCGCTTCATCACGTCGAGGCGGAGGAACGAGAACACGCTGTCCTCCGGGATCCAGCCCGTGAGGAACATGCCCGCGGCCGTCTGCGAGAGCAGGATGATGAACGCCGTGCCAAGGAGGAGGATCGCCTCGATGTTCTTGGCGCGGAAGGCGCGGAACGCGGCGCTCGCCACATAGAACGCGAGCATCGCGAACATGGTCGAGGTGAGCGGCACCAGCATGTAGTCGTAGATCCACCCGAACGGCGCCTGCGGCACGTCGTGGGCGCCCGCGAGGTGGATGTCGGGGTGCATGCCGTTCGGCACAGCCCCCACCTTGAACATGCCGACGACGAGCGTCACGGCGAACGCGAAGAGCGTGATCGCCGCGTAGGCCCATCCGGGGCGGCGCGAGGAGATCTGCTCGAGGTTGACCGCGAGCAGGTTGCCTGCGCCGAGGACGAACGCCACTGCGGCGAGGATGTTGAACCAGCCGAGGACGGTCTCCTGCCAGCTGACCGTGAACGGCGAGAACTTCGCCACGATGAGGAGGAGCCCCGCCGAGGCGAGGATGAGCATCGGGATCGTGCGTCGCATCATGCGTCAGCCTCCGAAGAATGCGCGGAACGCCGTGCTGGCGCCGGCCATAGGGCCGGAAGGCGAGAGCGAAGCGAGGGTCGCGAGGACGGCACCAACCACGATCGCGGCCGCCGCGAAGAGCTTGCCGAGGTCCTGCCCCTTGATCGAGCCGAGCTGGTCGCGCTCGCCCGAGAGATAGGCGCTCGCGGCGTAGAACTCCTCGCCGATCAGCGTGTAGTCGCACGCCGCCACGAAGAACGGAAGCTGCGAGGCCTCCGCTGTGCCCGCGACCTGGATGGCGCCGATCGCGTTGCCGTTCTCGGCGAGCACGAGGCTCTCGGCGTAGAAGGCGCCCATGTAGAAGCACGCTGCGGGCTTCTCACGGACCATGCGGCCCGCGACATACGCCACGTAGCCGAACTGCTCGTCCGTGATGTAGCGGATCGACGACTCGTCGTAGGTCTCGGGGCGGCCCGCCGCGAAGTGCGCCGACTGCACGGTCTCGCGCGCGGCGGTCATCACGATCGAGCGCGAGGTGGGGACCTCGAGCTTCGCGTCGTACTCGGCGGCCGTCTTGGCCACGCGGCCGAGGATCGTCACGCCCGCGACGGTCTGGATGTCGTTCATGTCCTGGATGCCGGGCACGAAGAGGACCGAGCGGCCCATCTCGGTGGCGCGGCCGACGGCCTCGTCGATCGCCTCGAGCGCGGCGATGCGGCGGATCTTGACCGACCAGCCCGCGCGCGCAAGGAGAATCCACGCCAGCACGGCCGCCGACACGATCACGCAGACGATCGCCAGCGGGATCTTGTCGAGGAGGAACGCGTTCGCGCGCGCCACCACGGGCGCTGCCTCGATGGCGGGCGTCCGCTCGCCGTCGGTCCCGATGAAGGCGACGCGGAAGACGATCTCGTCCGAGGCGTGGCGGTCGCCCTTGCTGTTGGGAAGGCCGGAGACGAGGTACCCGTCGCCTGCGCCCGCCAGCGGATCGACCTCGGCGACCAGGATCCACGGTTCGTCCGCGGCGCCGTCGCGCGTGGCCTCCGCCACGGTGCGCGAGCGCTCGACGATCGCCCGCGCCGTCTCGTCGGGCGCGGGCACGCGCCATCGCACGAACACGGCCGCGCCGCCGTCGCCAGGGCGGTCCACCGCCGAGACATCCGCAGGATCGGGAGGAAGCGCCGCGAACGGCGCAGTCGCCGTCAGGGCGAGAAGGGCCGCAAGCATCGCGGGCACACGCCAGATTCTCAGCATCAGAAGCCTCCTTGGCGTCGCGGCCGGCGGGGGAGGAAGGACTGCGCACCTCGCCCTTGCGCCGTGCGGCGCAGCCGACCGTCTCTCGACTCTGTCCTCGGTCTCTCGTTCTCTCTCAGGTCAGGTCTCGATCAGCTCGATGTTCGCCCTCGGCACCGTCACGCTGCGGCCGTCGCCGAGCTTGACCTCGAGCACTCGTGCCTTCGAGCCAGACCCAAGCACCGCGGGCTCGCTCGGAAGCGCCGACACCGTGCCGAGAAGCCCGAAGTACGGATCGCGGATCAGCCGCACCTGCGTGCCGAGCTCAAGCGCACCCTCCTCAGGGCGCGCGCCCTGCGCGGGCTCGGGGTCGCCCGCCCGGCGCGCGACGACGACCTCGGGGCGCATCACGCCCGCGCGGATCTGCGTCGCACCGTTCACGCTCGCCTCGCGGCCCTCGAAGCCCTTGAGGAGCGCGAAGGTGCGCTCCGCCATGGCGATGTCGCCGAAGCCCTCGGTCACGAGGATGGTCAGGCCGATCTTCTCGGTGCCCGTGATGGCGACGCCGAGGTCGTAGCCGAGGATCGCGCGCAGGTCGGAGTCGTCGATGCCGCCCGCGACGATTCCCGCAACGCCCGCGGCCTGTGCGGCCTTCACCGCGGCCGCGGTCACGCGCGCCCCGCCGAGGACAATCGCCCCGCGCATGTCGGGCTTGATGTGCGACGCGTCGAGGATCTCGTCGTGGCGCGCGCACGCGGCGCGGATCGGCCCGACCGTCTCGCCGCCGACGCCGAAGATCCCCTGCACGAACGCGGCTTCCGTCTCGATGAGGGCGCCTTCGCCCGCGAAGACCTCGACCACGCGGCCGTCGACATAGGCCTTGACCTCGACGGGGAGCGGCGCCCCGCGCAGGATCACCTGCCCCGTCGTCGCGCTGATCGATTCGACCGTGCCCGCCGCGGGCGAGGGAAGTTCCTTCTTGCCGAAGCCGAAGATGCCCTTCGAGCGCGCGAGGGGCTGCCCCGCGGTCACGGCGTCGCCCTGCTTCACGAGCATCAGGCCCGGCACATCCGACGCCTGCGCCGAGAGCTGCGCGGCGACCGCAACGGGGGTCACGTCGCCCTCGATGTAGGTCCGCGCCACCACATCGCGCGCCTTCACGAGGTCGCCGACCTTCACGAGGACTTCACCGTGGACGGGGAGCAGCCTGCGCGCCTTGTAGTTCGCGCGCGCGGACACTTTGAGACCTGGCGTATAGGCCTTCGCCATGGGGGGAGAAGGTAGCAGATGAGCGGGCGAGGTGGATCATGACGGATCGTGACGGCTCATGACGAGTCATGACGAGTCATGACGGCGTCCACGCGGCGAGCAGGATCGCGAGATCCGCCGACGAGACCTCTCCGCTCCCATTGAGGTCCGCAGGCGAGCCGCCCGTTCCCCATGCGGAGAGCAGGATCGCGAGGTCGGGCGAGCCGACCTGGCCATCGCCATCGAGGTCACCGAGCTCGTTCCGCAGCAGCGCAAACTGCTGCTCGCCCGCGAAGACCGCGGTCACCCCGGAGGTAGGGCCCGGCGCCTTCGAGGAGTCGGCCGTCGGGTTCAGAAGGACGGGAAACAGTTGCCCGTCGCTGCGCAGTACAAGGAAGCCGCGCCGCCCCACTGCGATATCGACCGCTGGATACGCCTCTTCAGGGATCACGAGGCCGAATATGGAGTCCGGGTTGTGGATCTGCATGCCGTCCGATCGGAGAGCCAGCCACCGAGTGAAGCTCGCGGGGGTGCTTCCGACCGTGCCGATCGCGATCTTCGACCACGATCCAGTCGAGGGCGGGAGGAGCGTCGACGAGTTCGTCGGGGAAGACCAGACGCGGACGGAGCCACTGAGCGCGATGGCCGCGCTCGACCCACCTCCTGCCGCGATCGACTGCACGGCCCCGAGATTGCTGGGAGCCGATCCTGCAGCTGATCCCCAGCCGACGACCGTGCCGTCAGGCCGCCGTGCGATCACATGCGCCCGGCCTGCCGCGATCTCAAGGACGGGCCCGAGCGTCCCAGGAACATTGCACTGTCCCTGCGAGTTGTCGCCGAAACACGCCACCACGCCCTCCGTGGTCAGCACCGCGGTGAAGTCGAGCCCGCAGCGTGCGGCGCTCACCAGCCCGAGATTCGCCGGCGGAGTCGACTGTCCCATCGTGTTGTCGCCAACCATCACCAGCGCGCCTTCGGTGCTGACGAACGCCGCGTGGTTTCCACCGAACGAAATCGAGCGAAGCGCCCCGACATCGTTCGGCGTCTGCGTCTGCCAGGCGAATGTGTCGCCCCATGCGACGACCGTGCCGTCGGTGCGCAGCGCCACGGTGTGGTTTGCGCCGCAATCGATGGCGGCGATGGTGCCGATGTCCGCGGGAATCTGGAGCTGCCCCTCGATGTTCGCTCCCCAGCACCGAACCGTGCCGTCGGCGCGCAGCGCGACCGAGTGCTTGGCGCCGCCCGCGAGCTGGATGACCTCGCCGAGCTTCGGCGGGACCAGGCACTGACCGAAGCTGTTCTCGCCCCAGCACACCACGGAGCCGTTCGTTCGTCGCGCGAGGTTGTGGTAGAGGCCCGCCTTCGCGATGGTCACCGCGCCCGCGAACGGCGGCGCGCTGCTCTGTCCGTAGGTGTTCGAACCCCAGCACCGAACCGTGCCGTCGGCACGCACCGCGAGCGAATGGACCTCGCCAGCCGAGGCCGACTGCGCCCCGTTGACCACATCGGCGGGCACCGCGATCTGCCCCTGGCTGCTTGCGCCGAACGCGCGCAGCACGCCAGCGGTGGTGATGACGAGGAGATGCGAACCGCCCGCGGCCATCTGGCTCACCGGGCCAAGGTCGGGCGGCAGCGTGATCGATGGCACGGTGCCCGTTCCCCACACCCGCACCGTGCCGTTCGGCAGCACTCCCGCGATGAATGTGATGCCGAGATCGATCTTGGCGAGCCGGGTGATGTCGGCCGGCACAGACACCTGTCCGAGGTTGTTGACCCCGATCTGCGAGAAGGACCCGTCGGCACGGACGATCGCTGTGTGGTTTCCACCTGCCGAGACCGAGACGGCGTTGCGGAATCCCTCACGCGGATGCACGAAACCGTTCGTCCCCCACGCGACCGCAATGACACCGCCGTCGGCCACGACGGAAGACGCGGCGCATGAGATTGAGAGAAGCGAGATGGCGACCGGGGATACGCGACGCATGGTCGCGTTTCTACGCCTTGCGACGCGGTGGATGCCGGACCACAAGAGCGAATCTGCGGAATTCTTTTGGACACTTGGGCCGGGCGCACGCTCGAAGGGCGCGCGGCCGACGCCTCACGACGCGCTCTCCCACACCTTCGCCCAGCGCGCGACCGCCGAACGGCGGTCGGCCTCGCTCTCGGGCAGGGTCAGCGGTCGGCCGCGCGCGTCGAAGAGGATGCCGACGGTGCCGCCCTTCACGCGCCGCGTGACGGCCTTGCCCGCACCCGCGCCGAGGTCGAACTCCTTCGCGGGCTCGACCGTGACCTCGACCTCCTGCTCCGGCCCGACGCGCACGAGCGCCACATCGCCGCAGGCAAGCTCGCCCGAGGCGTTCACGGCGCCCGACACGCGGTACGAGAAGCACTTCCTGCCCCACTTCCCCTCGCCCTTCGCGGCGACCGACCAGCCGAGGCGCACGAGGCAGTCGCGCTCAAAGACCTCCATCGCCGCCACGGGATGCACGCTCGCGAGGACGCCGAGGTGCGGCATCATGAAGATCGAGTCCTTCGCAAGCTGCGTGAATCCCTGCGGCTCGAAGCTGTCGACGAGCATCGCCGCGGTCTGCTCCATCTTGGGAGCGTGGGAGAGGACGCCGCCCGACGCGACGAGGAGGTCGAGCTTCATGTCGTCGACGATCGTCTGGCCGCTCGCCTGCTGCGAGAACACGTCGCCGACGGTGCGCTGCTGCTGCACGCCCTTCAAGGTCGTGGCGAACTCCTTGTGCTGCGCGTACGCAAGCCGCAGCGCCTCGCGGGCGACCGCCTGCTCGAACACGAGCGCCTCCGCGGACTGCGGGATCGTCGTCGGACGGATCATCTTGTTCTTGACGCGGTTCCTCAGCTCGCGCTCGTCCATGTCGATGTGCACCCAGCGCAGCACCTGATCGAGCCCCGCCTCGGCGCAGACATTCGAGATCGAGTAGCTCATGCCGAGGTTCGCGCTCACCGTGCGGTTGAAGGTGCCGTCGAACACGCTGAAGACATCGGTCGTCGCGCCGCCGATGTCGACGCACACGGCGTTCAGGCGGTCGCGCGCGGCGATCCGCTGCAGGATGTCGCCGACGGCGCCCGGCGTCGGCATGATGGGCGCGTCGCTCCACGAGATCAGCTTGTCGTAGCCGGGTGCGTGCGCCATCACATGCTCGAGGAACACATCGTGGATCTTGTCGCGCGCGGGGCCGAGGTTCTCCTCCTCGAGCGTGGGGCGAAGGTTGTCGACGACGGCGAGGTCGAAGCCCTTGCCGAAGATCCCGCGCACCTGCGCCGATGCGTCCTTGTTGCCCGCATAGATCACGGGAAGCTCGTACTCGCCGCCGAAGCGCGGACGCGGCTTCGCGGGCGCGATCTGCTCGGCGATCTGCACGACCTGCTGCACGTTGCCGCCGTCGGTGCCGCCCGAGATCAAGACCATGTCGGGGCGAAGCTCGCGGATCCGCTGGATGCGCTCGTGCGGCTTGCGCTTGTCGTTCGAGGCGATGGTGTCCATCACGATCGCGCCCGCGCCGAGCGCCGCGCGCTTGGCGCTCGCGGCGGTCATCTGCGCGACCACGCCCGCGACCACCATCTGCAGCCCGCCGCCCGCGGACGAGGTCGAGATGTAGATGTCGCAGCCGTCGGGGTCGTTCTCGTCCTTGCGGCGGATGATCGTGCCGTCGTCGGCGATGAAGCGGCGCCCGGCGAGCTCGCCGATCTCTGTGAGCGAGTTCGACACGCCGATCGTGACATCCGCGAACGGTTCCTCGACCGTCGTCGGCGCTTCGGCGCGCCGCGTCTGGCGCCAGCCGTCGCCGACCTTCTCCACGAGGATCGCCTTCGTCGTCGTCGAGCCGCAGTCGGTCGCGAGGATGTAGCGGAGGCGCGAGGGATCGATGGCGGGAGAAGCGTGGCCCGAGGGGTGATTTGGCGCGGACATGCGGATAAGGTAGCGCCGTGAAGGATTTCCTCCGCAACGCCTTCGCCCTCGACGACGGAAAGCCCTGCGAGCCGTCGCCCGAGCAGCGCGCCGTCCTCGAGCGCCTCGCGGCGGAGGTCGCGCGCAGGCGCCTCGCGGGGCCCGCGCTTGCGTTCCTCGAGATGTCGCGGCCGCTCAACGGCCTCGGCGCGGCGGTGATCCACTTCTTCTCGCCGCTCGCATCGACCCTGGCGAACCCGGTCGCGCTCGCGCGGTTCGCGGAGTTCCTCGAGAAGCGCGGCTCGGTCGACTATCTCTGCGGGCTGATCGAGCGCGCCGAGGCCGACCGCGAGTCGGGGTGCTGCGAGGGCGCGCCGACGGACGACGCCGCGGACTGCGCCGCGGACGGCACGGCACCGGGCGGCGGTGATGCCGCGCCCCCCGAGCGCCGCGACCCACGCACCTGAAGAGGAGCCACGATGAGCAGACAGATCGTCCTCCGCCTGATGCTCGTCGTCCTCGGCATCGCGGCCGTGCTCTCGATCTACTCGATCTTCGCGGGAAGCACCGTCTCGTGGCGCATCGTCGGCACGGCGTTCACGCTGGCGGTCGCGATCGGCCTCGTCGTCCCATGCGTCCCGGGCGACGCGGGCCAGCGCACGGACCTCCTGCAGCGCACGCTGATCGCCCACTGGCTCCTCGGCGCGACGCTCGTCGTCGGCGCGATCTGGCTCAGCATGGGCGTCAGCCCGCTCTGGACGCTCGAGTGGCTGTGGGTCTGGCTCTGGCTCGGGAACCCCGCGATCTTCGTGGCGACGCTCGCGATGCGGCATCGGCGCAGGCAGGAGCGAGCGCTGGCGCGCGCGGAGTGGATCGCCATCGTCGGTGCGCTGGTGGCCTTGGCTGCTGGGTTCGCCACGGCCGTGGTCTCCCGCGGGCGCGGGATCGAGCTCTCGCTCACGCTCGGATTCGTCCTCCTCGGCGGAGCCGTGATGATGGCCATGTCCGCGTTCGGTCTCCGCGCACCCTCGACCGACCGCTTCGCGCCGATTCCCGGCCGCACGAGGATCGGCGCCCTCGTCGGCCTCGTCGGGGTCGCCGCGGCGGGGCTCTGGTGCGTGCTCGGCGCGATCGAGATCATCGACGACATGCGCGCGGCCGCCGGTGGATTCAACCAGCCGTTCCAGACGAGGAGCACCCGCTGGCTCGTGTGCATCGCGGCCGCGAGCGTGTCGATTCCCTGCGGAATCGCGTCGGTGCTCGGCATCTCGCGCGTCCAGGGTCCGCTCCGCTGGATCGGACGGTTCGCCATCGCGTCGGCCGCGTGCCTCGGCGGCCTCAACGCCTATCAGGCGCTCGCCTCGATCGGCTCCTTCCAGGTCTGGGAGGATCCCTTCCTCCGCCAGGTCAACATCGCGCTCGTCGTCTCGTCGGCGGCCGCGCTCGTCGCGTCGCTCGTCGTCATGCGCATCAACAGGGGACGGGTCGTCGCGGACGAACCCATCAACCGCCTCGACTGGACCTGCCCGCGCTGCGCGCTGAAGTCGCAGATCGCGCCCGGTGACCACACCTGCGCGGCGTGCGGACTCTTCGTCTCGATCATGCTGCGCGACGACCGCTGCCCGAAGTGCGGCTACGACCTGCATGCGCAGCCCGCCGACGCCCCGCACTGCCCCGAGTGCGGGCGCGAGCGGCAGACGACGGGGCTCACTTCAGCCTGAACGCGCCGACGCTCTCGCGGAGCGTCTGGCTCGCGCGGCGGAGTTCCGCGGCGGTGCGGCCGAACTCGTCGGCGCTCTCGACCGTGCGGCGCGCGGCCGCGACCAGCGCCTCCATCGACTGCGAGATCGTGGACGCGCCCTGCGACTGGCTCTGCATGCCCGAGGCGACCGTGCGGTAGCGGTCTGCGCTCGCCTGCACCTCGCCGATGATCTCCGTCATCTGACGGCTCGACGCCACGACCTCCTCGACGCCGCGGCGCACCTTCTCGGAGAAGCGGTCCATCTCCATCACGCCCGCGCCGACGGCGGCCTGCATCTCGCGCACCATCGCCTCGATGTCGAGCGTTGCGCCAGCGGTCTGGTCGGCGAGTCGGCGGATCTCGCGCGCGACCACGAGGAAGCCGCGCCCCTGCTCACCCGCCTTCTCGGCCTCGATCGCGGCGTTCACGGAGAGGAGGTTCGTCTGGTCGGCGACCTTCGCGATCGTGGTCACCACGCCGTTGATCGACGACGCGCGCTCGCTGATCGCGGCGAGCTTCGCGGCGATCGACTGCGTGGCGTCGGCGAGCTCGCGGATCGTCCCATCGACCGCGACGAGGTTCTCGCGCGTGCCAGACGCAAGCCCCGCGGTGCGCTCGACCGCGCGCTCGACCGCGCTCATCGTCGTCGCGAGCTCGGAGCCCGTCGCGCTGATCTCTTGCGTCGCGGCCGCGATCTGCGCCGTCGACTCGCCGAATCCGTGCGCCATCGCCGCCTGCTCGCGGCTCGTGGCGCCGAGCTCGAGCGCGCTCGAGTCGAGCGTCACGCCGGCGGTGCGAATTCCGCCGAGCAGCGCGTTCAGGTTCGCCTGCATGCGCTGCAGGCTTCGCGTGAGGACGCCCGCCTCGTCGTCGGCGCCGCACGGCGGGATGTCGAACGAGAGGTCGCCGCCCGCGATGCGGTCCGCCGCGAGCGCCGCCGTGCGCAGGCGCTTGCCCGTGCGCACGGCGGTGAAGAGGACGAGCGCGCACGCGATGCCCACGCCGCCCACGAAGACGGCGCCGTTGCGCCACATCTCCGCGCGGATCGCCGCAAACACCACCGCGCGCGGCTTGGTGAGGACGAGCGTCCAGCCGCCGCTCTCGATGCGCACGCCCGCCGCGAGGAGCGCCTCGCCTCCATCGGGCGAGGCCGATTCCCGCAGGAATCCGTCGCGATCGGACTCGCGCAGGAAGGGCGAGAGCATCTCGCCGAAGCGCGTGTCGGACACGGCGCGCGTGCGCAGCGCGTCGGAGCCCGCGGAATCCATCGTCGCCGCGTCGATCGGCGCATCGGTGGTCGCGACGATGAAGCGGCCGCGCGAGGAGACGAGGAACGCATCCGCGCCGACCGCCGCGGCGCATCCGCGCACGAGCGCCTCGATCGCCGCGAGGCTGCGGTCGGTGCAGCACACGCCCTTGAACTTCCCGTCGATCACGATCGGGTGCGACTGCTCGACGATCAGCTGGCCGTCGTAGAGATAGGGCTCGGTGACAAGCGTCTGCGCGCGGCCCGACTCCGCGAACGCGCGGCGCACGCCCTCGTAGTAGAGGCCCGTCTCGTAGTCGACGAGCGGCTTCATCGCGATCGCGTTGCCCTTGGTCCAGTCGCGGAAGACATACGGGATGAAGCGGCCGCCCGAGTCCATCCATTCCGCGGGAAGAGCGCCGTCGCCCGACACCGACGCTGCGTCGCGCCCGTCCGCGTTCGGCTCGTAGGCGATCGAGGCCGCCGTGATGTTCGGGTCCGCCGCGACCTGCGCCTTCAGCGTCTCGACCGACAGCCTCCGCTCGCCGAAGAGCCCGCCCGTCTGCTGCGCCGCCAGCGTGCGCGCGGCCGCGATCGCGAGCGCGTTCGACTCCTCGATGCGCGCCGCAGCGAGGTAGGCCTCGCGCAGCAGCTCGTCCTGCGCCGCGCGCTCGAGGTGCGCGAACTTGTCCGCCGCGCCCCACGCGATGATGCCCGCCATCAGAAGCGCGCCGGGAAGCACGCCGAGAAGAAGCAGCTTTCCCGCGAGCGAGCGCGAGAACGGGATGCGGTTCTGCCTGCTTTCGCCGATAGCCATCGGGCGGCGATGGTAATCGATCGGGCGTCCGCAGTAGGATTCCTCCATGACCCCGAGCACTTCCGACTCTTCGGCGCCGCAGAAGCCTGGCGTCGTCTCGCGCTTCCAGTCGATCCCCGACACGCCCGGCGAGCCGAACGGCTTCATGGCCGACGGCTCGGTGATGGCGCCGTTCAACCTCCTCGACTGGGTCGCCGAGAACAGCGGGCACTTCAAGCCGCCCGTCGGCAACGAGTACCTCTACTCGGGCCGCGACTTCTTCGTGATGATCATCAAGGGCCCGAACGCGCGCAACGACTTCCACCAGGTCGACAGCGAGGAGTTCTTCATCCAGCTGAAGGGCGATGTGCATGTGAAGACGATCGAGGACGGCGTGGTCAAGGTCCACAGGATCCGCGAGGGCGAGGTCTTCTTCATCCCGCCAAATGTGCCGCACTCGCCGCAGCGCGGGCCCGACACGCTCGGCCTCGTGGTCGAGCGCCGTCGCCCCGAGGGCGAGCCCGAGCACCTCATCTTCTTCTGCGAGAAGTGCAACACGCTCGTCTACGACAAGGTCTTCGACTGCAAGGACATCGTGAAGCACTTCGCGCAGGCGATGGAGGAGTTCTGGGCCGACCCGGTGCTGTCGACCTGCAAGAAGTGCGGGCATCGCATTGCGAAGCCGTAGTTTGAGCGGTCGCGGCTGCGGCCGCGAGGATTGAGCGGTCGCCGCTGCGGCGGCTCCCTCTGGCGGGAACGGCGCGTGACTTGAGCGGTCGCCGCTGCGGCGGCTCCCTCTGGCGGGAACGGCGCGTGACTTGAGCGGTCGCCGCTGCGGCGGCTCCC